>CAVBJJ010000029.1:0-23488 GCA_963595735.1 bacterium
GACACCACCAAAAACTTGTGTTTTTTATGGTGTCTACTTTTATTTTACAGATGCATCCGATATCTCTGATCGGAAGTCTCCGTTTTTTCTTCTTTTCTCTTTTTTCTTATTTCAACTTCTGGGGCAGGCCGCAGAAAATGCGGGTCACATGATCCGCTTTTCGACTGAGGTGACATAGGGTCCTGCCGGTCAGCTCCCGCCAGGCGCGCAGTTCCGCCTCCATCGGCACCAGACCGCAGGACATATCCTCGCAGATCAGCACCTTGTCCTGCAAATTTTGCTGCTCCAGCTCCGCTATGGGATCCAGATCCTTGCGCAGACATTGCAGCACAAAACGCTCCAGATGCACAATGCAGGGGGCATTCCAGTCCACCGCATTGAGCAGCTCGCAGTTAAACACATCTACCTGCCGCACTCCCAGCTCCCGCACGGCATAATCCGTTTTTCCCTGGTAAGCACCGCCAATAATCAAATGCATGATCGTGATTCCTCCAACATCAAAGTAAGGCCAGCGCCAGCACGCCGCACAGCTCTCCCACAGTGATGGCGCAGCCGCTGATATCGCCGCTCATCCCCTGCAGGTCTTTTGTGCAAACCGCCAGCGCCGCCGCACTCCCCGCCGCCGCAAGGGGCACGGCAAGTCCGACTCTGCCAGACACCAACAAAGCCAGCAGGATCGCAGCTATCAGCTCCGCGACCTCCACGGCAGTGTTGGTTTTGTTTTTCGCCGCAGCCCCCCGGCCGGTATAGCCGCTGGTCGGCAGGGGCGGCAGCGCATTGATCGCCAGCGCCGCGCAGCAACGCACAACACAGGGGATCAGCAAAAGCGGAAACAGACTTTGTCCCGCCTGTATGCTTCCAAACGCAGAAAACTGCAAAATTCCCAGCACCACAAGGCCGATCACGGCAAAGGCGCCTACATGGGAGTCCTTCAAAATTCTTCTCCGCTCCTCCAGCGCACGCCGGGAGAGGATGGCGTCGCAGCAGTCCATATAGCCATCCAGATGGATCCCGCCGCTGAGCAGCCAGGGCAGCACCGTCAGCACGCCCGCGCCCACAAGGCCAACCTGCAAACGACACAGCGCCGCGGCCACCGCAAACCAGATCAGACCATGGAGCACCCCCAGCACCGGCAGCCAGGGCAGCATTTGTCCCCGGCGGCTGTCATCCCACAGCTTGCAGGGGCAGGGAATGGCCGAAAACATTCCCCAGGTCATGAACAGCGGCGTCAGCCATGCAGCGATCATGGCAATTCTCCTTTATGTACGGTAAAGTTTCCGGCGCAGGCCTCCAGCACCACATCCGCCATGCGGCATATTGCCCGCTCCGTGTGAGCAAGGCCGCGGCAGTAGGCGTCTGTATAGCCGTCCCGCCGGGTCGTGTCCACGCCGATGGCATCGCTGACAATGACTGCGTGCCGTACCGATGCCAGCAGCTGCTGCAGACCTGCCGTCACCCGCTGAGAGGCGTGGGGGTCAAACTTTCCGTTTTCCCCGAACATCTCGTTGGCCAGCAGGGCGGTAATGCTGTCCAGCAGGCAGCAGCCGTCTCGGACGGTTTCCGCAAGGCTGCCCACATCCCGGCTGCACTCCACCGTGGTAAAGCCCCAGCCGTCCCGCTCCTTTTGGTGCCGCAGGATGCGCTCTTGATCCTCCGTGTCGTGAGGGATCATGGTGGCGATGTAAAACAGCTTGGAATTTTCTTTTCCGGCAAGCTGCTTTGCCAGTTCCTGGGCTTTGAACGATTTTCCGTTCTTCGCGCCGCCTGAAATAAAAATAATCATACGGTAAAGCAGTCCTCCTTCCGGATCTCTTCCAAATACCCGTCATCAATATTGGCCTCGGCAAAGGTCGCCATATCGCACAGAACCGCACAGGCCGCGCGGATCACGGAGAATGCCAGCGGACAGCCGCTGCCTTCCCCTAGGCGCATTCCCATATCCAGAAAAGGATGCAGCCCCAGTTCCTTTGCCGCAAGCTGAAAGCCGACCTCAAAGCTGCTGTGGGACGGCAGCATATACTGCACCGCTGTAGGACACAGCCGCGCCGCGCACAGCGCCGCAACAACGGAGATGTAACCATCCACCACCACGGGGATCCGCTGCACCGCCGCGCCGAGGAACACCCCGCACATGGCGCACAGATCCAGACCTCCCACCTTAGACAGCACATCCACCGGGTCTTTGGGGTCCGGTCGGTGCTTTTCCAAAGCGGTCTGCACCACAAGGCGCTTTTTGTCCAGCGCGGCATCGGTAATGCCGCCGCCCCGGCCAACGACTGCCGGTACCGCTGCGCCGGTAAGCGCCGCAAGCACCGCGGCGGAGGTGGTAGTGTTGCCGATACCCATTTCTCCCACACCCAGCAAACTCACGCCGTCCGCCGCCGCCTTCTGCGCCTGCTCCATGCCAACGGCAATGGCCGCCAGGGCGGTCTCCCGCTCCATGGCCGGTTCCCGGAACAGATTGCGGGTACCCATGGCCAGCTTTCGGTCAAGAACCGCCGGACAGTGGAACCGGGCATTAACGCCCACATCCACCACGGTCATCTCATCGCCAAAATGCGCCGCCAGCGCGGAAGCGCCGGTCATGCCCCGGGTCAGGTTGATGGTCTGTGCCAGCGTCACGCTTTGGGGGGCGGAGGCTACCCCCTCCTCCACCACGCCGTTATCGGCGCAAAGCACGATGATCCGCCGTTTTTCCAGGCGGTTTTCCAGCTTTCCGGTAATCCCCGCCACCTGGATGGAGATATCCTCCAGCGCGCCCAGACTGCCGGGCGGCTTGGCCAGCTGTGCCTGCCGTTCCCTGGCCGCCGCCATCGCGGCTTCCTCCAGGGGCATGATCCGCCGCAGGCACTGTTGCAACTGTACATCATTCATATTTCTTCCTCTTCTCATTCGTGCAGCACCCCGCGCTCCAGCAGCCATTCCACCGAGGGCGCGGCGTGCATATTTTCTATCGTATAGGTCGCCTCCGGACAAGCCCGGGACAACTGCGTTATAATCTCTTCCATCGGGATCACGCCCTCTCCCAAGGGGGCGTGAAGATCCCAGTCTCCGTCATTGTTATGGATGTGTACATGACCCAGCCAGGGCGCACAAACCGCGATCCAGTCCTGCAGTTTTCGCCGACTGCACCGGGTGTTGGCGTGTCCGATATCCAAACACAGCCGAAAGCGAGGATCGTTCACCCCCGCCACCACATCCGCAAGCAGCTCCGGATCCGGCTCCATTACATTTTCAAGCAAAATCGTTGTGTTTTCCGGCAGCTGCGGCAAAAGCGCCTTCCAAAATCCGATGGACTGGGGAACAAACCAGGCAGGAAAATACACCTGCGGCGTAAAGCCGCCGTGAAACACCACCCGGTGGATCCCGTATTGCGCTGCCAGCGCAGCCGCCTGAAGATAGCGTTTTTCACTGACCTGCCGAATCAGCGGGTCGATCGCCGCAGGAGAAAGCTCGCTGAACGGCCCGTGAAATACAAAA
This sequence comes from bacterium, assembly GCA_963595735.1. Lineage (GTDB taxonomy): Bacteria > Bacillota > Clostridia > Oscillospirales > Oscillospiraceae > CALWOS01. The sequence goes on from CAVBJJ010000029.1 coordinate 3,481, forward strand.
TGTTTCGCGCCGCTTTCCGCCATCAGGCGTTCTGCCAACGGCCCATATTGGGCAAAATCCACATCCATATTGGAAGCCGTGCAGAACACCGCAAGCTCCAGCCCAAGGCCGTGCGCCCGCGCCACCGCGGCCGCGTCATCCGCCGTGGTGGAAAGATACAGCTGTTCCCGTTTCATGTCTGCGCTTCCTCCTTTGTTTCCCCAAGCCGCACCGGGATCGCTTTGTCCAGCTGCAAGCTTGTCTCCGTCACCCGGCAGGTATAGGCCAGAATGTGCACCCCGGCCTGCGCCGCCTGCCGCAGCGCCCTGCCAAAGGCCGGGTCGGTCGCATCGTTTGGGGTAAAATAGTCTGCCTCCGCCATTTGCACCACCAAAAGCAGAAACGCGCCGCAGCCCGCCTGTGCCAGATGGGTCAGATGCCGCAGGTGCTTTGTCCCCCGCAGGGTGGGGGCGTCCGGAAACCGCACCACGCCGTTTTCCTCCAGCGTCACGCCCTTGACCTCCAGAAAGCAGGGCTTTCCCTGCCGGGAAAAGGCAAAGTCAAAGCGGCTGTCCCCGTGGCGCTGCTCTCGGCGCAGCTGCTCGATCGTTCCCAGCAGCCCGACCCGCAGCGCTTCCTCCGCCACGCGGTTCGGCGCCTGGGCGTCCATGTTGATCAACCGGACGCCTTTCCACACCGCCACCAGGTCATAGTCCGTTTTCCGCCCGGCGCCGGGGCAGTGCTCCAGCAGCACCCTTGCTCCGGGCACCAGAAGCTCCCGGCATCGGCCGGTGTTTTTCACATGGCAGCGCTGCACCGCGCCGTCCAGCTCCACCAGCGCAATAAAGCGGTTGGGGCGCTGGCGGAAAATACCGCTTCGGATGTTATGATATTCCATCGTTTCCGCCCAGCATTTCCAAAAATTCCTCTTCGCGCAGCACCGGAATGCCCAGGCTTTGCGCCTTGGTCAGCTTGCTGCCGGCGTTTTCTCCCGCCACCACATAGCTGGTCTTTTTGGAGACGGAGCCGGCGGCCTTGCCGCCAAAGGCCTCGATTTTTTCCGTGGCCTCGTCCCGGGTAAAGCGGGTCAGCGTACCGGTCAGCACAAAGGTTTTTCCCAAAAAGCGCTGATCTGTGCCGCTGCTCTCGCCGGTAAAATCCAGCCCGGCCTGCCGCAGCTGCTCGATCAGATGCGCGGATTGGGGCTGGGCAAACCACTCTACCAGAAAGCCCGCCGTGATGGGGCCGATGTCCGGAATGGCCTGCAGCTGCTCAAAGTCCGCTGTGCGCAGGGCGTCCAGATCGGCATACTGCTTTGCCAGGGTTTTGGCCGCCTTTTGTCCCACCTGCCGGATACCAAAGGCGCACAGCAGCCGCGCCAATCCCCGGGACTTGCTGGCCTCGATCGCCTGCAGCAGGTTTTCCGCCGATTTTTTCCCCATGCGCTCCAGTCCCGCCACGGCCTGCACATCCAGCGTGTAAAGATCTGCCGGCGTGCGCACCAGCTCTGCGTTGACCAGCGCCTCGCAGACCGAGGGACCTAGCCCCTCGATATCCATCGCGTTGCGGGAGGCAAAATGCACCAGTCTCCGCAGCCGCTGGGCGGGACACTCCGCGCCGGTACAGCGATACGCCGCGCCGTCGGCATCTCGCATCACCGCCGCGCCGCACACCGGGCAGGTCTCCGGCAGGTGAAAGGGCTTTGTCCCTGCGGGACGGCGGCTTTTCTCCACCCCCAGCACCTCGGGGATGATCTCCCCCGCCTTGCGGATGCGAACGGTGTCGCCGACGCGCACATCCAGCCGGTCGATAAAGTCCTGGTTGTGCAGGGTGGCGTTGGTCACGGTCGTACCTGCCAGGCGCACCGGCTCCACCACCGCTTTGGGCGTTAAAACGCCGGTGCGTCCCACCTGCACCACGATTTCCCGGACAATGGACTCCTTTTCCTCCGGCGGGTATTTGTACGCCGCCGCCCAGCGGGGCGCCTTTGCCGTGCTGCCCAGCTGCCTGCGCAGCGCCAGCTCATTGAGCTTGATGACCGCGCCGTCGATATCATAGGGAAAGTCCTCCCGTTTGTCCCCGATCTCCTCCACCCGGCGCATACACTCCGCCGCTGTGGTGCAGTTCCAATGGGGCACCGTGGGAAAACCCAGCGCCGTCAAACGCTCCAGGCTCTGGCTGTGGGTGGAAAAGCTTTCCTGGGACAGCTGCACATTGAACACCACGATATCCAGCTGCCGCTCCGCCGCGATGCGGGGATCTAACTGGCGGAGGGAGCCTGCCGCCGCGTTCCGGGGATTGGCCAAAAGGGCTTCCCCGGTCACCTCCCGTCGGGCGTTCAGCGCGGCAAATACACTTTTGGACATATACACCTCGCCCCGCACGATCAGCCGACCGGGGGCGTTCTCCAGCGTTTTGGGCAGAGAGGCGATCGTGCGGAGATTTTCCGTCACATCCTCACCGGTCACGCCGTCGCCCCGGGTCGCGCCCCGGACAAACCGGCCGTCCCGGTATTCCAGCGCAACGGAAAGGCCATCGACCTTTGGCTCCACCACATAGCTGTGGGCAAGGGGGAGGGCGTTGTCCGTGCGCTGCACAAAGCTCTCCAGCTCGCCGGGGTCAAACACATCGTTCAGGCTCTCCAGCGGCACGGCATGCTGCACCGGGGCAAACTGGCGGCTGGGTGCGCCGCCCACCCGCTGCGTGGGGCTTTCCGGGTCATAAAACTCCGGATGCGCCTGCTCCAGCTGCTCCAGCTGCCGCAGCAGCATATCGTATTCCCGGTCGGAAATGGTGGGTGCATCCTGCTCGTAATAGGCCTTTCCATGCTGCCGCAGAGTCTCCCGCAGCGCTTCGATCTGCCGCTGTATCTCCTCCATCAGTTTTCCTCCGTATAAAGCATTTCCGGTACCTGCCCCACGATCACGGTCTCCGCCAAAAGCAGCTGCCGCTTCACCTGGGTGTGCAGACTGTTCCAGGGTACCAGTACATCCATATCCACCGTCAGCTCCAGCACCAGCTGATGCCGGGTCTGGTTAATGCCGGCGGCGGTCAATTCGTTGTGAAATTCCGCCTGGGTCGAAGTCATCAAAAGCGTGTGTATCGTCAGCTTCGGCCCGGCCTCGATCAGAAAATTCGTGCCGCTGACACGCCCGATGGGAATGCGCTGCCGCAGCTCCAGCCCATCGCTTGGCGTTCGCAGCCGGTTCTGGATCTGGGCGGCCAGCTCCTCCAGACGAACAACATCCACATAAATGGCGATGATCCGCCCGGCGCCGTCCCGCTCCATGGACACCAGATTTCCCGGCGCAAAGCGCGTTTGCCGCATACAGTCCCCCAAACCGTCCCGGATCGCCTCGTCCACATAATCCACGGCATCGGACAGGGCGATGGTGCCGGAAAGGCTGCGCAGCCGGGCGCAAAAGGGGAAAACGACAAAAAGGAAAAGCAGGCTCAGCACCGCGGCAAACAGGATAACCCGAAGCCAGGCCTTGATCCGTTTTTGGTTCCGACGCAGCGGCGCAAACCGCAGCCGTTTTCCTGCCATAGGCATCTCCCTCCCGGGAGAGTATATGCCTCTGCCGGCTTGTCAGAAAACCAGCCGCGCCAAAATTGTTATTGCTGCTCCAGCATATCCGAAATGGCCATCATCACGCCGATGCGTCCCATTTCATAGGTCAGACCGCCCTGCAAATAGGCAATGTACGGCTCCCGCAGGGGGCCGTCACAGCTCAGCTCGATGGAGCTGCCCTGAATAAAGGTGCCGGCCGCCATCACCACCTCGGCCTCGTAGCCGGGCATGGGCGCTGCCACCGGGCGGACAAAGGCGTCCACCGGGGAGCCCTTTTGAATGCCGCCGCAAAAGGCCACCAGACGCTCCGCGCTGCCCAGCTCCACCATCTGGATGATGTCGTTGCGATCCTCCATCGAGTTGGGGGAGCTGGCATAGCCCAGGCTTTCCAGCATTCCCGCGCACAGGGCGGCGGTTTTCAGCGCCTGCGCCACCACATGGGGCGCCATCAGAAAGCCCTGCAGCAGCATCCGGTTCTGTCCCAGCGTTGCGCCGCACTCCCCGCCGATGCCGGGCGTTGTCATGCGGTTGGCCGCCCGCTCCACCAGCTCTGTCCGGCCGGCAATATAGCCGCCCATGGGCGCCAGCCCGCCGCCGGGGTTTTTGATCAGGGAACCGACAATCAGATCCGCTCCGGTGTGACACGGCTCGATGGTCTGGCAAAATTCGCCGTAGCAGTTATCCACCACGACAACGGCATCCGGCTTGACGGATTTTACGGTTTTGACGATCTCGCCGATCTGCTCCGGGGACAGCGCCGGCCGCCGGGCATAGCCCCGGGAGCGCTGTACCTCCACACAGGCGGGGGAATATTTCCGCACCGCCTCGGCAATGGCCGGCAGGTCGGGCGCCCCCTCCGGCGTCAGCTCCACCTGGGCATAGTCGATGCCGTACATTTTCAGGCTGCCGAAATGGTCGCCGGTGATGCCAATAACCCCCTGCAGGGTGTCGTAGGGTACGCCGGTGGCGGCCAGCAGGGTATCCCCCGGCTTGAGACAGCCGAACAGCGCCGCCGAAATGGCGTGGGTCCCATTGACAAAGGTCAGGCGCACCAGCGCGGATTCCGCGCCGAACACCTGGGCATAGATCTTTTCCAGCGCCTCCCGGCCGGGGTCGTCATATCCATAGCCGGTAGTGCCGCCAAAAATGCTGTCGGACACCCGCTGCTCCCGAAAGGCCTGCAAAACACGCTCCGTGTTTGCCTGCGCCACCCGGTCAAAGGCCGCAAAGCGTTCCGCCAGCCGCTGCTCCGTCTCCTCCGCCAGGCGGCGCACCCGAGGGGAAATATTCTCTGTGTTATACATAATTCAATAGTCTCTCCGTTACTTGTAAAAGTTGCTCCATATCCCGCAGGCTTCCCACGCTGGCGGGGGAATGGATATTGCGTAGCGCACAGGCCAACCCCAGCACCCGGACACCGCCCCGGCTGCGCTGGATGGCGGCAGCGTCCGTGCCGCCGGCAATGCGCTTTTTGGTCTGCCAGGGAATGCCGCAGCCTTCCGCGACCTCTCCCGCCAGGCGATACAGCTGCCTGTCATACAGAGTTCCGCCGTCAATAAAGGGGATCACCGGGCCGTGACCCACACGGCAGACGGTCTCTCCCTCCGGCACGCCGGCCAGGTCTGCCGCCGTGGTGCCCTCGATGACCAGCGCCAGCTCCGGCGCAAGGGCAAAGGCCGCCGCCTGAGCGCCCCGGGTTCCCATTTCCTCCTGCACGGTGAACACAAACCACACATCCCGGGGCAGGGGCTTTTTCAACAGCTCCAGCAGCACCGCGCAGCCAAGACGGTCGTCCAGCGCCTTGGCTTTCAGGCAATCGCCAAATTGCTCTATGGTGAGCGCAAAGCTGACAAAATCGCCCAGCGCCGCCAACTTTTCCGCTTCCTCCCGGCTGTGCAGCCCCAGATCCAGCCAAAGCTCCTCCGCCTTGGGGGCGCGGTCTCCGCCGCCGGGCGGGCAGGCGATCACGGCCGGGTGCTGCTTTTCTCCCACAAACACGCGCTTGCCGGGCAGCACCCGGCGGTCAATGCCGCCGATGCAGCCAAAGCGCAGGCTGCCGTCCGGGCAGATATCCGTGACCATCAGCCCCACCTCGTCCATGTGGGCGCACAGCATGATGGGGGCTTTTTCCGCCGCCGCGCCCTTTTTCAGCAGCATCAGGTTCCCCATGGGGTCTGTTGCCACGCGGTCAACATAGGGAGCGGCAGCGGCCAGAATGTACTCCCGCACCGCGTCCTCGCAGCCGGAGACGCCCGGCAGGGCGCACAGCGCTTTCAGCGTTTCAAGCATTCTGCCACTCCTTTCCCAGGGCTGCGGCATAGGCCCGCACCATCGCGGCCAGCGCCTGGCAGTCCTGCAAGTCGATGATCTCATTGGGACAGCCCGGGTACCGCACGGGCAGACGCAGCAGGCTTACCGCGCTGCCGCCGCCCACGGTCTGCATGACCCAGTTGTCTGTAAAGCTGCGCCCGGTGATCACTTCCCGGCGCAGGGCGATTTCCGCCTCCTGCGCCAGCGCTTCCAGCCGCAGTGTCTCCCGTCGGCACACGCCGGGGCCAAACACCAGGCTTGCGCCGGTACCGGACGCGCCGGAATCCAGCGCGAGGATATAATCCGGCGCCAGGGAAAACGCCACCGGCGCCGCGCCGCGGCTGTACAGGCTGTGCTGCACCGTCAGCGCAAGGCACAGCCGCACCGGGCAGCGTTCCGCCAGCTCCCGTACCGCCAGAATGGCGGCCGCAGCCGCGCCCCGCCGTCCCACACCGGGACCGGAAATCCGGCTTTGTCCCATGGGCAGCAGCTCTCCGGCAAACACCAGAGGCGTTCCCGGCGGGATCTGCTTTTCTATCTGCTCCGCCGGCAAGCCGACATCCAGGGAAAGCTGCTCCACCCGGGGGCAATTCTCCATGTCGGACGCTTGAAGCACATGTGGCGGCATGGCCGCCAGCACGCCATAGCGGGGCGGCTCCGTCAGCACCAGCAGCTCCGCTGCCGGGAGACTTTTTCGCTCCACCGCGCCCAGGGGCGCAATGCGCAGAAAGCCGCCCTCCTGCCCTGTGACCACAAAGCCCGGCTCATCCAGCGGGGCGGTGACCAGCAGCTGCGGCGCAGCGGGATCGCCGGAAAATTCCGCGATCAGGTTGCCCATGGCGTCCCGCCGAATCTCCGCCTGCCGGGGCAGCAGGGATTGTGCCGCGGTCGGATCCTCATAGCCCGCCGGGCCGCGGCTGGCGCTGAGCTGATATATGATCTCCTGCAAATCCATAGCTACTCCAGTTCGTTTACGATCTTCCGGAAGGTATTTCCCCGGTCGGCAAAATTCTTGAATTTATCAAAGGAGGCACAGGCCGGGCTCATGAGCACGATGTCCCCCGGCTCCGCCATGGCGTGTGCCGCCAGAACGGCGTCCCGGAATTCCTCCGTGACCACGATCGGCAGAGGATTTTCCGCATAATAGGAAGACTGTTCCACCGCCGCGCGGATCTTATCCGCCGTGAATCCGGTCAGGAACAGCGCCTTGACCCGCTGGCAGATCTCGTCTCCCAGCCCGTCAAAGGGGATTTTTTTGTCGTAGCCACCGGCGATCAGCAAAGGCTTTTGCTGCAGCGCCCGCAGTCCCGCAATGGTACGCGTCGGGCTGGAGGCGATGGAGTCGTTGATGTAGGTCACGCCGCGCAGCACCCGGATCTGCTCCAGCCGGTGGGCAACGCCCTTGAAAGTCATGGCCACCTGCCGCTGCACCGGCGCGGAAACAAAGTCCATTGTGGCGCCAAAGGCCGCGCAGTAATTTTCCACATTGTGCTTGCCGGGCAAAAGGATCTCCGCCTCGTCCATGATCTTGCTTTCCACGCCGTCCCGGACAGCGTACAAAACGCCGTCCCGGACATACACGCCGTTTTCCACCTTTCCCTGCCGGCTGAAAAAGCGCAGACGGCCGGGCGCCTTGTCGGCATAACTCCGGGTGATCTCGTTGTCCTGATTGAGCACCAGGCAGCCCATCGGCTTCTGCCCGCGGAAAATCTGCGCCTTGGCGTCGATATAATCCTCATAGCTGGGATGTACATCCAGATGATTGGGGGACACATTGGTAATGACCGCCACATCCGGCGCGCACTGCATACTGTGCAGTTGGAAGCTGCTCAGCTCCAACACGGCGAAGTCCTCCGGCTGCATTTGGGGGATCTCCGTCAGCAGGGGCTTACCAATGTTGCCGCCCAGGTGCACCGTGTATCCCGCTGCCTGCAGCAGCTCCGCGATGATGGATGTGGTCGTGGTTTTGCCATCCGAGCCGGTAACGGCCACGATCTTACAGGGGCATAGCTGGAAAAACACTTCCATTTCCGAGGTGACCTCGGCCTTTCCCACCGCCTGCAAAAAGGCGGGGTTCTGGGGGTGGATGCCCGGGGTGCGGAACACCAGGTCGCAGTCCAGCGGCGCCAGATAGTCCGCGCCCAGGTGCAGCTTTGCCCCTTTGGCCTCCAGTTTTTCCGCCAATTCTCCCAGCTGCTCCCGGCTGCGCTTATCACAGGCGGTCACATCATTTCCGCTATCCAGCAGCGCCTCGATCAGAGGTGTGTTGCTCACGCCGATACCGATCACAGCGATGCGTTTTCCGTGGAGACTGTTCATATATTCTGTCAGTGACATGAAATCCATTCCTTTCCGACCTTTAAGCCGATCCAATGCCATATGTTCCCCGATCACCGAACAAGACGATCGTGCATTTGCATTTTTCACATATACTACTATATTATACAATGTAAAACCACCGAAAACAATCTGCGAATAGAACATTTTACCTTGACGGACTGGGTCAAAAGCTGTACAATGTGCAGAGCAAGTAAGTCAAACGGTCGCGGGCACAAGGCGAAAGTCTGTGCGTGAGGAAAGTCCGGGCTCCATAGGGCAGGGATAGCGGGTAACGCCCGCCGAAGGCGACTTCAGGACAAGTGCAACAGAGAGATACCGCCGCAGCTTCCTGCGGTAAGGGTGGAAAGGTGCGGTAAGAGCGCACCCGCCGGTTGGAGACAGTCCGGTGATGTAAACTCTATCCGGAGCAACACCGCGGAGGGGACAATGCTTGCCCGGCAGTCCCCAGGGAGGTGGCTGGAGCGCATCGGCAACGGTGCGCCTAGATAGATGACCGTTCTCGACAGAATCCGGCTTACCGACTTGCTTGCGATATAGCTTGTCAAAAATCTTCTGTTTTTTTGACAGCCGCAACCGCCTGTTTTTCAGGCGGTTTTTATTTTTTCCACTTTTTGCTTTTCAGAAAAACACAAATTCGGCAAAGATATATAATGAATTCTCCTTTCCAGATAAATCAACCGCGTTTCCTGTTGGAGTGATTTGGTTTTTTCTCCCTCATTTTCTTTCTTCGTTAAATAATTTTTCAATTTGTCGAACAATTCTCTACTATTTTTGTGTGCATTTTTGCATTTTCCGCATCGTCCCGAAAGTGTTGTTTTTTACCAAATTTTGCTGCCTCTCCATAGACAGGGCGTATTTTTCGCTACATTTCCGTATTTCTTGTTTCATATTGAATTTCTTTTTTCAAGATTTTTCGCGAAAGTCATGCTATAATATCGACAAAGAGAGAGGGATATCACTCATTTCGATTGTGTAAAATCACCACCATATTTGTCGCTTCTTCTGTTTTTCCCAGAGGGATTCGACCTTTCCCCGCAAAATGTGTTCTGCCGCTTTGGGGGAATACATAGATTTTACCAATCCCCCGGCTTCGCCCAGGCGGCGCAGCCACTCGCAAGCATCCATCGACTGCAAAAAAAGAGAGGTGTATCGTATGTCTAACAAGAAAAACACATCCGCTGCGAATGCAAATGATAAAGAATTCAGCACCGGTTCTGTTCCCGTGAACGAACGGCGTGGCTTTCTCTCCCTGGTGTTTACCTGGATCGGCTATGTGTTCACCGTTACTATCATGAGTGCCGGCGGCCAGCTGGCCAACGGCGCGTCCAGTTGGGGCGAATCCATGAAGGCCGTGTATGCGGGCTATGCGATCCTGTTCTGCATCGCAATGGCAACCTCTACCATGGCCATGCGTACCGGCCTGTCCTTCGGTCTGTTGACCCGCTATACCTTCGGCCGCATGGGCGCCAAGGCCATCACCCTGCTTTCGTCCGTCGCGCTGTGCTGCTACTTTTCCATTAACTGCTACCTGATGGGCGATATCACCCATGTGCTGTTCCCCGTTATCCCCCGTTGGCCCATCACCATCATCTTCGGTATTCTGATGATCTTCTCCGCCCTGAAGGGACAAAAGATCATGAACATCGTGGGTTTGTTTGCCACGATTGCTGTGTTTGCCGTCGGTATCGTTGCCGTTGTGCTGGCGTTCCGGGACGCCCACACCGTAAACCCCGATGGTATGCTGGCCATCACCAAGGAAGCCTCCATGACCTTCACCGCGCTGGTGACCATCGCCGTCGGCTCTGTGTGCAGCGGCTGCTGCTCCTGGGCGCCGGATATCATGCGCTTCTCCAAAGGTCCCGGCACCACTACCGCCGTCATGGGCGTGGGTCTGGGCATCTGCGGTCCGTTCATGCTGCTGATTGGCATCTGCGGCATGATGGTCTATGGTGAATACGACATCGCTTACATCCTGCAAAAGCAGGGCTTCCTGAGTCTGGCTTTCGTGGGTCTGGTGGCCAACATCTGGTCCACTGCCCAGGGTAACGCTTACTCCACTTCCCTGAACCTGGCCTCTGTGTTCCCCCACATCAAGCGGGAAAAGCTGCTTGTGATCTTCGGCTGCGTCGGCACCGTCATGGGGCTGTTTGGTCTGTATCAGCACTTTGGTACTTTCCTGAGCTTCCTGGCCACGGTGTATCCTCCCCTGGCCGGTACCGTGCTGGCAAACTACATCGTTGCCTGGCGCGCCAATCCCCCCAAGCTGGAGGACGCCAACGACAAGCTGCCCGCTTTCACCGTCATCTCACTAGTGATCTATGTGATCGGCGTGACCAGCAAGTGGTGGCTTCGTATCGGCGGCATCCCCGCAGTGAACGCACTGGTTCTGACCTTCGTGCTGGAAGCACTGCTGAGCTACGCTTGCCTGCGCAAGAAAGCAGACGGCATCCGCACCGAGATCGCCGCTGCCAACGACTAAGCTGCTCTACTATATTATTGCTTCACACTTCCCTCCCGCCCCTCGGGGGCAACGGGAATCTGTATCTCCTTTCTCACATCCCCCACACCCACTGCCCCTGGGTGTGGGGGATACCTTTTTTCTTCCGCTATCTTTTCCCCGTCAATTCTTGACATTATCCCCCATAAGAAATACAATAGAGAACAAGACTGTCGCAAAACCGGAAAGCAAGTCTCCCCGGTTGCACAACAGCATTTCTCACAGAATCGGAGCGGAAAAAATGAATCAAAAAGCCCTTCTCGTGGTCAGCTTCGGCACCACGCACGCAGATACACGGGAGAAAACCATCGACCGGATCGAGCAGGATCTGGCGGCCGCGTTTCCCGACCGCACCCTGTACCGTGCCTGGACAAGTGAAAAAATCCTGCACAAACTGCGGCAAAGCGGGGTCTGCATCGACACGATCCCCCAGGCGCTTGCCCGTATGGCCGCTGACGGCGTCACGGATGTTCTGGTGCAGCCCACGCACATGATTCCCGGTGTGGAAAATGATGTCATGCTCCGGAAAATCGCAGATGCTTCGCACCGCTTTTCCCAAATCACCATATCCACTCCGCTGCTCTACGCCCCAGAGGATATCACTGCGGTGGCCGGTCTGCTTGCCACCGTGTTTTCTCCTCTGCCGGATGACACCGCGCTGGTGCTCATGGGTCACGGCAGCACTCACCAAGCCGGCGAGGTCTATACCGCGCTGGATCGCTGCTGCAAAGCAGCCGGACACGCAAACATCTACATCGCCACGGTCGAAGGAACCCCCACGCTCCCAGACATTCTTCCCGCCTTGCGGCGGCAGGCCTACCGGCACATTCTGCTTGCCCCCTGTATGATCGTTGCCGGCGACCATGCAGTCAACGATATGGCCGGAGAAGCGGAAGACTCCTGGAAAAATCTGCTTGCCGCCAGTGGCTACGCGGTGCGCTGTCTGATTCGGGGTCTTGGAGAATACCCCGGCATTCGGCAGCTGTTTGTCCGGCACGCTCTGGCTGCACAGGAAGCGGCACAGAACACCCCAGATACCAAATAAAAGGAGTGCGGAATCGCCCATGAATATCTCCATGGTCGGCATCGACCACAGTACCGCACCGGTACCCATACGGGAAAAATTCAGCTTCACCACCAAGGAAGCCGCCCGCCTGATTGAAACGCTGTCCGCCCGGGCGGATTGCGATGGCTGCATTCTGCTTTGCACCTGCAACCGCACCGAGCTTTGGCTCAACCCGCGGGAAGGCAGCACGCTGCTTCCCCTTGCCGCGCTGGCAGAGGCGAAGGGGCTGGATCCCGCTGATTTTTCCGACTATTTCTTTCAAAAGCAGGATCTGGAAGCGGCAGACTATCTGTTTGAACTGACCAGCGGTCTGCATTCCCAGATCCTCGGCGAGGATCAGATCCTGACGCAGGTCAAGGACGCGCTGCATTTTTCCCGGGAGCTGGCCGCCTGCGGCACGGTTCTGGATGTCCTGTTTCGCAATGCCATCACCGGCGCGAAAAAGGTGAAAACAGAGCTGGTCATCTCCACAGCCTCCCACTCCGCGGTAGAATATTCCATCGCCCAGCTGCTGGCCGCCGGGCGGCAATTGCAGGGTAAGCGCTGTCTGGTGATTGGCAACGGCGATATGGGTCGCCGCGCTGCAACTGCCTTTCTCAACCAGGGGGCGGAGGTATGTGTGACCATTCGCCAGTACCGCAGCGGTCAGGTGGAGGTCATCCCCGGCTGCAGCCGCATCAATTACAGCCAGCGCTATGACTACATCCCCCAATGTGATTATATCGTCAGCGCCACCCGCAGCCCTAATATGACGCTGGAGCTGGAACCGCTTTCCGCCTGCGGCATCAAGCCCGAGGCGGTGCTGATCGACCTGGCCATCCCCCGGGACATCGACCCCGCCATCGGGGCAATTCCGGGAGTGGAGCTCTATGATATCGACAGCTTTTCCATTCCGGAAACCGCCGCGCTGCAGCAGGAGCTGAAGCGCGCCCGCCTGCTGCTGGAACAGCAGAAAACCAAATTCATCAACTGGTATGAATGTCGGGATCTGCTGCCCAGCCTGGCCGCGCTGGACGAATACTTCGGCGCGGAGCTGCTGGCGCGCATCCAGCCCAAAACCCGCGACATGGATCTGACCCCCCAGCAGCGGCAGCAGCTGGGGCAGATCATCGCCTCCACCTCCGGCAAGCTGCTCAACCGGCTGCTGTTCACCGTGCGGGACGCCGCCGGTATCGAGGCGTTCCGGAACTGTCTGGACGCGGCAAAGGAGCTACTGCATGAATAAACCGAGGTTTCCCCTGTTTATCGACCTGCAGGGCAAAAAAATCGCCGTCATCGGCGGCGGCAGCATTGCCCAGCGGCGTGTCGAAACGCTGTTGTGCTTCGGGGCGGACATCCATGTGACCGCACCGGAGCTGACCCCAAGGCTGGCGGCGCTGGTCGCCGCCGGCAGCATCACCTGGCACCAGGGGGCATATGCTCCCGATGCGGCGGCGGACTGCTTTCTGTTGCTGGCTGCCACAAATGACCCGGAAGTCAATCACAAGGCCGTAAGCGCCGCAAAAAAACAGGGCATATGGAGCAACAACGCCGCCGATCAGGCGGACAACGATTTTTTCTTCCCGGCAATCGCCCGGGAAAAGAATCTGGTCGTCGGCATCTGCGGCGACGGCACCGACCACGGCGCTGTCAAACGCGCCGCATCCCGTATTCGGACCGCCCTTTCGGAAGGAGAAGGCCAATGAAACACATTCGCATCGGAAGCCGGGAAAGCCGCCTGGCGGTGATTCAGTCCAATCTGGTGCTGGAGCATATCGCCCAGGCGCTGCCCCAGGCGGATGTACAGCTTGTCACCATGAAAACCACCGGTGACCGCATTCTGGATCGTCCGCTGGATCAGGTTGGCGGAAAAGGACTGTTTGTAAAAGAACTGGACAAGGCGCTGCTGGCCGGTGAAACCGACCTGTCCGTACACAGCCTGAAGGATGTCCCCATGCTTCTGCCGGAGGAGCTGCCGCTGCTGGGCTTTTCCCGGCGGGAGGACCCCCGAGATGTGCTGGTATTGCCGGAGGGCGCAGCGCAGTGGGATCAGAGCAAGCCGGTGGGCTGCTCCGGTAAGCGCCGCACCGTGCAATTGCAGCGCTTATACCCCAACCTGCACATCTCCTGTATCCGCGGAAATGTGCAAACGCGGCTGCGCAAGCTGGACGAGGGGCAATACGGCGCCATTGTGCTGGCTGCCGCCGGTCTGAAGCGGCTGGGGCTGGAGCAGCGCATTTGCCGGTATTTCACCCCGGACGAGATCATCCCCGCCGCCGGACAGGGCATTCTTGCCGTGCAGGGACGGGCAGGCTGCGATTACAGCTATTTACACGACTTTTTTGACCCGGAGGCCACCCAGTGCGCCCTGGCGGAGCGCGCCTTTGTCACCGCGCTGGATGGCGGCTGCTCCTCCCCGATTGCCGCATTCGGCACGATAGCGGGCGATGTGCTGCGCCTCCGGGGTCTTTACTGCCGCGAGGATGGCTCCGGTTTTACCACTGGGGAGATCTGCGGCGAAAAAACACAGGCTGCGCAATTGGGAAAAGCCCTTGCCGCGCAGCTGAAAGGAGCGGCGCATGACAGGTAAAGTCTGGCTGGTGGGCGCAGGCCCCGCCGATGTGGGTCTGCTGACCCTGAAAGGAAAACAGGTGCTGGAACAGGCCGAGGTGGTCATCTATGACGCGCTGGTGGGGGCGGGGATCCTGTCTTTGATTCCCCCGGCGGCGGAGAAGATCAACGCCGGCAAGCGTTCCAGCCACCATTTGATCCGGCAGGAGGACACCAATCGCCTGCTGCTGGACTATGCCCTGCATGGCAAACGCGTGGTTCGCCTGAAAGGCGGCGACCCTTTCCTGTTTGGACGAGGGGGCGAGGAGCTGGAGCTGCTGGCCGAACATGGCGTTCCCTTTGAAGTCGTGCCGGGCGTCAGCTCTTCCATCGCGGTGCCGGCCTACTGCGGTATTCCGGTCACCCACCGGGACTACTGTTCCTCGGTACACATCATCACCGGCCACCGGAAGCACAACACGCCGCTGGACATTGACTTTGACGCCCTGCGCCGCGCCGGCGGCACGCTGGTGTTCATGATGGGGCTTGCCAATCTGGAGGCGATCTGTGCCGGACTGCTACAGGCCGGTATGTCCCCGGACACAGCCGCCGCCGTGCTGCAAAAGGGCGCTTCCGCCGAGCAGCGAGCCATTGTGGCCGATCTGGCCACTCTGCCGGAAAAAGCCCGGCAGGAAAAAGCGGAAATGCCGGCCATTATCGTTGTGGGAGAGGTCTGCCGCCTGCAGCGCCGGTTTCAGTGGGCGGAAAAGCTGCCCCTGTTCGGCTGCCGCGTGATGCTCACCCGTCCTCGGGAGCGCATGGGAACGCTTGCCGGGCGGCTGCGGGATCTTGGCGCGCAGGTCATCGAATGCCCCACTATCTGCACCGTTCCCATCTCCCCCAACCCGGCGCTGTCCGCCGCGCTCTCAGCCATAGAGCGCTATAACTGGATCGCCTTCACCAGTCCGGCCGGGGTGGATATTTTCTGCGACGCCCTGCTGGCGTCCGGAAAGGATCTCCGGGCACTGGCGGGAAGCCGTCTGGCCGCGATTGGCGGCGGCACCGCAAAGGCACTGGCCAAACGCGGTCTGCTTGCCGATCTGGTGCCGGAAATTTACGACGCCGCCCATTTGGGACAGGCACTGGCAAAGGCCATGGAGCCCGGCAGCCGTCTGCTGCTGCCCCGGGCAAGGCTGGGCAGTCCGGAGCTGAACGCCGCACTGGATGGCTGCGCGGTGGAGCTGTGCGACCTGCCCGTTTACGACACGCAGTTTACCCACTGTGAAACGCCCGATTTGTGCCGGGAATTTACAGAGCATCCCCAAACCCTCGCCGTGTTCACCAGCGCCAGCACGGTGCGCGGCTTTGCCGCCGCTGCTCCGGGACTTGATCTTGCGGGACTGCCCGCCCTGTGCATCGGCCGCCAGACCGCCGCCCAGGCCGCGGCTTACGGCATGAAAACGGAGATCGCGGAAAAAGCAAGCCTGGATGCGCTGGTAGAACTGGTCATCCAACATCACAAAACCAAACAGAACTGAGGCGAACGCATCATGGATATAACAAACAGACCCCGGCGCCTGCGCAACGGCGCCACCCTGCGAAAAATGGTACGGGAGACCCGCATGGATAAATCCAGCCTGATCTACCCCGCCTTTGTGGCGGAGGGGATCGGCGAAAAGCAGGAGATTTCCTCCATGCCCGGGCAATACCGCCACACGCTGGACAGCCTGCTGCGGCACACGGAATTTCTGCTGGAGCAGGGCGTTGACAAAATGATGCTCTTTGGCATCCCGCTGGAAAAGGACTGCTGCGGCTCCCAGGCCTATGCGGAAAACGGCATCGTGCAGCAGGCGCTGCGGGCAATACGGGCGCGTCTGCCGGAAATGTATCTCATCGGCGATGTCTGTATGTGCGAGTACACCTCCCATGGCCACTGCGGCATCCTGCACGGCCAGGAGGTCGACAATGACGAGACCCTGAATTATCTGGCAAAAATCGCCGTCAGCCAGGTGCAGGCCGGCGCGGACATGGTGGCCCCCTCCGATATGATGGACGGCCGCGTTGCCGCGATTCGGGCGGCGCTGGATGCCGCCGGGCTGCACAACGCCCCTATTATGTCCTATGCGGTCAAGTATGCCTCCTCTTTTTATGGCCCCTTCCGGGAGGCGGCCGACTCCGCCCCCGCCTTTGGCGACCGGAAAAGCTACCAGATGGACTATCACAATGTCCGCGAAGGCCTGCGGGAAGCCCTGACCGATGTACAGGAGGGCGCGGATATCCTCATGGTCAAGCCGGCGCTGGCCTTTGGCGATGTCATTGCCAAGGTCAAAGCACAGGTGCAGATCCCCGTTGCGGCTTACAGCGTCAGCGGAGAATACGCCATGGTCAAGGACGCCGCGCGACTGGGACACATTGATGAAGCCGCCATCATCTGCGAAATGGCCGCTTCCTGCTATCGCGCCGGTGCGGATATTTACTTGACCTACTTTGCCCCGGAGCTGGCAAAATTTATGGATGAAGGGAGAATCGGCTGATGTCTCGTTCTCAGGAATTATTTCAGCAGGCGCGCCAGTATATTCCCGGCGGCGTCAACAGCCCCGTGCGCGCCTTTGGCCCCATCGGTGGTAACCCCCGTTTTATCGCCTCCGCCGACGGGATCTATATGACCGATGTGGACGGAAACCGCTATGTGGACTATGTCTGCTCCTGGGGTCCCATGATCCTGGGGCATAACCGGGCGGAGGTGCGGGAGGCCGTGATCGAAGCCGCCGCCCGGGGACTGAGCTACGGCGCCGCCACGGAGGCCGAGGTGGATATGGCAAAGCTCCTGTGCGCGATCGTCCCCTCTGTGGAAATGGTGCGTATGGTCAACTCCGGCACAGAGGCGGTCATGAGCGCTGTGCGCGCCGCCCGTGGCTTTACCGGGCGCAATAAGATCGTCAAATTCAACGGCTGCTACCACGGCCATAGCGACGGCCTGCTGGTCAAAGCCGGTTCCGGCGTGATGACCGCCGGAGTGCCGGACAGCTCCGGCGTTCCCGCCGGCTGCACCCAGGACACGCTGACAGCCGACTACAACGATTTGGAGGGGCTGCGAGCGCTTTTCGCCGCCAATCCCGGGGAGATCGCTGCCATTTTGGTAGAGCCCGTTGCCGCAAACATGGGCGTTGTGCCGCCCGCACCCGGTTTTCTGGCCGGGCTGCGCCGGCTGTGCGATGAAAACGGCAGTCTTTTGATCTTCGATGAAGTCATCACCGGCTTCCGCCTGCACTGCGCCGGCGCGCAGGCGTTTTATGATGTCCGCGCCGACCTGGTCTGCTACGGCAAGATCATCGGCGCCGGAATGCCCGTTGGCGCTTACGGCGGTCGGCGGGATGTGATGTCCGTTGTCGCGCCCCTGGGAAGCGTGTACCAGGCCGGTACCCTCAGCGGCAATCCGGTGGCGATGGCGGCCGGGATCGCCCAGCTCTCTCTGCTGCAGGCGCACCCGGAGTGGTACACCGCGCTCAACGCCACCGGCGACAAATTCTTTGGCGAGGTCCAGGCCATGCTTTCCCGCCACGGCAAGCCCTACACGGTCAACCATGTGGGCAGCCTGGGCTGCATCTTCTTCACCGATCGCACGGTGCGCAATTACGCCGACGCCAAAACCGCGGACACCGCAGCCTTTGGCCGCTATTGCCGCCATCTGCTGGATCACGGCATATACGCCGCGCCCAGCCAGTTCGAGGCCATCTTCCTCTCCATGGCGCACACTGATGCTGCGCTGAACCAGACGCTGGAGATCATGGAAGCCTATTTCCAGAACAACTGAGCGCACAAATTCTGCTCATACATAGCCAAACGCCCTCTGATGTGTGGTCAGAGGGCGTTTGGCTGTAAATATAGTTGTTTTCTCCATCTCCACCGAGCATTTTAATGCATCGGCTTGCTGTAGCGGCAGGCCATCATTTGCGCCGCGATGCTGATGGCGATCTCCGCAGGAGTCCTGCCGCCCAGGTCGAAGCCGATGGGCGAGATCATCTTTTCGATCTGCTCCGGGGTCACGCCGGCCTCCAGCAGGCGCTGCTTGGTTCCGGCGACCTTGTGCTTGCTGCCGATGCAGCCCACATAGCGCGCCGGAGTACGCAGGGTCTGCTCCAACACCTCAAAATCCCCCTGATGGCCGGGGGTCATGATGACCACATAGTCCGATTCGGTAATGGTCAGGTAATCGTTAATGTTGTTGAAGTCCTCCAGCAAGATTTCCTTGGCGTCCGGGAACTGCTCCCGATTTGCCAAATGGGGTCTGGGGTCGATGACCGTAACGGCAAAGCCGATATGGGTGAGCACCGGCACCAGCTCCTTTGCCACATGGCCGCAGCCAAAGACATACACGCGCCCCTGGGTCATCAGCGGTTCC
This sequence comes from bacterium, assembly GCA_963595735.1. GTDB lineage: Bacteria > Bacillota > Clostridia > Oscillospirales > Oscillospiraceae > CALWOS01. The sequence goes on from CAVBJJ010000029.1 coordinate 22,175, forward strand.
ACATACAGGGTGGGCTTTCCCGCTTTATAGACCACGCTGCCCTGCAAATGCGGCTCGAACAGCGGCTCCAGGGACTTGTCCGCGTGCAGCAGACCCACGCCCTGCTCGTACACGCCCATGCTGGTCACAACGCCTTCCTCCAGCGTATAGCAAAGCCAAGCGTCGGCGGTGCCGTCCAGCACCCGGAGAACGGTCTGGATCTTCTCGATTGCCCGGGCGTCCAGATACTGGAAGTAGACCTTGACATCGCCGCCGCAGATCATGCCGATATCCGCCACATCGTTGGGGCGCAGGCAAAAGCCCTTTGCAAAGTCCTTTTTGCTCTCGTGTACCTTCATCGCCTCCCGGATCGCGTGCAGCTCGATAGCACCGCCGCCGATCGTGCCGATCGTGGAGCCGTCCTGAAACACCGCCATTTTTGCACCGGCGCCCCGGGGCGTGGAGCCGGAGGAAGCAAGGATGCAGCACAGAACGACCGGCTCATCCGCCTGCAAATGCTCCAGCAGCGTGCGGAATAACTTTTTCACAGAAATCCTCTCCTTTTTTTCAAAGTCCCGTTTCTTTTGGGGTAATATCCGTTTTGGACTATTATATGCTTTTTTACCCCATTCGACAAGGGGAAATTCTTTGTTCTGCGGAGAAAAAACGCTTTTCCTTTTCCCGTTCCCCCGAAATCCGGTTTTTGACAATTTTTTACGCAATCACCAATGGATATATTGCAGAAATCGCTTTCACAGGGTATACTATACAAAAACACAAAAGGAGTTCTGCTTATGGACTTGCGCACTACCCTGGATATTCGCCCGGGCGTTACCGCCATCATCGGCGGCGGCGGAAAAACGACCCTGCTGTATGCGCTGGGAAAAGAGCTGTCGCAGGTGGGAAAAGTCATCCTATGCACCACGACAAAAATCCTCCCGCCGACCCATCTTCCCCTGCTGACCGGCGCGGTCACGCCGGAGGAAGTTTCCGCAGCACTGGAAAAATCCCCCCAAATCTGCATTGGCACCCTCTGGGAACAGCGAAAGCTGGCCGAACCGGAAATGGAGATCGGCCAGCTGGCCAAGCTGGCGGACTATGTGATCGTGGAAGCGGACGGCGCGGCACGCAAGCCCGTCAAGGCGCACGCAAGCCATGAACCCGTGATCCCGCCGGAGACGAACAATGTGATCTATGTGGTGGGCATGGACGGTGTTGGCGTTCCCATTGAGGAAAAGATCCACCGTCCGGAGCTGTTTGCCCAGTTGGCCGGCTGCGCCGTGACCGACCTTGCCACGCCGGAGCGCATCGCCAAGGTCATGCTGACAGAACATC
>CAVBJJ010000030.1:0-22351 GCA_963595735.1 bacterium
CCTCTCCCCTTGGGAGAGGTGGCTGAGCGCAGCGAAGACGGAGAGGGCAAACAATAACCATATCATAGAACCTCGTGGGACTTGATTATCTGCCGAACCCTCTCAGTCGCCTGTGGCGACAGCTCTCCCGAAGGGAGAGCCAGGGACGGGTGATTTGTTACATAGTTTATCGTATTATAAATAAGGTATAAAACAAGGCCAGCCGCAAAAAACGGCTGGCCAATCTTATGGAGTTTTTTTGGCTTACTTTGCCAGAGCGCGATACAGGAAGGTGACGATTTGCCCACGGGTGCAGGGAGAATCGGGGGCAAATTCCGTTGCGGAAACACCCTTGGTAATGTTCTGCGCCACCGCCCAGAGGACAGCCTGGTAATAAAAGCTGTCGGACTTGACATCGGCGAAAGGATTCTCGCCCGTCACGGCGGGGGTCTGCTGCGAGCGGTGCAGGAAGGTCACAATATGCCCACGATTGCACTGCTGGTCAGGGGAGAAGGTGGTGTCCGTTGTGCCCTTGGTAATGCCCTGTTCCACCGCCCAGAGAACGGCGTCGTGATAATAGGCGGTGCCGGCCACATCGGTAAAGGGCATTTCCGTGCCCTTGGGGGCGGGCTTGCCGGCGGCGCGCCACAGGAAAGTGACCGCCTGGGCGCGGGTGCAGGCCTCGTCCGGGCTGAAGTAGCGCTCCGAAACGCCGGTGGTAACGCCGTTCTTTACCGCCCAATCCACAGCGTCGTGGTAAAAGGAATCGTCCGGCACATCAATGAAAGAATTGTCTGGGTTCGGGGTGGGTGTGGGGGTCGGTGTGGTTCCGCCGCCGCCACCGCCACCGCCGCCGGAGCTGCCGCCGCTGCGGCTGATACTGACGGTAAAGCTGGGGGTCTGAGTGTCGCCGCTGGTCTGTCCCTGATCATCTATCGTGACGATCTTGGAGGAGACTAGGCTGATGCTGCGGGCAGCGGAGCCGGCATAGCTATAGCTGACCCGGGCAACGGTATAATCCCCGGCGGGGAACTTGTTGCTTCCGGAGAAAAATCCAAAGTAGAGAATGCCGTTTTTCACTGTGCGCACCGGGGAACCGGCGCTGACATCATCCAGCATGGTAAGCCCCTCCAGCGCCACATCCGTGGCAGAGGGCTTGAGGCCGAACTCCGCGCCGGCAAAGGCCTCGTCCACATGGAGCTTGATGTCAAAAGAAAAATCGCTCTTGCCCTGTTCCAGCGTGATCGTGGAAACAGAGGGCTGGATCGATGCGGCAAAGGCGGTGGTGCCCAGCATACAGACCGCCAGGAAGCCGCACAGTAGTTTTGCCAGATGTTTTTTCATAGAACCTCCATGGCGCAGCGTGCCGGCCAGAGCCGACACGCTGCCGTTTTCTATCGTGTGGGGTTGTGATTAGAGATTTGCGGCAAAGTGCAGCCAGATCTCCACGAAATCTTCAATGTCGATGACGCCATCGTCGTTAAAGTCGCAGCGTCCGGCCTCGGTCCAATTGCTGTCACCCTTGGCCGCGCGGTAGTACAGCTGTGCGGCGGTGATGTCCAGCAGATCGACCTTGCCGTCGTTGTTGACATCGTAGTTCTTCTCGCCGGTATAGGTCGCCTGGCTGGGGTCAATGCCCTTGCGGATCACGCCGTAGGCAACGGTGCTGGCGTCTCCGTCGGTCGTCCAACCGGCAATTTTTAGGTCGGTGACGGTGATGCTGGGCTTTTCGCCGCTGACGGCGATCTGCGCCACATTCTGGATCCCGCTGGCGCTGAGGGTCGCCTCGCTGCCGTTGAGATAGCTGAAAACAGCGGAGTAGACGGTTTTGCCGTTGACCTGGGAGCTGCTGATGTCGCCCACCGGGACAAAGCCGTTCAGCCCGCTCACGGTCACCTCGCTGCCGTCGGTCTCAAACCAGACCTGCACAGTGGAAATGCGGGAGGGATCGGTCAGGCTCAGCCGGAAAGCGGCTTTGCCATCCGTGGTCTTGCTGCCCACGCGGATACCGGCGCTTTCGGCGGAAATGCTCGCCGTGGGGGCGGGGGGATCCGGATCCACCGGGGTGCTGCCGCCGGTAACGGTGACCTTGCAGGTGGCGGTGAGACCATTGACCGTTTTGGCGGTGATGGTGGCGCTGCCGGCGGAAACGCCGGTGACAATGCCCTTGGAGACGGTGGCGACCGCGGTGTTATCCGAGCTCCAGGTGACGCTTTTGTCTGTGGCGGAGTCGGGGGTCACAGTTGCGGTCAGCTGCAGGCGCTTTCCGGCCTCCAGAGAGGCGGAGCTGCTGCTGAGCTGGATGCCGGTGGGAACGGTGGGATCCTCCCCGGCGGAGGTGGTGCTGTCAATGACGGCAAAGTAGCCCAGCTCGTCTACACTGGCGGAAATGGTACCGCTGACATAGGCGGAGCTCAGGGCGTTGACGCTGCCGTTGCGATAGGCGTACAGCTTGGTGTTCTTGCTCATGCCGCTGGGAACGCCCAGCTTCAGATCCATGCTGTCCGGCAGGGGCGCGGTGCTGGGCTCCAGATTCAGACGATACACAGCGAACGCGCTGGTACCGGCCTGCGCCTTAAAGGCGTTGTACTCCGCGCCGGAGGTGACCGGGGTCACGCGCAGGGAGGTACCCAGCTGATAAGCGCCGTCCAGCTTGGTCTTGTTGCCCATGTCCACCAGCGTGTAGGTGCCAGCTTCCGTGGTGGCCAGCGCATCGGCGCCGGAGACGACCTGATACGCCCAGCCAAACTCGTCCGCGTGGTTCACGGCCCACTTTTCGCCGTTAGAGCCTTTCACAACATAGACGATCAGATTGCCGGGAGAATCGGGGAAGGGATTAAAGAAATCGCTTTCGTAGCTGGGAAAGTTGATGACACTGCTGGGCATGAACACGCGCTGCAGATTGCTGCAGCCGTCAAACGCGCCGGTTTTAATGGACAGCAGTCCCTCCGGCAGGATCAGGCTGGAAAGACTGGTGCAGTTCTGGAACGCATAGGTGTCCACGGCGGTGGGGCCGCCGCCGGTGAAGTTCACGCGCTGCAGGCTGGTGCAGCCCAGGAAGAAGCAGTATTCCACCGTGTTCACCCGGTTCAGGAAGGTGACATCCGTGAGCTTGGTGCAGTTTTCAAACAGGCCGCTGCCCATGCTGGTCACCGTCGCGGGGATGGTGATATCGGTCAGGCCGGTCTCCTCAAAAGCGTTGCCGCCCAGAATGGTGCAGGTGGCGGGAATTTCAATGTGGGTCAGATTTGTGGCCTTGCGCAGTCCGCTTGCCCAAACGCGGTCCACCGTTTTGCCATTGACCGTTTCGGGAATGGTGTAAGAGGTGGCGGGGCTGCCGCAGGGATAGGCGATCAGCGCCAGGGTGGGTTCGTCGTACTGAGGCTCGCCCTCCACGACCCAGGGGCCGAACATGACGCCGTCTTTGGTGAAGTAGTAGGGATTGTCTGGATCGACCTTGATCTCGGTCATGCTGGTGCAGCCCTTGAAGACATTGCCGGTGACATATTTGGCAACGGCGGGAATGGTGCACTCTGTGAGCTTGGGGCAATCCATAAAGGCGGAAACGCGGATGATGAGCTGCGCGCCGTCCTTGGGATCGGAGAAGATGATCTTTTCCAGGTTGGGGCAGCCCTCAAAGGCGCTATAGCCGATCTGCTGCACGCTGCCGGGAATGGTGACAGAGGTGATTTTCTTGTTGCCCTTGAAGGCTTCACCGCCGATGGCGGTAACGGTGTTGGGGATGACGATGTCCCCGCCGGGGCCGTAATAGCCCAGGATCACGCCGTCCTGAATGTTTGCGCCGATGAGATCGTCCTCGTCGGAATCGGCGGCAAAGGCGCAGGGGGCAAGAGAAAAGGCCAGGCACAGGCAAAGCAGAAGCGCGGTGCAGCGCCCCCAGAATGCCTTGGTCATAGTTTTCATGGTATTCCTCCAGATGTGTAATATCAGAGATTTCAGTTTACAGCCAGGCCATGGCGGCAACGACTGCGTGGAAGAGGGCGGTGTAGTCCTCAATGTCCACTTTGCCATCGCCGTTGACATCCGCGTTCACGGCAGAGGTCCAGGTCTCGTCTGTGCTGGCGGCCTGATAGTAGCGCTGTGCTTCGGCGATGTCTTTCAGGTCCACCTTGCCGTCGCCATTGACATCATAGCTGAGGATGCGGCTGTTGGCAGTGCCGGTGGTGATGGAAGCGTCCACCTGACCGCCGACATCTTCGCCGGCACCGGCGGCAACGGCCTTGGTCAGGGTGGCGGTCACATCACCGCGCACGCCGCTCTGCACAGGCAGGGTGATGGTGGCCAGCTTGGTGCGCTCGGTATAGTTGAGGTTGTCCTCGCTGAGACTGCCGAACTGCAGCACGGCGGTCAGAGTGCCATCGTTGGCTTTCCAGGCAAAGTTGTTGTTGGTGAAGTTGCTGTCCGCCACGGCAACGGTACCCTCGCTGACCCTGGCAGCGTCAAAGTTCAACTGCACCATCACAGCGTTCAGCTGGCTGGCGCTGTCCAGATAGAGGTCAAACTGCACCTTGCCGTCCTGATAGCCCAATGCCTCGATGGAGACGGCGGCAGCGGTGGTCACGCTGGGAGCGCCCACCTGAATGGTAGTCTTGCCGGAACTGTAGTTGGAAGAAGTGAAAGCGGCAGCGACCGTCTCGTTGGGAACATAGATCACGCTGTCGGCAGCCAGATCAGAGAAAGCGTAGCTGCCCAGTGTGGGAGCCGTCTCGCACAGGAGGGTGACGGTTTTCAGATTGCTGCAGGTGTCAAAGGCCAGACGGTCGATCGTGGTCACGCTGGCGGGAATGGTCACGGCGGTCAGAGTGGTGTTTTTCTGGAAGCCCATGGGGCCGATGGCCGTTACGGGCAGGCCGCCGATGGTGGCGGGGATGGTTAGTTCTGCTGGCGCGTTGGCATAGGTGCAGAGGGTGACTGCGGTACCCTCGGCGTTCTTACCGTACAGGCCGCCGTTTTCTGTAAAGTAGCTGGTATTGCCGCTACTGACGGTGATGTTCTTCAGGGCGGTGCAGCCGGTGAAAATGTTGCCGTTGTCATAGATAGAGGTGGTTTGCACCGGCAGGGTGATGCTTTCCAAGGCGGTGCAGCCGTCAAAGACTTTTGTCTTGAAGCTCAGGGAACCAGATGCATTTTCTGTGAAGTTCACAGTGGTGAGCTTGGTGCAATCTTGGAAGACATAGCCCCAGATGGTATCCATGCTGCCGGGAATCGTGACGGTGGTCAGGCCGCTGCAGCCGCTGAGAGCCTCTCCCTCAATTGTGGTATAGCCCTCCGGAATTGTCACAGAGGTGATAGCTGCGTTGTCCTTAAAGGCTTCGCCCAGAATGGTGATGTCCTCTTCAGAGCCGCTGATGGTGACCTTGGTGGGCAGAGTCACATCAGATTCGCTGCCCTTGTAGCCGATCACGGTGGGGCCATCGTAGGAACTGTAGGAATTTTTGCGGCCGTAACCGATGGTAAAGGTACCCTCGTCTGTTGTGACATCTGTCGAGGAGGCGTCTGCCTTGGTAGCGCCCATCATGAGCAGCGCCAGCAGAATGGCGGCGGCCATCAGCAAAAAGGGCTTGGCCTGTGAGAGATTTACTTTCCTTGTTTGCATGGTGAATTATTCTCCTTTCCTGCCCCACGCTTTTTCGGGGGCTTTGACTGGTTTCTGGAATGCGGGGCGAGTGCCAAGGGCAGACCCGACCCCGGAAAATAATGCGTGGAGATTTGGTTGTGCAGCTGGGCTATGGTATTATACGGGAAAAGTTAGTTCATCCTAACCACATAGCACAATGAACCTCCGGCAACCTTAAAAGACCCTAAAATGATAGCACCCCCGACACCCGCTGTCAATGCGATAGTTCGCATTTGCTAACCTTATTAAAAAGTTTTTCTAAAATCACAAAAATGGGATAAAATTTTTGGTTTTATTTTCCTATTTCCGCCATAGCTTTCCTCTTGTGTCCGGAAAAATTTTCTGTATAATAGGCGTATAAGACCTCCGGCGACCGAAAAAAGACACGATACTGAGAAAAGCAAGAGGTCTGATTTATGACATTCAAAAAAATCCGCAGACTTGGCGTCGCCGCGTTGGCGCTGGCCATGGCTGCGCAGTTTTGTGTGCCTGCATTTGCCGAAAGCGACAGTGGGAGTGGGGGAGAAGCGGAGCTTTCCGCCATTTTCCAGAAAGAGGAGATCACCCCCACCGGACTGCGCGCCAATGACCAGGTGCGCATTGTAGTGGAACTGGAGGACGCGCCCCTGCTGGCCAACACCCGGGCGCTGCAAGCCTACAAGACCGCCAGCGACTATCTGACTTCTTCCCAGGCCAAAAGCAGGGAAAAGACTTTGTCCACCCGGCGGGAGCAGGTCATTCGCAGTCTGAACCGCAGCGGCATGGATCTCCAGATCAAGCAGGAGTATTCCGCCGTGTTCAACGGCTTTGCCGTAACGGCGGCCTATGGAGATCTGGAGGCCATCCAGAACACGGACGGCGTAAAGGACGCCTTTGTCGCGGAGTGCCACGCGCTGGTGGAGCCGCTGGAGGCAGACGCCAAGCTGGCGGACAGCACCCCCATGATCGGCGGGGACATCGTCAGCGGCAATGGCTACACCGGAAAGGGCACCGTGGTCGCCATTCTGGATACCGGACTGGAGATCGACCACGAGGCGTTCCAGGGGCAGGTCAACAATCCCAAGTATGACAAAAGCGATATCAACGACCTGATCCAGAACAACAGCATGACCATTGGCAAGCTCAGCGCCAATGCCGTCTATCACTCCAGTAAGATTCCCTTTGCCTTTGACTATCGGGGACACGACACCGGCGTTGCCGGACACTATCACGGCACCCATGTAGCCGGCATTGTCGGTGCAAACTCCGGTGATACCGTGACCGGCGTTGCGCCGGACGCCCAGTTCCTGATCATGAAGGTGTTTGACGACGAGGGCACCGGCGCGTATGATGACGACATTCTCTCCGCGCTGGACGACGCCGTCAAGCTGGGCGCGGACGCCATCAACATGAGCCTTGGCAGCACGGCGGGCTTTTCCACCGCCGCCACCAAGTCCATGAACGCCGTTTACCAGCGGGTGAAGGACGCCGGAGTCAATCTGCTCTGCGCCGCGGGCAACGAATACAGCTCCACCTACCACGGCGCTTCCGGCAACGATCTGCCCCTGACCACCAACCCGGATAACGGCACGGTGGGCTCGCCCTCTACCTATGGCGCGGCGCTGTCCGTTGCCAGCGTCAATAACGCCAAGAGCACGGCTTCCTACTTCCTGGTGGGACAGACCAAGGTGCAGTATAACGACTCTGCCGAGAACGCCGGTGAAGCCAAGTTCACAAGCCTTTCCGGCAGCTTTGCCTATGTGGACTGCGGCTATGGTGGCAGCGCGGACTGCACCGCGGCGGTCAAGGGTAAAATCGCCCTGATCCAGCGGGGCGGCGAGGAAAACGGCGAGATCCTGACCTTCCAGCAGAAAGAGGCAAACGCCCTTGCAGCCGGCGCGAAGGCAGCGATCATCTATGACAATGTAGACGGCGCTTCCGTGAGCATTTCCACCGACCACAAGATCCCCTGCGTCTTTATCAGCAAGGCGGACGGTGAGATGATGCTTGCCCGGACGGACAAGACGCTGGAGGCTTCTCCCGACTATATCGGGCAGTTTGCAGACAGCTACAGCGGCAAGATGAGCGACTTTTCCTCCTGGGGCGTTACCCCGGATCTGAAGCTGAAGCCGGAGATCACCGCGCCCGGCGGCAACATCTATTCCACCATGAAGAACAACTCCTATGGCTCCCTGAGCGGTACCTCCATGGCAGCGCCTCATCTGGCCGGTGCGGCGGCGATCATGGATCAGTATGTCAACGAAAAGCTGGATGGTCTGAACATGACCAACACAGAGCGCAGCGCACTGGTGGAGGATCTTCTCATGAGCACGGCCATCCCGGTGCGGGATGAAAAGGGCAATGACTATTCTCCCCGCAAGCAGGGCGCGGGTCTGATCCAACTGGACAAGGCAACCGCGGCCAAGGCCTACCTGACCGGCGCGGACGGCGGCCGCCCCAAGGCGGAGACCGGCGACAGCACCCAGGGGCAGTGGTCCTTTGCTTTCCAGGTCAAGCGCCTGCAGGGAACGGGCAGCATTCCTTACACCGTGTCTGCCAGCGTGCTGACGGAGGCTGTGGTAACGGAAAACGGCAAGAATTATATTGCCCAGCAGTCCCGGCCGCTGACGGCGGAGGAATATACCCTCACCGCCCCCGCTGCCGTGACCCTGACGCAGGATAGCCAGACGGTCAACATCAGCCTGGCGCTGACGGAAAAGGGCAAGCAGAACCTGAGCCGGGATTTTCCCAACGGCATTTTTGTGGAGGGCTTTATCACCCTGACGCCCACCGGCGGCGGGGAGACCGTCGCCCTGTCCCTGCCCTTCATGGGCTTCTATGGGGACTGGAGCAAGGCACCGCTGTTTGACGCCACGGCTTACAGCGGCGAGGAGCCGAATGTGACCGATATGTGGCTGGGCGCCTTTGATAACCGCACCGGCGGCGGCTACCAGCTGGGTACGCCGCTGTATGGCAGCGCCTATTCGTTCTTTGACGCCGACAAGATCGCCATCAACGGCGATACCAGCCAGAATGTCACGGCGGTCTGCGCCCTGCTGCGCAATGCGGACACGCTGACTTTCTCCGTAACGGACAGCGAGGACGCACTGGTCTATACCGAGACCACCAAGCAGGCCAACAAGAGCTATTACTACAATAACCAGACATTCTATACCCCCATGGCCAAGAAAGGCTTTATTCCTGTGGACGAGTGGAACGCGCCCCTGCCGGACGGCAGCTATACCTACACGGTATCCGGACAGGTCGCGGGCAAGACCCAGTCCATCGCATTCCCCCTGACCATCGACAATGAAAAGCCCCAGGTCATCCGCAGCGAGATCTCCGGTTCCACCTGGAAAGTCACGGTCAAGGACAATCACTATGTGCAGGCGGTGGGCGCAACGGTGGGCGAAACGCCGCTCACCGGCTGGATCAATCCCCGGGAGTCCACCCCCGGAGCGGAGACCACCGTGGAGTTTGATCTGTCCGATGCGGCGTTTACCGGTCTGACGCAGGCCAAGATCGCCATTGCGGACTATGCCGACAACCAGTTCGTCTCGGATTGGTATTCCCTCAAGGGGGCTACTGTCGTGCAGCCCACTGCAGTGCAGCTGGATCGGGAGCAGTTTCTCCTCCCGGCGGGGACCCAGGCGAGTCTGCAGGCCACAGTTCTGCCGGAGAATGCCTCCAACCGCACCGTGACCTGGAAAAGCTCGGATACGACCGTTGCGACGGTGGATGCCGCCGGAATGGTCACCGCAAAGAAAGCCGGCACGGCAAAGATCACCGCGACCACCACAAACGGTCTTACCGCGGTCTGCCAGGTGACGGTGACTGCGGCGGAGCAGGGAAAGGCTTTGGCCTCTCTGTCCGCACCCCAATATGCCGTGACCGGAACGGAGGTGCCGTTTGCGTTCCAGATGGAGCAGATGACCGGCGTTGCCACGGTGTCCTTTACCTTTGAGCGGGACGCCGGACTCACCGGCGGCACCGTTACGGGGAAAAACGGCTTTACCTCCCTGGGCGTGCAGTGGGAAGGCAATCGCGGCGTGATGGTTCTCAGCTATCTGGGACGCGGCGCCGGCGGCACGCTGACCCGGAGCCAGCTGACCGATCTGGCCGAGCTGAGCCTCAAGGCGGAAACGGAAAAGGGCAATCTGGGCGTGAAGCTGGTGGATGTCGCGGTTTGCGGCTATGACGCCAGCGGCAAAGCGATTTACTTGGACAGCGGGATCAAAACCGGCCGGGCGGAGGTCGCCGTCGGCCCAGCTGTCAATTATGACCTGAATGGCGACGGCGTGGTGGATCTGCTGGATATCACCTATTGCCAGACCTATTACCGCGCGACCACTTCGGACAGCAACTGGTCTCAGGCCAAGCGCTGCGATTTGGACGGCAGCGGCACAGTGGATATTCAGGATATGATCCTGATCCTTCGCAATTTTACCTGATTTCGTAAATATCTGGGTATGAAAAAACACCCGGCAGTGTGTCAGCTTTTGGCACACTGCCGGGTTGTTTGCTTGTTGTTTTTGTTTTACGCTTCCGTTCTGGCCTCGGGCACGCGACCCATGGCCTGCATGAACTCGTCATAGTGCATGGCGCGATCAATGCAGCCGTCCGGGGTCAGTTCAATGATGCGGTTGGCCACAGACTGGGTCAGCTGGTGGTCATGGCTGGAGAAAATGATGTTGTAGGGGAAAGCCTCCATACCGTTGTTCAGCGCGGCGATGGACTCCAGATCCAGATGGTTGGTGGGTTGGTCAAACAGCAGCACATTGGAGCCGGAGAGCATCATCTTCGACAGCATACAGCGCACCTTTTCACCGCCGGAGAGTACCTTGACCTTTTTATAGACCTCGTCTCCGGAGAACAGCATCCGTCCCAGGAAGGTGCGCAGATAGCTCTCCCGCTTGTCGGTGGAGAACTGGCGCATCCAGTCGATCAGGTCATAATCGCAGTTTTCAAACAGCGCGTTGTGATCCTTGGGGAAGTAGGCCTGGGTGGTGGAAACGCCCCATTTGATCTCGCCCTCGTCCGGTTCAATCTCGCCGGCAAGGAGCTTGAACAGGGTGGTAATGGCGATCTCGTTTGCGCCGATGATGGCAATTTTGTCTTCCTTTCCCATGATAAAGCTGACATTGTTGATGACCTTTACGCCGTCGATGGTCTTGCTGACATTGGTCACAAACAGCCGATCCTTGCCCGGCTCACGCTCGGCCTTAAAGCCCACCCAGGGATAGCGGCGGCTGGAAGCGGGCAGCTCCTCCACGCTGATTTTGTCCAGCAGCTTTTTCCGGCTGGTGGCCTGGCGGGATTTGGACTTGTTGGCGGAGAAGCGGGCGATAAAGTTCTGCAATTCCTCGATTTTCTGCTGCGCCTTTTTGTTCTGGTCGCGGGTCAGCTTTTGGATCAGCTGGGAGGATTCGTACCAGAAGTCGTAGTTACCCATGTACATCTTGATTTTGCCATAGTCGATGTCCACGATGTGGGTGCAAACGGTGTTCAGGAAATAGCGGTCGTGGCTGACCACCAGCACGGTGCCCTCGTAATCCAGCAAAAAGTCCTCCAGCCAGACCACGCTGGCCAGATCCAGGTTGTTGGTCGGCTCGTCCAGCAGCACGATATCCGGCTGGCCGAACAGCGCCTGCGCCAACAAAACCTTGACCTTCTGGCGGGGATCCATATCCGCCATGCGCGTGTAGTGGAACTCGCTGCCGATACCCAGCCCCTGCAGCAGGCGGGAGGCGTCACTTTCCGCTTCCCAGCCGCCCAGCTCCGCGAATTCCTCCTCCAGCTCGGCGGCTTTCAGACCGTCGGCATCGGTGAAATTCTCCTTTTCATAAATGGCGTCCTTTTCCTTGCCGCATTCATACAGGCGCTGGTTGCCCATGATAACGGTGTCCAGCACGGTGTATTCGTCATACATTCCCTGGTTCTGCTTCAGAACGGACATCCGGCACTTGGGGTCGATGTATACATGGCCGGTGGTCGGCTCGACTTCGCCGGAAAGGATTCTCAGAAAGGTGGACTTTCCGGCGCCGTTTGCGCCGATGATGCCATAGCAGTTGCCGGGGGTGAACTGCAGGTCAACCTTGGAAAACAGCGGCTGCCCGCCGTATTGCAGGCTGATATTTTCGGTGCTTATCATATATCGAAACTCCTAAAACAAAATAGTGATATTTAAGTATAGCATATAATTTCGGAATGTGCTATAATTTTATCCAAGAAAACTGCGGGCTTTGTCCCGGAAAAGGAGAAAATCATATGCTTCTGGTCAACACGGAACACATCCCCGGAAAAAAACTGGAGTTGCTCGGCCTGGTCGATGGCAGCACGGTGCAGTGCAAAAACATCGGGCGGGACATTGGCAGCAGCTTTAAGAACCTGGTAGGCGGCGAGATGAAAGCCTATGCCCAGATGATGAGTGAGGCGCGGGAGCTTGCCACCCGGCGCATGGTGGAAAAAGCCCAGGCACTGGGCGCAGACGCCGTTGTCAATGTGCGCTATGCCACGGCTTCCATCATGCAGGGCGCGGCGGAAGTGATCGCCTACGGAACCGCGGTAAAATTCCACTGACAAGCAGACAGCAGAAAAACGCCCCCGAATGTCATGAAAATTTTTGTGACATTCGGGGGCGAACTTGTTTTTGGCTCTCTAAAACAGCACGCTGCTTGCGATCAGGAAATAGATGATCAGGGAAAGCGCATCCACAACGGTGGTAATCAGGGGGCTGGCCATAACAGCCGGGTCAAAGCCCAGCTTTTCGGAGATCATGGGCAGCAGACCGCCGACGACCTTGGCGATGCAGATGGTCAGCGCCAGCGTGAGAGAAACCACCAGCGCCACGGCAATGGTGACATCGGGGTTATGGAGGATAAAGTGATCCACCAGCATGATCTTTCCAAAACACACGGCGGCCAGGCCGGCGGCGCAAAGAATGGCGGTCTGGCATTCCTTCCAGAGCACCTTGGGCAGGTCGGAAAACTCCAGCTCGCCCAGGGAGATGGCGCGGATCACGCTGACGGAGGACTGGGAACCGGAGTTACCGCCGGAGTCCATCAGCATGGGGATAAAGGCGGTCAGCACGACCTGTGCCGCAAGGGCGTCCTCAAAGCCGGTGATGATAAGGCCGGTAAAGGTGGCGGAGATCATCAACAGCAGCAGCCAGGGAAAACGGTGCTTGAACAGGACGATCGCGCTGGAACGCAGATACGGCCGGTCGGAGGGGGTCATACCACCCATGATCTCCATATCTTCTGTAACCTCGTCCTCGATAACATCCATGGCGTCGTCAAAGGTGACGATACCGACCATGCGGTTTTCGCCATCCACCACAGGCAGCGCCAGGAAGTTGTACTTGGATAGCATATGCGCCACTTCTTCCTGGTCGGTGTTGGTGTTCACGGATATGACATTGGGCTGCATGATCAGGTTGATGGTAATGTCATCGTCCTGCGCCAGCAGCAGATCCTTGACGGTAACGGTGCCGACAAGGCTGCGGTCCTCAATTACATAACAGGTATAGATCGTTTCCTTGTCCACACCCGTGCGGCGGATGCGGGCAATGGATTCGCCCACCGTCATAGTGGGGCGAAGGGAGACATACTCCGTGGTCATGATGGAACCGGCGGAGTTTTCGGGGTAGCGGAGAATGCGGTTGATCTCGGTGCGCATTTCCGGCGCGGCCTGGGCGAGGATACGCTTTACCACATTGGCGGGCATTTCCTCCACGATGTCAACGGCGTCATCCACATACAGTTCGTCCAGAACCTCCCGCAGCTCCAAATCGGAAAAGCCGCGGATCAACAGCGCCTGGTTTTCCGGCTCCATTTCCACAAAGCTTTCCGCCGCCAGCTCCTTTGGCAGCAGACGGAACAGCAGGGGGAGACGGTCAGGCTCGAGGTCTTCAAAAACAGCGGCGATATCCGCCGGGTTCATGGTGGATAAAATATCCCGGATGGTGGAATATTTTTTCTCCTCCAAAAGGGTGGTCAGCATGGTGTCCATGGTGACGGTGTGTTCTGCCATCGGTATTCCTTCCTTTCACTGAAAAATTTGGATTGGAAGCCGACACAGCAGACCGGGGATTCGATTCAGTCAGAAAGAGAAATGCCAAGCATGGCGCCGTGGCATTTCCATCGTATTCGGCCTGCAGGGGTGCCGGGACTGCTTCCAGCGTCCATGTGACAATTCCTCCTTATTACACAAGATTTTGTGCTTTCGCACACTGAGTAGAGTACCGCATACCGGGTGGGTTTGTCAATGCTGTTTTGCGGGATTTTTGTAAATTTCTTGTCGGGGGCTTGTAAAAAATCTTTGGGGCGGGAAAATATAGGGAAAAATCCCTCAGCGCAACGGGGTTTTCCGGGGAGAGGGCGGCGCAAAAACGCAGGCAGAGCAGTGCGTTTTTCATAATAAATTCACAAGAACATCCCTTGCTATTGCCAAAATAGTTTGGTACAATGAGCAAAGTAAAACCTATGCCGCTTTGCGGCACGCAGATGCGGGAAAGGAAGCCATGACCACAATCCAAGATATCTGGACAAATTTAGACTGGAGCATCCTGTATCGGATCATCCCCGCGCTGCTGTGCATCACCGTTCATGAGTGCAGCCACGGCCTGATGGCGCTGCACTTGGGAGACGACACGGCAAAGCGTCAGGGGCGGCTGAGCCTGAACCCGCTGCGGCACATCGACCTGTTTGGTCTGATCATGATGATCTTCTTCCGCTTCGGCTGGGCAAAGCCCGTGCCGGTGGATATGCGAAAATTCAAAAACCCCAAAAAGGGAATGGCGCTCACGGCGCTGGCGGGGCCTTTGTCTAATCTGGTGCTGGCGGCGGCTGCGCTGCTGGCATATGGGCTGCTGTTTGTTCCCCTGTACAATACCGCCGCCATGTCGGTCGTCAGCGAGATTCTGCAAACGACCGCCTATCTCAGCCTGAACCTGGCGGTGTTCAACCTGATCCCCATTCCGCCGCTGGACGGCAGCAAAATGCTGTTTGCCTGCATCTCCGATCAGGCGTATTACAAGCTGATGCGCTATGAGCGTTATGGTATGCTTGTGCTGTTGCTGCTGTTGGCGACCGGCGTTTTGACAACGCCGCTGAGCTTTGTGACGAGCAAGCTGTTTTCCGGCTTTTTCCACATTGCCTCCGGTGCGGTGCAGCTGGTGCTGAAACTTATGTAACAGAAAGAGATCAAACATGGAGCCGACATTTCATCTGGAGGGCATCATCCGCAGCAAGGAGGAAATGCAGGACTTTGAGGGGCCGCTGAACCTGATCCTGCAATTGCTTTCCAAAAACAAAGTAGAGATCCGGGATATCCAGGTATCCCAGATCCTGGATCAATACATGGACTACCTGGCGGAAATGCAGGAGCTGGATCTGGAAATTGCCAGCGAGTTTGCGCAGATGGCATCCCATCTTCTATATATCAAAACCAAAACTCTGCTCAGCGGTGAAAAGGAAGTCACGGAGCTGGAAGTGCTTATGCAAAGTCTGGAGGAGCTGAAAAACCGGGATGCCTATGCCGCGATCCGCGCCGTAGCGCCGCTGCTGGAGCAGTCTCTTTCCTCCGGCGGGGTCTTCTTTTCCCGCCCGCGGGAGCAGCACCCAAAGTATAAAACCTATGCCTACCGCCACCAGCCGGTGGAGCTGCTCCGCGCCCTGTTGCACCTGTATGTCCGGGAGGACGAACCGGCGGCTGTGCGGGAAAATGCCCCCGTGCCGCTGATCCCGCGTCCGATTCCCTACGGCGTGCGGGAAAAGGGAGAGGAGATCCTTTCCCGGCTGCGGGACTGGGGCGCCATGAAGCTGACAAGCCTTTATGCGATCAGCCAAAGCCGCTCAGAGCTGGTGGCGACCGTGCTGGCTATTCTGGAGCTGTGCAGCATGGGCAATCTGGCCTTTACAGAAAATGAGGCGGGAGAGCTGATCGTCAGCCTGACAGAAGCGGCAGAAACGGAAGAAAATATGGCAAGCGCCCTGGAAATGCTCGGGGAAACGGAATAGGAACAGAGAAAAATGGAAACAAAACAAGTAGAGGCCGCGCTGGAAGCGCTGCTGTTTGCCTCCGGCGACCCGGTTCCGGCAGCCAGATTGGCGGCCATCCTGGAGTTGGAGGAACCGGTGCTGCACACGCTGGCGGCGCGTTTGGAAGAAAAATACGAAACGGAAGCCCGGGGGATCCGGCTGCTGCGGCTGGGGGACTACTACCAGCTGTGCTCCGCCCCGGAGTATGGCGAAGCGGTGACAAAGCTGCTGGAGCAGCGCTCCCCGCCGCGCTTGTCCCCGGCGGCGGTGGAGGTTTTGGCCATCGTGGCCTATCATCAGCCGGTGACCCGGGCGTACATTGACCAGATTCGCGGCATGGACAGCGCCTATACTGTAAGCCTGCTGGCGGAGCGGGGGCTGATCGAGTTGTGCGGCAGATTGGATGTTCCCGGCAGACCCGGACTATACGGCACCGGTTCGCTGTTTTTGCGGACAATGAGCATTCGGTCGCTGGAGGAGTTGCCGCCCCTGCCGGATCTGACTACACAGGAGGGCGTGGAGCAGCTGCAAAACGCCATCGAGGCGCTGCAGGCCGCGGCGCTTCCCGAATCGGAAACGGCAGCACAGCGCTAGCGCCGGAAACTTAGGGAAAGGCGGGTGAGGACACTGCTCCCCTTGCTGATTGTGATCGCCGTGGTGGCAGTTGTGCTTCTGCTGCCCATCGGCCTGGATGCCGAGTACGAAAATAAAGTATTTCAGCTGCGGCTGCGGTTTCTCATGCTGCACCCTCAGCTGTACCGCTTTCCCAAGCAGGAAAGCGACAAGCCCCGCAAACCAAAGGCAGAGCCGGAGGAAAGCGACGGAGAACCAGAAAAACCCAAGAATCGGGAACAGCGCCGGGTACTGATCCGCCTGCTGTTTCAGGCGCTGCGGCGCGTGAAAAAAACGGTGAAGATCGACCTGGTGCAGCTGCACATCTGCGCCGCAGCGGCCGACCCCTATACCGCCGCCATGCGATACGGAAGATTCAGTGCGGCGCTATACAGCCTTTCCATTTTTATGGATGGCTTTCCCCGCGTCAAGCGGCAGGACTTGCAGCTGACGGCAGACTTTGACAAGGAGAAAATCGAGATCCGGGCCAGACTGATTCTCAGCCTGCGCGTGGCGCAGCTGCTGGCCATCGGGATTCGTTTTTGTGCGGATTTTCTGCGGTGGAAGCGGAAAAAACGCAAAGAGGAGAAAACACGGATAACAGAAAGGACAGAAGATCATGGAAAACAACAAGATCAGCGAACTGATGCAGGCAACAATGAACAAGCTCAAGGAAATGGTTGATGTCAATACCGTAGTGGGCGATCCGCTGGAAACGCCGGATGGGATCACGCTGGTTCCCGTGTCCCAGGTGTCCTTTGGCTTTGTCTCCGGCGGCGGCGAATGCGGCGCCAGCAAAAACATTGCCGGCGGCAACAGTGCTGGAGCCAAGATCGAGCCGGTCGGCTTTCTGGTGGTGAAAAACGGCAGCGTGCGCATGATGAACATCACGCCGCCGGCCGTGTCCACGGTGGATCGCGTGGTGGAAATGATGCCGCAGATCATCGACCGCGTGGATGAGTTTGTGGACAAGCACGCGGCCAAAAAGGAAGACGGCGACTACGCATATTAAATAAGAATTTTTCCCGCAACAGCGCCGCACCCGCTCCGGGAAAAACAAAGCCGTAACAAATTCCGGGGAGTTTTTCGGAAAAAAGTGTGCATAATAAGCACTACCCAAAGGATAAGGGTGGTGCTTATTTATGCGGCGGCATCGAAGGATGCTTTTTGGAATTTTTGCGCTCCTGTGCTATGGCTGCGCCCTTTTGCCCCAGCGGGCGAAAGCGATGGAGACAGCCCCGGAACTCTCTGCGGCCTGCGCCGTGGTCATGCACTGCGAAAGCGGAACGGTACTCTATGAAAAGGACGCGGACCGGCAAATGCTGATCGCCAGCACAACAAAGCTGATGACGGCGCTGGTGGCGCTGGAGCATTGCAGGCTGGACGAGCCGGTGGAAATTCTCTGGGAGGATGTGCAGGTAGAGGGCTCTGCCATGTACCTGCGCCCCGGGGAACAGTACACGGTGGAGGAGCTGTTATATGGCCTTTTGCTGGTTTCCGGCAACGACGCCGCAATGGCGCTGGCGCGGCATATTTCCGGCTCGGCGGAGGCGTTTGCGGATCTGATGAATGCCAAGGCGGAAGAGCTGGGAATGCACAACAGTCACTTTGCCAATCCCCATGGGCTGGACGCGCCGGAGCATTACGGCAGTGCCCGGGATCTGGCGCTTCTGATGTGCACGGCGATGAAAAATCCGGACTTTGCCCGAATTTGCGGCACGGCGACCTATAGTACCCACGGCGTTTCCTATGTCAATCACAATAAGCTGCTGTGGAGCTGCGACGGCGTGATCGGCGGAAAAACCGGCTATACCCAGGCGGCGGGAAGAAGTCTGGTGACCTGCTGCGAGCGGGAGGGAATGCGTCTGGTCTGCGTGACCCTGTCCGACCCGGACGATTGGGCAGACCACGGCCGCCTGTTCGATTGGGCATATGGGGCGTATACGGACGATCCTGGCATTCTGGCGCAGTACGAGCTGTGCCTGCCGGTGGTGTCCGGACGGCGGGGGAGCGTGCGGATCCGAACTAAGGATGTCCCGCGCATTCTGCGGCGGCAGGATGCCTCCCTCACCCTGCGGGTAGAAGCACCGCGCTTTGCCTATGCCGCCGTGCACGCCGGCAGCGCTGCCGGGCGGCTGGTGCTGTTGGAAAACGGGGAAGAAAAGGGCGCGTGTCCGCTGGTTTTTGCGGAGGACATCCCGGAAGAAAAAACAGCCCGCGGTGGACTTTGGGAAAAACTGCAGCGGCGGGTGTGGGCGGCGCGCAGTTTGCTGTGCCGGGCGTGATAACAGAAAGAGAGAATACAATGGAGCAACGATTGCAAAAATTGATCTCCGCTGCCGGGGTGGCATCGCGCCGGGCGGCGGAAACGCTGATCACCCAGGGGCGCGTTACCGTCAATGGACGGGTGGCAAGCTTGGGAGAATCGGCCGATCCGGTACAGGATACCATCTGCGTGGACGGAACGCCGCTGCAATTTGCGCAGCGGCATACATATATTTTGCTGCACAAGCCCGTGGGCTATGTGACGACCTGTAAGGACGAGCAGGGACGCCGGACGGTCATGGATCTGGTGGCGGATCTGGGGGTACGGGTGTTTCCGGTGGGGCGGCTGGATCTCAATTCCGAGGGCTTGCTGCTGCTGACCGATGACGGGGATTTGGCAAATCGCCTGATGCACCCCTCGTTTCGTGTGGAAAAAACCTACCGGGTGGATGTAGAGGGACTGGACGGCAGCCGGAAAATTCTGGAGCAGCTGCGTGCGCCGGTCACTCTGGACGATGGCGATGTGGTGCAGGCGCTGGCGGTCAGAGCGCCCCGGCGGAACCAGCTGGAAATCACGATCGGCGAGGGGAAAAACCGCCAAATACGACGGATGTGCCAGGCGGTGGGACTTCGTGTCCGGCGGCTGTGCCGCATCCGGGAGGGCAGCCTGACGCTGGGAGATCTGCCCAAAGGCA
Source organism: bacterium (assembly GCA_963595735.1). Lineage (GTDB taxonomy): Bacteria > Bacillota > Clostridia > Oscillospirales > Oscillospiraceae > CALWOS01. The sequence goes on from CAVBJJ010000030.1 coordinate 19,209, forward strand.
AATGGCGGCACCTGACGGCGCAGGAGCTGGAGCAGCTGCGGCAGGAGTGCTAGCCTCTGCCCGGCAGAAGTCAGAAAAAATCGGGGGCAGTTCCCCGATTTTTTTCTTGCCAAGCCCGGCGGGAAAACACTTGTAAAAGGGCAAAAAAAGTAGTAAAATAAAACGAAAATCAAGAAGCGGAAAGCGGCAAGGAGGGGCTAATGAAAAAGGATATCGTGATCATCGGCGGCGGCGCGGCGGGAATGTTTGCGGCCTGCTGCCTGCAACCGGGAAGCGATGCGATCCTGGTGGAGCCCAATCCCAAGCTGGGGAAAAAGCTGCGCATTACCGGAAAAGGGCGCTGCAATGTGACAAACGCCTGCGAAGCGCGCGCCTTTCTCAACCATGTGCCGCGCAACGGGAAATTTCTCTACAGCGCGCTCCACGCCCTCTCGCCGGAGGAAACCATGGCGCGATTTACGGCCATGGGACTGGCTTGGAAAATCGAGCGGGGAAACCGGGTTTTTCCGGTTTCGGACAATGCCCATGAGGTGGCGGATGTCCTACAGAAAAAGCTGCTGCAAAACGGGGTGCAGATCTGCCATGCCCGCGCTGCTGCGGTGGAAGCAGAGCAGGGCGCGGTCAGCGCCGTGCGGCTGCAAAATGGAGAAAAAATCACCTGTAAAAAGGTGCTTTTGGCCACCGGTGGAGCCTCTTATCCCGGAACCGGCTCCACGGGAGACGGCTACCGCATGGCGCAGGAACTGGGGCACACGGTGATCTCGCCGCAACCGTCGCTGGTGCCGCTGCGGGAGAGGGGAGACAGCTGCGCCGGAATGCAGGGGCTTTCCCTGCGTAATGTGCGCTTGACGGCCTATGAAAACCAAAAACGCATTTTTGAGGAGCAAGGAGAACTGCTGTTCACCCATTTCGGCCTGTCCGGCCCTTTGGTGCTGTCCGCTTCGGCACATATGCGGCACTTCGATAAAAAGCAATACCGGGTGGAGATCGACCTGAAGCCGGCGCTGGACACCGAGACCCTGGACAAGCGCCTGCTGTCGGATTTTGAAAAGTACAAAAACAGCGATTTTTGCAATGCACTGGGGGATCTGCTGCCCCATAAGCTTATCCCGGAGGTCATTCGGCGCTCGGAGATCCCGTCTCGGGTCAAGGTGCATTCCGTTACCCGGGAGCAGCGGCGGGCGCTGATAGAAGTGCTCAAGCATTTTACCGTGGAGATCGCCGGCCCCCGCCCCATCGCAGAGGCAATCGTCACCTCCGGCGGCGTAAGCGTGAAGGAAGTTGACCCCAGAACCATGGAGAGCAAACTGGTTTCCGGGCTGTACTTTGCCGGAGAACTGCTGGATGTGGATGCCTATACAGGCGGATTTAATTTGCAGATCGCGTGGTCAACCGCGGCGGTGGCCGCTGCGGCGATGCAGGCAGATAAGGAGTAGACAATGGAAGAAAAGCATATTTCGATCGCTATTGACGGACCCTCCGGAGCCGGCAAGAGCACTTTGGCGCGTATGGCGGCAAAGGAATTCGGATTTTTATATGTAGACACCGGCGCGATCTATCGCACGGTCGGGCTGGCAGCCCAGCGCGCCGGCATCACCGCCCAGAATGAGGATGAGGTGGCCGAGCTGCTGCCGGGCTTGCAGCTGGAGATCGTCTATGACGACCAGGGCGGACAGAGAATGCTGCTCAACGGGGAGGATGTATCCGAGGAGATCCGCACACCTCGTAGCTCGGATTATGCATCCCGCGTCTCCGCCATGCCGCCGGTGCGGGAATTTTTGCTGGAAATGCAGCGGAAGCTGGCGCGGGAGAACAATGTGGTTATGGATGGCCGGGACATCGGCACCGTGGTGCTGCCGGATGCGGCGGTAAAGGTTTTCCTGACGGCGGACGACATGGCGCGCGCCAAGCGCCGGTATCGGGAGCTGCAGCTAAAGGGGGATGACAGCAGCTTTGAAACGGTGCTGCAGGGAATGCGCGTCCGGGATAAAAAGGACAGTGACCGGGCAGCAGCCCCCCTGCGCCAGGCGGAGGATGCCGTGCTGCTGGATACCTCCGATATGGAGCTGGAGGACAGCTTCCAGGCGCTGTGTCGTATCATTCGGGAGAGATTTGCGCGATGAGTCTGGAAAAGGAAGAAAAAAGCTACGGCGTGATCTATAAGCTGCTGTGGTTTATCGGCGGTATTTTGTACCCCACAAAGGTCACCGGGCGGGAAAACCTGCCGGAGGGCGCCTGTATTCTCTGCGCCGATCACTCGTCTAATCTGGATCCCATTTGCCTTTCCGTTGCTCTGGGGCCGAAAATATTGCCCCATTATATGTGTAAGGCAGAGCTGATCAAAATCCCGCTGGTGGGAAAAATTATTCTGGCTATCGGCAGCTTTGGCGTAGACCGGAAATCGGCGGATGTGGGAGCCATGCGCACCGCCATGCGATATCTGCGCGCCGGGGAAAAGCTGGTGATTTTTCCGGAGGGGACCCGCGTCAACCCGGAGGAGGCGGTGGACGCCAAGACCGGCGCTGTGCGTCTGGCGGCAAAGCTGCGGGTGCCGCTGGTGCCGATTTATATTCCCCGGAAAAAGTCTTTGTTCCGGGCAGTCCATGTGCAGATCGGGCAGCCGTATCAGATTCAGGCTGCGCCCAGCGACTATGCCGCAGCGGCGGGAGAGCTGATGGACAAGATCATGGCGCTGGAGCCGGAGGCGGACGCATGAAGGAATGGGTACGGGCGGAAAGCGCCGGTTACTGCTTTGGTGTGCGGCGTGCGGTGGAGATCGCGGAGCAGGCGCTGGAGCATGGGGCGTGCTGGTGTCTGGGAGAGCTGATCCACAATTCCGCCGTTGTGAAAAAGCTGGAAAACGGTGGAATGCACACGGCGCAAACCCCGGCGGAGGTGCCGGAAAACGCAAGCGTGGTCATCCGTTCTCACGGTGTAGATCGCAGCACGATGCAGGCGCTGGAACAGAAAAACGCCAGGATTTTGGATGCGACCTGTCCGCGAGTGGCGCACATACATAGACTGGTAGAACAGGCGGAGGAAGAGGGGCGTTTGCCCGTTGTCATCGGCACGGCAGAGCATCCGGAGGGGCGCGCGATCCGGGGCTGGTGCGGCAGCAGTCTGGCCTTTTCGGAGGTGGAAGA
>CAVBJJ010000031.1:0-22176 GCA_963595735.1 bacterium
TGTTTGCCCTCTCCGTCTTCGCTGCGCTCAGCCACCTCTCCCACAGGGAGAGGCAAGGCTGTCGAAAACAGTAGGCAGAGAAAACTCCCGCAGCCGGCCGGCTGCGGGAGTTTTGCGTCAAGTTGTCTTTGGCGGGGCGGGACGGCGCTTCAGCACGCGCAGGAAGCGGTACAGGAAGATCAACGCTACCACCAGCGCGACGGTTTCCATCAGCGGCGCCACCCAGACCACATTGATGGGGCCGAATTTCCGGGCAAACAGATGGATCAGGAAAATATCCACGCTGCCCTTGTGGAGCAGCGTCAGCAGGAAGGGCTGCCAGCTTTGTCCCATGGCCTGGAACGCGGCGATGATCACAAAGGTGCCGGAGTAGATCGGGATCGCCAGACACAGCCGGCGCAGGAAATAGGCGCCGTAATAAATCGTCTGGTCATCCCGGATAAACAGCGAGATCAGCGTTGGCGCAAAGCTGCGGGAGACGATGGCGCACAGCAGGGAAAACAGGATCGTGCTGACCGCACACAGCGCCATGGCGGATTTCATCCGCCGGTGCCGGCCGGAGGCATAGCAATAGGCCACCAGCGGGAGCATTCCCTGGGTCACGCCCTGATTGACGGAAAAGGCAAGGGAGTCGATTTTTCGCACCACGCCGATCCCGGCCATGGCGGCCGCGCTTCCCATGCCGCCGATGATGGCGTTGAGAAAGCAGTTGGAAACCGTTGCCAGACCGATCAGGCAGAAGCTGGGCAGACCACAGCGGACGATATCCCGCAGCTGCGCCCCTGCGCCGGAGAGCAGTTTGGGACGAATGGTGTAAATGGGGTGCTGCTGTTTTTTGCGCCGCAGGAATACGACAAAATACAGCAGGGAAATGGTGTTGGCCAGAGCGGTGGCAATGGCGGTGCCGAGGACCTCGTGTCCCTTGGGCAGCAGCACAAACATGAACAGGGGGTCCAACGCAAAGTTCAGGATAGCGCCCAGACTCATGCCAAAGCTGGCGCGGCTGGATTCGCCCGTGGCGCGAATCAGGTGGGCAAAGCAGCCGGAGAGCACAGCCGGAACGCCGCCGATGACAATGGTAAGCAGGGCATAGACCACGGCGTAGTCGATGTCTGAGGCGTCGCCGCCGATGCGCAGCAGCAGCGGGCGCTTGCACAGCAGGAAGAACAGGGAATAGGCCAGCCCCGCCAGCAGCGCGCCCCAAAAGGCAACGGCAAAGCTGCGTTTGGCTTTTTCCCGGTCGCCAACGCCCAGAGCGCGGGCGATGACGCTGGAGCCGCCCATGCCGAACATATTGCTGATGGCGACCAGAATATTATACACCGGCATACAAAGGGAGATGGCCGCGACCGCGGCGGGGTCTCCCGTCAGCCCGACAAACCAGGTATCCGCCAGATTATAGACCACATTGACGATCTGGCTGATGATGGCGGGCAGCACCATGGCGGCCACGGCCTTTGGCACAGAGTATTGTTCAAAAATGCGCTGCTCCCGGGTCATTTCGCCGGGGGGCGCGGAGCGGGAATGGGACATAGGGGCGTGAAGTCCTTTCTTGGAATTTTATAATAACACCTATTTTATCACAGTCCCCCATCCTGCGCAAGCCGCCGGGGACAGAGGCTTTTTTGTGGCGAGCGAAAGATTGTGAAAGATTTGTTTATTGTCGGAAAAGGGAGTTCCATATTGACAAATTGGGAAAACAGTGTACAATAAAATTGTGTGTGGACAGCGGACTATTGCTGTCTGCAAGAAAACGAGCGAATAACGATTCCCAAATAGAAAACGACCTTTCTCCGGAACGGCGTTTTCAAAAAACTAGGAGGTTTTCAAACAATGAAAGTCGGATTTATCGGTCTGGGCAGAATGGGCTCTAATATGTGTGCCAATGTGATCAAGCATGGCCACGAGGTGTATGCATACGATGTGTTTGCTCCCGCCATCGAGAAGATGGTCGAAAAGGGCGCAAAGGCTGCCACCAGCTATCAGGATCTGGCCGGCAAGGTCGATGCAGTTATGATGTCCCTGCCCAATGCTCCCATCGTCGCCGGTGCTGTGCAGCAGCTGCTGGAGGGCGCAAAGCCCGGCCTGCTCATCATTGACCTGAGCAGCATCACCCCCAACACCATCCAGAAGCTGGCCGAGGACGGTGCCAAGCAGGGCGTTACCGTCATCGACGCTCCCGTCAGCGGCGGTATGGCCGGTGCCGAGGCCGGTACCCTGAGCATCATGGTCGGTGCTTCCGATGAGGACTTCGAGAAGGCGCGTCCCCTGCTGGAGTGCGTCGGTTCTCCCGAGAAGATCCAGCATGTCGGTGCTGTCGGCGCCGGCGACGCCACCAAGATGGTCAACAACCTGCTGCTGGGCGTCAACATGGCCGCAGTGGGCGAGGCTCTGGCGCTGGGCGTCAAGTGCGGCGTGAAGGCCGACACCCTGTATGATGTCATCAGCAAGAGCTCCGGCTGCTCCTATGCGCTGACCGCCAAGTACGGCAGCTTCATTTCCAAGCGTAACTTCGAGCCCGGCTTCATGATCGACCTGCAGCACAAGGATCTGGGTATGGCTGTTGACACCGCCAAGGCAATGCATGTTCCCCTGATGATGGGTAATGTTGCCCAGCAGCTGTACGATGTCGCGCGCGCCAAGGGCATGGGCAAGGAGGACATCTCCGCCATCCTGAAGCTGAGCGAGGAGCTGTACGGCGTCGAGGTGTAAGTCATACTTTCTCAAACAAGGCCGGTGTAACCGGGGTTGTTTGGTATCCAAAGTATGATATTACATGAAAATGTATGAGATACAAGAGATAAAAGTATGAGATATAGTGGGATGAGCTACAATTTTTGTTGATAGCTTATCCCACTATTTTTTATATTCGTTTTTTATTGCAGTTGTTTTTGGGGGTTGTACGACTTGGTATGATTTTGTGGAAAAGTCTTTCGGGGGAGGAATAGACAGGAGGAAAAGAATATATGAAAATCAGACTTCGACTTTCGGTGATTCTGCTGGCGCTTGCTTTGAGCTGTAGCTTATTTGGCAGTGCGGGCGCAGTCAGCGGGGAGACGATACATTCAACTGAGGAAAAGAATATCATAAAGCAGGAAAACAATGGGAATATCGACCTTTCCGCGTATACAGATTCCGGAAAGTACCATGTGGAAACAATCATCCCAACAAAGTATGGCACGGTGCTGTATTTCTGGCCGTTGGAAAATGTCCACGGCGGGAAAAATCCGAGCCTGCGGCTTCTTCGAGAGGATGGCAGTGAGGTGAATTTGTCCGAGCCGGTCTCCCGGGAAAGCCCGTGGAACTATCCGGCACATGACAACATCAGCCTGTCGGAGGATGGGAAGACCCTGCGCTTTTCCGTTTCCTTTGCCGCGCGGCGGGAGGAGGAAGTGGACGGAAAAACAGTCGTGCTGCACGATGCAGGCATCTATTATTACAAGGCTGATCTGGAGACAGGGAAGACCTTGGAAACAAAATTTGAGCCATTCGACACCATCGGGGAGGATGTAATCTCCACCTGGGCAAAGCCGGAGGTGGAAAAGGCCATCGCTTTGGGCTTTGTGCCTTTGTCGTTCCGGGAGAACTACAAGCGAAACATCACCCGTGGGGAGTTTGCCGAGCTGGCGATGTTTTTCCTGTCGGTGCAGTACGGATACCAGTGTGCGGCAACGGCATATCCCTGGTTGGACACCGGCCATCCGGATGATGAATTTTTCAAGGACGAATTTTTGGATGCCTATTGTGGAACGAAAAAAGACCGAAACGGGAACGCATTTCAGGATATAGATGGAAAAGATTATGTATATGACAATCCTGCTTGCAGCGCATTGCCTTTGATTCCTGAATTTGCGGATACCAAGATAGGCAGGGAAGATACGCGGTTTATCGGAATTGCATATTGGTTTGGTATTGTCAACGGGACAAGTGATACCACCTTTGAACCGGACAAGCCGATCACCCGGCAGGAGGCCGCGGCCATGCTGATGCGGGTCTATAAAAATTATGCCGCATACGAGAGCAGCGGCAGCAGCTATCGCTTCGCAGATGATGCCCAAATTGATGCTTGGGCCAAGGCGGATGTATACAGCATTCAGGCCTTGGAAGTCATGCAGGGCGTGGAAGAGAATGTGTTCGCGCCCACGGAGAACTACACCATAGAGCAGGCGATCCTCACTTTCTGGCGGCTGTATAATACCGCGCCGGTGAGCAGAAAGCAAAAAAATATTACCCCTTTGCTGGATTACAAATTTGAAAGTGAGCATGGTCTTCCGCGCTCGATACCGACCTCTTTCATAGAGCAGTTTCGCCAGGAGTATGATGGCTATATTTTGGTGTATGGATATCAACAATACTACCATTCCCAATCTTCAAAATTCAAAATATACATCTTCGACAAAAGCGGTGGAATGCTGTGCACGGATGTTTCCAATGATACGGAACTTAGTTGGCAATTCGATGTGGAAAAAGCTGCCTTGACAGTGTATATCTATTACGATGATACTTTTTGTCTGCACAACAAACTCAATGGCAACAGCAAGGTGTATGACAAAGGTACCTATAAAGTGGAATATGATGTGGCAACCCGGATGCAGACGAATTTTGAACGCGTAGAATAAGGAAAGCAAACGCTTGACTTATCCGACAGAAAAAGAAAGGAAGTTTTCTATGGCGAGTAATGGACAACCCAAATTTACCCCTGCAAATAACTTCCAGGGGACGAACAACTTGGCGGTCGGATCAACATATGATACGACCTACACAAACTTTGGTCTGTCGGTCTACAAGAACTACGATTCCTACCATCGGCGCAATATGTATCTGAACGAACACATTACAAGCTGTGTAGAGATGGGATGCGGTGCGCATTACTATTCCCAGGGGATCTACACCTCCACATACCGCAAAGCGGAGACAACCATCAACCTGAGTAGTGTCACAGTTGACACAAAAAACAAGAGAGTGGCGTGCATTTCTCTTGGGGTACATGGCGCAAAGGGATCCTGTGATATGGGAATCGAAACATATGATGGGACAAACTGGTTCGAGATTTGTTGGAGTGGCGTTGTCGGAAAAGCAAGAAAGGGGGCAACGATTTCCGGTGCGGCCAAGGTGAAGATCACTGTAGAGCCCGCTAAAACCAGTGCGGGAGACTATGTGTACGGAACCTTTGTGTGGTACAACAGCTCCGGCTCGGTACTCCGGGAAGACCAACTGACTTGCAAGCAAGACAATGGTAGTGGTGTTGCGCTTTTTGATGCCGACAGTGCTGGACTGACTATACAGCGGTTCCATCGGTTTATGTCTCTGATTCCGCCTGATGGAACGAGCTACACTCCTCAGACTGACCTTACAGACGGCTCAAAGTTGATTGGTGGAAATTTGACCAACAACAAGCTGTATCTGGCGAACGGTTCTGCCGTGACATGGGGTACCAGCCTGATGGATTACATCTGGTCGGTGCAGGGCTGGAACATCAGCAACTTCACGCCTGGAAACAATGACACCTTCTCCTGTACCCACAGTCACTATATGTACTAATCTATGAGTATACGGTAAGCACCCGGAAACTGATTTCCTGAAAAATCATACCCAAATCATATTTCCCAAACAGCCCAATAAAAATATAAAACTCGCGGGATAAGCTTTGTATCGAAGTTTATTCCGCGTTTTTTAAGTAGGGGAGCAGTAGGAAAAAACATTTGACAATATTGGAAAATCGTGTATAATAATAAAGTCCGTGCAAAAACGGAAAAATTCCTTGTTCCCGCCTGTGAGCGGGGGCCAAAGACCAGAAGGAGGTGCAAACATGGCTAAGACAAGCGAGAAGTACGAGCTGATGTACATCATCAACCCCAATCTCAGCGAGGAAGAGACCGCGGCGATCGTGGAGAAGTTCAAGACTCTTGTCGAGCAGAACGGCACTTTGGAGGAAGTTGAGGAGATGGGCAAGCGCAAGCTGGCTTACGAGATCAACTACATTTCCGAGGGTTACTATGTTCTGATGAAGTTCACCAGCAGCCCCGCCCTGCCCGCCGAGTTGGATCGTGTTCTGGGTATCACCGATGGCGTGATGCGCAGCCTGATCACCCTGCGCGCCGAGTAAGGAGAGGAAGCAAATGCTGAATCACATCACCCTTATGGGCCGCTTGACCAGAGATCCGGAGCTCCGTTATACCTCCAGCAACACGCCTGTGGCGTCATTTTCGCTGGCGGTGGATCGGGATTTCGCCCCCCGGGATGGGGGAGAGCGGCAGACGGATTTTATCGACATTGTCGCCTGGCGGCAGACGGCAGAATTCGTCTCCAAGTATTTCACCAAGGGCCGCATGGCCGTGGTGAGTGGAAGATTGCAGATCCGTGCTTGGGAAGACCGGGAGGGCAACAAGCGCAGAAGCGCTGAGGTTGTGGCCGAGAATGTCTATTTCGGCGACAGCAAGCAGTCCCGGGAGGGCGGCGATACCGGTGGGTATCGTGCCGCGCCCCAGCAGCAGGAGCCTTATGGCGGCCGCAGCGGCGGCATGGCTCCGCCCCAGCCCGCGCCCAGCGCTTTTGCTGAGCTGGACGATGGGGACGACGGAGATCTGCCCTTCTAACAACAATCATCAGCTGAAAACTTCAAAAAGGAGGAAAAAGCCATGGCGTTCGATAAGAACAACAAGAACCGCAAGCGCAGAAAAGTTTGCCAGTTCTGTGTGGATAAGGCCGAGTTCATCGACTATAAGGACACCGGCAAGCTGCGCCGCTTCACTTCGGAGCGCGGCAAGATCTTGCCCCGTCGTACCACCGGTACCTGCGCCCGTCATCAGCGGCAGCTGACCGAGGCCATCAAGCGCGCTCGTCAGATCGCCCTGATGCCCTATGTCATCGACTAATTGCATTTTACAGTCCGTCCGATACGGCGGCTGTTTGTAAAACAAAAAATCCACTGTGCAGCGTGACTGCGCAGTGGATTTTTTTACATATTAAATCCGGGAAAAGTTGCAAAAACTTCTGGTTTTACATGACTTTACAAGGATACGGCATAAAAAAGTGCTTTGGAAAGCGGGCGGCTCGTTTTCCGGAGCACTTTTTCTTTGGCTGTGCAGGGCGATTTCCGGCACGATTTAACATAGGCTTTACATAGCCTGGATAGTGGACTTTACATTCTCTTGCTATGATGAACTTGTCCAAGAGGATAAGATGTATGAAAAAAAGGAGAATGAACATGAAAAAGAAGATTGCAGTACTTTTGAGCGCGGCCTTTGCCGTGGCAGCCTTTGCCGGATGCAGCGCCAACCAGGGCGCGAACACCGACAGCAACGCCAGCGCGGCGCCCAAGGAGAATACCACGGGAGAGACCCTGAGCGGAACGGTAGCCACCAACGGCTCCACCTCCATGGAAAAGGTGATCGGCGCCCTGTCCGAGCAGTTCATGGCTGACAACAGCGGCGTGACCGTGACCTACTCCGCCACCGGTTCCGGTACCGGCATCGAGGCTGTCAGCAACGGCACCTGCGATATCGGCCTTGCCTCCCGCGACCTGAAGGACGAGGAAAGCAGCAAGGGTCTGGAGGCCACCACTGTGGCGCTGGACGGCATTGCCGTGATCGTCAACGAGAATTGCCCGGTGGATGACCTGACGGTGGAGCAGATCGCTTCCATCTTCACCGGCGAGGTCGCAGACTGGTCCGAATTCGGCGGCAGCGGCGAGATCGCCTGCATCGGCCGCGAGGCCGGCTCCGGCACCCGGGACGGCTTTGAGTCCATCACTGACACCACTGACAAGTGCAAGCTGACCCAGGAGCTGACCTCCACCGGCGCGGTGATCGAGGGCGTGAAGAACTCCGAGAACGCCATTGGTTACGCCTCCTTTGCCGCAGTGGAAGGCCAGAGCGGCATCAAGGTACTGACGGTCGGCGGTGTGGAATGCAGCGAGGACACCATTGCCGACGGTTCCTACCTGATCCAGCGTCCCTTTAATCTGGTGACCAAGAAAGATACCGCCCTCAGCCCCGCAGCCCAGGCGTTCTTTGACTACATGACCTCTGGCGATGCCAGCTCCCTGATCGTTGCTGCCGGCGCGGTCCCGGTGTCCAAGTAAGACCATGAAACAGAAAACCATGCATCAGACGATGCTGGAGAACGGCATGAACCTGCTGTTTCTCCTGTGCGGCATCGTGGCGGTTGGTTTTGTACTGTGCATCAGCGTGTATCTCATCGTTTCCGGCATCCCGGCGATTCGGGAGATCGGCCTGTTCGACTTCCTGTTCGGGCAGGTCTGGAAGCCGACGGCCACGACAACGGAGGCAGCTTACGGCATCCTGCCGTTCCTGCTGACCAGCGTCTACGGCACGGCGGGCGCCATCCTGCTGGGTGTACCGGTGGGATTGCTTGCGGCAGTGTATCTGGCCAAGATGGCGCCGCCGAAGGTGGCCTCCGCAATTCGTACCGCCGTGCAGCTGCTGGCCGGGATCCCCTCTGTGGTCTATGGCCTGGTGGGCATGATCGTGCTGGTGCCTGGTGTACAAAAGCTGTTTCATCTCTCCTCCGGCGCGACCCTGTTCGCCGCCATCATCGTGCTGGCGGTGATGATCCTCCCCTCCATCATCAACATCTCGGAAACCGCCCTCCGGGCGGTTCCGAGAGAGTATGAGGAGGCGGCCATCGCCCTGGGGGCAACCAAGCTGGAGACCTATTTCCGTGTCTCCATCCCCGCCGCCAAAAGCGGCATCGCCACTGCGGTGGTCATGGGGATCGGCAGAGCCATCGGCGAGGCCATGGCCATCATCATGGTCTCCGGTAATGTGGCCAATATGCCCGGCCTGTTCCGCTCCGTCCGCTTTATGACCACGGCGATCGTTTCGGAAATGGGCTATGCCGCGGTGGGCTCCCTCCAGCGGGAGGCGCTGTTTTCCATTGGACTGGTATTGTTCCTGTTCATCATGCTGATCAATATACTCCTGAATGTGTTCGTAAAAGGAAAGAAGGTGTGAGCACATGGAAAAGATCATAAGTCACGCGGCGCCGGCAGCGCCCGAGCAGCAGGCTTCCCGGCCGAAAAAAGCGAAAAGCGGCTTTGCCCGCCGCCGCAAGCTGTGGAACCGCACGGTGAAAGGGTTGCTGATTTTCGCAGCCGTCCTCACCTGCGGACTGCTGGCGTTTCTGATCGGGTATATCTGCTACCGCGGTATTCCTCATCTGTCCCTGACGCTGCTGACCACTCAGTCCAGCTATCTGACCGGGACGGTGGGCATCCTGCCGAACCTGCTCAACACCCTGTATATCGTGCTGATCTCCATGGCGATCGTGCTGCCCCTGGGCGTCGGCGCGGCGATTTATCTGACAGAGTATGCCAAAAACAAGCGCGTCACGGCGCTGATCGAGCTGGCGGCGGAGACCCTGACGGGCATCCCCTCCATCATTTTCGGTCTGGTGGGTATGCTGCTGTTCACCCAGCTGATGGGGCTGCGGGAAGGCATTCTGGCAGGCGGTCTGACCCTGGTCATGATGATCCTGCCCACCATCATCCGCACCACCCAGGAGAGTCTGAAAACCGTTCCCAACGCTTACCGGGAGGGCGCGCTGGCGCTTGGCTCCGGCAAGTGGCACATGGTTCGCACAGTGGTGCTGCCCAATGCGGTGGACGGCATTGTGACCGGCTGCATTCTGGCAGTGGGTCGCATTGTGGGCGAATCTGCCGCGCTGCTGTTTACCGCCGGCTTCGGCCTGAAGCTGTTGAGCTTTGCAGCGGCGCTGAAGACCTCCGCCGCGCCCCTTACGGTGGCTCTGTATGTCTATGCCAGCGAGCGGGGTGAGACCAGCGTTGCCTTTGCCATTGCGGTGATCCTGATGGGACTGGCGCTGGCGATCAACCTGGCGGCAAATCTGGCGGCGAAAAAGCTGAAGAAGAACAAATAAGGAGGAGCGTCCATGTCTGAGAAAACGATTTTGGAAACCAAAAAGCTCAATCTCTGGTATGGAGAGCATCACGCCCTCCATGATATTGAAGTGGAGATTCCCGCCAACGAGATCACGGCTCTGATCGGCCCCTCCGGCTGCGGAAAATCCACCTTTCTGAAGACCCTGAACCGGATGCAGGATCTGATCCCCAGCGTGAAGATCACCGGGGAGGTGCTGTATAACGGGCAGAATATTTATGACCCCGCGGTGGATGTGACCGATCTGCGGAAGAACATCGGCATGGTGTTCCAAAAGGCCAACCCCTTTCCCATGTCGATTTATGACAACATCGCCTATGGTCCCCGCACTCACGGCATCCGCTCCAAGGCAAGGCTGGATGAGATCGTGGAAAAATCCCTCCGGGACGCGGCCATCTGGGACGAGGTGAAGGATCGGCTGAAAACCTCCGCCCTGGGCATGAGCGGCGGACAGCAGCAGCGGCTGTGTATCGCCCGCGCTCTGGCAGTGGAGCCGGACATCCTGCTGATGGACGAATCTACCTCGGCGCTGGATCCCATTTCCACGGGGAAAATCGAAGAGCTGGCAGTTCAGCTGAAAGAAAAGTACACCGTGATCATGGTGACCCACAATATGCAGCAGGCGGCAAGAATTTCCGATAACTGCGCCTTTTTCCTGCTGGGCGAGCTGGTGGAATTCAGCGATACGGAGCAGATGTTCTCCACGCCCAAGGATCAGCGAACAGAAGATTACATCACAGGGAGGTTTGGATAATGCGTGCGCAATTCGATTTGCAGCTGGAGGAATTGAACCGGGAAATGATCACCATGGGAATGCTCTGCGAGACGGCGGTGGCCAAGGCGTCCAAGGCGCTGCTCAGCTGCGATGGCAGCATTGCGGCGGACTTGCCGGAGCAGCTGGTACAGATCAATCAAAAGGAACGGGAGATCGAGTCGGTCTGTCTGCGTCTTCTGCTGCATCAGCAGCCGGTGGCGCGGGATCTGCGCACGGTCTCTTCTGCTTTGAAGATGGTAACGGATATCCAGCGCGTGGGCGACCAGTCCGCGGATATTGCGGAGATTTTGGGCTATGGGGAGATCACCTCCGTGCCGGAGCAGCTGCCCCTGCGGGAGATGTGCACCGCGGTGATCCATATGGTCACGGACAGCATCAACGCATTTGTAAAACGGGATTTGCAAACGGCCATGGCTGTGGTACAATATGATGACATAGTAGACGACCTGTTTGCCCAGACGCGAAAGACCCTGATCCAGCTGCTGCATATGCCGGATGCCAACAGCGAGGCGCTGGTCGATCTGCTGATGATCTCCAAGTACTACGAGCGCATTGGCGACCATGCGGTGAACATTGCCAAATGGGTGCTGTATTCCATTACCGGAGAGATCCTCTCGGAGGAATCCATTCTGGAGGCCGCCGAGACCACCGAAACACACACCGGCAAAGATTGAGGGGCGGAAAAACCATGATCATCTGCGTAGAAGACGATACCGCGATCCGGGAACTGATGCTGTATACCCTGCGCGCCTCCGGCTTTGAGGCCGAGGGCTTTGCAAACGGCGCTGATTTTTGGAAGGGCATACAGGATCAGCTGCCGGAGCTGATTTTGCTGGATGTAATGCTGCCGGACGAGGACGGCATTTCCATTTTGAAAAAGCTCCGCGCCTCCCCGGTGACGGCGGATATCCCGGTGATCATCGCCAGTGCCAGGGGGACGGAGTATGACAAGGTGATCGGGCTTGACCTGGGAGCGGACGACTATCTTGCCAAGACCTTTGGCATGATGGAAATGATCTCCCGGGTGAAAGCCGTGCTGCGCCGGACAAGGCCGGAGAAAAAGCCGGTCTGCTGCCTGGGGACAGTTTCTCTGGACGAGGGCAGTCGCCGGGTCACGGTGAACGGGCAGGAGGTAGTGCTCACGCTGAAGGAATATGAGCTGCTGCGGTTGTTCCTGCACGCGCCTGGAAAGGTATTCACCCGGGAGGAACTGCTCAATGCGGTCTGGGACAACAGCTATCTGGGCGAAACCCGGACAGTGGATGTACATATTGCGACCCTGCGCACCAAGCTGGGAGATGCGGGAAAGATGATCCAAACTGTGCGCGGCGTGGGGTACCGGATGGAGGAAAAACCATGACAGGGCGTATTTTTCGTTCAATCTGTGCAGCGGCGCTGGCAGTGCTGCTGGTCACGATCGTGCTGATCTATGGTGTGCTGTTCAACTATTTCTCCGGCGTGCAGAAGATGGAGCTTCGCACGGAGCTGACCCTTGCGGCGCAGGGCGTGGAAAAGCTAGGCGCATCGTATTTTTCCGGCTTGTCCACGGAGGACTACCGGGTCACCTGGATCAATCCCCAGGGAACGGTGCTGTACGACAGTAAGTCGGACTCCGCGGAGATGGAAAACCATCTGGAGCGGGAGGAGATCCAGGATGCACTGCGCACCGGCAGCGGCGAGAGCAGCCGTTACTCGGATACGATGATGGTGCGCTCCCTTTACTGCGCCAGAAAGCTGAATGACGGCACTGTTTTGCGGCTGTCCACGGCGCAAAGCAGCGTGCTCTCTCTTTTGCTGGGCATGGCGCAGCCGATTTTGCTGGTAGTCGCGGCGGCGCTGGTGTTCTCCTTTATTTTGGCGGGCAGACTGTCCAAGCGAATTGTGAAGCCCCTAAACCAGCTGAATCTGGACGCCCCCCTGGAAAACGAGGAATATGACGAGCTGGCGCCGCTGCTGCGCCGGATACACAGCCAGCAGCAGCAGATCGGGCAAAAGGAAACCTATCTGCGTCAAAAGCAGCGGGAGCTGGATACGATCATCGGCAATATGGCGGAGGGCATGATCTTGCTGGATCTGGACGGGAAGATCCTGTCCATGAACCATGCGGCCAAGCGCTATTTGCAGACGGACTACACCAGCGGCGATTTTCTTGTGGTCTGCCGGGATCTGGAAGTGCAAAAGGCCGTTGCGGAGGCAAAAACGGGAAAGGTCTGCACCGTGCAGACGGAGCTGAACGGCCGCTTCCTTCGCATCAGCGCCGCCCCGGTCATGGAGGGGGAGCGCAGCTTTGCCACGGCGGTGGTGCTGTTTGATATCACCCAGCAGGAGCAGGCGGAGCAGCGGCGGCGGGAATTCACCGCCAATGTTTCCCACGAACTGAAAACGCCCCTGCACGCGATTTCCGGTTATTCGGAGCTGCTGAAATGCGGCATGGTGCAGCAGGCGGATATCAAGCCCTTTGCCGAGCGCATCTACCACGAAAGCCAGCGGCTGGAAACCTTAGTGGAGGACATCATCAATCTCTCCCACCTGGACGAGGGGGCAAATGACCTGCAGTGGAGCCAGCAGGATCTGTACACGGTCGCAGAGCAGACAGTGGAAAGCCTGCAGTCGGTGGCACAGGAGCAGGGCGTGCGCCTGGCGCTGGAGGGCTGTCACACGGAGATCCGGGGCATCGGCGATCTGCTGCACAGTATGCTCTATAATCTTTGCGACAACGCCATCAAGTATAACCGCCGGGGCGGCAGCGTGACCGTTACCGTGTCGCCGAAGTGCGTTTGTGTCAAGGACACCGGGATCGGCATTCCCCAGGAGCATCTGGATCGGATCTTTGAGCGCTTTTATCGCGTGGACAAAAGCCACTCCAAGGAGGTGGGCGGCACCGGATTGGGGCTGTCCATTGTCAAGCACGCCGCGCTGATTCATCAGGCAAAGATCTCTGTGGAGAGCACCGTGGGCGTGGGAACGACGATCACCGTGCGCTTTCCCGCGTAAAAAAAGCATAGGGAAAATCAGCTGCCGCGGGGCTTCGGTTCTGCGGCAGCTGTTTTTATATTGCAAAATGTCTTCGAGCTGCGGACGAAACACCGCGCTGTGCAAATGCAAAAAAGGGGAGTTTTCTGAGAAATCCGACTTTTATGTGAAAAAACAGGAAAAAACCTGAAAATTTTATGTTTTTTCGCAAAGACAGGCGGAGGAAAATGGGAAGAGTCCTTGCAATTCCCGGGAAAATATATTAAAATAGCTGGGCTGTGCAGATTTTTCATGGAGCGGGGTGGAGCAAAAATGTTCCGCCTTTCCAATTTGACAAATCTGCCCTGCGGTTCCCGCATAGAATAGGATAAGGCAACTTTCCGGAACAACAGCTTCTTCGGCAGGATCCTGTGCAGGAGAAGCAGGAGAACAAAGGCGGAGGGACATATTACATGGCGCAAGCAAAAAAGCAAAATTATCTTCACGGCGCTGCGATCCTTGGCGCAGGTGTCATCATTATGAAGATCCTTGGCGCGATCTACAAGATCCCCCTGATGAATCTTCTGGGCGACACCGGCTATGGCTACTTCAATGTGGCGTACAACATCTATAACATCTTTCTGACCATTTCCAGCGCGGGTCTGCCCGTTGCGCTGTCGCGCATGATCTCGGAGGCAAACACCCTGAACCGGCCGGCACAGGTGCGCCGGATCTTCCGGGTGGCGCTGGCGGGATTCTTCGTGCTGGGTCTGGCGTGCTCGCTGGTCATGTTCCTGCTGCCCACAGAGCTGGCAATCAGTATGAACAGTCCCAAGGCAAGTCAGTGCATTTTGGCACTCAGCCCCGCTGTGGTGCTGGTCTGCCTGACTTCCGCCTATCGCGGTTTTGTGCAGGGACACGGCAACATGGTTCCCACCACCATCGGCCAGGTGCTGGAGGTGCTTTTCAAGGTGCTGGTCGGCGTTACGCTGGCGCTGGTGTTCGTGCGCGGCGGCAAAAGTCTGCCCATCAGCGCGGCCGGCGCGGTGTTTGGTACAACGGCCGGTTCTCTGGTGGCGCTGCTGTATATGATGGCCGTGACCCGGAAACAATACCGGCGGGAATTGTCCGCCGCGGCGGCGACCGATAAGCCGGACAGCAGCCGGCGAATTTTGATCCAGCTGCTGCGCATTGGCATTCCCATCACGCTGGGACTGTCCATTTCCAGCATTGTGACCCTGCTGGACTCCAAGCTGGTGCTGTTCCAGATGAAGGAAACGCTGCAATACAGCGAGGCCATGGCGGATGAGCTGTACGGTGTGTATTCCGGCGTGCAGACCCTGTTTAACCTGCCGGCGGCCTTTGTCACGCCCCTGACCGTCAGCGTTGTGCCCGCGGTCTCTGCGGCGGTGGTGCAGCGCAACTATAAAGAAGCGGGAATGGTGGCGCGCTCCGCGCTGCGTGTCACGGCGCTGCTGGCCATGCCCATGGGTGTGGGTCTTGCGGTGCTGGCAAAGCCCATTGTCAGCGTGATTTATCCCCATGCCAATGTGGCGGGTGGAACCCTGCTGTGCTATCTGGGCATTGCCAGTGTGTTCGTCTGCATCACGCTGATTACCAACGCCCTGCTTCAGGCAAATGGCAATGAAAAGCTGCCCATGCTGTATATGCTGGTGGGCGGCGCGGTAAAGGTGGTCGTCAACTTTATCCTGGTAGGAAATCCCAAGATCAATATTTACGGCGCACCGATCGGCACCATTTGCTGCTATGCGGTGATTTGCGTTTTGAATCTGCGGGCGCTTTGGGTGCATATGCCCCATGCTCCGTCGGCCAGCCGCTGCCTGGTGCGTCCGGCGATTTGCACGGTAGTCATGGGCGCAGTGGCCTGGGGCGTGTATGGCCTGTGCCATCGCGTGACCGGCGCACATTTCGGCAACTGGATGGGTACGGCCACTGCGATGCTGGTGGCGATCGTGGTGGCGATTCTGGTCTACTTCGTGCTGGTGATCGCGACCCGTTCCATCACGCTGGAGGATATGCGCTTGCTGCCCAAGGGCGAAAGACTGGCCAAAAAGCTGCATATTCGCTGAGAAAAAGCAGGTGAAATGATGATTGAATTTACCTATAAAAGCCCGGAGGAGCGGTACACGGTGGAGGATTTCTGCCGGATCATCGACATTCTCCGGGGCGAGGGCGGATGCCCCTGGGATCGGGAACAGACCCACGAAAGCATCCGGCGCAATCTGCTGGAGGAGGCCTACGAGGTCTGCGAGACCATTGACGAGGCCGACCCCAAGCATATGTGCGAGGAGTTGGGGGATCTGCTGATGCAGATCATATTCCACACCGCCATTGAAAAAGAGGCGGGGAATTTTGACCTGACGGATGTGAGCAACGGCGCTTGCCGGAAACTGATTTACCGTCACCCCCATGTGTTTTCCGACACGAAGGTCAGCGGCACCGGCGAGGTGCTGGAAAACTGGGAACAGCTCAAACGCAAGGAAAAATCCCAGGACACCCACACCAGCGCGCTGGAAGGGGTGGCACGGAGTCTCCCGGCGCTTTGGCGGGCGCAGAAGATCCAGAAAAAGGCCAGAAAATGCGGCTTTGACTGGGATCAGGTATCGGACGCCATGGCAAAGCTGCGGGAGGAAGTAGACGAGCTGCAGGCCGGGATCGACGCCGGAGATGCGGACAACATTGCGGAGGAATTGGGCGATGTGCTGTTTTCCGCCGTGAATGTGGCGCGGTTTGTCGATGTGGACCCGGAGAGCGCCCTGCACGCTTGTTGTGAAAAGTTCATCCGTCGCTTCCGCGCGATGGAGCAGGCCGTTTTAGCAGATGGCAAGGCAGTGGAAGATCTCTCTCTGGCAGAGCTGGACGCCTATTATGAACAGGGCAAGCATCAGCCGGAGTGATCCAATATAGAAGACCCAATATACCAAAGATAGAGAATAATTAGGAGGATTTTATCATGAACAAGGCAGAACTGATCGCCGCTGTTTCCGAGCGGGTGGGGCTGTCCAAAAAGGACAGTGAAAAAGCAGTCAACGCAACGCTGGAGGTCATCACCGAGTGCCTGGCCGATGGCGAAAAGGTGCAGCTGGTGGGCTTTGGCGTGTACGAGGTCAAGGAGCGCGCCGCCCGCATGGGCCGTAACCCCAAGACCAAGGAGGAGATTCAGATCCCCGCTTCCCGCGTCCCTGTGTTCAAGGCCGGTAAGGCTCTGAAGGATGTTGTGGACAAGTAAGTCCGGCAACAAAGAAATGGTTTTCCCCGCCGGACCTGTGCCGGCGGGGTTTGTGTTTGTGCTGATGGCACCGGAGGAAACGATATGCGACTGGATAAATATCTCAAGGTCTCCCGCCTGATCAAACGCCGCACCGTGGCCAACGAGGCCTGCGATGGGGGAAAGGTTTCGGTCAACGGGCGTGTGGTAAAAGCATCCTATGATGTGAAGGTGGGGGATGTGCTGGAGTTGACACTTGGCCCCCGTACGCTCCGGGTGGAGGTGCTGGCGGTCAGCGAGACGGTCAACAAAGCGGATGCCCCGGCTTTGTATCGGGAATTGGCCTGATATTCGCTGAAATGGTGATAATTTTATATTGTGATATCTGAAATGGATAGAAAAAATACGGCTGACAGCGCAAGCTGCCAGCCGTATTTTTTCTGTGTTACAATAGTTCGCGATAGTACAGACCGCCGGTGCGGGGAAAGTCCGGGGCGCTTTTGTGCTGGAATGCGCGGGTGATCTCCTGACAGCGGGCGGCGGGTTCATTGGTAAAGTACAGGGAGATAAAATCCACGCCGCGAATCTCCTTGTCGGCGATGTACAGGGGGGTGGAGTTATATAGCACCGTGTATTTTCGGTCGTCACAGGCCAGCCGGAAGCGAACGCCCTTTCGATCGGTGAGGGTGCTTTCTCCGGGACAGTGCTTTTTGCAGCCGCCAGTGCCGCTGTTGGGACAGGCGCGCATGGTCATCAGCGGCAGATAGCCATAGCCCAGAATGCCGCGGGGCAGGCTGCCCCCCAGGGTGGCGATCTGTTTCATGGAGGCTTCGAAGCTCAGCGTCATATCCGCCGCACCCAG
The DNA here is from genome assembly GCA_963595735.1 of bacterium. GTDB lineage: Bacteria > Bacillota > Clostridia > Oscillospirales > Oscillospiraceae > CALWOS01. Next base: position 17,739 of record CAVBJJ010000031.1, read on the forward strand.
GCGGGCATATTCCGCCAGGGCATTGCTGTTGAGCACATTCAATTCCGGAGCGCCATGGAGCACAAAGCCCAGCCGCCGCGCCAGATAAAACAGGCCGGGATTGCACACATATACCGCCGTGAGTCCGGCAGCTTTCAGCGTCTCCAGTTGCGCTTCCAGTTGGGCGGTATCCACCGGGAAGCACATCCGCGGCAGCTCGCCTATCAGCTTGTCACCCAGTTGGGACAGCAGCTCCGGGTGGGATTGGATCTCCGACAGGGGCAGGATGATCTTCTCAAAGCATTCGGCGGCATCGGGAAACAGCTGCTCTGCCTTGGCAAAGCGGGCGCGCAGAGGTGCGTTTTCCGGGTGCTGTGCCGGTTTGGCGGGGGAGAGATCGACCTCCCGTACCGGCCAGGGACGCAGCGTTTCCCGCTGTGCCAGCAGCTGCTCCAGCGCCTCCCGGCGCATACGGTTCAGCTCCTGCATGGGCAAGATCCGGCCGGGCGCCAGTTGGGCTTGCAGCTTGCCTGGCAAGAATGGCGTGCCACCGGTTTTTTCCAGCGCTTTTCGCAGGCTTTCCTCCGTGGTAGGACGGTTCAGAGCAATCTCCGCAACTGCGCCGGTGACCCGGACGGTGTGTTCGCCGTCGGTCACGGTCAGGGCGGCGGGGGCGTTTTCCGGCATGGAAAAGTCCATATCCACGGGGATGTGGCGGAACTCGTTGCGGTACAGGCCGGAGAGTTTGCCCAGAACGCTCTGGGCGGCGGTGACATCCTCCTTGCGGCGATAGCCGAACATATCCACGCCTCGCTTGCCGGTCAGGTAGCCGTCGGTAAAGCCGCTGCGGGAGAAGACCGCCCGCAGGCTTTCCATGTCCGGTGTTTCTCCTGCCAGCGCGGCGCGGCAGGCGGTGACCACAGCGGCCACATATTCCGGACGCTTCATGCGGCCCTCGATTTTGAACGAGCAAACCCCGGCGTTGTGCAGATCGCGGATGTGGGTCACAAAGGACATGTCCTTCAAAGACAGCATATAGGGGCGGCTGCCGTCCGTAAAGTTCAGTCGGCAGGGTTGGGCGCACAGTCCCCGGTTGCCGCTGCGCCCGCCCAGCATGGAGCTGAGGTAGCAGCAGCCGGACATGGACATACACAGCGCACCGTGGATAAAGCTTTCAATCTCGATATCCACCGCGCTGGCGATGCGCTCGATCTCCCGCAGCTCCAGCTCCCGGGACAGCACGACCCGGGAAAAGCCCAGATCCTGTGCCAGCTTTGCGCCGTTGACATCGTGGATCGTCATTTGGGTAGAGGCATGGCGGGGGAGATCCGGCACCATTTCCCGCGCCATTGCCGCAACGGCCAGATCCTGCACGATGATGGCGTCCGGCCCGCAGGCGGCGACCCGCCGCAGTTCCTCCTGAAAGGCGGGGCGCTCCTTGTCCGTGATAAGGGTGTTCAGGGTGACATGACAGCGCATGCCGCGGCCGTGGCAATCGCGCACCGCGCCCTCCAACCCGCCGGCAAAGTTTTCCGCATTGCGCCGGGCGTTGAAGTTTCCAAGGCCGAGATAAACAGCGTCCGCCCCGCTGCGCAAAGCGGCGGTCAGCTGCTCCGCGCCGCCAACGGGCGCGAGAATTTCCGTAAACAAAAGGCGTTTCCTCCTTGCAGAAAAATCAGTGCTCCAACAGATAGCGCTCCAGCGCGGAGACCGTGGGCAAAATCACATCCGCACCGTGGCGCTGCAGTTCTCCGGGATCGGCATAGCCGTACTCCACACCGATGGCGGTCAGACCAAAGTGATGGGCGCCGTCGATGTCATATTCCCGGTCGCCCACCATGACGGTTTGCGCCCGCGCCTGAGGGGTGCGGATGTCCAGTTGTTCCAGCGCTTCCTGCAGCACCTCGATCTTGGTGTTGATGCGACCGTCCAGCGTTGCGCCGACGATGCAGGTGAAATACTGCGCCACCCCATAGCGCTCCAGAATTTGCTGGGCAAAGGGCTGGGGCTTGCTGGTGGCCAGCGCCAGGCGCTTTCCGGCGGCGTGGAGCTTTTGGAGCATTTCCCCAACGCCGGGGTACATCTCGTTTTCCAGAATACCCTGACTGGCGTAGCGCTCCCGGTATTTGGCAACGGCGCGGGCGGCTTGCGCCTCGTCCATGCCGTAGCCCCGCTGCATTTGCACCAGCAGCGGCGGTCCCACAAAGGCGCGCAGGCGATCCGGGTCGTTTTCCCGAATGCCCATATGCTCCAGCGCGTATTTGACGCAGGCGATGATGCCGGCGCCGCTGTCGCTGATGGTGCCATCCAGGTCGAAAAGTATGTTTTGGAGCATGATCTTACCTCTTTTTTCAGTGTAAATTCCATTATAGTATACATTTGCGGGGTTTGTCAAAATGAAAAGGGAAAAAGCTGCGCCGGGCGGATGGACACAGCGGCGCGGTGCTGCATAGACTGATGCAGCGCGGCAATGCGCAATGCTTTGGAAGTGAGGGATGACATATGCAAACACAACAGGCAACACATTTTTTTCTGGGTGCCAACAGCGCAAACGGCTTTTATTCCCTGTATGACGGGCTGGTCGATCAGGAAAAGGGGGAGTTTCTCTGGGTCATCAAGGGCGGCCCGGGGTGCGGGAAATCCAGCTTTATGAAAAAGCTGGGAGCGGCGGCGGAACTGGCCGGACAGGAGGTGGAGTACATACACTGCTCCGGCGACCCGGACAGCCTGGACGCGGTGCGGTTTCCGGAATTGGGGATCGCTTATGTAGATGGGACTGCGCCCCATATCATGGAGCCGAAGTATCCGGCGGCCAGCGGCCTGTATCTGGATCTGGGCGCTTTTTATGCGGCTGGAAAGCTGGAAAGCCGTCTGGCGGACATGGTAAAGCTGGGGCGGCGGTACCGGGCGCAGTATGCCTGCATCTATGACGCGCTGGCGGCCGCGGCCGCCATGGAGCCGCAGCAACTGCCGGGACTGTATCTGCCGGAGGAAAAGAAAAGCGTAGAAAGCCGCGCGATGGCCTGCATCCACCGGGAATGCGGCAGACGCACCGGGGAGAAAGGCCGCTGCACCCGGCGATTCCTCAGCGCCATCAGCTGCCAGGGAACGGTATTCCGGGATGACAGTCTGCTGCAGTTTTGCCCGCGGGTGTATCTGCTGGAGGATATGTGCGGGCTGGCGGACAGCTATTTGGCTGCGGCGGAACAGGCGGCGCTGGAGCGGGGGCAGGAGATTTTGCTCTGCCCGGATCCTCTTTGCCCCCAGCGGCGGGAGGCTCTGCTGCTGCCGGAGTTGGGGCTGGCGTTTTTAGCGGACAGAGGACGGCACCCGGCGGATATGCCCATCTACCGGCGCATTCACCTGGACGCCATGGTAGACCCGGAGCGTCTGCGGGCGCTGCGGGGACGACTGCGGGAGCGTGCCAGACTGTCGGCGGCGCTGCGGCGGGATGCCGAGCTGCTTTTGGCGGAGGCCAAGGCCATGCACGACGATCTGGAGCGGTTTTATAACCCTCATGTGGACTTTGACGGCATTTATGCCCTGGCACGGGAACACATGGATTGGCTGCTGGGGAAAACAGAATAACAGACCCCTGCCCCGGCGGGGGAAATACGGTGACAATATGAAAAAACTCCCTCCGGCATTGCAACGGAGGGAGTTTTGGCTTGTTGCGAAACGATCAGGGCAGGGGCGGGCGCTTTGGCAGGATGACCTTGCCATAGCAGCAGATGGTACTGCTGCTGTCCGGGGGGATGACCCGATCCGCGTCCTGGCGCTCCCGGTTCAGGGAAAAGAGGTATACTGTGCCGGTGCAGTCCCGGCAGTATTGCTTACAAAGCATATCCCCGTCCACAAAGAAAAGCCCCACATCCCCATCGTCCAGACCGGGACGGCGGGTGACAAGGGCGATGTCGCCGTCGTGGAGCCAGGGCTCCATGCTGTCGCCTGCAATGCGGGCGGCAAAATCGGCAAGGCTTTCCGCCGGCACCTCGTAAGGGGTGTAGTCAGCGCCCTCCACCGGGGAGGCGTAGCCTGCGGCGGCGGGGGTGCTGTACAGGGGGATGACCCGGCAGCGGCGCTCTGGCGCGGCAGTGTGCAGCCGCTGCAGCTCCGCGTTCAGCACCAGCTGCAGCAGCTGTTTGCCGTGGTCGTCCAGACTGCGGATGGAACGAAGCAGCTCCCACTCCTCCGGAAGAAGGCGGTCGTCCGCTTGGAACTCCGGCGGATAAAAGCGCTCCGGCGAGACCTGCAGCACCCGGCACAGCTGCAGCAGCAGCTCAAGATTGATTTTCATATTATCCCGATTGAGAATGCTGTACAGGGTCTGGGCGGAGACCTCCGCCCGGCGACTGAGTTCGCTGACGGACATCTTTTTTTCCGCCAGGATTTGCCGCAGGGTCGTTCCGATCATAGCAGTCACCTCTTTATATCTTCTTTTATATCATAATATATGGGG
>CAVBJJ010000032.1:0-21751 GCA_963595735.1 bacterium
GCGATATGCCTATCAACCGACCTGTGCCGTGTCTGCCCGGCGTTTTCAAGTACGGTAATCCGCAAAACCGCATCCATCTCACGGAAAAACCTCTGCAGCTCATGCAGGACATCGTGAAGATCACGGAACCGGGCGGGCATATTCTGGACCCCTTTGCAGGTTCCGGTACCACGGTGCTGGCGGCTGTGCTGGAGGGCTACTCCGCCACCGGCATTGAGGTGACCGATACTTATGCCAAGCTGGCAAGAGAAAGAATCCGTTCAGAATTGGAGAAAGCTGCGTGACCTGCCATGCTGTCTGTCAAAAAGGCTTGCTATGATACGGAGAAATCGATATAATAAAATAGAACTTTTTCCATGCTAAAGGGATACGAGTGATGTATGTGGATCAAATGCTAAATCGACGGATCGCTGCAGTGAAAGCTGCGGATGCGATCAGCGCAATTGAAGGCATTCCGGTGTCTGATTATGCAAAAACATTGTCTGCCTGTTGGGCGCGGGGTGAGATCACGGATCAGCAGATGAAAGATGCTCTACTTGCCTCGCATCGAAAACTGGCCGCGGCGGCAAACAGTCGGGCTTGAATCCGCCTATACAATAGCATGGTACACGGAAGAATAATACTGCGGTGAAAGGAGCGAATCACATGAATCAAGAATATGTCCTCCGTCTTTACGACACGGATATGTTGACTTTCACCTTGACAGAACAAGGCATTGAGGGCCTAAAAGCTCATATCTTGTGGATCAACGAAGAAAAGCGGCATCTACTCCCGATAGACATGGATGAAACAGATGCCGGTATGCTGAAATGGCTGCAAAAGCGTGTAATTCCTAAAAACCGCACCTATGTATCCGAAATACTGAAGACCTTCGGACTGAGTATCAATGACACAAAGGGAATCATCGACATCTGCAAGGGCTTGTCCTTGAACGACAGCTATTGGGTCGTACCCAAAGGCTTTGAAGGAAAATTTGCACAATACAATCTGTACGAAAACCGTTTTTCAGAGATCCTGTCTCTGGTGGCTTACACCGGTATCGGACAGAGTGATGCTGCTTTTACCACTTCTCCTGAGTTGACCACCAACGGTATGCTTCCGAAAGCATGGCGCTTTATACCCGGCGACGGCATCTATCTGTACAAAGGCGGCACTTTTGGCGCAGCCAACACAGGCAACGAACCTTACAGCGAATATTACGCCAGTCAAATCGCACAGGCTATGGGACTGAATGCGGTATCTTACGAATTGGAGAACTGGAAAGGGATCACCGCTTCCCGCTGTAAGCTGTTCACAGACATCGATACTGCCTACATCCCCATCGGACGGATCGTCCGTGAAGGTGGACTGAAAGCCTGTCTGGATTACTATAAAACCCTTGGTGCAACAGCTTACGAGCAAATAAAAAGTATGCTTGTCTTTGACGCTGTGATTTATAATGAGGATCGGCATTTCGGTAATTTCGGAGTCCTTCGGAATCAGCACAGCGGCGAGATCATTGGCGCAGCTCCAATCTTTGATAATGGGCTATCGTTGTTCAATTTTGCTATGCCGGACGATTTCAAAGACTTGGATAGCTATGCGAAAACCCGTGGCACCGCATACGGGGTCAGCTTTGAAAGTGTTTGTCAGGAAGTGATGGGGCCTGTGCAGGCACGGCAGCTTCGTCGGCTGATTGGCTTCACATTCCATCGCCATCCCAAGCTGAATCTACCGGAGTACCGTCTCCAAGCTATCGAAAAGCATACTCAAGTGCGAGTACAACAGCTTCTGCGCCTCCAGCCGGAGCATAAAAAACAACGGGCGAAACATGACAGTCCGGAACGATAATGTTGTTCAAGAGCAGGGCACCACATGGACGCCCTGCTCTTTTCAGAGAAGCACCTCCAAGTAGTTCGGCTCCTTATGCTGATATGGAAGATTGGATTAGCACGAGCGAATTAAGTACGGCGTAGGCTGTTTTGACTGAAGAGAAACTCGCTGTCCCGACTGTGGAACAATGCCACCATATGAACTGTGACATGGAGCGCTACCCCGTGTGCGGATGGCGGCTTATTGGATGCGACTGCGGATCTGGGATTCGTCAAGCTCGAGCCGCACAGCAAATGATAGTACCACATAATGGTTTCTTATAAAGTTTCTTGCTAAAATAAGGCAATTTCGGTATAATAGAAGCAAACCAGAACATTGCGAGGAATTATCTATGAATCACACACAATATGATCCGGAAACAGGAAAGCCGTTGGATCGGTCGTATCTGGAATGCGGCTTGCCTGATGATTTGCAGGCATCCATTCGGGAGATGCAAAAATCCTGGACCATTATAGACGGTGGAAATCGAGACCCGCATTGGGACATCTACTGGTGTAATTTGAACGCCGATATTAACTCAGCAGAAGTAGACCGGATTATTTCTCCGGAACAGGCATGGTATTTGCGCGAAAAGTATCTTCGTATGGAAAGGGAGTGACGCTGTTTGATTGATTTTACAAATCTACCTACCCGCAACAAATTTTATGCAGGTGCCAATGGTGCAAAGCGGGCTGTGATTTATCAGGACGAGCAATATATGCTGAAGTTTCCGGCGCCAGCACCTAAAAACAAGGACTTAAGCTATGCTAATAGCTGTATTACGGAGTACATCGGCTGTCACATTTTCAATAGCATTGGAATCAATGCACAGGAAACGCTCCTTGGTGTTTATCAGAAAAACGGGGTAGAAAAAATCGTTGTTGCCTGTAAAGACTTCACTTCTCCGGGAATCGTACTTCAGGATTTTGCCTCCTTGAAAAATACAGTCATCAATTCCGGTCACAGCGGATACGGCACGGAACTGTCTGATATCATGCAGGCTATGGAAGATCAAACGGCATTCCCGCCTGAATTGCTGAAGCAACACTTTTGGAATGTGTTCATTGTAGATGCACTGATTGGGAATTGGGATCGGCATAATGGTAACTGGGGGTTCCTCTATAACACCGCAACAGATGAGATTTCCATCGCCCCTGTGTATGACTGCGGAAGCTGTCTGTATCCGCAGGCAGATGAAGCCATCATGCGTGATACTATCGCTAAACAACAGGAACGGGACTTACGGACTTTCTCAATCCCCCTGTCCAGCATCAAAGTCAATGGCAAAAAGATCAACTACTTCGATTTTATTTCCTCGTTAAAGAACACCGATTGCAACAAAGCGTTGAAACGCATTCTCCCCAAAATCAATATGGATAAGATTTTTGACATTGTGGATGAAACTCCGTTTATTTCGGATTTGCAAAAACAGTTCTATAGGACAATGTTACAGACACGCAAAGAGCGTATCCTTGATTTTTCAATGGAGAAACTGCGGAAGCGAGAAAAGAAGCGGCAATTAGATGGGCGGGAATAAACATCCAACATCGAGCCAAGGAAGGACTCACTATATGATTATCAGGAACATAATCCAATGTAAAAAGTGCGGTGATATTATCGAATCTGTTACCGTACATGACTTCAAAACCTGCTCTTGCGGAGCCTGTTCTGTGGATGGTGGGCATGATTATTTGAGTCGAAGTGCAGAAAATTGGGATGATTATATCGAGATGAGTGAACTTAGGGAAGATGCCCAGAACCGTACCGAGAAATGATTGTTCAAAATAAGTACCGGATGACGGTGAATCAGAACCTATATGTCGCAAAGCGAAACATCATTGATTACATTTGGAAAAGTGCCTGTTTAGAGGGGCGAAACATCACATTTCATCAAGCACAGAGTGTTTGTGCTGGAGGCATTATAAATGGGGTGCTGCGAGATGATGTGGTGGTCGTGAATAACCTGAAACACGCATGGCAGTGCATATTTGAAACTTTGAACCATTCAATGGATCTCGCCTACATTTGTCACTTGAATCAGGTTGTTGGTTCAAATCTGATTTATGATTCTGGATACCTGCGAAAAGTTCCTGTTCGCATGGGCGGAACCTCTTGGGTACCGGATATGCCAATTGAATCGCAAATTAAAGAGGAACTACAAGACATCATGGACATTCCGGCAGCAACAGACAGAGCTATCACGCTTATGCTCTGGTCTATGCGTCGGCAAATGTTCCCGGACGGCAACAAGCGGACCAGTATGTTAGCGGCAAATCAAGTGATGATTCAAAACGGCTGTGGAGTAATCAGTGTCCCCATTGAAAAACAGGATCGTTTTAAGGAATTGCTGGTCAAATTCTATGAAACCAATGATATGTCAGAAATTAAGAAGTTTGTCTACGACGATTGTATCGATGGAGTTGACTTCCCGAAAGAGCAGGAACGCAAACCATTGGATGATGAAAACAAGTTCAAAAACTATAAGAAGAAACACGACCGCTCCAGGTAAAGACAATGTGTATTGTCTTTAAGCAGGCGTTATTGCAGTCCAGACATGGAACGCGTTTTCAGGGAGGGGGTCGTATTGACACCCTCCTGTTTTATCGAAGGTGTCTATATAACACCCTTGTGTGCAATACACTCAAAGGAAACAAAACCGGCAGTCTACACTAATTTGTGTGCAGACTGCCGGTCTTAGTTTTTTCATGAAATGGAGGACTCTGTCCACCCAATAGTTCAGTCACCATACCGCTTGAAATCAAACCTCTGCCCCGCAGGGGCGGAGCCAACGCCGCCGTGGCGGCGCTGGCGCAAGCATAGCGTTTGTATGACAACCGCGCTTGCTGGGGCTCACCCCAGTCCCCAATGCCGCCCGTGTGCGGAAGAATTTGCGGCTTAGGCTGCGGAAAGGAGCAGTGGAAAGACGAATAAAGACCACATGGTATCCGTGCGGCTTAACGCAGCGGAGCGCGAGAAGCTGCGCCAGCTCTGCGCCGTGTCCGGCCTGCCGGTCAGCGCTGTGCTGCGGGAACTCATCTCCGGCGTGACGATCCGGCAGCGCCCGCCCGGAGAACTGCATGAATTATATCGGGAGATCAACCGCATCGGCACGAACATCAACCAGATCACCCGAAAGGTCAATGCCGGATTTGCCACGAAGGATGATATGAAAGAACTGAAGTTCCTCATGCGAGTCATTGAACAGAAGCTGGCCAGGGTGGCGGAGCAGTAGTGGCCGTTACAAAGATCCTCGCCCGCCGCGTCGGACTCCAGCAGGCCATTGCATATGTTCTCAATGGGGATAAGACGGAGGAACAGATCCTCACGGCGGCACAGGGGTGTCTGACGGCAACGGCCTGCCGTGACATGATGGCGGTCAAGCAGCATTGGAACAAGACAGACGGCGTACAGCTTTACCACATCATCCAGTCCTTCCGTCCCGGTGAAATTTCCCCGGAGCTGGCGCTGAAAATCGCACAGAAATTCGTGCGGGAACATCTGCCGGGGTATCAGGCTGTCATTGGCATTCATACAGACCGGGAGCATATTCATGCCCACATTGTATTCAATTCCGTCAACCAGCTTACCGGAGAAAAGTACCACAGCAACGCCAGAAGCTACTATCAGCAGATCCGGAGGATCTCAGACCGGCTCTGCCGGGAGCATGGTCTCTCCGTCATCATGACGGGAGAGCCTGCCAAGGCGGTCAGCTATGTGGAATGGCTGCGGCAATCTAAAGGACAGCCCACATTCCGCTCCATGCTGGAGGCAGATCTGCAAACGGCCATTCAGGATGCCAATGATCTCGGTCACTTTTTCCTGCTCATGGAACACATGGGCTATGAGATCCGCCACGGGAATCGCCTGGGTTTCCGCCTGCGGGGACAGGAACGATTCCAGTATCCCGGCAGACGAAATCCGTTGTTTACTGAAGATGGCATTCGAGCCGCCATTCAAGGAAACCTCGCGGAGATCGAGGCGGGCAGCAGCCCTGCCATGCTTTCTCGTCCTAAGTATCAGCCCTACCAAAAGCATCCAAAATACACTGGCTTTCTCGCACTCTATGTCCACTACCTGTATCTTCTGGGTAAGATTGGGCAGCGGCAATATCCACCCCGCATGACGCCCCACCTGCGAAAGGAAGTCATGCGCTTTGAACAGTACCGGGAGCAGTTTGCATTCCTGCGGGAAAACGGGCTCTGTACCCCATCGGATATGGAGAGCTTCCAGGCCCGCACAGAGGAAACGCTGGCCAAGCTGATGAAGCAGCGTACTCGCCTCAATGTGCGGAAAAAGAAGCGGCAGAAGCTGTACACCGCATTGGCAGACGCAGATGCCTTGGCGCCCAGCAAAGCGCTCTATGAAGAAGGCCTTGCCGGTATGGAGACGGAGTTTGAAAAGTACATGGAAGCGGTGACACTGCTGGAAAGCAGCGGCGTGCCAAGAGAACAACTGGCAGCGGAAAAGGCAGGAGTGTATGAACAACTAGCAGAGATAAACCGCGCCATTCGTGCGGAGCGGAAAAAGCAGAAGCTCTGCCGGGAGATCCAGAAACAGGCTCCCATGATGGAGCAGGATATCCAGAGAACAGAAGAAAAGCAGAAGGAGGTGCAGAGAGATGAATATAGGAGGCGGTGAAGCGGCGGATCAGCTGGTGCGCATGATGCTCTCCGGCAGTGAAGTCGCCGTTCGCCTGGGCGGTTCCGCCCTGAAAAATATGCTGGCGCTCAGTATGGCGCTGGCCAAAAATCACAAAACCATTTCCGGCAAGGTCAATCTTGTGAAAATGCTGAAAGAAACCAGGGATGTGCGCCGGTTTGCCATGTCTCCGGAACAGTATCAGGCATTCAAAAAGAAAGCCGGAAAGCAGAAGATCCTGTTTTCCGCCATCCGGGATACAGATGGTCACGGCAAGGTGGTGGATGTCATCCTGCCGGTGACGGAGATTGACCGGGCCAATCTGATTTTTGAACGCATCCGGTATTCCGGCCAGCCGGAACCGGTGCAGCAGGCTCTGCGGCAGAATACCGCCCCGTCCAAGGACAAAGAAGCTCACACGGAGCAGGCTGCGCCGCAGGCCGAGAAGGATCAGCGCTCACAGGTAGAAGCCTCCGTGACACCGCCTGTGGATCAGCGTCAGGAGGTGGTATCAAAAAAAGAATCTCGGTCGGGACAAGACTCGCCCGCTACCAGGCCCAGCTTGGATTCTTCCGGAGACAGGAGCCGGAGGATGAATGAGCGTCCGTCCGTTCTGGAACGGCTGAAGAAGTATCAGGCGCAGCTGGACGCACAGCGGAGATCTGCCCCGGCCAAAACAAAGAACCGGCAGAAAGTGAGAAACGGCAAAGTGAAATAACAGGCATTCCATCTGAAACAGCCCCGGCAGCGGACATCGTTCCGCTGCCGGGGGTGCTTTTTTCGTTTTTGTGGAGGTGAACTGCCTGAAGCAAACATCCCAGCAAACCAATCGCATTTTTCGGCTGTGCCTGTATCTCCCTGTGGTATGGGCGGCATTGCTGCTGGCACAGTCGCTGGGCGGCGGTCTGCCGGAGATACTCTCCAAGCTGACTGCCGCACTGGAACACCCTTTCCGTATTTACTGGACGGAACACAGTCTGCTGTCTATCCTCGTCTGCACTGGGATCTACATCATGGGCTTATGCCTTTATGATGCGGAGCAGGGACGGACGCGGGATGGCGAAGAACACGGCTCTGCCATGTGGGGTTCCCCCAAGCAGGTCAACGCACAGTTCCATCAAAAGCAGAACAAGATCCTGACCCGCCATGTCCGGCTGGGGCTGGACACCCATAAGCATCGACGCTCCCTGAATGTGCTGGTCATCGGCGGCAGTGGTGCGGCCAAGACCCGAGGGTATGTAAAACCGAATATTCTGGAAGCCAACACCAACTATGTCATTACGGACCCGAAGATGGAGGTTCTGACCGCTACCGGAGGATATCTGAAACAGCAGGGCTATGATATCCGGGTGCTGAATCTGGTCAATCTGGAACAGTCTGACGGCTATAATCCTTTCTGCTATCTACAGGATGAAAAGGATGCATTGAAGCTGGTGAACACGCTGATCCAGGCGACCACACCCAAGGGCAGCCATGAGTCGGACCCGTTCTGGACCAAGTCCGAGACGGCGCTTCTCCAGGCCATTATCCTCATGCTGCACCAGGAGGCACCGGTGTATGAGCAGAACTTTTCCATGGTCATGCGGGTACTGGAGTATGCCGAGGTGAAAGAGGAGGACGAGGAATACCTTTCTCCGCTGGATCTGCTGTTCCGTGCTATGGAACAGGAAAACCCGGAGAGCGTGGCGCTGCGGCAATACAAGGTTTATAAACAGGCGGCAGGGAAAACAGCAAAGTCCATCCTGATCAGCGCTGCCGTGCGGCTGGCGCCGTTTAACCTGCCGCAGATCAAGGCCATCACGGATCATGACGATATGGATCTCTATACACTGGGAGAGCGGAAATGCGCTCTCTATGCCGTGATCCCGGACAACGACACGACCTTCAATTTTCTGGTCAGTCTGCTGTATTCCCAGATCTTCCAGACCCTGTACTACTGCGCAGACCAGGTCCATCATGGCGCGCTGCCGCACCATGTGCATTTTATTTTGGATGAGGCGCCGTCCGTCAATCTTCCCGGCTTGCCCCGTGAACTGGCGACTATGCGTTCCCGAAACATTTCCTGCAGCACCATCATCCAGAACATGGCGCAGATCAAGGAACTGTATAAGGATTCATGGGAGACGATCCCCGGCAATTCAGATACGCTGCTGTATCTCGGCGGCAACGAAGCCAGCACTCACAAATACATCTCGGAAGCCCTGGGCAAGGCCACCATTGACACCAAGACTCACGGGCAAACGAAGGGGCGCTCCGGCTCCTACTCTACTAACTTCCAGATGAGCGGCCGGGAGCTGCTGACCCCGGACGAGGTGCGGATGCTGGATAACCGGTACTGCATTCTCTTTATCCGTGGGGCCAGACCGGTGCTGGATGAGAAATACGAACTGACAGAGCATCCGGCCATCCGCTATACCATGGATGGCGGCGGAGCGCCTTATATTCATAAAGGAAAACAAAAACCAGCGGTTCCCGGAACACCGTTTTTTCAGGAGATTTCCGCTGAGAACAACAAAAAGGAGAATCTTGCAGCATGAAGCATGAACTGAATCACAAAAACTTTGAAAGGAAAGCCAAGCGTATTTACTCGGCCATTGCCTGTGCGGCGCTGGTGGTAATCACAACCGCAGTCCCGGCACTGGCGGCAGGAGATCCGCTGACCGTCATCAACAATCTTTCGGATTTTATCTTTTCCTTGATCCGCGCCATCGGCCTGATTTTACTGGGCTTCGGCATCTTGCAGGTGGGTCTGTCTCTCAAGAGCCACGATCCTTCTCAGCGCGCCAATGGCATGCTCACGATTGCCGGAGGTGTCGTGATCACCTTTACTAAGGAGATCCTCACCCTGATCACCGGCTAAGAGAAAAACGGCAGGGCGTATTTTCACACCCTGCCGTTATATGCTTCCGTGTACGCTTGTGCGCAGAGACTTCGCCAAAGCCAGAAAGTCTTCGCCTTCTGCACCGGCGTCTATCTCTCGTTCCGCCGCAGCCAGCTTGTCATACAAGGCACAGCTACCGCTAAAAGGATTCGGGACTTTGCAATTATTAGAGTCTGGGAAATCACACATTCTTGTTACTCCATTCCAAAGATGTGATAGATATAGTTTTTTCGCGCATCTGCCAGATGATAGATGCGGACGGCATCAGAGTCCACTTTGTAAACACAGACATAGTGGTCAATGAACAGTGAACGGAAGCCGTACTTTCCCATCAGCGTATCATATTTCAAAACACCCATCTCCGGGAACTGTGCAAGCTGCTCCGTGGAACTGAGGATGTGGGCGGCAAACTTTTCAGCATACGGGATACCGACCTCAGTCCGGTAGTACTGGAGGAATTCCCGGAACTCGTTCCGGGCTTCGCTGAGCCATTCAACCTTCACGAAGCAATTCCTCCGCTTCCGCCCGCATATCAGATGCGGAATAGGTCTTGGCGCCCGCCATTCTGTTTTGCTCTCTGCGGAGCATTTCCGCAAACAATTCCAATTCGGCCTGCCGCTTTTCCCAGAGGTCAATGGGCAAAAACACCATTTCCCCCTCGCCGTTGCGCGTCAGGTAAATGGGTTCCTGCTTTTCGGTAGACAGTTTGACCATGCTGTCATAGTCATTCCGAAGCGCAGTGGAAGAACGAATCATCATGGGGTATACCTCCATTCACTTATTATGTGTTAATTATAAACGAATTATTACCTGCCGTCAAGAACGGCAGAGCAAGGAAGAAGGTGAAACCATCGGAAGTGGAAACTGGATCGTAGACAATCTCAATTCCGCACTGGAGATGTGGAACGGGAAGCTGGCGGAAATCTGGCAGCTCATCACAACCTCGCCGGAAAACTTCAAAGGCGGCGGAGTCTGGTCGGTCATCGTCAATATTAACGGTGGTCTGAAAGCCATAGGCTATGCGCTATTGGTGCTGTTCTTCGTTATGGGCGTGGTCAAAACCTGTGGCAGTTTTGCGGAGATCAAGCGGCCGGAAGTCGCATTCAAATGTTTCATCCGTTTTGTGCTGGCGCAGGCTGCGGTGACCTGGGGGATGGAACTGATGACCGCGGTTTTTCAAATCGCACAGGGCATGATCTCCACCATCATGGACTCCTCCGGCTTGTCAGCATTGTCCGCAGCCGAACTGCCCAGTCAAATGGTGGATATCATTCAGGATGTGGGCTTTGTCGAATCCATCCCGCTATGGGCGGTGACGCTGCTTGGCTCGCTTTTTATCTGGGTGCTGTCCCTCGTAATGATCCTTACCGTGTACAGCCGCTTTTTCAAGCTGTATATCGCCGCGGCGATTGCGCCGATCCCCCTGGCCAGCTTTGCAGGACAGCCATCCAGCAGCATCGGCATTGCTTTTTTGAAAAGTTTTGCCGCTATCTGCCTGGAGGGCTGTGTGATCGTCTTGGCTTGTGTGATCTTTTCGGCGTTCGCGTCCTCGCCGCCTGCCATTGCGGACGATACCCTGGCAGCGGCCACGGTTGTGTGGAACTATGTGGGCGAACTGATTTTCAATATGCTGGTCTTAGTCGGCGCGATCAAGATGAGCGACCGACTCATCCGAGAGCTGATGGGGCTGGGTTAAATCAGCGCCAAAGGTTCTCGGTGCTGACGGTGTCTTCGCCGCATTCTCTGGCTTTGTGGACCCGGTGGGTGAACTGTTCTACAGCAGCGCGGTCATCCCTCCGTTCTTGCAGGAAGCTGCCGATTCGTTTGCCCAGCGAAATAAGCCAGGACAGGGCGACCAGGCCGAGCAGGATAAAAAACAGCCGGTCGCCCCAAAGCGAATGCGCCTGATACCAGCTGTGACCGACCGTATTCATCACGATCACATACAGAAGTGGGATCGTCAGGCGAAACACAGCCGCCAGCCGGAACAGCAGCGCCAGGACGCCAAGTCCCGCGCCAATCATAAAAACCATCATGTGCCATGACCTCCTTGATCGGGTTTGTGGCATGGTAGCATAAACGGACGGAGTAATCAAGGCTCTGTTCGGCAAATCTCAAAAAACCGGAGGTGATTTCTTGGAAGTACGCATCAATAAAGAAGTACGAAACTATCAGGAAAGCCTGTTCTTTGGCCTATCCCTGCGCCAATTCCTCTTTGCGCTGCTGGCGGTTGCCGTAGCGGTCTGTACTTATTTCGGTCTGCGTTTCGTGCTGGGCAGCGGGGAGATCGGCTGGGTGTGTGTTTTGGCCGCCTTTCCCTTTGCCCTGGGAGGGTTCTTTCAGTATAACGGCATGAATCTGGAACGGTTTCTGCTGGCCTATGTCCGCTCGGAATTCCTTACACCGCAGCGGCTCGTATTCCGCGCGGAAAATCTGTACGCAAAACTTCTGGAACATACATCTGTCAAGGAGGCATTGAAACTTGATTAAAACTTTGCAGAACACATTGAAGCAGGATAGGGAGCGCTATACGATCCCCAAATCCGTACAAGACACCATCCCCATCCGCCGGATCTGGTCGGATGGGATTTTTCAATTCGGCAGCAAATATTCCAAAACTCTGCGAATCAGCGATATCAACTATGCCATCGCGTCCAAGGAGGACAAGACGGCCATGTTTCTCGGCTACTCGGAACTGCTGAACGCTTTGGACACCGGCTCCACCACCAAGATCACCATCAACAACAAGCGGATCAACCGCCGTAATTTTGAGCAGGAACTCATCATCCCCTCCCAGGGGGACGGACTGGATGGCAGCCGTACAGAGTACAACGCCATGCTGATGGACAAGGTAACGGATTCCTCCAACAGCGTGATGCAGGAGCGGTACATCACCCTGTCTGCCCACAAGAAGAATATCGAGGAAGCACGCACTTTCTTCGACCGCTCGGTCAATGATGTTGCTTCCCGCCTTAACCACATGGACTCCCACTGCGAGGAACTGGACGCGGTGGAACGCCTCCGCATCCTCCATGATTTCTACCGGGTCGGAGAGGAAACGCAGTTTCAGCTGGATCTGTCCGCCTGCATGAAGCATGGCCGCTCCTTCAAGGACGCCATCTGCCCGGACAGCATGGAGTTTAAGAAGGACCATTTCGTCATGGGCAATAAATATGGCCGGGTGCTGTTTCTGAAGGAGTACGCCAGCTATATCAAGGACTCCATGATTAACGAACTCACCAGCCTGAACCGCAGTCTCATGCTGTCTATCGACATCATCCCCGTTCCCACGGACGAGGCGGTGCGGGAAATGCAGAACCGGCTGTTGGGCGTGGAGACCAATGTAACCAACTGGCAGCGCCGCCAGAACAGCAACAATAATTTTTCTGCCGTCGTGCCCTATGATCTGGAGCAGCAGCGCAAGGAGACCCGGGAGATGCTGGACGATCTCACCACCCGCGATCAGCGGATGCTCTTCGCCGTGGTCACGCTGGTGCATCTGGCAGACAGCAAAGAGGAACTGGACAGCGACACGGAAACGCTGCAGTCTATTGCCCGCAAGCATCTTTGCCAGCTTGCACCCCTGAACTGGCAGCAGGCGGATGGCCTTGTGACGGCTCTGCCCCTCGGCCTGCGCCGGATCGACGCGCTCCGCACCCTGACCACGGAAGCCCTGTCCGTCCTTATGCCGTTCAAGGCACAGGAGATCTGGGACCGGGGCGGCGTGTACTATGGTCAGAACGCGATCAGCAAAAATCTCATTGTGGCAGACCGCAAACAGCTGCTCAATGGGAATGCCTTTATATTGGGGATTTCTGGCAGCGGCAAGTCTTTCAGCGCCAAACAGGAAATGGTGGCGCTGGCATTGTCCACGAAGGATGATATTATTATCATCGATCCGGAAGCAGAATATCGTCCCCTTATAGAGGGGCTGGGCGGGCAGGTCATCAACATTTCCGCCACTTCGCCTAACCATATCAACGCTATGGATATGGAAAAGGGCTATGGGGACGGAGAAAATCCGGTAGTGCTGAAATCCGAATTTTTGCTGTCCCTCTGCGAGCAGCTGATCGGTGACGGAAAACTCTCCGCCAAGGAGAAATCCATCATCGACCGCTGCACAGCACAGGTCTACCGCGATTATATCCGCGGCGGGTATCAGGGACAGGCCCCCACGCTGCAGGACTTCCACGCGGAACTGCTCCGCCAGCCGGAAAAGGAAGCAGCCGATGTGGCACTGGCCATCGAGCTTTTTGTCGGCGGCAGTCTGAACACCTTTGCCAAACCCACCAATGTGAATACCCATGCCCGCATCCTCTGTTACGATATCCGGGATCTTGGCAAGCAGCTTCTGCCGGTGGGGATGCTGGTGGTGCTGGACAGCATCTTTAACCGGATCATCCGCAACCGGGCGCTGGGACGAAATACCTGGATCTACATCGACGAGATCTATCTGCTGTTCCAGCACGAATACAGTGCAAACTTCCTGTTTACTTTGTGGAAGCGTGTTCGCAAATATCGTGCCTGCGCCACAGGCATCAGCCAGAATGTAGAGGACCTGCTGCAATCTCACACCGCCCGCACCATGCTGGCAAACAGCGAATTCCTCATCATGCTCAACCAGGCCGCTACCGACAGAGCCGAGTTGGCGCACCTTCTGAATATTTCGGATAATCAGCTTTCTTACATCACCAATGTGGATTCCGGCCATGGCCTGATCAAATGCGGCAGCGCCATCGTGCCTTTTGTGAACCATTTCCCCCGGCACACCCGGCTATATCAGATGATGACCACCAAACCCTCGGACTTTGCCGCGTGATCGGGTATGGAGAAAATCAAAGAAAAGCCGACTCTATCCGGGCACATCAAAGAAAAAGCCGTCTCCGCGCCAAAGGAACTGCTGCGGAGAGGGCTGGACAATGGTACAGAACAGCTGCGGACGCAGCTTCGGGATGCCGCACAGCACGGACAGGCGGAGGAGTCCGGCGGAGATCGGATCGAAGATGCCGCGGCAGCTGGTGTGCGCCATGCAAAGAATGCCCTGCTTGGGCAGCACCGGCGCAAGAGTGCGGCACAGACCAGGGCACAAAAAGATAACCGCTCCGGCGGGGAAACCGGCGCGGTTAAAACCCGGGATCGTTATCTGCAAGAGCAAACCGGTACGGCAGTCACAGAGCAGCCGGAGCCGCAGCGGCAAGGGCAGCAGACATTCATCCGGGAGCGCGGCCGCAAAGCGGCAGGACAGCGTCGGGCGCAAGCCCTGCAAGCACAACGGCAATCGCTGCACCAGACGGGAACCGTTGTGCAGCAGGATTCCGGCTTTGCGGCAGACAGCGCATCTAAGCAATCTCCGAAGGTTAGGACGCGCAGATACGGCATTGTGCCCGGAAGGAACCGGACGACCACCGGCAGGCTGGTTTCCGGTACAAGAACAGGTGCCGCCCCGAAAGTGCGGCAGACCCACCAGACGGCAAGTCAGGCGGCCAGGGCTGCGCAGACAAGTGCCGCAAAGGAACTGACAGTGCAGCAGATGCGGTATCGGCAGATGACAAAGGGCGTTCGCCTGACTGCTCAAAAGGCGACGCGCGCTGCCGGGAAAGCACTTCGTGCCATTCTTGCCGCAGCCAAGAGCCTCTATGCCGCTCTCGTAGCTGGCGGCGGGGTTACGATATCACTGGTTCTGGTGATTTGTCTGATCGGGCTGCTGATAGCGTCACCCTTTGGGATTTTCTTTTCCGGAGAGGACAGCGGCACCGGCTATACCATGCCGGAAGCGGTCAGTACACTGAATCAGGAATTTACAGGCCGAATCGAGCAGATCAAAGCAGTGCATCCCCATGACGAACTGGATTTGGACAATGCGGGAAATGCCGCGATGATCGCCAACTGGAGGGATGTCCTGGCGATCTACGCGGTGAAAACAACCACTGACGCGGATTCACCGGACGAGGTCGCAACGCTGACGGAGCAGAAGATGACGATCCTGCGGGAGATCTTCTGGGATATGAACGACATCTCCTATCGGGAAGAAACGGCCTCCGGCGGTGAGAATGGCGAAGATACCATGATTTTGCATATTACTGTCACAGTGAAAAACGCGGCACAGATGGCGGACACCTATCATTTTACCGCCGAACAGCGCAGGCTGCTGGAAGAACTGCTGCAGCCGGAATATCAGGAACTATTTATGTCGCTGACCGGCAGTTATCAGGATGTGGATCTATCCCAGGAGGAAATTGCCGAGATCGCAAAACAGCTTCCCGCCGGTCTCAGTGAAGCGCGCAGGCAGGTGGTGCTGACAGCCTATCAGCTTCTGGGAAAGGTCAACTACTTCTGGGGCGGAAAGAGCTTGGTTTTGGGATGGGATTCCCGCTGGGGAACAGCGATGAAGGTCGCCGCAGCGGGCAGTTCCAGCACCGGGACAGTGCGGCCTTTCGGGCTGGACTGTTCGGGATTCGTCGATTGGGTATTCTATAACCAGAGCGGCGGACAGTACATTATCGGGCATGGCGGCGGCGCAGCCTCCCAGCATAGCTACTGCACGCCGATCTCCTGGAGCAATGCCCGGCCGGGAGATCTGGTCTTTTATCCCGGAGATACCCATGTGGGCATTGTCTGCGGGTTTGACAGCAGTGGGAATATTCTCATCATCCACTGTGCCAGTAGTGCCAATAATGTGGTGGTGACCGGGAAAAGCGGCTTTACCTCCATTGCGCGGCCGAAATATTTTGCAGACTGACATGAGATATCCGGGCAAAAGAAAACACCGCCGCCAGACGCTTTTGTTCTGGCGACGGTGTGCCTTCATTGTAACCATTGTGCCATCCGTTTCATCTCGTCCAGTGCCACGGCGGGTTCCAGAATGCGGATCCCGCCGCCAAAGGTAAAGACCCAGGCAAAGAAGGGCGGGCTGAGCGCAACCTCTACGGTGGCAAGGAAGTGCTCCGCACCGTCCGGGGCGGTTGCAACACGGGTTCCGAATCGGTCGATCACGCTGTTCATTAGTCTATTTTCACAGCGCAGTGTGACGGTCTGAATCGCATCATCGTACATACCGAAGATCTTGGCGGTATAATCCGCAGCAGAGAAATTCCCAATCTCTACAGAAGGCAATGCCTCCAGTTCCGCATTTACCATGCGGTCTACGCGAAACTGCGCGATCTTTCCATGCCGCGCGGACCAGCCAACCGTGTAATAGTAGTCCCGCTGCCACATCATGGCGTATGGACTGAATGCATACCATGCCCCGTCATGCTTGAGCACTTTTTCTTTTTGGGGATTATACATGGCATACTGAAACCGGATCTGCCGATGCTCCCGGATCGCCGTGTGTATGGTATCCACAGTGTAGTAAATCGTCTCATTGGCAGGCTTTACGGTCTCATCCATATACACAGGGCGATGTAGTTCCTTTGCCTGTTCCGCACTGGCAAAGGAGGTCAGCTTCCCAATGAGTTCCCGGCTTTTCTTCTTCGTGATAAAACGGGAGGACTCCACAGCATCCACCAGCAGTTTCAATTCCGGCAGTTCAAACAACCGGGAGGCGACCGAATACCGGTTCTGTGTACTTTTCACGCAGAGAATATCCGCACCGCATGCAGTCAGCTGCGCAATATCGTGATATACGCTTTTGCGGCTGGCCTCGATGCCGTGCTCCGCCCAGAATTGCAGGATATCCGCAGCGGAAACATCATGCCGCTCATCCGTCTGCGTATATAAGTATTTCAGAAGTAGGAGAATGCGTCGTTGATTTTCGTTTTTTGCCATCGTTTGCTTAATCCACCAATCCGTATTTGACCTTGATGCGGTCGAGCTTTTCCAGCATGGGTTCTCCGGCGAACCAGAGGAAGATCCACGTGGCCGCGGCCTGAATGCAGTCCATGGGGAAGCCGGAGATATAGTAGCTTAAGATGATCTTCCCGTTCAAATCGCTGGACCACATGAGGGCGGAGGCGGGGTTCATGATGCCGCCGTAGATCACAATGGCCGCCAAAGCGCCGAACACACACAGGGAGAGCCGGGACCGGCGGAGCAGTCCCTTCCGGAACAAAACCCCTGCCAAAAAGCCGATGATGCCCATACAGAACATCTGCCACGGCGTCCACGGTCCCTGAGAGAACATGACATTGGAGGCCAGCATGGTCATGGCCCCCACCAGGAAGCCCGTCTCTCCGCCAAAGGCCACCCCGGCGATGATGGTGATGGCCATGACCGGCTTGAACTGGGGCAGCATGAAGAACACCGCCCGCCCGGCCACGCCCAGGGCGCACAGCACTGCGATGATGACCAGCTCCCGGGCCTGGGGCTTCCGCCCTTCAAAGACCAGGAAGAAGGGCAGCATGGTTTCCAACAAGATCAGGAGAGAAATGAAATAGTACTTCTTCCCGCCCAGATAGTAGATGCCGATGAACAGCGTCAGGGGTATGAGCAGCAAAATCATCACGGCGGCGGCCACCGTGCGTTTCCGCAGCTTTCGCTGCTCCTTCGGCGTCTGCACCAGATAGCCCGGGCGGTTGGACTTTCGGCTGACGGCGGCGGCCAGAATGAGCAGGGCTGCGATAAATCCGCCGTACAGCAGAAGCTGGGCGGTGCTCATGCCCGTCAGGCCGTCCGGCGAGATGATGGCCGAAAGGTCGGTAATGCCGATGGCGTACAGGAACAGTACCACGGCCACGGCGCCGGAGGCGGCGGCCAGCACCTTCCGCCACAGGGGCAGCTTGGGCGGCTTCCAGTCCGCCGAATTCTCCTGCGGCGCCGGAAGGGGCGGGATGTCCTCCGGCAGGGCCGGTTCCGGCGGCAATACCCCGCCGCAGGCGGAGATCACATCCTCCGCCGTCACCGCTTCCGGGCTCAGGCTGCGGGCCATACGGTTGGCGGAGGTCGTATAGAAATTGTTTCCGGAGAAGAACACACGGGGGGACGCCTCCGTCACGATGCTCCCGTCAAAAAACAGGGCGCAGCGGTGGGCATACCGGGCGCAGAATTCAATGTCGTGGCTGACCATCAAGATGGTCACGCCCCGGCGGAGCAGGGGCTGCAGAATGCCCGCGATGGTCCGCTTGAACTCTGCATCCAGCCCCTTGGTGGGTTCGTCCAGCAGCAGGATGTCCGGCTCCAGCAGCAGCACCTTCGCCAGCGCCGCCCGCTGCTGTTCGCCGCCGGAAAGGTCATAGGGGTGCCGGTCCAGCAGGTTTTCCAGCTGGCACAGGGCGGTCACATAGGCCACCAGTCCGTCCTGCTCCGCCTTGCTTTTTTTCTTCCCCTTCAAAATTTCGTAAAGGTCCTCCCGGACGGTCTTTTTCACGAAGAGCGCCTGGGGGTTCTGGGGCAATACCCCTATGCTGCCGTGAAGACGGATGTCCCCGCGGTAGGGCTTGCACAGGCCGGACAGCAGCTTCAGCGTGGTGGTCTTGCCAGTGCCGTTTCCGCCCAGCAGGGCGAGGAATTCTCCCTTGCGGACCGTGAGCGAAAGGCCCTTCACCACATCCGGAAGGTCCTTTTCGTACTTAAACCAGAGGTCGTTGGCCTCAATGGCCGCCTCTTCCGGATAGGTATACTGCGGCTCCGGGGGCAGGGCGTTCAGGGGACGGTCCGCGGCGTAGGACTGAAGCCAGTCCCGCCCTTCCCGGACGGTGACGGGGCAGGATGCGTCGTTCTCCACCGCCGCCCAGATGCGCATGGCGGTGGGCATGGCGAGGAACATGGCGTGGCCCTGTTCCTTCAGGGTCATGCCAACCTCCTCCGGCGTTCCGGTGCAGAGAAGGCTCCCTTTGTCCATGACCGCCACCGTGGTGGCCAGGGGGAACGCCTCTTCCAGCCGGTGCTCCGTCAGAATGATGGTGGTGCCAAGCTCCCGGTTGATCTTCCCCAAGGTAGCCAGAAAATCGCTGGCGGCGATGGGGTCCAGCTGGCTGGTAGGCTCGTCCAAAATCAGGACGGAGGGCTGCATGGCCATGACCGAGGCCAGGTTCAAAAGCTGCTTCTGCCCGCCGGACAGCTCCGTCACATTTTTATAAAACCAGGTCTGGATGCCGAAAAAGCTGGCCATCTCCGCCACTCTGCGGCGGATGGTGGGGGTGTCGCACCCCAGGCTTTCCAGCCCGAAGGCCAACTCGTGCCACACCTTGTCGGTGACGATCTGGTTGTCCGGGGACTGCTGTACAAAGCCGATCTTCTGGCTCTGGGTGCGCTGATCCAGCGCATCCAGCGGGGTGCCTTCGAACAAGATCTCTCCCGTGCGCGTTCCGTGGGGGGCGAGGACGGTCTTCAGCTGCCGCAGCAGGGTGCTTTTCCCGCAGCCGGACGGGCCGCCCAGGACGAGAAATTCCCCCGCCTCCACCGTCAGGGTAAGGGACCGGAGGGTCTGCTTCTCCTGCTCCGGGTAGGAGAAGCTCAGGTCCCGGATCGCAAAAGTTTCCACTTTTTATCCTCCCAACGGTTCAGAATGACGGGGGTCAGGCACAGGGCCAGATAGACGATCTGGAAGCTGACGGTGAACGGCGTCACCGCCGCGCCCCGGATCGTGGGATAATAGCGCCAGGAAAAGCCGCCTGCGGCCCAGCCGCTCAAGAGATACACGCCGCAGAACAAAAGCCACAGCAGGGCGGTCCTGTCCCGGTCGTCAAAGCGGTAAATGGAAAAGGCCGTCCGCCCCGGCAGGCCGTAGCCCCGGCTTTTCATGCTGTCCGCCGTCTCGATGGCGTTTTCCAGCGCCCAGGTGACCATGATGGAAAAAATCGTAATGGCGTTTTTCGCCCGCTGCAAAAGGGAGCCTTCCGAGGTGTCCCGGCCGATGCAGCGTTGCGCCTCGCTGACCACCTGCAGCTGGGCCTTGAACTTGGGGACGAACCGCAGGGTCATGCTCAGCACCAGACTGAGCGCCGGGATCACCCGGCCGAAAAGATAGACGAACTTGTCCGAGGTCATCACCGCATTGTAGCAGGAAAACCATGTAATAATGGACGCCAGCATCACGGCGGCAATCAGTCCATAAACGATGCTTTCCAGTGTCAGCGGATTGCCGGAGGGCAAATAGGTCAGCAGAGTGGCTCCTTCATGATTGAATGCCGGATTGATCACCGCCGCCAGCAGCATCATAGGCAGCAGAAACAGAAGGCTGAACCGCACTGCCTTCCGCCCGTTGAGGTAGATGGCGTAGCACAACGCGCAGCCCAGGGAGATGAGCAGGCTGACCGGGTGCAGCAGGAACATGGTGAACAGAAACACCAGCCCGAAATATAGAAAATTGATCCCGGGATGATAGCCGGAAAAGGTATCTCGGTTCTGCAATGGATCACATCCCTTTCAAAAGAGGGGCGCAAAGCAAATGCCGCGCCCCTCCGGATTTAACCGCCGGTAGAATAGAATCCGCCCACATCTACGCCAAGATTGCAGGTATAGACCCAGCAGATCGTGTCGCCGTCCTTCAGCTGGTAGCGGCTGCAGCCGTAGTTGGGGAACCAGTCGTTCACCTTGTACATCCAGCCGGACAGCTCGCCGCAGTCAAATTCGTACAGGTTATGGATGCCCTCGATATAAGCGGAGTTGTACATGGGCGTATTCTCAAATTCCATATGGATCTTCTGCTGCTTGCAGGTGCGCTGCAGTACATTGAAGACGCTTTCGCCCTCATAGAAGGTGACAGTGGTGGGCTTCAGGATCCAGCCGTCCTCCGGTACCAGTTCCACCTTTTCCGGATCCAGCCAGTCTATATTGTCCAGAATGGTGGCGCAGGAGATAGACAGCGTACAGGTGTACGCCTTGTCCGTAATGGTTGCATCCTGGGGTTCCACCGGCAGGGGCTTCCCCTCCGGTACCGGATCGGTCAGATACTTATCCTTTCCGGTGCTGGGGTCAATGACCATGCCGTTGGACTCGGAGTAATCCTTATCCCCTTTCGAAACACCGGCGGAAGATCCTCCGGCGATGGCTTCTGCGGCCTGAATCTTATCCTCCGCGGACATCCCGCCCTCCGTGCCGCCGGGACGGGAGGCAATGCCGCTTTCCGGTTTCGCGGTGTTTTCTGTTTCTGTCGGCTTTTGGGTTTCGTCTGTATCAGCGGGATCCGATGCATCCGGTGCGTCATTTGGGGTATCTGTTTCTGTGTCTGGCGCGGTGTCAGACGGTTCCGGCGCTGCCGTTTCTGTGACTTGCGGCTTTTCTGTTGTCCAACCCTGCATTCCTGGCGCACCGCCGCCATACCAGAAAGACGCTGCCAGAATGACTGCGATCAGGGCGGGGACGATGACTTTCCATTTATTCTTTTTCCACCACATAATGGTTCGCTTCTCCTTTACAGAAGATTGGACTTTGCCAGCAGGTTATAGAGCATCTGCGCGATCTCGCAGCGCTTGATGGCGGTTTTCGGCAGGATGTTCAGGT
>CAVBJJ010000033.1:0-12260 GCA_963595735.1 bacterium
GGAGAAAACATATGGAACAATGCATAAAAGAATTTGAAAAATCCTTACAGACGCTGGAACTGCCGGCTGTGCTGGCGCTGCTGGCGGAGGAGGCGGTCAGCGAACCGGCGCGGGAAAAGGCGCTGGAGCTGCGGCCCTCCGGCAGTGCATTTATCGTGCAAAACCGTCTGGCGGAGACCACGGCGGCAAAGACGATGATGACCGTCAAGGGCAGTCCCTCCTTTGGCGGCGTAAAGGATGTGCGGGGCAGTTTGGCGCGGGCGGATATGGGCGGCGTGCTCAACACGCGGGAGCTGCTGGATATTGCCGGCGTGCTCCAGTGCGCCCGGCTGGTGCGGGGCTATCTGGGCGGCGAGGGGATCGGCCAAACGGCCATTGATAAGCAGTTTCACACCCTGCGCGCCAATCGCTATCTGGAGGACAAGCTGACGGCCTCCATCGCGGCGGAGGGAGAGCTGACCGATGCCGCCAGCAGCGAGCTGGCGGACATCCGCCGCAAAATTCGCGCGGCCAACGCCCGAGTGCGGGAGGCGCTGCAGAAGATCATCTCCTCCCCCGGTTATGCCAAGGCACTGCAGGAGCCGATCATTACCCAGCGGGGCGACCGCTATGTCATCCCGGTCAAGGCCGACCACAAGGGTGCGATCCCCGGCCTGGTACATGACATCTCCGCCTCCGGCCTTACCCTGTTTGTGGAGCCCATGGCGGCGGTGCGGGCGAACAATGAGCTGCGGGAGCTGCACGCCAAGGAGCAGCAGGAGATCGACCGCATTTTGGCGGAGCTGAGCGCCGAGTGCGCCCAGTTCCGGGAGGACATCAGCACAGATTTTTCCGTGCTGGTGGAGCTGGATCTGATTTTTGCCAAGGCCAAGCTCAGCTATCGTCTGGATTGCCAGGAGCCGGCCCTTGCCCAGGACGGGCATATCTGGCTGCGCCAGGCGCGGCATCCGCTTTTGGATCAGAAAAAGGCGGTTCCCATTGATGTGGAGCTGGGCATAGAATATGACAGCCTGATCATCACGGGACCCAACACCGGCGGTAAGACCGTCTGCCTGAAGACCATGGGGCTGCTGTGTGCCATGAGCCAGTGCGGCCTTCATATTCCGGTGCGGGATGGCAGCTGCGTGCCGGTGTTTCAGCGGATCCTGGCGGATATTGGGGACGAGCAGAGCATTGAGCAGAGTCTTTCCACCTTTTCCGGGCATATGGTGAATATCGTCAAGCTGCTCAAGCAGTGCGATGAAAATACCCTGCTGTTGTTCGACGAGCTGGGCGCGGGAACCGACCCCACGGAGGGCGCGGCGCTGGCCATTTCCATCATCGAATATGCCAGAGCCAGAGGAACCAAGGTCGTTGCCACCACCCACTATGCGGAGCTGAAGGTCTATGCCACCACCCAGAAGGGCGTGCAGAACGCCTCCTGCGAGTTTGATGTGGAGACCCTGCGGCCTACATACCGGCTGCTGATCGGTGTGCCGGGGCGCTCCAATGCCTTTGCCATTTCCGAGCGGCTGGGATTTCCGGCCAGCATCATCGCGGACGCCCGCAGCCGCGTGGGGCAGGAGGACGCTGCCTTTGAGGATGTGGTAGAGCAGCTGGCGCAGCAGCAGCGGCGCATGGCGGAAAAGGAAGCGGAGATCGACAAAAAGCTGCGCGCCGTCGAGGAGGACAACAAAAAGTCCGCCCGCCTGCGCAGCGAGCTGGAGGTTCGCCTGGAAATGGCGGACAAAAAGGCGCGCCGGGACGCCCAGCGCCTGCTGGAGGAGGCCAGAGAAACGGCCAATCAGGTCTATGCGGAGCTGGACGAGATGCGTCGAAAGGCCAACGAACAGGAGGATCACCGAGCGGTCAACGAGGCGCGCGCCGCGCTCAAGCGGCGGCTCAACGACGCCGAGGAGCAGCTGGGACGACGGGAAGCCCTGCCCCAGGAGGAGCGAAAGTCCGCCCGTCCCGTACAAAAAGGCGATATGGTCGAGCTGCGCTCCATGGGCGTAAAGGCGGAGGTGCTGTCCGTTTCCGCCGATCGGACGCTGGAGCTGCAGGCGGGGATCCTGCATATGCGAGTCAAGGAAGACGAGGTCATTCTGCTGGAGAACGAGCCGAAGAAAAAGAAAAATGTGGCGACGGCTGCAGCGGTGCAGCTGCAAACCACGGCCGCGCCCAGTGAGCTGGATATCCGCGGGCTGGAGACACTGGAGGCCGTTCCGGTGGTGGAACGCTTCTTGGATAACGCCATGATGGCAAAGCTGCAGAAGGTGTCCATCATTCACGGAAAGGGCACCGGCGCCCTGCGCCAGACGGTACACAATGTGCTGAAACGGAGTCGCCAGGTAAAAAACTTCCGTTTGGGACGATATGGCGAGGGCGAAAGCGGTGTTACCATTGTGGAATTGAGGTAAAAATGAGAGGTCGTGCAGGGTGCTTCTGTGCAGGTCAACAAATCAAAAAATATGGTTGACGGATGGCGGCGGCTTTGGTAGAATTAGGGTAATTATAAAAGCAAGATGTTTTTCCTATATGGAGTTTAGGATCTGCAAAGGAGTTGTACAGTAATGGTCATCAAAGAAGCAGTTATTAAAAATCAGGTTGGTTTGCACGCCAGACCTGCAACCTTTTTCATCCAGAAAGCAAACGAGTTCCGCAGCAGCATTTGGATCGAAAAGGAAGATCGCCGCGTGAACGCAAAGAGCCTGCTGGGCGTTCTGTCTCTGGGTATCGTCAAGGGTACCACCATCAGCATCATTGCCGACGGTGCGGACGAGGCGGAGGCTGTTGACACTCTCTGTAAGCTGATCGAGAGCGGCTTCGCCGAGTAAAAGCGGCGCTGTAAAGAGCATATCAAGCCCGTGCCGGAAGCACGGGCTTGTTTTGTAAGTAGTTACATCACGACAAAAGGTGCCTGCTATGACGGAACGCTTGGAACAATTGCGGAAAAAGGCAAACGCTCTGCCCCTGCTGCCCGGCGTTTATATTATGTATGACGCCACCCATCAGGTCATTTATGTGGGCAAGGCAAAGGCGCTGAAAAACCGTGTCAGCAGCTATTTCCGCGGGGAGCATTTGCCCAAGGTGGCGGCCATGGTGGAAAAGGTGCAGGATTTTTCTGTCATCGTCGCGGCGACGGAGTTTGAAGCGCTGGTGTTGGAAAACAGCCTGATCAAACGCCACCAGCCCCATTATAATATCCTGCTTCGGGACGACAAGGGCTATCCGTTTATTCGGCTGGATCTGACCCAGCCCTATCCCCGCATGGAGATCGTGGGCAAAAAGGCGGCGGACAAGGCGCGGTATTTCGGCCCCTATGGGGGCAGGTCGGTGACCGGGGAGATCGTCAACGCCATACAAAAGGCGCTGGCGCTGCCGGACTGCAATCGCCAGTTCCCCCGGGATATCGGCAAGCAGCGCCCCTGCTTGCAGCACCATCTGGGCGCCTGCCCGGGCTACTGCCTGCCGGAAACAGACCCGGCGGAATACCGAAAAGCAATCGACCAGGCCGTCATGCTCCTGGAGGGGCGCAGCGATGTGCTGGAGAAAGCGCTGGCGCAGCAGATGACGGAAGCGGCGGAGGCACTGCGTTTTGAGCAGGCGGCGCAGCTGCGGGATCGAATGCGTGCGGTGCAGGGACTGCACCAGAAGCAGCGGGTCATTGCGGCGGTGTCTGCGGATACGGATGCGATTGGCTTTGCCCGTGGGGCAAAGTGCAGCTTTGTGGTGCTGCATTATGTTGGCGGCAGTCTGGCGGCAAAGGATATGGAGCTGCTGGAGGAGCCGATGGAGCCGGATGGCGAAGCGCTTTCTCTGTTGCTGCGGCGGTACTATGGCGGAAAGACCGTCTGGCCAAAGACAATTTTGCTGCAAACGGAGCCGGAGGATCGGGAGGAGCTGGAGCGGCTGTTTTCCGAGAGCGCCGGCCACCGGGTGTATCTGGAAACGCCCCAACGGGGCGAGCGGAAGCGGCTGGTGGAAAAGGCGCAGCTGAACGCGGCGGAGGAATGCCGCCGCCACACCACGGCGCAGCAGCGGCGCAGCAAAACGCTGGAGTGGCTTTGCAAGACCTTGGCGCTGCCAGATATCCCCCACCGAATCGAGGCATACGACATCTCCAATCTGGGCGGCTTTGGCATCGTGGGTGCCATGACGGTGTTTCAGGATGGCAAGCCCCGAAAAGGGGAGTACCGCAAGTTCCGGATGCAGGAGGTGCAGGGGGCGGACGACTACGGCAGTATGCGGGAGATGCTCTCCCGGCGTTTTCGCCGTTTTTTACAGGGTGACGCCAAATTCGGCGAAAAGCCGGATCTGCTGCTGATCGACGGCGGCGCGGTCCACGCCGCCACGGCGGAGGTGGTTCTGGCGGAGCTGGGACTGCGGTTTCCTGTGTTTGGTATGGTCAAGGATGATCGCCACCGCACCCGGGCGCTGCAATGTGCGGACGGGCGGGAGATCAGCATTCAGGGAAACCCGGCGGTGTTTGCGCTGGTGGGCAGCATCCAGGACGAGACGCATCGGGTCGCCATCCGCTACCAGCGATCCCTGCGCAAGGAAAACCTGGGCAGCGAGTTGGATGCCATCCCCGGTGTGGGAGAAAAACGGCGCGGTCAGCTTTTGCGCGCCTTTCACAGTATCAAAGCCATCCGGGAGGCAGATCTGGCGGCGCTGTGCGCGGTCGTGCCGAAGAACACCGCCGCGGCGGTCTACGCCCACTATCACCCGGAGCAGACACAATGAACAGGAGGCAAAATCATGCGTATCATTTCCGGTTCTGCCAGGGGCAGACGGCTGCGGGAGCCAGAGGACATGAAGGTGCGGCCGACCACCGATCAGGTGAAGGAGGCCATGTTCAACATCGTGCAGTTTGATGTGGAGGGCAGACGGGTACTGGATCTGTTTGCCGGTACCGGTCAACTGGGGATCGAGGCGCTCAGCCGCGGCGCGCGGGAGTGCGTGTTTGTGGACGAAAGCCGCCAGTCCGTTGCGCTGGTTCGGGAAAACCTCAAGCGCAGCGAGCTGCCCGGCGGCAAGGTGCTGCAGGCGGAATCTCTGCACTATCTGGGACAGGGCGGAAAGTTCGATTTGATTTTTCTTGACCCGCCCTATGACCTGGATCTGGCAGAAAAAGCGCTGCGCCGCATTATGGAGTTTGACATCCTGACAGAAGGTGGTATAATAGTCTGCGAGACCCGCCGGGAGACGCAGCTTCCGGAAGCTGCAGCGCCCTATCGTTTTGGCAAGGAATACCGCTACGGCAAAGTGAAACTCACCACATACTTCAGAGAAGGGTAGGGAGCATACCATGTCCGTGGCAATTTATCCCGGCAGTTTTGATCCCATCACGCTGGGACATCTGAACATCATTCGCCGGGCATCGCGGATCTTTGACGAGCTGATCGTCTGCGTCATGGTCAACAGCAGCAAGGCGCCCATGTTTACCATGGAGGAGCGCCTGCGCCAGATCGAAAAGGTGGTTGCGCGCTTTCCCAATGTGCGCGTGGACAGCTTCAATGGTCTGCTGGTGGAATATGCTCAGGACTATGACACGCCGGTGGTAGTTCGGGGTCTGCGTGCGGTCTCGGATTTTGAATCCGAATTTCAAATGGCACTGATCAACAAAAAAATGAAGCGGGATCTGGAAACGGTGTTTCTGGCATCCAGCGAAAAGTACACATATCTCAGCTCTACCATGGTCAAGGAGATGGGGCGGTACGGCGCCAATTTGCAGGAATTTGTCCCATGCGAGATCCTGGACGAGGTCGTGGAGCGTACAAGGAGGAAACACGATGGAAAATGATGTCATGGAACTGATCGACAGCCTGTACACGATGGTTACGGAAGCCTGGGGCGTGCCGCTGGGCAAGGATAAGTGTATGCTGGAGCGGGATGCGGCTTTGAACCTGCTGGACGAGATCAAAGCCCAGCTGCCTGTAGAGCTGGCAGAGGCCAAGCGCCTGGTAAGCGCCCGGGATGAATATATCGGCAACGCCAAGCGCGAGGCGGAAAGCATCCGCAAAAATGCGGAGGAGCACGCCCGGGTGCTGCTGGACGATCAGGAAGTGCTGCGCCTGGCAAAGACCCGCAGCGCAGAGATGCTTGCCCATGCGGAAAAGCAGTCTAAGGATCTGCGCCGCGCCACGAACGCCTATGTGGAGGAGACCATCCGCCGCACGGAGGAGGCCGTGAACACCGCGCTGACGCAGCTGCGCCAGTCCCGGGAGCGGTATCATGCCGCCGCCCAGCAGGCTGCCGCACAGGAAGAAGAAAATCACAGCCAGGGCGAGAGCGCCGAGGGCTAAAATAGGGCAGAGACCGCGTGAAGCACAGATATGGTGTTTTGCGCGGTCTCTTTGTGCATTTTGCCGGTCTTTTTTTGAAAAAAGTCATTGCAATTTTTGTACCGCTGCCTTATACTGAAAGCAAAGTGGGGCGTTGTGGGGGAAAGTGGAATGTTTTCCTGCCAAAGGCCCACAAGAGCTTCCGGTGAAAGGGGGGGCGCAAATGGCGATGACAGGCGAATACCAACACAGTCTGGATGCCAAAGGGCGCATCTCTATCCCCGCGCGTCTGCGAGACGAGCTGGGCGCGGTGTTTTATGTCACCGTGTCGGAAGAAAAATGTTTGAACGCTTACAGCGAGGCCCACTGGGAAGAATTTTCTGCGAAGGTCAGCGCCATGCCCCTGAGCAAGAAAAAAATGGTGCGGGCTTTGTTCGCGTTTGCGGCCAAGTGTGAGCTGGACAGTCAGGGACGCGCCCTGCTGCCCCAGCAGCTGCGCAGCTATGCCAATTTGACCAAAAGCGTTACCATCGTGGGCAACAATGACCATGTGCAGTTTTGGGACAGTGAGCAGTGGGCTGCGGTCGCGGCGGAAAGTCTTACGCCGGAAAGCATCCTGGCGGCGATGGAAGCAATGCAGGAGTGTGGATTTTAAGTGTTTACCCATTATTCTGTTATGCTGGAGGAATGTCTCCAGGGCTTGAATATAAACCCCGCCGGCACCTATATCGACGGCACTTTGGGCATGGGCGGACACAGCGAAGCTATTTTGCAGCGCTTGACTACCGGGCATCTGTTTTCCATTGACCGGGATCAGCGTGCCATTGCAAGAGCCGGCGCCCGGCTGGCGCCCTATGTGGGTAAGTTCACTTTAATACACGGCAATTTCCGGGATCTGGGCGATATCCTCGACCAGCGGGGACTGCATCAGGTGGACGGAATGCTGTTCGACCTGGGCGTAAGCTCGCCCCAGCTGGACGAGATTGAGCGGGGATTTTCCTACATGGCGGACGCGCCCCTGGATATGCGAATGGACGAAAGCGAGGGGCTGACAGCTGCCGATGTGGTCAATGAGTGGTCGGAGGACAGGCTTCGGCGCATCCTCTATGATTTTGGGGAGGAGCGCTATGCGCCTCGAATTGCGGCCGCCATTGTGCGCAGCCGGGAAAAAGCACCCATTTGTACCACGCTAGAGCTGATGGATATCATCCGCGGTGCCATGCCGGCGGCAGCGCTGCGGGAAAAGCAGCACCCGGCCAAGCGCAGCTTTCAGGCCATCCGGATCGCTGTGAATGACGAGCTGGAGGCAATCAGCCAAATGCTGGACGCGGCGGTCAACCATTTGCGTCCCGGCGGCAGACTGGCGGTCATCAGCTTCCACTCGCTGGAGGACAGGTTGGTGAAAAACGCGATCCAGTCCCGGGTAAAAGGCTGTACCTGTCCCCGAGAAGCGCCGGTGTGCACCTGCGGCTTTGTGCAGACCCTGCGTCCCATCAGCCGCAAGCCGATCCTGCCCAGCGAAAAAGAATTAGAAGAGAACCCCCGCTCCCGCAGTGCAAAACTGCGGGTGGCGGAGCGGATATAGTGCGGAACAGACCCGAAGCAATTCGGAGAACAGGAGAAAGCAATGGCCAAACGCAGCACAAAAGAGCAATACCGCCATCGTGCGACCTATGGCAGTCTTGCGTATAATTACCAAGGCTCCGAGGCCTATGAGCTGCCGCCGGAATTTCCGGAGCGGGAACAGCAGCGGGCGGCCGAGGAACGGTTCCGGCGGGAACAGCGCCGTAGTCAGGAAAAAAGAGCTCGGAAGCGTGCTGCCGCGGCGAACAAGCAGGCATTTCCTGCTTTTGCGGTGCTGGGCGGGCTATGTGTGGCCGTGCTGCTGGTGTTCACCATGATGGCACGGATCCAGCTGACCAGTGTGGCGGCGACTACGGCGGATCTGCAGCAGCAGCTGAGCAGCCTGCAGGTAGAGCAAAACCAGCTGCGTATCCAGCATGAGCAGACCTTTAACCTCTCCGAAGTGGAGGAATACGCCCTACAGCATTTGGGAATGCAGCAGCCCCGTTCGGATCAAATCTATTACATTGACAGCTCCGTGCCGGATCGGGCGGAGGTGATGGGCGGCGACCCGAACGCCATGCTGACCACGCCGGAGGAAAAAACCAAAGACACGGCGGAAGCGGATAAGAAGGCGGCGGATACCTCGAAGAAGGACGCCGCAGCGCCGGAGCAAAGCCAGACGGAGTCGGAAACCGGGGACGCGGCGGAAAAAAACACGCCGGAATCGGAGACGGCGGCAGCCGCGCCGGGAGTAGAGACCGAATTTTCCGCATGATCGGGGCTTTGGCGTGCATATTCTTGTGGTAGGTGCAGGGAATGTATGCCGTCCCGATATCGGAAATAGGAGAATCGCACATGGCAAAAATGAGATCACAGAATAACGGCGCTCAACCGCCAAGTCGTAAAATGCGCAGCCGCACACTTCTTTTAATGATCGTGTGCGGCATTGTCGCGTTTGCTGTCCTTGGGATCAGATTGTTTTATTTGCAGGTCGTGAAGCACGATACTTACGAAAACATGGCGATCGAGCAACAGGTGCGGGACACTACGGTCCACGCCGCCCGGGGTACGATCTACGACCGGAACGGCAAAATCCTTGCTATGAGTGCCAGCGTGAATACCATCTACATCAGCCCTTGGGAAATCAAGCAAAATAACGAAGATACCCAGTTGATCGCCCAGGGCCTTTCGGACATTTTGGGCGAGGAATACGGCGTGACCTATGACGATGTGCTGGAGCGTACCAAAAAGACAGAGTCCTGGTATCAGCCCATTGCCTACAAGGTGGAAGCGGAACTGGCCGACAAGGTGCGCGAGTTCAAAAATAAGAACAATCTGCTCGGCGTAAAGCTGGAAGCGGACAGCAAGCGTTATTACCCCTATTCCAGCCTGGCCTCCCATGTGATCGGCTATGTGGGCTTTGAAAACACCGGCCTTTCCGGTGTGGAGCTGAGTTGCGACAGCGTGCTTTCCGGCGTCAGCGGCCGCATCATCCGCGCGACCAATGCCCGGGGCGCCGATTTGCTGTTTACCAACTTTGAAGACTACTACGACGCGGAAGACGGCAATGATGTGACCTTGACAATTGATGCCAATGTCCAGTATTATCTGGAAAAGCACCTACAGCAGGCGGTGGCGGACTATGATGTGCAAAACGGCGCTGCGGGGATCGTGATGAATGTCAACACCGGCGAAGTGGTCGCTATGGCGAGTCTGGGCAACTTTGACCTGAACGATTATGACGAAGTTAGCGATGCAGTCAAGGAACAGATCGAGGAAGAAGCGACTTCCGACGAGGAAAAGCAGCAGCTGCTCAGCGACGCTTTGAATCTTCAGTGGCGCAATAAGGCGCTGTCGGATACCTACGAGCCGGGCTCCACCTTTAAGATCATCACCCTGGCCATGGCGCTGGAGGAGGGTATCGCCAAGCTGGACAGCAGCTATTATTGCGGCGGCGCCAAGGAGGTTCTGGGTCGTACCGAACCGGTCAAGTGCTGGAAAACCGCCGGCCACGGCGCGCAGACCCTGACCCAGGCGGTGCAGCACTCCTGCAACTGCGCTTTCGTGGAGATCGGGCTGGGACTGGGCGCGGAGACCTTTTATAAATACGCCGAGGCCTTTGGCTTCTTCCAGAGCAGCGAGGATCCGGACGCCCAGCTGAGCGGAAAAACCGGCATCGCCCTCAATGGCGAGGCGGGCAGCATCTGGTGGAGCAAGAATGTGTTTGAAGATCCCCAGAACTTTTCTCAGCTGGCGGCGGCCTCTTTTGGCCAAACCTTTAATATTACCCCGATCCAGCTGATCACGGCAATTTCCGCCTGCGTCAACGGCGGCAAGCTGATGCAGCCCTATGTCGTCAAGCAGGTTTCAGCGCCGGATGGCGATGTGATCTCCGCCACGGAGCAGAAGGTGGAGCGCCAGGTGATCAGCGAGGACACCAGCAAGGCCATCTGCCAGATCCTGGAGCAGGTGGTTGGCGACAGCGTGGAGGGCACCGGTAAAAACGCCTATGTGGCCGGATACCACATTGGCGGCAAGACCGGAACGACCACCAAGACCACTTTGGAGGCCGAGGGTACCAAGGAATACATCGTCTCCTTTGTCGGCGTGGCGCCCATGACCGATCCCCAATATGCGGTTCTGGTGCTGCTGGATAACCCCAGCGGCGAGACGGGAACCTATGTATCCGGCGGCAACATGGCCGCGCCCACGGTGGGTAATATCTTCGCGGATATCCTGCCCGCGCTGGGCGTGGAGGCCGATTACAGCGCCGAGGAGCAGGCCTACACCGACAAGAGCGTGCCGAACCTCTCCGGCATGAGCCTGAGCGAGGCGCAGGCCAAGCTGGCGGAGCAGGGGCTGAGCTGCCGCATCGTCGGCAATGGAACGACCGTCAGCGACCAGCTGCCCCGTGCGGGCGCGGTGGTCGCGGCCAACAGCGAGGTCATCCTGTACCTGGACGCCCAGGTGGAGGACAGCACCCAGGTGGTGCCGGATTTGACCGGTGTCAGCTACACGGTGGCGCGGCAGATGCTGGCGGCACAGGGCTTGTTTGTGCGCTGCGCCAAGGGTATCGCTCTGAACTCCGCCACGGTCGTGGTCTCCGATCAGGCGACAGAGGCCGGTGCGGAGGTAAAATACGGCTCCGTTGTGGAAGTAACATTGGTAGATAACGATGCCAGTATGTATGGCAGATATTGATACGATATAGGTAAAGAAGGTTGAAAAACATGAAGCTTTCCCAGCTGCTGCAGGATGTGCCGATCAAGGCGCTCCATGCTGACCTGGAATTGGAACTGGGCGACATCAGCTATGACTCCCGGCAGACCAAGCCCGGAGATCTGTTTGTTGCCATAAGCGGATACGAGACCGATGGTCACCGCTTTATCCCAATGGCGGTGGAAAAGGGCGCGGCCTGCGTTCTGTGCCAGACCCCGCCTGCGGTGGATGTACCCTATGTGTTGGTGGAGGACAGCCGTCTGGCGCTGGCGCTTTGCGCCGGGAACTATTTCCGGCACCCGGCAAAGGAACTGGTTGCCATCGGCGTGACCGGCACCAATGGCAAAACGACCACCACGACCCTGCTCAAGCATGTGCTGGAGGATATCCCCGGGAACAAGTGCGGCCTGATCGGCACCAATCACAACATGATCGGGCAGGAAATTTTGGAAACGGAGCGTACCACCCCGGAGTCCTACGAGCTGCAGAAGCTGCTGCGGGAGATGGTGGACGCCGGCTGTACCCATCTC
This sequence comes from bacterium, assembly GCA_963595735.1. Taxonomy (GTDB): domain Bacteria; phylum Bacillota; class Clostridia; order Oscillospirales; family Oscillospiraceae; genus CALWOS01. Next base: position 11,582 of record CAVBJJ010000033.1, read on the forward strand.
ATTATGGAGGTCAGCTCCCATTCTTTGCAGCTGCACCGGGTGGCCGGGATCCGCTACGCAGTGGGTGCCTTCACCAACCTGACCCAGGATCATCTGGACTTCCACCACACCATGGAGGCCTATGCGGCGGCCAAGGCGCTGCTGTTTGCCCAAAGCGACACGGCGGTCATCAATCTGGACGATGCATGGGCGGACTTCATGCTGGAGCGCTGCCCCTGCCCGGTGGTGAGCTTTTCGGAAAAGGATCCCAAGGCAAGCCTGCTGGCGGAGGACATCTGCCTGCGGGCAAACGGTGTGGCGTTCCGCGTGGGCAACAGAAAAGTGGACATTGGCATACCCGGCCGCTTTTCCGTGTATAATGCACTAACGGTTCTGGCCTGCGGCAAGGCGCTGGGGCTGGATATGGACGCGGTCTGCCAAAGCCTGCACACGGCCCACGGCGTGAAAGGCCGGGTGGAGGTCGTTCCCACGGATGGCGATTATACCATCCTCATCGACTATGCCCATACGCCGGATGCCCTGGAAAATGTGCTGGCTTCCATGAAAGAGGTCACCAACGGCAGACTGGTGGCGGTGTTCGGCTGCGGCGGGGACAGAGACCGCACCAAACGCCCCATTATGGGACGCATCGCGGCGGAAAAGGCGGACTTTGTCATTATTACCTCGGACAACCCGCGCA
>CAVBJJ010000033.1:12270-20798 GCA_963595735.1 bacterium
GAGGAGCCGGCGGCAATCGTCGCGGAGGTTGCCGCGGGGCTGGAGGGCAGCGACACGCCCCACGAGATCATTGTCGATCGCGTGGAGGCCATTGCCTGGGCAATCGAGCATCATCTGCCCGGTGATGTGATCGTTCTGGCAGGCAAGGGACATGAGACCTACCAGATCGTGGGCAAAACCAAACACCATATGGATGAGCGGGAGATCGTTGCGGCGTGTCTCCGCGAACGGGCAAACGGATCACAAACACCGGAAGGAATGTAGTTACCAATGAGTATTACGATACAACTTATGATTTCTTTTCTCATCGCCTTTTTTGTGGCGGTGATCGTTGGAAAAATTTATGTCCCCTGGCTGCGCCGCATCAAGGCGGGGCAGGCCATTCGGGAAGACGGCCCCAAGTGGCATATGTCCAAAAGCGGCACCCCCACCATGGGCGGCTTTATCTTTATCATCGCTGTAGCCGTGGCCTGCCTGACGGTGGGCTTCCGCCAGATGCTGCGGGGCGACTTCAGCCATATTCTGGTGCTGTGCTTTGCCCTGATCTATGGCCTGATCGGCTTTTTGGACGACTATGAAAAGCTGCGGAAAAAGCAGAACCTGGGCTTGACGGCCAAGCAAAAGTTCCTGCTGCAGCTGGTGGTGGCGGTGGCCTTTGTGTTCCTGCTGCGTCGGCTGGGCTATCTCAGCTCTCACCTGTATATTCCCTTCTGGAACAAGACGGTGTATATCCCGGAAGTGATCTACTTTATCTTTGCGGCCTTTATTATCGTGGGCTGCGTGAATGCGGTCAACCTGACCGACGGCGTGGACGGTCTTTGCACCGGTACCTCCATTCCGGTGTTCCTGTGCTACACGGCCATCGGCTTTGTTTGGGGACACGAGTATGCCGGACTGAGCATTTTTGCCGCCGGTCTGACCGGTGGTCTGCTGGGCTTCCTGGTCTATAACTTCAATCCGGCGCAGTGCTTTATGGGCGATACCGGCTCCCTGTTCCTGGGCGGCGCGGTGTGCGCCATGGCCTTTATTATGGATATGCCCCTGATTCTGATCCCGCTGGGTCTGCTGTTTATCATCGAGACCGTTTCGGATATCATTCAGGTGGCGTATTTCAAGGCCACCCACGGTAAGCGCTTTTTCAAAATGGCGCCGTTCCATCATCACCTGGAAATGGGTGGCTGGAGCGGAAAGAAATGGAGCGAAAAGGAGTTGTTCGTGCTCTTTACGGCCATTTCCACCGTCTGCGCCATCGTCAGCTTCCTGGGCGTGATGAATCGCTATCAATAATTCGGATATTTCGAACTTTATCGCAACGGTTTTGGGGGAAGGAGGATTCCCATGGACTATTCCAGACCGCAGGTATACCGGTTGGAGAATCGAAAGCTGGTATACGGCGGACGCGGACAATTCGATATGCCTTTTGCCATGTTGGTGCTGCTGCTGCTGGTGATCGGCGTGGTGATGATCCTCTCGGCCAGCTTTGCCAGAGCATATTACGACCCCACAAACGAGACCAACGGTGTGGCGACCTATTACTTTACCCGGCAGCTGATTTTTGCGGTGCTGGGGTTGGCGGCAATGTATGGGATCTCGCGAATCCAGGTTGAGTTTTTCCGAAAGCACAGTCGACTGCTGCTGGTCGGCTCCATTCTGCTGTTGGCGGCGGTTCCCTTTATTGGTGTGCGTTCCGGTGGTGCAAAGCGCTGGATCAGTCTGGGCTTTACCACTTTCCAGCCGTCGGAAATCATGAAAATTGCCATTGTCATTTACTTTTCTGCCATGATCGCAAAGCTCAAGGACAAAATGCGCCAGTTTCGCTATGGCTTTTTGCCCTTTGTGGTTATTCTGGTCGTGGTTGCCGGCCTGCTGTTTTTGGAGCCGCACCTGAGCGCGACCATCATCATCTTTTCCGTGGGAATTCTGCTGATGTATATTGGCGGCGCGAGGAAGAAATGGTTTGTGTTCCTGTTCCTGCTTGTGCTTGCAGTGGGCTTGATTTATATTATGACAAAGGGCTACGCTGGAAACCGCATGGCAACCTGGCTGCATCCCTTTGATGAAGATGTCCGTACCGGCGATGGCTACCAGATCGCCCAATCCCTGATTTCTGTGGGCAGCGGCGGCTTTTCCGGTTTGGGGCTGGGACAGGGCAGACAGAAATACCTCTACCTGCCGGAAGAGCACAATGACTTCATCTTCGCCGTGATCTGCGAGGAGTTGGGCTTTATCGGCGCAATGCTGATTCTGGCCTTGTTTGCCATGTTGATCCTGCGGGGCTTCTGGCTGGCGTTTCACTGCCAGGATCGGTTCCGCTTTTTGGTCTGTGTGGGCATTATGACCCTGCTGTCCTTACAGGTGTTTTTGAATGTTGCCGTGTGTACGAACCTGATCCCCTGCACCGGTATCTCCCTTCCGTTTTTCAGCTATGGCGGCACGGCGCTTGTCATCCAGCTGATGGAAATGGGGCTGGTGCTGAGCATATCCCGGGACATTCCCACCAGAAAAATTTGAGTACCTATCAAGGAAGTGCTTGTTATGAAGATCCTTTTTACCTGCGGCGGTACCGCCGGACACATCAACCCCGCCATCGGCGTGGCGGGCAGACTGCGCGAACTGATCCCGGACTGTGAAATCCTGTTTGTGGGCGCAAAGGGCCATATGGAAACGGAGCTGGTGCCCCGGGAGGGCTATCCGCTGGAAACGGTGACCATTACCAATCTCCATCGGGGCTTTTCCATGCGGGACATGAAACACAATCTGGGTACGCTGAAAAACATCCGCACCTCCCAGCGGGAAGCCAAGGCGATTCTCCGGCACTTCCAGCCGGATGTGGCTGTGGGTACAGGCGGCTATGTATGCTATCCTGTGCTGCGCGCGGCGGCGGCCATGGGCATTCCCACGGCGCTGCACGAATCCAACGCCGTCCCCGGCCTGACCACCAAAATGCTCTCCGGCGTGGTAGACCGCATTATGGTCGGCTTTGAGGAGAGCAGACAGTACTACAAAAAGCCGGAGCGCGTGGTCGTGACCGGAACACCGGTGCGCCGGGATTTCCGCCGCTACGACAAGCAGCTGGCCAAGCAGGAGCTGGGGCTGGATCCGGAAAAACCGCTGGTGGTCTCCGTTTGGGGCAGTCTGGGCGCGGCGCATATGAACCAGATCATGCTCAGTGTCATCGAGCGCGCCTACCGGAAGCCCTTCTTTTCCCTGATTCACTCTGCCGGAAGCCGCTATTTTGAAAAAATGCAGCAGGCGCTGGCGGAAAAGGGACTGCGCGACTGCGGCGAGAAGGGATTGGATGTGCGCAGCTATATCTATGATATGCCCAAGGTTATGGCGGCGGCGGATTTGGTCATGTGTCGCAGCGGCGCTTCCACCCTCAGTGAACTGGCGGAGCTGGGCAAGCCGGCAATTCTGGTGCCCTCGCCCAATGTGACCAACAACCATCAGGAGAAAAACGCCCGTGTGCTGGAGACTGCCGGTGCAGCCAAGGTGCTGCTGGAGGGCGAATTTAATGCCGACAGTATGCTGGGTATGATGTCCGAACTGCTGGGCGACAGCCGCCAGCTGGCGGAAATGTCCCGGGCGATGCTGGGGCTGCGGATACCGGATGCTACGGAGCGTATTGCCGACCTGGTTCTGGAACTGACAAATCGCTAAATCGATACGCTGTATTCTATAATTTCTACCATCCCCGCGTTCGCCCTCTGGCAGACGCGGGGATGGAATTATGACACAGTTTGCCGCTTCTGCATAGGATGAAACAAAATTTCCTTTGGAGGCGAGCAAATATGACCATATGGCGAATCCAAGGCCGCCGGCCGCTGGCAGGCAGTCTGACGGTGCAGGGGGCAAAAAACGCCATGCTTCCGATTCTTGCGGCCAGTCTTCTGGTTCCGGGGGAGTCGGTGCTGGAAAATTGTCCCGCGCTGGGCGATCTGGACAGCGCTCGGAAAATTCTGGTGCATCTGGGCTGCGAGACCGAGCAGGCGGGAACGCTTGTGCGCGTGTGGGCAAAGCAGGCGGCGTTTGCGCCCATCCCGCTGGCGCTGTCCGGCGCCATGCGCGCCTCGGTCTGCTTTTTAGGCTCCATGCTGGCGCGATTTGGGCAGGCGGAAATGTGTATGCCCGGCGGTTGTACCTTGGGGCGGCGGCCGATCGATTTGCATTTGTATGCCTTTCGCTGCCTGGGGGCAGAGACGGAGCAGACCGAAACTGCCATACGCTGCCGATGCAGCCGCCTGCGCGGTGGGGAGATCGTGTTTCCGGTCAGCAGCGTCGGTGCAACGGAAAACGCCATGCTGGCGGCTTGCGGCGCGGTGGGGGAAACCGTCATTCGCGGCGCGGCCAGAGAGCCGGAGATCGTGGATCTGCAGCGCTTTTTGCAAGCCGGGGGCTTCGCTGTTTCCGGGGCGGGAACACCGGTCATCACCGTTCGCGGCGGCAGAGGAGCGGCGCAGGCGCGGCACTCCATCATGCCCGACCGCATCGCAGGCGCGACCCTGCTGTGTGCCGGGGCGATCACCGGCGGAGATGTAACGGTTCGGGGACTATGCCTGCCGGATCAGGGCGGAATGCTCCGTTGTCTGGAGGACATGGGCTGCCGCCTTTCCCAAACAGCGGAAGGGTTGCGTCTGCAGGGGCCAAGCAGATTGCGCGGCGATGTGGAGATCATAGCGCGCCCCTTTCCCGGCTTCCCCACGGATGCCCTGCCCCTGTTCATGTCCCTGTGCGCCGTTGGGACCGGAAACGGATATTTTCGGGATACGGTGTTTGAAAACCGCTATCGCCATGTGCCGCAGCTGGAGAAAATGGGCGCAGTCATACATACTTCCGGGCGGGAAGCCTGGGTGCAGGGCACAGCGCTGCACGGTGCGGAAACCGAAAGCACCGATCTCCGAGGCGCGGCAGCGCTGGTGCTGGCCGCGCTGGCAGCGGAGGGAGAAAGCTGCATCCGGGACACGGGACATATCCGGAGAGGCTACACCGACCTGGCCGGGCAGCTGCGCAGCCTGGGCGCGGCGCTGCAAAGCGCCGGGATGGAGGATTGCAATTTTGACAGTCCTATTATATAATGTAAGCTATCACGCAATGATCGAGGCTGTCAAAAAACAGGCAGCCGGCAGAAGCCTCCGCAACAGTGGGGGAGTTTGAGGGGGGCAAGGCCCGTCTCAATCAGATAAACCCGCCGTGGAAAGCCCCACTGGGCTTTCCCGCAGTATTTTGGCCGAGCCAAAATACGCGGCGGATAAGTGTCAAAAAAAGTCTCAGACTTTTTTTGACACGCTGAATGATCGAATGCCCCGAGAGGTGAATTATGGCAGGACGAAAGAAAAAAACAAGAGCGTGGCGCCCGGGAAGCGTGCTGTATCTACCTATCGCGTTTCTGCTGATTTGCGGTGCGCTGTTTTTGAGTATGTGTGTGTTCTTCCGCGCGACCAATATCACGGTGGAGGGGAACAGGCTGTACACCCAGGAGGAGATTCTGGAGATATCTGAGCTGAAAAGCGGGCAGAATATGTTCTTTGTCAACCGCTTTGCGGTGGAAAAGCGCCTGCAGGATGCGCTGCCCTATGTGGAGGGCGTTTCCCTGAGTCGTATTTTGCCAAACACCCTACAAATCAACATAAGAGAGAGTTATGCGATTGCGATTATCCAGATTGGAGATACAGATTATCTAATCAACCAGAACTGTAAGGTGTTGGGCGAGGCGGAACAGACCACCGGATATATCCGAATCAAGGGCGTTTCTCTGGAGGTCGCCAAGGTGGGAAAGGAGCTGACCGGCGACCGCAAGGAAGACAGCAAGGAGGAAAAGAAAGCCAAGGAAAAGATGAGCGAAAAAGAGCTGGCTGCACTGAAAAAGCAGGAGGAACGGCAGCGGCTGGAAGCGGAGCAGAAGCTGGAGGTGCTGCGCGGCGTGCTGACGGGGATCGAGCTTCATGGCATGGCGGAGCAGGTTACGGAGCTGGATGTCTCCAATCTGGCAAACCCGGTTTTTGACTACATGGGGCGTTTTCAGGTGCGTTTTGGAGACGGGGACAATGTCTCCTATAAGCTGGATATGCTCCAGGCGGCGGCGGAACAGCTATCGGAAAGCGAGACCGGAACCTTTGATTTGACCACCGATAACAAAGTGCATTTTCGCTATGATTGACAATGTCGATGAAAAAAACAGGAAAAGCGACTTTTTTCCGGGAATATTTTTTGCTTTCTCATATTGACCGCGGAAGAAAAATGTTATAAAATAAAGTGAATTATCTACAATGACGAAGCGTCGGAACTTTGGAGTCCGCCGCTAAAAATACAATTGGGAGGCAGAGTATATGTCCTTTTCTCTTGAAACTGGTCCGGAAAATGTTGTAACCATCAAAGTTGTTGGCGTTGGTGGAGCTGGAAATAATGTGGTCAACAGAATGGTCGATGCAGGCACCAAGGGTGTGGAGTTCATCGCCGTGAATACCGATAAGCAGGCTCTGGCTGTGTCCAGCGCGACCCAGAAGATCCAAATCGGCGAAAAGCTGACCCACGGTCAGGGCGCCGGTTCCGATCCCGATGTGGGCAAGCGCTCCGCAGAGGAAAGCCGCAACAACATCGCCAAGAGCTTTGAGGATGCGGACATGGTTTTCATCACCGCCGGCATGGGCGGCGGCACCGGTACCGGCGCTGCACCCACCATTGCGGATATCGCCCGTGAAAGCGGCATTCTCACCGTCGGTGTTGTCACCAAGCCTTTCGGCTTCGAGGGTAAGCGCCGCATGATGCAGGCAGAGGCCGGTATCTCCGATCTGCTGGGCAAGGTGGATAGCCTCCTGATCATCCCCAACGATCGTCTGAAATATGCCACCGATCAGAAGGTCACCTTCAAAAACGCTTTTGAGATCGCGGACGATGTGCTGCATCAGGCAGTGACCAGTATTTCCGACCTGATCAAGAACACCGGCTTCATTAACCTGGACTTCGCCGATGTGACAACGATCATGAAGGATGCCGGTCTGGCACATATGGGCGTTGGCCACGCAGCCGGTAAGGGCAAGGCAGAGGATGCTGCCCGCGCCGCAGTTGCAAGTCCTCTGATGGAGACCTCCATCGACGGCGCACGCGGTGTGCTGATCAACATCACCGGCTCCAATGATATGGGCCTGGAGGACATCGAGGCCGCGGCAAACCTGGTGCAGGCTTCCGCCCACCCCGATGCCAACATCATCTTCGGTGCCACCTTCGACGATACCATGGACGATGAGATCCGTGTTACCGTGATCGCCACCGGCTTCGACGAGGGTCCTGTGCAGAAGGCCGGCGCCGCCGGTGCTGCCCTGCGCGGAGAGGCCGTCTCCGAGCCGAAAGCGGGTCTGTTCACCAGCGCCGCAGCCAAGGCGGACACGGCGGCTCCCGCCAAGAGCGAGGAGGAAGGAGATCCCCTGGAGGATATCTTCAAGATCTTCAATTCCCGATAAGCATACATAGCAGCAAAACGGAATATCCTCCCTTGGTATGCCCGAGGGGGGATATTTTTCCATGCACAGGAAACACTAGACCTGCACACCGAAAAGGCAGAGGAAAGGAGGAAAGCCATAGATGAAAGAGCGCGTTCGTTTCATGACGCGGGAGCTGTACTATATTTATATGAAGAACCGTGTCAACCGCTATGCCGCGGCGCTTTCCCATTATATGGTGTTTTCTATTTTTCCAACCTTGATTTGCCTGTATGCGCTGCTGGCGCGGAATCTGCCGGACCCGACGATCGTAGTGCGGGGCCTGGAGAATATTTTTCCCCAGAGCACAGCGGAGGCACTGGCGCAGTTTTTGCAATATGTGGGCACAAACGCCAACTCCACGATGATCGCGGTGGCGGTGTTTACCATGCTATGGTGCGGCTCCGGTGTGTTTCGCTGTATCCATACGATCATGTCGGATATTCAGGGCGGCGCCCGGTTTCGCGGCGCGGTGTATATTCTGGTCAGCTTCCTGTTTGGCACGGTGTTTTTGTTTGTGATCTACTTCAGTGTTGTGGTTTTGCTGACGGGAAACTGGTTTTTGCAATTGGTGGATCGGTACCAGGGTGTGGTACACGCCACATCGGCCTGGAGCTGGCTGCGTTTTGTGCTGCTGTATGGTCTGGTGCTGATGATCGTGTTCAGCCTTTACCGGGTGCTGACACCAAAGGGCTTTGACGGCAATGTGTTTTCCGGCGCGGTGATCGCCACCACGGTCATTGTGATCGTGTGCGTGGCCATGTCCGGTTTCATCGGCTTTTTTTCTCGGTATCCGCTGATCTATGGCTCTTTGGCCAGTATCGTCATGCTGATGCTGTGGTTATATGTATGCGGAACGGTGGTCATTATGGGAAACGCCTGGAATGTGGCGCTGCGACGATGGCGAAAGCGGCGCAGTCATTTTCCGGTGGAGGAACGCCCAGGAAAGAAGAAAAAACGGGTCTGAGACACATGCGCGTCCGGCGCTTTTTCCGGCTTGACGCAAAAAAGGCTTGCATCCCACGGCAGGCGGTGGTATACTGAGTACAAGCG
>CAVBJJ010000034.1:0-5387 GCA_963595735.1 bacterium
GATGGTCCGGTTCCATGCTTTCTCCAGCGATTCTACCGGCAGGCTGTTGGCCTCAAAGCCTTTTTGGATAGCCCGGTAGTAATAGGGAGACGGCAGTGCGGGCTGACGGCACATCGGTTCCGCCATAACATACGCCATAACAGGAACCTTCGTACCATCTGCCATCTGTACTTCAACCGGTTCCTTGGTGTAGTGGCGGGGATAGCCCTCGTAGCGGTCCAGTACCTGCTCACACGCAGGCGTGAGTTTCCACAAGAGGCCATGGACAGAACTGTTTTCTTTCGGGGCAATAGTGGCAAAGCCATGCCCCCGGAACTGCAGTTCGTAGCCCTCCAGTATCACCGGTCCCACGATCCGTGCATCCGGGCAGCGCTGCTCCATCTGCTCAAAATTGATATTGCTGCCATAGGCAAAGTACAGAGTTTCCTCCATCTCATTCCTCCAGCAGCCGCAGCGCGCCGATTTTCCCCAAATGCCGGAGCATGGCCTGTGCCTGGGTTTCCACATTGCCCTCCGGCAAGGGGCAATCCATCCCTGTGGTGCGAATGACATTGCTCCGCAAAAACCAGATGTAGCTTTCGATGTCCGGAAACTCTGAGGGATCAAAGGTCTGGTCCCGCAGACGGTCCATGATCTCTGTGGCTGTACCCTCATAGACGGTTTCCTCGATCTGTATCTTCAAAGGCTTCACCTCTCCATTCCTCTGGATTTTTTCTTCTTCTGATTGACTTCGTAACTGTCCTTGTCGTATCTCCACGCCCGGTCACCGTCCAGATTGGCCAGCAGATGATTCCGAGTATTTTTGAATTCATTTCCGTTGAGTCCCAGCCGCACCAGCCAGACCCGGAAAGTGAATAGCTCGTTGTCACTCTGGGTTTTCCGCATGACGGTGCTGCGCTGGGCGATGGCCTGGGCGGACATGGCAAGGCATAGATTCACATAAGCAGCTACTTTACCCGCATGGAGAGTGGAATTGAAGCAGCGCCATTCGATCGTGCCTCGGTAAAACACAGAGTGCAGATTCAGGGCATAATAGCGCGTCCAGTTATAATGCTCACGGTTCTCCACATTCCCCTCATACCAGATGCTCTCCAGTGCGGTAAGATTTTTCGTTTCGTCCGAGGAGAGTTTTCGCGCTTCTTGCAGCATAGGTTCCCGTACCTTCTGGCAATACTGCTGCACACGGTTTTCGTTTACCTGCAGCGCTTTAAAGAGAATATCCTCTTTGGAGTACATAATGCTCAGAAGGTTCTTCAGGCTCTGGCGATTATGGTTAGCGGCATCCACATGAACATGGATGCCGCAGGTCTTGTTGACTTTCGCCCCGGCGTAGCGGAGCTGTCGGACACATTCCTGTAGTTTGGACAGTTCCTCATAGGTGAGTTTGGGAGTCACCATTTCCACACTGTATTCAATATCATTAACTGCGGTATACCCGTTTTCAGATTTCATCTCAGTACGAATGCTGCCGTCATACATCACCGTCCAGTCCTTACCGCTGGGGTCTTTGACACTCCATTTATCGTAGTAACCGCCTGTTTGGCGGGGTGTCGTGCCGAAGTAGTTCGCCAATGCCTGCGCCGCCTGCCTGCGGGTGATCCCGGTCATCTCCACCTCGACACCGAAGCACTGATCCTTCATCCCGATCATGCGGCAGCCCCGGCTTTCAGTTCCTCATCCACAGCCCGGATGCGCCGTGCAATGGCTTCAATGACCTGAACAGTGACGCTGTTGCCTGCCTGCTTATAGGCTTGCGTATCCGACTGGATCTCGAGAATGCGGTCGATCTGCCACTCTGCAAAGCCCTGGAGCCGCAGGCATTCCCGCGGCATGAGGCGGCGGATGCGTCCGCCGTTTTCCACAATGCCCTGGATGCAGCTGGTTTCCAATGTATGGGCAATATCGTGACCCACACGCCCACGGCGGGTGTTGCTGCCCGCATAGCCCAAGTCCACCGTATCGCCGGGATGGGCTTCCTTATAGCCTTTCCTGGTCGCTTCCTTAATGAGCAGGACGCCGGAACGCTCTCCTTTGCGGTTGGAGAGAGTCGTCTGTCCATATCGGGCGGTGAGACAGCGGGCGGTATCTGTTTGCTTCGGATGCCCGCTGCACAGATCCACAAACGGTTCTTCTGGCGGAATCACATATAATCCTGTCTTGCCGCCCATACCGCCCGCACCGGCAGTTTGGGTGCAGGCTACGCCGTTTATGTCGTAGATACGGGAGCCTTGCGGGCCGTGGAGGACTTGTACAAGAGCTTTTCCACCTGCGCCGAAGACAGGTAGTATTTTCCCGGCGCATCGGGGATCAAGATATCCGATAAGGAACAGCCTTCGCCTGGATTGGGGGACTCCAAAACATTTGCTGTTAAGCACAGTCCATTCGACATGATACCCCAGGTCATCCAATGCGGAGAGGATGACCGAAAAGGTTTTGCCTTTGTCATGCGATAAAAGTCCGGGAACATTTTCAAGCAGCAGATACGCAGGTCGTTTGGCTTGAGCCAGTCTGGCAATCTCAAAGAAGAGAGTGCCTCGGGCGTCGGCAAAGCCCCGTCTGCGGCCAGCGTTAGAAAATGCCTGGCAGGGGAAACCTCCGCAGAGCAGGTTGAAGTCCGGCAGGTCTGCTGGGTCGATTTTAGTTGCGTCTGGATAATATCGTTCCTCCTTTCCCGGCTCATAAATGGCCGTATAGCTGGCATTGGCGTACTTGTCGATCTCGCAGTGTCCCACACACTGGAAACCGCCCGCACGGGTCAGCCCGGAGCGGAAGCCGCCAATGCCTGCGAACATATCAAAGTATCGGATCAGGCTGTATCATCTCCTTCCTCCTGCAGCGACGCAAGAAAGCCGAGGACATCATCGTTGACATCCTCAGCCTGCGGCGCTGCTTCTGTGATTTTGATTCGGCTGTCCTGTAATTCCCGGCGGATAGTCTGCCGCACAGCGTCCAGCAGTTCCTGCTGGTTTTTGTGTTCGCAGATCATGCGGCACACAGCGGCGGAGCGCTGCCCGGCAGGGATGTCCATCAGTTTTTTCCACGCCTGACGCTGGATGGGTGAAGTCATGGAAAAGGACAGATTCAGCCGCTTTTTGTTACTGCCCATGCTTTTTGACCAGCTGTTCTGTCAGTCGCTCATATCCTTTGGCGTTCATGGATACATCATCCAGAATGACGGGTCGGCACAGACCATCCGCAGCGGAAACATGGCGCTTGAGCAGCGCCGCACCGCCGCCGAGAAAAACAGCAGGCATGGCCCGAACATCCAAACCACTCTCTGCAATGGCAGCGAGCAGGCGCTTGGTGTAGCGCTCCGCCTCTTGGTGAATGATCTTTTTGGCATCCTCGTTCACATGGCTGGTGTCGGAGCGCAGGACGCTCTCGATCTGCGCTGCCGTCATGGACAGGCCAAGGTTGCGGCGGATCTGTTCACTGATCTCATCCAGACAGCGTATCATGCCGAGTTCCAGACTGCGGCAGGTGGCGGCATTGGGAATACGGTTATCCAGTCGCATGAGATCCACGGTCCAGCCACCGATATCCGCTACAATAACGGACGGCTCGTCCAGCAGGCTGCCCTGCGTCAGTACGGCGGCGTAGCCCTGGGGATATAGCGACACCTTGGAGACGGTGATGGTATGATCCTGCCCCTCAAAACGGTAAGACACCGGTTTGCCATCCCGGTACAGGTAGTCCCGGAACGCTTTTTTGTCCCTGCCAAAGCTGGTAAGGGGAAGCCCGGCAGCCAAGTGGATGTCTGCCACCGTTCCCGCATTGCGGTATGCCAATTCTTTGGCGATGGCCGCCAGTGTGAGAAGATAGTAATCCTCCGCCTGCGTCTTATCCTTTTGCAGGGGCTGGCGTCCGCTGCCCACCACATAGAATTTTCCGCCGTATTCCAACACATTCTTCAGCGTGTACGGCTCGTGTTCATAAACAACCAGACCGGAAGGAAACGAGAAATGCGGTGTTTTCATAGCCGCGTAGCCGTGATCCACACCGAGGATGATGGTTTCGCTCATCTGGCATCACCTCCGTGGCTGCGGTATTTCTTTTTTGGCTCATTGGCTCGGTCATACTCTTTTCCGGCTTGGATAAGATCCCGGATCTCTTTTTGCTGGAGATTCCAGCGTGTTTTACCATCCCACTTTGGATGTGCTGCGCAGAGTCGTGGCAGGTACTTCTTCAGTGCTGCCCCCTCTCTGGGGAATTCGATGCCGCCTTTGTAGACGATATCCTGTTCCAGTTCTGCCAGAAGGGATTCATATTTTTTCCAGTCGGTATGGTCATAGGCGCTTTTGCCGGTGAGCTGCTCATAGACATAATCGCCTACATAGCTTAGTTCCTCAAAGCAGCAGTCACCATAAGTCTCGACAGTGGCCAGCGTGTCCGGGTCTGCCAGTGCGGTGAAGTAGATCTTCTTGCCCTGGGCAATGAGCCAGGCACGGAAGTCGATAAAACCATCATCACTGCAGCCGCACTCCTTCACGATCCCGGCAGCATCCCACAAGCCAAACTTATCCGCAAGGTCCTCATAGGCATGGATGATATCATGGAAGTTCTGCGCCTGTTCCGGCCCCATAGATACCAAACTGTCTTTGAGATACTCTGTCATGGCGTCTATATCCTGACCGCAGGCGCTTTTCGCCTCCTGAATCAGTTTCCAGAAGGTGTCCTTGTTGATCTCTGTCATGTTATCGCTCATGTTCCACCTCTTTTCTTGCTTTTTCCGGTGTTTTCAGAAGGTCCTGAAGTCCCATGCGCGCCAGCGCATTCGTGCAGATTTTCTCTCGATACGCTTTGTATTCCGGTGCGGCAGTATCCACCTTGCCAAGAACCGCCCGTTCATAAGTCGTTCCGGGGACGATCTCCCAGCGCAGTGCGCCAAAGTACGCCGCTTCCAGATACCGCATTCTCTCCGCAAAACCCATATTCTCAAACATCCCACGGTTTTCCTCATAGTGGAACGCGTCATGAATGCTAATGCCGGTTACATGGCAGGCGGCGGCATATAACCGGAAGCCATCCGGGTCCAGGCAAGGGGCCGCGCAGTCGTATAACTGTTCTGCGGTAAGTGGCTGTGTACAGAATGTCCGAAACAGCACAGACAGGCACTCGGCCTGCCGCCGTGCTTCCTTTCTGAGCTGCCGTTCCATGGAAGCCTCTGTAACGGCATCTTCATAACGCCCCTCCAGCTGTTGGCAGCTTCTGTGCAGTTCATCCCGTTCTATGCGCAGTACCTGCAGCGCATCTGCGGGCTGATACCGCTGATTTCTCTTTTGAAGCCAGTCACGCAGCCCCATCTGATTGCTCCTTTCTCACCTGAAATGCAAAACGATCCAGAAAACGGACGCGCTTCTGCACTTTTCCGGCAGACACATCCAGAC
>CAVBJJ010000034.1:5397-12878 GCA_963595735.1 bacterium
CCGTTCATCTGCGCCTGGATGCGGTGTCGAATGGCTTTCAGCTTCTGGGGATCATTGCAGCAGCCCACAATGACATACTCGCCGCCGCTGGTGGCCAGCACCTCGCGCTTTCCGCTCTCATCCCGGATGGTCGCCATGAGCCGCTGTCCCAATCGTTTCCGGTAGGTGTCCTGCAAGGCATCAATGTCGCCGCAGACACCGTGTTTTTTCAGAATTGCCGCGATTTCCTGAGAACTGATCCGCATCTCAACAGACAGCTGATTCAGGATCTCACGCTGCGCTTCAGGCGGGAGGCCGGGTGACGAAGGAAGTTTCATGATGCCACCTCACAGGGAACATCCTCTGCAGGCTCAGCATTCCGCCAGTCCGAAGGCAGGATCTTCTGCTCGATGATATCGGCAATGGCGGCAAATACCTGGGCGATCTCGCGGGATTCCTTTACGGTGTCCTGCAGTTCTTCCGGTGTCATACGAGTCCCTTCCGTCCAGCAGCGGACATCTTCTTCGGTGGCTGTCAGCAGGATTGCTTTCTCATACGCCTTGCAGAAAGTGTTTGCAACTTTGCCCTTGCGGTCGATCTCTGCATTTTGCTGTTTGAGATCCTTTTTCGCCTTTTCATACTCCAGCAGTTCTGCAGCAGTCTGTTCCCGCTGATCCTCCGGCACCTCCTGAAGCTGCCGGGTCAGGTCATATCCCTTGTTGATGGACAGTTCCTTCTTATCCAGCGCTTCCTTGATAGCGTTCGGGGCATTTTCATCGATCTGCATGACCTTGCCCATGGTGCGTTCGCCCAGGCCGACTGCTTCGGCCAATTCCTTGCGGGTATCCACAGCAGAAATCGGGTTTGGCAATGTTGCCGAACCCGATTTTGCATCTTCACTTTTCTGATCTCCGCCACCGGCTGCCATATTGGCTTTGGCCTTGGCCTCGATCTCCGGCTTCAGCTTAAGGGCGATCTTGCCCAGTTCCCACTTTTCCAGATTGCGGCGGCCCTTCTGGGTGTCCAGCGCCCACTGCTTAGCCTCCAGCAGATCTTCAAACGAGAAAACAGCCATCGTATAGGGCAGGCCGTGCTTCTCGCACAGAGCCTGACGGTTGTGTCCGTCAATGATGACCATATCCTCATTGGCGATGATGGGAGAGTAGCAGCCGTTCTTGACCAGATCCGTTTCCAGAGCGTCCAGCTGCTCCGCGCTCAGAGGCGGGAGCAGCTCGGCCATCTCCGGAAGGATCACAGGGCTGCATTCTGTGTTGGTATAGGTGATCCCGGTGTTTTTCATCAGGCGACAGCCTCGCAGGCGGACGCATCTTCCATTTCCTGCGCGAATTCCTCCACCTTGCGGGGCGAGAGGAATTCCACCTCGCTGGCTTTGATCAGGAACCCGGGCTGACGCTCCGGCTCCTCCTCAAAGGTGATGGTTTCAAAATCACCGGAAGCCGCCAGCTTGCAGCCCTTCCAGGCAAACTCCGCACAGCGCTCGGCCAGAGGACCGCGCACCTTGACGGAGATAAAATCGGTGAGTTTGTTGCCGTCCTTATCTCTGTAGCGGCGGTCCGAGGCGATACGCAGGATGGCGTAGGGCTTGCCGGTGGCCTCGTTCGTTTTCAGGGTAACATCGTTGGTCAGGTTTCCAATGGCAGTGATCTTCAGCATAGTTCAGTCTCCTTTTTTCTTACATAATGTAGATGGTTGATAAGAGGAAGCCGCCCTCCTGACATGTGGAGGGCGGCAGGCAGCTTACTTGCTCCAGCTTTCGCTGTCGTTAAGAACCGCAGTATGGGCATTGGCAGCTTCCATGACTGCGTAATAGGCCCAATGGCGCTGGTTCATGTCGGAGAAGGTGTTCAGTTTGCGGAGGTTGTCCGCGATGTAACTCTCATCCGCTTCGTGCCCCAGCAGGCGGTTGACGATGGTGACCACCTCAGCGCGGTTGATCTCATCCTCGGCACGGAAGGAGCCGTCCCCGTAACCGTTGATCCAGCCATGTTTGGCCGCCGCCTTGATGTACTCAGCGGCCCAATAGCCGGAAGAAATATCGTTAAAGCCGCGGAACTGCTCCATCAGTTCCTGGGAGCCGTCTCCATACACATTGAAGAAACGGACAGCCAGGGTGGTAAATTCCGCGCGGGTAATGGCGTCATCCGGCGCAAAGATCGTCTTGCCTTTTCCGTAAGCGACGCCGTTATTGTTCAGGTACTTGACATAGCCGGAGTACCAGGCGTGGGCGGGAATATCCGTAAACTTGGTGTTTGCCGCGGTAGAGATGGTGTCCCCATTTTTCTCGGCAAGCAGTCGGGCAAAGATAGCTGCGGCCTCTGCGCGGGTCATATTGCGGCTGGGTCCGAAAGTGCCGTCCGTATAGCCCACAATGTACGCTCCGTGGCGTTCGGTTTTCTCCACTTCGGGGACAGTCAGTTCCCCGTTCTTATCCGTTTTCCCCTTTTCCGTCTGGTTCAGATCGCCCTTGACGGTGATGGACATATTCTCCTGCGGATTCTTCTTGTGGTCGGTAACGATGACGGTAATGCGATGGTTCTTATCCATATCCACACCATCCGGCAGGATGACGGCGATATTGCCGGTTTTTCCGATAGAAACCTCGGAGCCGGAAATGGGGCGCTTGGTGTCCGTGCGGATGACCTTGACAGTCAGCGTCCAGCGGTCACCATCCGCATCCTCATAGCCGCCGGTGATCTTGCCGTCCTCGTTGGTCATACCGCTGCCGGTGGGCACGGTGATCTGACCAGCCTTGTTGGTTTTATCTGCGGCGTAATTGTCATTCTTATCCGTGACGGCAACGCGCATATCCGGCACTGCAGACTTATCCTTGACAAGCTGCACGGTAACGGTGGTCTGATCCGCATAGTCCAGCAGGCGGCTGCCCGGCAGGCGGATGGAGATGCTGTTATCCTTATGGAGCGCTACGGCGACATTTGCAACAGGCGCCTTGGTTTCGGTCTCGGTGACGGTCACCAGGTAACCGCCCACGATGGCCTCACCCTTGCTGTCCGTGCTGCCGCTGTTGTAGATCTTGTCGATCTCAGCGGTTTCCAGCGTTTCGCCGCAGTTTTCGCATTCCTTATGCTTACTGCCCTCGGAATCCGTGGTCGGCTCCTTGTCGATGACCCAGTCGCCGGGCTTGTGGCCGGTAGGCTCGGTATAGTCGCTCTTATTGCTGTCGCCGCAGCGGGTACAGGTGTTGGTGGTGTAACCCATCTCCGTACAGGTGGGAGCCGTCACTTCGTTCTTGTAGTCGTGGCCGAGTGCGTTTTTCAGCACAGCGCCGCACTTGGTGCAAAGCTGGGGTTCCGTGCAGGCGGCAGGTTCACCGGGAACATGACCGGCAGCATCGCTGCCCTCAATGCGGTGATAGCCGCAACGGGTGCAGCGGTATTCCATGACGCCCTCGCCGGTGCAGGTAGCATTGGTGACAAGGGTGCCCTTGTCCCAGCTATGGCCGAGCGCATCCGTGTAATCCGTCACGAAGCTGCTGCCGCAGCCGTCGCAGCGGTGGATGGTCTTACCGCCGCCCTCGCAGGTCGCGGCGATCACATGGGATTCGTAGTTATGGGGCAGAGCGGAAGTGATGTCCTCAATATGACGGTCACCGCAGACAGTGCACTCACGAACGGTATAGCCAGGACTGGTGCAGGTAGCGGCGATGGTGTAGGCTCTGTACTTGTGTTCGCCCTTGGGCGTGGCGGTCTGCTTCATCTGGCCGCAGCGGGAGCACAGTTCCAGCAGCTTGCCATCTGTCTCGCAGGTGGCGTCGCGGATGACGATGCTCTGCCATGCGTGACCCAGAGAGTCCACATAGTCGCGCTTTTCGATCTTGCCGCAGGAAGTACAGAGGTAGCGGTCATAGCCGAGGGTGGTGCAGCCTGCCTGCACCTTGTCCAACAGGGTGAAATGGTGATCTTTGCCACAGCCCTTGTCCGTGCAGCAGTTACCACCGCAGTTCTTATCCTGACAGCCACAATCGGGGTCACCGTAGCCGCAGGTGCATTTGCCATCCTCACTGGCCTGGGTATTGCGCAACCAGACATTCGCCACGCCGTTTTCCGTCATGCTGACATTTTTGTAGGTGTAGGTGATCTCGTAATAAACCGTGTACTGCCCTTCCTCCGTGTAATTGGGCGCGGAAGTCATAGTGCAGGAATCTACGGAATTTCCGTAGCGGATAGCGGTGCGGACACCGGCTTCCGAGAGGTCGCTGATCGTGATGGTATGCGGTTTGCCGTCCACCACGCCGTAATAATCTGCGATGACTGCCTTGGCTGCCGTATAGTCATAGCTGGCATAGCCGCACAGGCTGCATTTCTCGACTGTGGCAAAGCGGCCATTGGCGGGCTGGGGCAGGACTTCGGTTTCCATGCTGTGGCGCTCCAGCTTGCTGACTTCCGTATGATTTGTACCATAGCAGAAGGAGCAGTAGTCGCCGCCCTTAGTGGTCACGGTGTGGTAGGTATCGTCCGCGTACTCATAGGTCACGGTTTCTTTCAGCTTCTGGGTAAACTCTGCGGCACAGTCATAGAGCCAGTACACATTCTTCAGGTAGCCGTACTCGCTCTTTCCCATATTGGTGTTGATGCTGCCGCAGGTTTCACAGACTGCTTTGGTGTAATGGTAGCCGGTATAATCGGCGTCCTTGCCGGGGGTGCCGTCCAACATGGAGCCCTTACCGACGCCGTCCACCATGGTACCATCCGAGTACTTCACATTGCGGCTCAGCGCTGTCTTGCCGTCTCTGGTATATTCAGGGACACGGAACACGGCAAAGGATGTCGCTTTGCGGCATTCGCCGCACTGGAAGGTCTCGCGGGTGACAATACTGTTAGCGTCCAGCTCATTGGTGCGGCCAACTGCCTGCTGCCAGTGTTCCGCGGGGTCATGGTAGCTGTTCTGCTGGGCGGCAAAGGCGCTGGGAACCAGGCTGATACACAGTACCAGCGTCAGGATCATAGCCAGGACGCGGCGGGAGAAGGTATGATTTTTGTTCAAGTGCGAAATTCCTCCTTAAATTCATTGGATAGGTCTATTGCGTTTTTGTGTTGTCTACTTGGTCATCGCCCCCCTTTCCTGGAATCTTCTTTTTTGCAGAAATTCGTTCCAGTCCTTTCCGCTGCAGGGTTCCTGCACAGACACGACATAGCCTTTTTCGGTATACTTTTTTCTGAGCTTGGATACCATCTCCCGTCCGGGCGCGTCGGCATCCAGACACAAGACAATGCTCCGAATCTGCGGATGCCCTTTCAAATAGGCGCTGAGTGCCCCATCATAAAGGCCACAAAGCGCTACGGCATTGACAGGTCCTCTGTGGAGTGTGAGGTAGCTCATAAGATCAATGGGAGCCTCAAACACCAGCACCTGATCCGATTGCGGGTGATACGGGATGGAAAAGCCGACACTTTTGTCGCTCCCGGTCACATCTCCACGGAAGCCTTTGCCGTTCCTGTCGTAGGTTCCGCGCAGTCCGGCATACTTGGCTCGTCCGTTCGCATCCTTCCCCACAAAAACGCAATTGTGATGCTCGGCATCCTCGTACAGCAGGCCGCTGTTCAGAAATTGCCGGATCACCTGCGGGACGATGCCGCGCTTGCGCAGGTAGGCAAACACCCTGCGGTCGTTCACATTTCGAGGAGGCAGTGTAAAGGACTTTAGCGGTTCATCCTGCTTGACAAAGTGTTCTGCTTTATTGGGGGAATCTCTGGCCCTTCCATGGAAGGCCAGCAGGTACTCCACAGCTTCCGGAAAGGACTTACCGCAGAACTGCTGCAAAAAGGTAATGGCGTCTCCGCCGGTGTTCTGCGAGTACCGGAACCATGTGCGTCGGTTTTTGATCCGCAGGCTGTCCATTTCTGCCGTGGTGTGGTACCTGCCGATGCGTTTGACCTCATAGCCCAGATGGGTCAGCAGGTTCGGCAGGTCTGTTTCCCTGGCGATCCGCATTTCTGTGTCTGTGAAGCGACTTTTCATCTCGCCGGTCATGGTGAGTTTCCTCCTTTCGCGTGAAATGCAAAAAGCCGGTCATGGCACCCGAGCTGTTCGGATGCCATGACCGGCTTTCTTCTAAAGTGTGTTCTTTTGTTTTGGCGTTTGTGCGGGCTTACACGGTGCTTTCCTCATCGGGGGTGTCCGTGTCCGCAGGAGCGGCTTCCTCGGTCACACAGGGCGCGACAGAGGGCTGTGCGGGGGCGTCCTGCTCGGCGGCGCTCTCCGCATCCGCTTCGTCCAGGGCTTCGGTGATCAGGTTCAGTACGAAGTCCCGCTGGGTGAGCTTTTTGCCGGTACGGAGCGTCTCGCGCTCCAGGTGACGCTTGATGCGCTGGAAGAGTTCCTCCGGGATCTGGAATGCCATGGTTCTGCCTTTTTCCATCATGTTACTGCCGCCTTTCTGATGTTCCATCATGTTGTAGTAGTTTTGGATGAGGTTGGTGATATACTCGCTGGTGGTTTGTCCCAGTCGTTCCCGTTCTTCGCTGACCCGCTCATGCAAGGCGATGGGGATCTGGGCACAGAGGTTCTTGGTCTCTGCCATTTGTCTACCTCCTTCGTTTGATTGCAACGCAAGCATACCTGAAAGGCTACGAAGAAGCTATTACCAATACCACCAAGAAACGAAAGACAAACAAAGCAGAACACCGGAAAACGAAAAAACCGCCATTTGCTTCCCCATGGGGATGCAAATGACGGCTTGATGCCCTATTTTTCTCTTTTTTATCAGCCTGGTGGTTCGAGTCACCCGAACTTTCCGAAAATGCATTCCTGCATCTTTTGATGTCGCCTCTCGTTGCCAAAAATTGAAAAGTGGGAAAATCCGTTTTTCAGAACTTTTTGTGCTGGAAAGTTAGCAGAAATATGTGAAAACGCCGCACTTTCGTGCGGCGTTTTCCGTGCTGCATCTTTCATCAACACATCTTGGTACGCCCGACTGGATTCGAACCAGCGACCTTCAGAGTCGGAGTCTGACACTCTATCCAACTGAGCTACGAGCGCACATTTAATTGAATTACGAATGATATTATAGCAGAACTGCAAAGAAATGTAAAGAGAAGAATTTGCATTGTCTGCAAATTTTTTCAGGGGGGGAATTATGTTATCCCCCCTGCACTTTCCGCCTTACACCGACAAGCCCAACAGATGCACGGCCAGCCACACTACGCCGGTGACACAGCCGCCGCAGATCGCGGCAAGCGGTGCGCGGTATCCCCGCTTTCTGCCTGCCTCCTCCCTGTCATTTTCCCGCAGATACCGCTCCGCTGCCTGCCGCGCCTGACGGAGCACCTCCTCCTTTGCCTTGGTATTGTCCCGCAAGGCCTCATCCCGCAGCACAAAAATCGCTGTCTCAAACAGCTCCGAATCCGGTGACCGCACCAAAATCATCTGCCGCTGTGTTCCCTTTACCATTTCCCCATTACCTCCTGTTTTCAAATGCTTGTCCCCCTTGCTGCCTTCACTCCCGTTTTTCCAGGCGCACCGCA
>CAVBJJ010000034.1:12888-20474 GCA_963595735.1 bacterium
GTCATATCATCCACACAGCCATACTGCTTTACCGCGCCGCGCAAAGCCTCCTTTGCCAGTTCCCGGATCTCAGTGCCGTCCCAATTTCGCATCAACTCCCGGAGCCAGGCGTCGTCATCCTGTATCAAAATCCCATCACTGACGATCAGCGCAACCGAGCCGGGCTGCAGGCGCATCCGCAGCACATCTGGCATGGCGCCGCTGCCGCCGGTCAGCCCTACAGCAAGGCTTTTGCCTTTGATGCGGCGAATCAGCTTTCCCGTGCGGACATAGGACGGCGCTGCGCCGTATTTATAAAAGCAGCTTTCCCCGGTAAACAGATCCACACACAGGAGATCAGCCGTGGCAAAGCCCCACTCCTCGCTGTTTTTCAGCAGCATGACCGAGTTGAGCACTTTCATAGCGGAGCCAGGCGCTACCCCCGCTTTCAGAAAGCGTTCCAGAATTCGCACGGTAGCCACGCTTTCCCGCGCGGCGGCCTCTCCGCTTCCCATGCCGTCCGAGAGAATGACGCAAAGCTCCCCCTGACTGGTCTTGAAATAAGTCCCCCGGTCACCACTGCAATTTTCCCCCTTTTTCTTCATGGCCGCAATGCCGACCGAAACCGTCAGCGGCTCTGCCTGCAGCAAGGTCATACGGTCCTCTCGCTGTACCAGTTCCGCATCTGGCTGGCACAAGCGCACGCCCAGCACTGCGGAAAGCTTGTCCAGATAATCCGGACTTTTCAGCAGCTGGGACAGCTGTCCCCCCTCGATGCTTGCCCGCAGTCTACCGCTTCTGTCCCGGAACACAGACACCTCGCAATCCAGATCCCGCCCCTGCAAATACCGCTGCAGCCGCCGCTCCGCCAAAGGCTCCGCCCCGCCGCCGGCGCGCAGTTCCGCCGCCGCATCCCGAAACAGCCGCGCCATATCGGCATACTGCCCAAACGCCGCCGCCCTATGCTCTGCCAGCCGGGAACGAAACTGCCGCCGGTGCATTTGCGCCCGCAGCTCCGCATTGATTGCCGTGAGGAACAGCTGGGTGGAGGGGCATTTTTCCACAAAGCGCTCCGGCAGATCCTCCTCTTTCAGCCGTCCATGCTCCAGCATAATTGGGGCGACTGCGTTCATGACCGCAAGCGTTTCCAGATATTCCATGTGCCAGCAGGAACTTTTGTTTTCGCACTTGACGCAAACGGTATCCGCCGCCCGGTCAAAGACCTTTGCCGCATCCTGATCCCGGGCGCTTTCCTCCAAGCTGCTCTGGATCGTATCATGCAGATCGCCCAGCGCCTCCCCGATACTGCGCAGCCGCCGGGCGGAATAGACCCGCAGGCCGGTCTCCCCTTTTCCCACCGTACTGGGCGAAAGCAGCCGCGCGGCCTCCAGTACCTTTACCGGCAATATCATAAACACCACGCAGGCGGCAAACAGCTCGAACAAAAAGCTGCCCGGCAGCTCCCCCTGCCAGACCCACAAGGCACTGAGGACACTGCACACAAGGAACGCCAGCGTAAAGACAAACCGGCCGCGCTTGCTGTACACGGCGGCAAACAGCCCCGCAAAAGCATAGCAAACCAGATATCGTGGCTCCACCCCACCGCACAGATCCATTGCCGCGCCCAGCGCGATGCCCGCAGCCCCGCCGGCCAGCATCCCCGAACGACTGGAGATCGCCATCAGCGCCACCAGCGCCAAAAAACGCCCTACGGAGATCTGTCCCATCACCGTCAAGGGAACAAACGCCATCAGCATACTTGCCAGCAGCACCACCAGCCCCAAGCCGTGGCGGAATTCTGCCGCATCCGTGTTGCGCTCCGTTTGCGCCATTGCCTGCTTGAACAAATAAGTACAGCCTCCGGCCAATGCCACCTCGCTGACCGTTACTACCACCATGGACAGGTCTCTCGCCATCTCAAAGGCATTGAGTGCGCTGGTCAGCCCGGTGATGGCGGTGGTCACCAGCGGCATGAACCAGCCTGTCCGGCTCACTTTCAGGCTTTGAAAAACGAAGGCTGCGGTATATACCAGCGTGGCGGTTGCCACATAGCGTATTCCCCACTGCATCCCGCCCACGGCGATGTAGCCGATGCTCGCGCCCAGCAGGCTGAACAAGCCCGCCAACCCGCCGCCTGCCTGTGCGACCATGGCGATGCCAAATGGCCCGCAGCTGCCAAACAGGCAGGAAAATCCGCCGCACAGCCCCAGGCCAAAATACAGCAGGTATCCCAAAAACTGCGCCAACTCGCAGTGCCTGTCCCACAGACAGGTTCCTCGTCCAATCGATCAGTTTTCCCTTTACTGCCACAACTGATCCCTCCTTATTCCTTACTGTCACGCATTATACCGGCCCTTGGTCAAAAAGGCCGTCGTATACTGGAGAATCAGAAAAAAACCGCCGCATTTGTCCAATGCAGCGGTTTTTGTGGGCAATCCTCCGGGAAAGGAAAAATTCAGTTCTTCTCTGCCACGAGATCGTCGCCGATCTGGTAGACATTGCCTGCGCCAACAGTCAGGATGATGTCTCCCGGCGCGGCCGTAAAACGCAGGCTTTTTTCCAGCGCTTCAAAGTTGTCAAAAAACATACTGTTGGGGATCTCCCGGCTCAGGTCTGCGGAGCTGATGCCGATGGTGTTCTTCTCCCGCGCGGCATAGATCTCTGCCAGATAGGTGATCGTGGGACGGCGCAGCTGCTCCACAAATTCATGGAACAATGCCTTTGTGCGGGAATAGGTGTGGGGCTGGAATACCAGAATGGTGCGGTTATAGCCCAGGTTTTCCACCGCGTCCAGCAGCACCTTTAATTCTCCGGGATGGTGGGCATAGTCGTCATATACATCCGCGCCCTTGAATTTCCCCTTGAACTCGAACCGGCGTCCAGCTCCAGCAAAAGCGCCAAGACCATACTGCACCGCCAGCGGAGAAATACCAAGACAAATGGCGGAAGCCGCCGCCGCCAGCGCATTTTTCACATTATGGATGCCGGGAACCCGGAGGTTGACATGGGTAAACAGCTTGCCATCGAAATAGATATCAAACTCCGTCTGGGCGCCGCGGGGAACGATGTTCATCGGGTACACCCGGGATTTGTCCGTCATACCAAAGGTAAACAGCTCCCGGTTCAGCGGTGCCAGAGCCTCCATCGTGTTGGCGTCGTCCCCGTTGCAGACAATGTGTCCGTCCGCCGGAACCAGCGAGGCAAACTTACGGAAGCTTTTCTGCACATCCGCCAGATCCTTGAAGAAGTCCAGGTGGTCTGCCTCGATATTCAAAATGACCGCGATGGTGGGATAAAAACTGTGGAAAGAGTTATAATACTCGCAACTTTCCATGACGATGGTATTGCCGCGTCCCACACGGTGTCCCGCTTTCAGCAGCGGGAGCGTACCGCCGATCATGACCGTGGGGTCCTTTTCCGCCGCAATGAGGATATGGGTACACATGGATGTGGTCGTGGTTTTTCCGTGGGTACCGGCGATACACAGGGCGTTGCGGTAGTCCCGCATAATCGCACCCCAGGCCTGGCTGCGTTCATACACGGGAATTCCCCGCTCCCGCGCCGCGATGATCTCGGGATTGTCGTCCCGCACCGCCGCGGTGCGCACCAGAAAATCGGTTCCCTCCTGAATATTCGCAGGGTCATGCCCAATATGCACGGTCACGCCCAGGCTGCGCAGATGCTCCACAGAGCCGTTTTCCTGCAAATCGGAACCGGAGATATCCAGTCCCATGCCCGCGAGCACTTCTGCCAGAGGAGACATGGAAACGCCGCCGATCCCGATCAGATAACCCCGGCGGCCGGGGCGCATATAAGATTCAAAGCCTGTCATATTATTGCCTCTATTCTGCTTTTAATTTTTGTTGGGTTTCTCAAAACTTTTCTTTATATTATAAGCGACAAACGCGGCAATTACAAGTGCTTTTCCCCGCTTATCCGCCGCATATTGTGCGAAACATCCCAACGCAAAGAAAAAATGACTGCGCGCGTCTTCCCGCTCCCTTGGGAAAAACGCGCGCAGTGTTTCATGGCTGATATTTGCTTTTGGACAAGGGGAAAGCTTTGCTTATCCGATCACTTGCTCTGATACGCCCGATATAGGAACGTAACGATCTGGGCACGGGTGCAGGTGTCCTCCGGGGAGAACTGCACCTCTCCCGTTCCCTTGGTCACGCCGTTTTCCACCGCCCATGCCACCGCGTCTGCGTAGTAGCTGTCTGCGGGGACATCCCGGAAGTCCGCCTTGCTCGCCGCTATCTTGCCGACTGCGCGGAACAGGAAGGTGACCGCCTGGGCGCGGGTGCAGCTATCCTCCGGAGAGAAGTGCTCTGCATCGGTGCCAAGGGTGATTTTATTCTCCACTGCCCACGCCACCGCTTTGGCATAGTAGCTGTCCGCGGGGACATCGGAAAAGCTGCTGACCTGCTTCGGCGCGGGAGTTCCGGCTGCACGCCAGAGGAAGGTGACGATCTGGGCGCGGGTGCAGTTGCCATTGGGGTCAAACAGACCGTTGCCGATGCCCTGGGTCACATCCTTTTCCACCGCCCACTTGACCAGTTCGTAGTAGTAGGCGTCGTTGGGAACATCATAAAATGCGTTCAGAACACTGTTGTCCTCTGCAAAAACCGCCTTGACATCGACCTTTCCGGCGGGCATGGTAAAGCTGTATTTCCCGTCCGTTTTGTCGGTCAGCGTCAGGGCATTGCCCTTACTGTCTGTCACAGTGAGCGTTTCCAGCGCATAGCCGCTGTCGGGCTTGGCCGTGAGCGTTACGGTATTCCCGCGTCCGGCATAGCGGACACTGGCCGTCACTGTGCCGTGCTGCGCATCCAGCACCTGCACCGCATAGCTGGAAGAGCCGGAGGAAGACGCGCGCTTTTTCACCGTGACTGTGATCGTCCCGCGCAGTGGATCGCTTGCATAGTTGCTGTTGTCGGCGACAAAGCAATAGTCAAGCTCTGCTGTGTCACCGGCTTTCAGACTGTCCAGCAGGGGCAAAAGCGCCTCCGCGGTGACCGTCCGTACTTCTGTTTCGCCCGGAAGCTTGCAGCTATACTGGAGCGACCCGGTCACGGTCTCTCCCCTGACGCCTGCAAAGCCGGGCGCACGGAAACTGCTGCCCGCTCCGGCATACAGGGTCTGCCGGAGAACCGAGGAATCGGCAAGCACCGCCGTGGCGCAGGTAATGTCGGCGCGCAGACCGGTCAGATCTGTCGGCTGCGTGCGCAGGATATATTTATGGGCGTCCGCGCCGCGCAGGGCAAAGCTGCCGCCGTCCACCGTAACCGCCTTATCCTTGCCTGCATCGGCATCGGCAAAATGGGCGCTGATGTCGGAAGCAACGAGAGAGACATCATCCCCCTCCCGAATGCCCTCCACCGTTCCCGCAGTCAGGGTCGCCGTATTTGTGCCATCATAGACTTTATTCTGCGCTGTCACACCGCTGACGATAACAGGAACTTGCTGCGCCTCGCGAAATACCACAGGCGCATTGCCGCTCTGGACGCGGGAAGCATCCGTCTCGCTCTTTACAGAGCCGCTTTCCTCCATGTTCGTTCCCAGCTGCAGCGTTCCCGCAATGTACAGTGCCGTATTCCCGGCGCAGCCGGTGTTGAACTTTGCGATCCCGTCCAAAAAGGCTGCGGCAACAGCGTCTTTTGTATACAGCTTGACCAGCGGCTCGTGATTTTCATCCGCCGGGAACACAACAGGGGTATACTCCCCCCAGTCCCAGGAAACATCCAAGGCGCCGCCGCTGACAGTCATGGTGTTGCACCCAATGGCGGAATTGGCATACAAAGTGCTGTTATATTCATATACCGGCTCCTGCACGGTAAGGCTGCCTCCGGTCAGCGTCAGAGTCTTTGCACTGATTCGTCCACACTGCACGGTACCGCCGTCCACCGTGAACACACGCGCACCGTAGATGGAACCCGCTGCGGTGACCACCGTATCGCTCCCGGACACGGTAAACATCGACTGCTGCTCACCGGCGTTATAGCTGGACATATAAACGCCGCCGTCCAGAAGCTGCACGGTGCCGCCGCTGATCTCAATATTTCCGAGCTTCCCCGCAAGCGGTTTGCCGCCAACGCTATTATACTCCACGGATAAAGCGTAGCCTATGTCCCCTTGATGCACGGCCTTGCACTTTCCGCCGGTCTGATAGAAGCTTCCATTGCTTATGTAAATAGCATGAGTCGCCGTGGCCAGAAGCTCCGCATTGTCCGAAATCTGCAGATCGCCATTTATCATATAAATCCCGTAGGTCAAGCCCTCGCCTTTCATCTCGGGAACACATTTCACCTGCAGCTTTCCGTTACCGGAAACCGCAATGTTTCCCTTGTAGCTATCCACACCGCCGGAAAAAGAGCAATGCACTTCTTCATCCCCTGTGTCAACGGACTTTCCTCCCACTGCGGTCAGGCTGCCGCCGCTTATGGAAAGACTTCCCCCATCCTCTATGACAAGGCCATAAGAAAAGGCGATGTCCGCAGAGCTGGCTTCGCCGCCGGTGGCCTCGACCATTCCGCTTTGGATCCGGAGCGCACCCTTGGCGCAAAGCGCCGCGGAGTATGTCCAGGCATCGCCGGTGTTCTTATGCGCACCGGCCTGTACGGAAAGCGTACCGGTTTCCTTTTCCTCGCCGCGAATGGTCAGGTCTCCCTCGGCATAAATGCCATAGACGGAGATCTTAGTGTTATATGACCCATTCACGGACACTGCTGCATCTCCGCCTGCGATGCGGTTGGAGCTTCCATCCGCCAGCACGATGGTCGCCCCATCGGGCATCTTGACCGCAGTCGTCGCCGCAGTCAGGAAGCGGATCCCTTTCAGTGTCAGGGTTTTGGTGCGGCTGTCCCAGGTAGAATCCGCCGCGCCGTTTTCTTTTGCCGCATTGAGCAGGGCAAGCGCCGCCGCGCCGTTATCAGCAGCGGTAAAATCCGCCATCTCTGTCGCACCAGCATCCGCAAATGCCATGACCGGAAACAGCGCCAGCACCATGCACAGAGCAAGCAGCATAGTTAATGCTTTCTTTTTCATCCTCACACCTCCATGTGTGTGCGTTTTCATTTCTCTCTTGTTTTTCCTGGCGTCCAAAGAAGTCCAGGAACGCGCGGACTTCTTTGGACTGTGTTTTCGGTGGGTTTCCCCGCCGTTCCCCCGCTGCCGCGGAATCCCCCTCCGGGCAGCTTTGTTTTGGCCAAGCTCTGCTCTTGGCGTCCCCCCTTTGCCGTTCTGCCGCAGTGGCGGCAGTGCCTTTTACTTGCCCTGGTATGCCCGATACAGGAAAGTAACGATCTGGGCACGGGTGCAGGTGTCCTCCGGGGAGAACCGTCCCTCTCCCGTTCCCTTGGTCACGCCGTTTTCCACCGCCCATGCCACCGCGTCTGCATAGTAGCTGTCTGCGGGGACATCCCGGAAGTCGGCCTTGCTCGCCGCCGTCTTGCCGACCGCACGGAACAGGAAGGTGACCGCCTGGGCGCGGGTACAGGTATCCTCCGGAGAGAAATGCTCCGCATCGGTACCGAGGGTGATTTTGTTCTCCACCGCCCACGCCACCGCTTTGGCATAGTAGCTGTCCGCGGGGACATCGGAAAAGCTGC
>CAVBJJ010000035.1:0-20234 GCA_963595735.1 bacterium
AGGTGACGATCTGGGCGCGGGTGCAAGCCTCCTCCGGGCTGAAGTGCGTGGCGTCCGTGCCCTGGGTGATTTTCTTCTTCACCGCCCAATTCACGGCGTCCTTATAATAGCTGCCTGCGGCAACATCCGCAAAGGTATCGCCCGCAGTGAGCTTTGCCAGCTCCGTCTCCGCCTTTACGAGGACATCGTAATTCTTGACCAGCTCTTTCTGGGTGTCGGTCAGCTTGTTATAGGCCGTACGCGCAGCGTCGATTTTCGCCTTGCTGTCAACGGTCACGGTGCCGATGGCCTCGATCAGCTTATCCACCGCCGCAGCTGCATTCTGGTCATTGGCGCTACCGGAAGAACCGCCGGAATTGCTGGAAACCGTAACCGTGCATCGTGTCGGAACGACTATTGCGTCCTCGAAGTGCAGTCCGGCGGAGCCGTCATAGGCCACGCAGGTATAGTCGCAGGTACCGCTGACCTCCACGGTGTAGGTACCGGTCTCGGGGAAAGTAATGGCAAACTGACCCATGATATCGGTCACGGTGCTCAGCTCCGGAACCGCTTTCCCCTTGCTGTCATAAACCGTAACCTCCGCGCCCACCGGTGCGGCCTTGGAAACAAAGTCTGCGCTACTGTTCATGACATTCATGCCGTTGACCGTGAAGATCTTCTTTGCCTGGGCGTTTGCCCGCACTTCGTCCGGCTGGAACCAGGTGTACAAATCCGAATAATTGTCAACATCATCGTAATAGTACACCGACAGGCTGTCCTGATCCTTGATTTGGGTCTGTGCGCTGTAAACCCAGCCGTTATTCAGCGTATAGGACAGGTTCGCGCTGTCCTCGCCCCAGAACTTGGTGATCCAGCCGGTGTTTTCGTTCTCCTCGTAGCCATGGATGCCGCCGGAGTAATATTCCGTGTGGAACGACCGGAAGGCCTCGCCAATGGTATATTTGCCGTCCTCATTATAGTCATAGACATCTACCGGGACGCGATACAGCGTTGTGTTGTCGCTGGTGGCGATTTTTCCCTCTTCAGCAAAGGATACATAGGTGCTGATGGACTTGCGGGTGGGCGTGGAGCCGCCGCCGCTGGTGACCTCCACGGTGCATCGGGCGGGAGACACGGCGGCGCCGGAAACCGTGGTGCTGTTCTTGTCCTTATAGGTGCAGGTACCGGTCACTTCCAAAGTGTAGGTCCCGGCGGAGGGGAAGCGGATGGCAAAATCGCCGTCCTGATTGACCGTGGTAGTGAGGGCTTCCTGCTTTTCCCCCTGGCTGTTGTAAACGGTGACGGTGGCGCCGTTGGGGGCGGCGGTCCAGTTGTCCGCTGTGGCCTTGCCGTTCACCGTGAGGACCTTGCGCTCCCCGGCTGTGGCGGTGTAGGATGCTTCATCGAACCAGGTGTAGAGGTCCTTTTTGTTCGCGTTGATGTGTCCGGTGATCTTGTCGCCGTCCACAAGCTCAGTGCTGGAATCCTTGACCACCTCGCCGTTATGGGCATAGATCATGTCCGGCTGCCAGCAGCCCCAGAAACGCTTGGTAGCACTCGTGCCATACGGATCCGTGTTGAGGTATTCGTCATAGCCGGCAGCATCATCTGGGCAGTAGAAATGATGCAGGGTGACCCAGGCGTCCACCATAGTGTACTTGCCGTCCTTGTTCAAGTCATAGACGGTCAGGGGGATATCCTTTACAGGGGTTCCATCCTTGCCAATCAACCATTCGCCCTTGTCGTCGCAGGAAGCGTAAACGGTGATTGGCGTACCCATATCGCCAGTCTGGTCAATGACCGTAAAGTTTACGAGCAGCGGCTCCAAGCCCGCAATGCCCGTCACAGACGGCGTATCACCCTCCAAGCCGACATAGACTTTGTTGTCATAGACTGTCAGATGTCGGCTGATCGGGGCAGCATACGGCCAGCCTGCGAACGAACGCGTATCAGAGGAGCCATCCCCTCTTACCAGAAGAAATCTGGTCGATCTGTTCTGCGGAACAAATTTGCTGCCAGCCTTCAATTCAGTCGATTTCAAAGGAGCCTTCAGTTCGATCTTAACGACCAAATCCACCGTAATCGGCGTGGTGGCTGTTTTGCCACCCACGGTAACCGTGACCGGAACATCCACTGCCGTGTTATCAAAAACGCTGGGCGTGTAGGTGTATTCGTCCGTCGTCAATTCAGCTGATGTCCCATCGCTGTAGTGCGCGACAACAACCATGCCGGTGGGGTCAAAGCTCTCGGTTGGGTAATACTTGGTCTTGGTGGGCGGATTGGTGATTTCCACACTGGTGACCGAAATGTCATTTACATTCACGGTGATTTC
This sequence comes from bacterium, assembly GCA_963595735.1. Lineage (GTDB taxonomy): Bacteria > Bacillota > Clostridia > Oscillospirales > Oscillospiraceae > CALWOS01. Next base: position 2,312 of record CAVBJJ010000035.1, read on the forward strand.
CGTGGTTTTGGTCACGCCGCCCTGGGTGTAGCTGATTGTGACCGGCTTGTCACCCACGGTGGAGGAATCGAGGGTGCAAGAGACATCTGCGGTCACATCCTTGGTCTTGCCATTGCGGTAACGGGCGGTAACTACCATACCGGTTGTATTGAAAGTTTCATCCAGCTTATAAACGGTCTTGGTGGGCATGGTGGTTACGCTGATGCTGTCCAGCGTGGAAACCGGAATGGACAGGTCCGGCAACTTGGCGAGATAGCCGAACACGCCCGGCGCCATGTCCTGGGTGGCGGTCTGGTCGTCGCTCTGGGATTTCGTGAGATCGCCGTTTTCGTCCAGGAAACCGCCCAGATTCTTGCGGAAGCCGCCGATCTCACCAAAGCCGGCCGTATTGAAGGTGCCCAGGGTCATGTCAAAGGTGTCCCCGGTGAAATCCTCCGGAATGGTCAGATTGCCGTCCTCCTTGACGATGGGGTTGTGCCACTGGCTGCCGTCGTCCGTTTCCAGTAGGAAGCTGCTCAGGGTATGCTTCTTCTCACTGCTGGCGAAGAAATAGTAGCCGTAGGGGCCGCGCCCCGTACCGGCGTGCTTGCCCGGCAGGCCGCTGAGAGTATAGTACATGGGGGCAACATCGCTGTTGATGTACTGGTTGCGGTTCAGGGGGTTAAAGAGGGTATCAAACTTGATGGAAAGCTCCTCGCCCGCGCAGACCACGCTATCCTCCAGGGGCATACCGTTGACGGTGATGTTGGTCTTTTTGGCGTTCAGAACCTGATACTCCGCCTTGCCGTTCTTTTCCAGCTTGAGGATGTTGCGGCCATCGGTCAGGGGCACATCGTAGCTGCCGTCCTCGTTGGCGGTCAGGGTCTGGAAGCCGTCAAAATGCAGAGAATTGCAGTCGTCATAGCTGTCGATCTTCGGATTTGCCACCGAAACGGTAACGCCGCTGGTGGCGGGAGTGAAGCTGTAGCTGCCGCTGTCTCCCACAAAATAGATCACATCAAAATCGGCATCCACAGCACGGGAGCCGTTGGGGAATTCCAGGGTGGTGCCCTTGTCGATGCCGCTGTCGCCCTCGCCTACGGTCACCACAAACACGCCGGTGTTCTCCGGCCACAGTGCGCCGAAGAAGCCGTTGGACTCATAATGGCCGGCTTCGCCCTTGTTGCCCTTGGAGGCGTCCTTTTCGTCATAGGCGATGTTGATGGCGTCATAGGTGACCTTGACGATGGCGGTACCCTTGCCGTTGGCGGTGATCACGCCGTTTTCGTCCATGGAAATGACAGCATCGGAGGGTTCGCCGTTTTCATCCAGCACAGTGTAATGATAGTTCGGCTGGAACCACATATATTTCGCGCCCAAACCCCAGTCCACATTGGTGGTCCACCAGTTGCGCAGACCCACAAACTGGTAGCGGCTGCCTACGGATGGCATTTTCAGGTAGCCCTCCGAATTGATGTTCATATACAGATCGCAGACATTCACGCCGCCGTGGGACATGGGATCCCGATCCAGCAGGGTCTGGGTCTGGCCGGACGGCTGGAGCATCTGTTTGGTGATGGTCATGCTGCCGCCGACGGTCATGTAGGCACTGCCGGCATAGGTGATGTAGTTCTCACCGTCCACCCGGAACATACAATGGGTTTTCGTATCCGTTGCGGCAAAGCTGTATGTGGTCATGCCGCTGGGCGAATTCTCCGCCTTGCTGACCGGTTCAAACTCGGTCACACCCTTGTACATTTCCGTGTCGGTCACGAGCAATGTTGCATCGCTGGGCACAACGAAGGTGTAGATGCCCGTGGTTTCGTCAGCGCCAGTTTCTGCCGCAAGTACTGTCATGGGCAGCAGGCTCATCAGCACCACAACGGTCATAGCCAAACTGAGTAATCTTTTTTTCACTGCTTGTCCTCCTGTTTTTCTTTTTTGAGATGATCTATATAAACGCCCAATGGACGGAATTTTTTGCATCAGGTTCCTGTGACAAAGCTCTTTATGGTTTGCGTACAAACCATAAAGGGGTATACCCCTTTATGGTTTGCGTACAAACCATAAAGGGGTATACCCCTTGCAAATCACCGATTTTACCGCTATGGCAAAATAAAAACCGGGTAACGCGACCTTTCGGTCATGTCACCCGGTAAACGGTATAAAAAAATAGCAAAGCAGAACAGGCTTGCAGTGCCTGCTCAAACTTCACCCCATGTCAACTTACTCTCGTTATTCTGGCTTGCGCATTGGGAGCTTATATAACTCTGCGTCTGTCTTTCCGCCTTCCCAAGTTTCCCCAGTGACCGGCTCACGCCATGAAAGACACACTCCTGCGCTTACAGCACCGGGTGTCAGCTCCGGACTTGAACCGGATTCCCTTATCCCCGCATCTGCCCAGCCGGACAGTCATTATACGAGGAAATAGTAAGCATTCAATTTTTACTGCCACAACTATACCGTACGCTACCCGCTTTGTCAAGAGAAATGTATTGCGGTATCTTTTGTGCTGCTGCAAGGATATCCCGTTTTGCGTTGACAGACCAAGTTTGTCGTGCTAATATGCCTATCATAACACTATGCTTTGTGGGCGTCACAAGGAATGCAAGGAGTGGATCAGATGAAAAATCCGTTGCGCTATCAGATCACAGAATACGACTGCGGCCCAACTTCCATGCTCAACGCCGTCAGCTATCTTTTCCCCCGAGAGGATATCCCGCCGGAGATCGTCCGAAACATCATGCTGTACTGCCTGGATTGCTTCGGGCCGGACGGCACCAGCGGAAAATGCGGCACCTCCTGCATGGCCATGCAGTTTCTCAGCAACTGGCTCAACAGCTTCGGAAACGCCGGGCATCTTCCCATTTCCAGCAGCTACCTTTCCGGGTGGAAGGTCAATTTTTCCCAAAACAGTCTGCTCCGGGACGCGCTCTGCCGAGGCGGCGTGGCGGTGGTGCGGCTGGATCTGGAGGGCTGGCACTATGTGCTGCTCACCGGCATTGTAGGACAGTCCGTACGGCTGTTCGACCCCTATTACCATGTGGGCGGGTATGCCGACCCGGCGCTGCAGGTGGTCACCGACCATCCGGAGGCCTACAACCGCGTGGTGCCGATCTCCTATCTGGAGCGGGAGGCGCAGCTGCCCTATGCCTTCGGTCCGGTAGAACTGCGGGAGGCCGTGCTGCTGTTCAACACCCGCACAGTGCTGACGGCGGAAAACACAGTGGAATACATCATTTAATTTCTTATCCTCTCAAGTTCCCCCCTGCTGCGGAGTTCTCCGCTGACCGCCTGTTTTTCGACAGCCCCCCTTACCCCAAAAGTCCATGACTTTTGGGGTATTTTCTTTTATTGTGAGATTCTGCCGTGTTTCTTACCGGAGTACCAACAATTTTTGGTGCGGTTCGCCAGTTTTCTCCGCTTGCGTGGATTTGGCGTTGACAAATGCGCCGGTCCATGGTACGATGCATTCACCCGATAAACCTACCAACACCACCTGTTGGTAGGAATTAAGAAAAGGCGCAGAAAATCACCGGGGTCTCTGTCCGGCAGGGATAAGGCCACGGTGCGGGAAGCACTTTCCTGTTTTTGCGCAAAGGAGGAATCGATTTGATCGCATTGCAGAACATTTCCAAAGTGTTTGGAAGCGGCCGGCAGCAGGTGCAGGCGGTGCAGGATGTGTCCCTGACCATCGGGAAGGGAGAGATCTTCGGCATCATCGGTTTTTCCGGCGCGGGAAAGTCCACTCTGGTTCGCTGTATCAATCTGCTGGAGCGTCCCACCTCCGGCACGGTCACGGTGGATGGCCAGGAGCTGACGGCGCTGTCGGCAAAGCAGCTGCGCCAGATGCGGAAAAAGATCGGCATGATCTTCCAGCATTTTAACCTGATGCCCTCCCGGACGGTGGCCGGAAATGTGGCATTCCCCCTGCGAGGCAGCGGCCTGAGTGAGAAAGAAATGGCCGCCAAGGTGCAGCGGCTGCTGGAGCTGGTAGGGATCGGAGACAAGGCAAACGCCTATCCCAGTCAACTCTCCGGCGGACAAAAGCAGCGCGTGGCCATCGCCCGGGCGCTGGCAAATGATCCCAGCGTGCTGCTGTGCGACGAGGCCACCTCGGCGCTGGACCCGCAAACCACCCGGGCAATCCTCCATCTGCTAAAACACCTCAACGAAAGCCTTGGCATTACCATCGTACTCATCACCCATGAGATGGCGGTGGTCAAGGAGATCTGCGACCGCGTGGCGGTGATGGAACACGGCAGAGTCGTGGAGCAGGGCGAGGTATTCCATGTGTTTGCCGATCCCCAGCAGGATGTGACAAAGAACTTTATCCACACGACCTCCAACCTGCAAAAGATCGAGGAGCTTGTCGCGGAGCACTCTCCGGTAGTACAGCTCCAGCCGGGAGAAGTGATCGTCCGGCTGTCTTATGTGCAGCGAAATGTCTCGGAGCCGCTGATCTCCACGGTTTCGCAAAAGTTCCAAATCAGCCTGAATATCATCTTTGCGGATATCACGCTGGTGCAGAACGCGCCCATCGGCGGCACGGTGGCCATCATCAGCGGGGCGCGGGAGCAGATCACAAAGGCGATAGAATACCTGATCGAAAAAAATGTCGGCGTGGAGGTGATCCAAGATGCAAGAGTTTCTGAATAGATGCATCCCCAATGTCATGGCGCGCTTGCCAGACTTTTATGCGGCGATCGGCGACACGCTGCTGATGGTCGTTTGGTCCGGAGCAATTTCCTTTGTGCTGGGACTGGTTTTGGGCATCCTGCTCACGGTCACAAAGCCCGGCGGCGTTTTGGAAAACCGCGTGGTGTATCAAATCGTGGACAAGCTGGTCAGCCTGTTCCGCTCCATTCCCTTTATCATTCTGCTGACCTGGGTCATGCCCATTTCCCGCAGCATTATGGGAACCGCCATTTATGTGCAGGGCGCGATCGTTCCGCTGGTGTTCGGCTGCGTTCCCTTTTTCACCCGGCAGGTACAGGGTGCGCTGGCAGAGCTGGATCCCGGTCTGGTAGAGGCGGCGCTTTCCATGGGCTCCAGCCCTCTGGAGATCATTTTCCGGGTATATCTGAAGGAAAGCGTGGCGGCCATCGCCCGCGGCACGACCATCACGGCCATCAGCCTGCTGAACCTGACGGCAATGGCTGGCGTTGTGGGCGCAGGCGGTCTGGGCGACTTTGCCGTTCGCTATGGCCACGACCGGAATATGCTGGATGTGACTAATATGACGGTGCTGGTTCTGGTCATCATCGTCTGCGTCATGGAGTTCATCGGCGGCCGGGTCGTGAAGAAAAACACCCATTGAGGAGGCAGAACAATGGAATTGCAAAAACGAAAAATCGTCATTATCGGCGCAGGCCATGTCGGCTCGCACGCGGGCTATTCCCTGCTTTCCCAGGGGCTGGCGGAGGAGATCGTCTACATTGATGTAGATCAGAAAAAAGCCCAGGCACAAGCACTGGATCTGTACGACGCCACAAACTATCTCCCCAGCAGAGCAAAGGTACGCGCCGGGGATTACACAGACGCGGCGGATGCGCAGCTGCTGATCGTTGCGGCGGGACCGCTGCCGGATATGGGCAAGGGACAAACCCGCATGGATACCCTGCAGCAGACGGTTTCCATCGTAAAAGAAGTGGTGGAGGCCATCCGAATGTCCGGCTTTGCCGGGATCATACTGAACATTTCCAACCCTGCGGATGTGATCACCCATTACATCCAGCACCAGCTGCAATGGCCGGCGGCGCGGATCCTGTCCACCAGCACCACACTGGACTCCGCCCGACTGCGCCGGGCGCTGGCAGAGGCCACCGGGATCGATCAAAAATCCATTCAGGCCTACGCCCTGGGCGAACACGGCGAAAGCCAAATGGTTCCCTGGTCTGCGGTGACGATCGGCGGCAAGCCCCTGAGCCAGCTGCGGCAGGAAAAGCCGGATACCTTTGGCAAGCTGGATCTGGAGGCCATTGCCACGGCGGGAAAAGCCGGCGGCTGGAAGATTCTGGGCGGAAAAGGCTCCACGGAGTTTGGCATCGGCGCTTCCATCGCGGAGGTAGTACGGGCGATATTCCATGATGAAAACCGCGTGCTGCCGGTGTCCGTCCTGCTTCAGGGCGAATACGGCTGGCAGGATGTATACGCCAGCGTGCCGGCACTGCTGAACAAAAACGGCGTTGCGGATATCATCCAGCTGCAGCTCACGGCGGAGGAACAGAAACAGTTCGACGCCTCCTGCCGGACAATGACGGAAAACTATCAGCTTTCCTTGACACTGTAAGACTATTATAAAGTATAAACACAAACAACAAAAAAAGAGACATCATAAAAATTTTTTGGAGGTAAATAAGATGAAACGGAAAAAGATACTGGCATTGGCACTGTCCGCTGCGGCGCTGCTCCTGGCGCTGACGGCCTGCTCCTCTCAGGGAAGCGGCGACAAGAACACGGCAAACGGCAGTCAACCTGCAACGGCGGATGCCAGCAGCGGCGAGACCGTCACGGTGAAGCTGGGCGTTGTAGGCGGCATTTATGAGGATCTGTGGGCGCCGGCCAAGGAAGCCCTGAAGGACGAGGGCATTGACCTGGAGTTCGTGCAGTTCTCCGACTATGTCACCCCCAACAACGCGCTGGCAAACGGCGAGATCGACCTGAACGCTTTCCAGCACCGGATCTATCTCCAGAGCGAGATCGACAACTACGGTTATGAGATCCAGAACATCGGCAACACCTTTATCATCCCCCTGAATATCTACTCCGAAAAGGTCTCCTCCGTTGAGGAGCTCAAGGACGGCGACACCGTGGCCATCCCGGACGACCTGACCAACGGCGGACGCGCCCTGAAGGTGCTGGAGGCTGCCGGACTGATCGAGCTGGATCCCGACGCCGCGTTTAACCCCACGCTAGATGACATTGTCAAGTACAACACCAACATCCAGATCGAGGAGCTCAAGGCCAATGTGATCCCCTCCGCGCTGGCGGATGTGACCGCCGCCGTGGTCAACGGCAACTATGCCCTGGACTTTGGCCTGGAAACAGAGGGCGCCATCTACAAGGACTCCGTTCTGGATGTGGAGGAGTACTGGAACCTCATCGCCGCCCGCAAAGCTGATCTGGAAGATCCGGACACACTGGCCGTGTACAAGAAGGTCGTTGCAGCCTTCCAGTCCCCGGAGACAGAAAAGGTGTTCAACGACACCTTTGGCGGCTACTTTATCAAGGTCGGCTGGGATCAGGATCTGCTGGCAGAGTAAAACAAAAGCTGTTATAATACTAATATAGAGGAAAAGTACCGTTGGGAGACAAAAAATCACCGGCGGTGCTTTCCGCTATCATGGAGGAATGCGCAATGGGAATCCACACACAGGCGCTGCGGGAGATCATTCCCGACCCGAGCCGCCTGCTTTTGGGAGCAGACATCCCGGAATCATACGGCAGCGACGCCCTGCAGCGGCGCAGAGGCACGGCGCAGGCGCTGGTGTTTCCGCTGACAACACAGGAGGTCAGCGCCGTGCTGCGGCATTGCCACCGGCACCGCATTCCGGTCACGCCCCGGGGCGCGGGCACCAACCTGGTCGGCTCCACCGTCCCGGTGCAGGGCGGGGTCATTCTGGATCTTTCCCGGATGAACCGGGTGCTGGAACTGGATGAAAACACCATGACCATCACCGTGGAGCCGGGAATGCTGCTGCAGGATCTGCAGGCCTATGTGGAAGCGCGGGGCCTGTTTTACCCGCCGGATCCCGGCGAAAAGGCCTCCAGCATCGGCGGCAACATCAGCACCAACGCCGGCGGGATGCGGGCGGTGAAGTATGGCGTGACCCGGGATTATGTACGGGGGCTGGAGGCCGTGCTGGCAGACGGCACCGTCCTGACCCTGGGCGGCAAGCAGGTAAAGGACGCCAGCGGCCTGCCCCTGCGGCAGCTGCTGATCGGCTCCGAGGGAACGCTGGCAGTCATTACCAAATGCCTGCTGCGGCTGCTGCCCAAGCCGGAAGCGGCGTGCAGCGTGCTTGTACCGTATCCGGATCTGGAAACGGGCATCCAAAGCGTGCTGGCGATCCTCCGGGCGGACGCAAATCCCACCGCGGTGGAATTTCTGGAGCGAAAGGTGGTGGCGCTGGGAGAGCAGTTTTCCGGCGTACGCTATCCCCGGCCGGACGCCGGCTCCTATATCCTGCTGACCTTTGACGGCCACCGCAGCGAGGTGGAGGCCAATACCGCGCGGGTACGGAAGCTGGCGCTGGAAAACGGCGCGCTGGAGTATATCACGCTGCACGACCCCGCGCAGGCGGCGGATGTCTGGAAGCTGCGGGGCGCGCTGGTAAAAGCGGTGGAAGCCTTTTCCGAGCAGGAGCCGGTGGATATTGTCGTACCCATCAGCCGCACGGCGGAGTTCATCCGCTTTGTCCACCGGCAGGAAGCATCTTCCGGGATGCGGATGGTCGGCTTTGGCCATGCCGGGGACGGCAATGTGCATTTGTGCGTGCTGCGGGATGGGCGGCAGCAGGAATGCTGGGAGCGGGAGCTGCACGCCAATATGGACGCAATTTATGCCGAGGCGTACCGCCTGGGCGGCGTGGCCTCTGGCGAGCACGGCATCGGCCTTGCCAAGCGCCGCTATTTCCTGCACCAGACCCCGCCGGAAACTCTGGCGGCGATGAACGCGATCAAAACCGCCCTCGACCCACTACACATTCTCAACGACCAAAAATCCTATGTTACGGGAGGAACGAACCATGCAGAAACTCTCTGAGCGCACAGCCAGCTTTACCGATTCCGTCATCCGCCGGATGACCCGGGTCTCCAACCAATACGGGGCGGTGAATCTGTCCCAGGGCTTTCCGGATTTTGACCCGCCGCGGGAAATTCTGGATCGTCTGGCCCAGGTGGCTCACGAGGACTACCACCAGTATTCCATCACCTGGGGCGCGCAGAATTTCCGGGAGGCGCTGGCGGACAAGCAAAGCCGCTTTATGGGCAGAAAAATCGACCCCAACAGGGAGATCGTTGTCACCTGCGGCAGCACGGAGGCCATGATGGCCGCCATGATGACCGTGACCGATCCCGGCGACAAGGTGGTGATCTTCTCCCCTTTTTACGAAAATTACGGCGCGGACACCATCCTTGCCGGGGCGGAACCGATCTATGTGCCCCTGGTTCCGCCGAGCTACCGCTTTGACCCCGAGGTGCTGGAGGACGCCTTCCGGCAGCGCCCCAAAGCGCTGGTGCTCTGCAATCCCTCCAACCCCTGCGGAAAGGTATTTACCCGGCAGGAGCTGGAGACCATCGCCGCTCTGGCAGCCAAGTACGATGTGTTCGTGATCGCGGACGAAGTGTATGAGCACATCATCTATGCCCCCCACCGGCACACCTATTTCGCCACCCTGCCGGGGATGTGGGATCGGACGATCTCCTGCTCCTCCCTTTCCAAGACCTATTCCATCACCGGCTGGCGGCTGGGGTATATCATCGCCGCGCCGGAGATCATTGACCGCGCCCGGAAGGTGCATGATTTCCTGACCGTTGGCGCGGCCGCGCCCCTGCAGGAGGCCGTGATTCCCGGCCTGCGCTTCGGGCAGGAATATTACGATGACCTGCAGGCCAAGTACACCCACAAAAAGGAGCTGTTCCTCCGGGGGCTGGACGACCTGCACATTGCCCATAACGACCCGGAGGGCGCTTACTATGTGATGCTGGACATCTCCGAATTTGGCTACGACAGCGACCTGCGCTTTTGTGAGGATCTGGCACGGCTGGTGGGCGTGGGCGCGGTACCCGGCTCCAGCTTTTTCCGGGAACCGGTCAACCACCTGATCCGCTTCCACTTTGCCAAAAAGGACGAGACCCTGCTGGAGGCGCTGAACCGGCTGGAGCAATTGAAAACAAAAATTCCCCCCAAGGGAAAAAACACGGGAAAGGCGGGAGCACTGTGATTGACTTTAAGCAGGAAGCCCAGCGGCAGCAGGACTATCTGACCGCGCTGCGGCGGGCGTTTCACCGGCATCCGGAGCTGGGCTTGCAGGAGTTCCAGACCGCCGCGCGTATTGAAGCGGAGCTGCAGAGCTTCGGCATCCCCACCGCGCGCCGGGGCGAGACCGGCGTTTTGGGCGTGATCTCCGGAGAAAAGGCAGGCGGAGGCATTGTAGTGCTGCGGGCGGATATTGACGCCCTGCCCATTCAGGAGGAGCGGGAAACGGACTACCGCTCCCAGGTTCCCGGCGTGATGCACGCCTGCGGACACGACGCCCACACAGCCTGCCTGCTGGGCGCGGCCAAACTGCTGGCGGAGCACCGGGGGGAGTTCGGCGGGGAGATCCGTCTGGTCTTTCAGCCGGCGGAGGAGATTGGCCAGGGAACCAAGCCCTTTCTCGATGCCGGCGTGCTGGAGGGCGCGGCGCGGGTGTTCGGCCTGCACACAGCCTATGACCTGCCCTCCGGCACCGTGGGGCTGAAGCCCGGCCTGAACAATGCGGCAACGGATCATTTCCGCATCACGATCTCCGGAAAGGCAACGCATATCTCTACGCCGGAGCGGGGTGTGGACGCTTTGTACATTGCCAGCCAGCTGGTGGTGGGTCTGCAGGCGCTGGTGACCCGCTGCACCTCCCCGGTGGAGCCGGTGGTCATCGGTGTGGGCAAGCTGCACGCCGGAACCACCTACAACGCCGTGGCGGAGTCCGCGGTGCTGGAGGGTACCACCCGCACGGTATCCCAGGAACAGCGCTATCGCATCCGGGCGCTGGTGGATCAGGCCGCACAGAACACGGCGGCGATCTACGGCGGCAAGGCCGAGAGCCTTTGGACGGAGTTCACCCCGCCGCTGATCAACGACCCCCAGTCCTGCCGGGAGGCGGCAGCAGTCGTGCAGGCGCTGGGCGGCACGGTGGAGACCACGCGTCCCTTGTCCCTCAGCGGGGACAACTTCGCGGACTTTCAGCTGTATGTGCCGGGGGTCTATGCCTATCTCGGCACGGGAAATCCCGCCCTGCCGGATACGGTGCGCTCCAACCACAACGGCTGCTTTGATCTGGACGAGGCAACGCTTCCCCTTGGGGCTGCCCTGTATGCTGCCTATGCCGTGGATGTGCTGTCCCGGGAAGGAAAAGCCGAAGCGGTAGAAATCTAAAATGCAAAAAGCCCTCTGCGCGGAAAAATCCGTGCAGAGGGCTATGTAGTATTCTCAATTATTCTGCGGCGATCACATAATAGTAAACCGGCTGGCCGCCGTTGATGATGTTGATCTCCGTATCGGGAAATTTTTCCGCCAGGAACGCCGCTGCGCTTTTGGCGTCCTGCTCGGTCACATCCTCACCATAATACAGGGTGAGAACAACGGGATCCATTGCCCGCAGCTCCGTGCAGAGCTTATCCAGCAGGGGCTGCAGCTCCGTGCAGCTGCCCAGCAGCGCGCCGTCCAGCAAGCCCAGATATTCGTTGGCGTGAATTTCGTGTCCGCCGAAATCGGAATCCCGGGCGGCATAGGTCACCTGAGCGGTGCGCACAGTCCCGGCCATTTCGCCCATGCGCTCGATCAAAGCGGCGCCGTCCTCGCTGTCCGGGTCATAGGCCAGCATGGCGGCAACGCCCTGGGGCACGGTGCGGGTGGGCAGGACCACGACCTTTTTCTTGGTCAGCGGAATACACTGCTCCGCTGCCATGATGATATTCTTGTTGTTCGGCAGCACAATGACCAGCTCCGCCGGCGTGCGCTCCACTTCCCGGAGAATGTCCTCCGTGGAGGGGTTCATGGTCTGACCGCCGGTGACGATGCTGTCCACGCCCAGCTCCCGGAACAGAGCCTCCATGCCGGCGCCGGCACAGACCGAAACCACGCCAAAGGGCTTTTCCGGCGCGGCGTTTTCCGCCTCCTGGATCCCCTCCAGCGCGGTGTGCTGCTCCCGCATATTTTCCACCTTGACCGTCAGCAGCGAGCCATAGGTGAGCGCTTCCGTGAGAGCTTTGCCCGGCTCGTCTGTGTGGACATGGACCTTGATGATCTCGTCATCGTCCACCACCACAACACAGTCGCCGATGGCCTCCAGACAGGCGCGCAGCAGCGCAACAGACTTGGCGTTTTCCTTTTGCACGATGAATTCCGTGCAGTAGCCAAAGGTGATCTCCTCCGTGCTGAAGGCGGAAAAGTCGGCCTTTTCATTGCCGGCGGGCAGCGCCGGCTCCGCACAGGAGACCGCGCGACCCTGCAGGGAGTCCAGCATGGCCTCCAGAATGATCACATAGCCCTTGCCGCCGGCGTCCACGACCCCGGCGCGCTTGAGCACGGGGTTCTGCTCCACCGTGTTGGCCAGCGCCTCCTTGGCGGCCTCCAACGCGCAGACCAGCAGCAGCTCCACATCCGTTCCGGCCTTGCAGAAATCCTCCGCCGCCGCCGCAGCAAGACGGGAAACGGTCAGCACCGTTCCCTCCGCCGGCTTCATCACGGCCTTATAGGCGGCCTCCACACCGGCGGTCATGGATGCGGCAAAGTCCTTCGCCCCAAAGCTCTCCTTGCCCTTCAGCCCCTTGCTCATGCCCCGGAAAAGCAGGGACAAGATCACGCCGGAGTTGCCCCGGGCGCCCCGCAGCAGGGCGGAAGCGGCAGTGTCCGCGACCGCCGTTGCGGTCTTGGGCGCTTTTTTCCGCAGCTCCGTGGCGGCGGCACGCATGGTCAGGGACATATTGGTGCCGGTGTCGCCGTCGGGGACGGGGAAGACATTCAGCTCATTGATCAGTTGTTTATTCTGTTCCAGGGCGTCGCTTGCACACAGCAGCATTTCCGCAAAAGCGGCGCCGGTTATGATTTCTTTCATTGCGGTTTCACCTCAGAATAATGTTGCGGGCGGAACACGCCCGCTTTTCGCCGGGAAATGGAACAAAGTTCAGTTCATCTGCACAGCGTCCACAAAAACATCTACAGAGTGCACGGGGACGCCGGTCGCGGAGGCGACCTTATAGCTGACCTCGCTCATAATGCTCTGGCAGATGGTGACCAGATTCACGCCGTAATCCACAACGATGTGCAGGGAAATGGAGACGCTGTTGTCCTCATTGAGCTGCACGGTAACGCCCTTGGACATGGACTCCCGGCGCAGCAGCTGGTACAGGCCGTTTTCCTTTGCGCGGCCGGCCATGCCCTTTACCCCAAAGCACTTTGTGGCGGCGTCGCCGGCCAGGTTGGTAAAGACTTCTGTGGCGATGCTGATCTCGCCCTTATCCGTTGTCATAGCAATCATAGTAAAAAACTCCTTCCTTATTTTTGGAGGGAAAGCAAGGGGAAAACGCTCCCCTTATTGCAGCTTTGCCGCGACCTCCAGGGGCGCGGACAAAAGCATTTCCGGTTCGTGCCGCGCTGTATCATACGGTTACACGGCAGCAACTTATTATAATACACCTGAAAACAAAGTACAAGAAGTATTTTCCGGATTCCCCTGTCATGGAATTTTTTGCGGGAAATGTGCGTATCCTGACAACACAATACAATACTATATCACGAAAAATGTAAAGAAACTGTAAAGAATGAAAAACTGGGGACTATGTTGCAAAAATTCCTGTGCGGGGAGAGAGATTTATTGGAATTGTAGAGACAAATCAGGCTATTTTAGATTTACAAAAACAAAAAAAAGTGCTATAATGCTAGCGCAGAAATGTCAATGTATTTTCCACAGTTCTCCTTTTTTCGGTTTTTTTCGGCGAAAAAATCACTTTTGCCGGACAGCTCCGAAGGCAGGTGCGCTGTGCAAAATCAGACGAAATGAATAAGGAGAGGTTTACTATGGCTAGAAAGCTGAAAACCATGGACGGCAATACCGCTGCCGCCCACGTTTCCTATGCGTTCACCGAGGTTGCCGGTATCTACCCCATCACGCCCTCCAGCCCCATGGCTGATAGCGTGGATCAGTGGTCTGCTGCCGGACGCAAGAACATCTTCGGTACCACCGTGAATGTTGTGGAAATGCAGTCCGAAGCCGGCGCCGCCGGTACCGTTCACGGCTCCCTGAACGCCGGTGCGCTGACCACCACCTACACCGCGTCCCAGGGTCTGCTTCTGATGATCCCCAATATGTACAAGATCGCCGGTGAGCTGCTGCCCACCGTGTTCCATGTGACGGCCCGTACGCTGGCTTCTCACGCGCTGAACATCTTCGGCGATCACTCCGATGTCATGGCCTGCCGTCAGACCGGTTTTGCCATGCTGTGCGAGACCAACCCCCAGGAAGTCATGGATCTGGCCGCCGTTGCCCATCTGGCAGCAATCGAGGGCCGCGTTCCTTTCCTGAACTTCTTCGATGGTTTCCGTACCTCCCACGAGATCCAGAAGATCGCGATCTGGGATTACGAGGATCTGGCAGAGATGTGCGATATGGACGCTGTTGCGGCTTTCCGTGCCCGCGCCCTGAACCCCGAGCATCCCACCATGCGTGGTTCCCACGAAAACGGCGATGTCTTCTTCCAGCATCGTGAGGCCTGCAACAAATACTATGATGCAGTCCCCGCCCTGGTGGAGAAGTACATGGACAAGGTCAACGCCAAGCTGGGCACCGACTACAAGCTGTTCAACTACTATGGCGCTGCCGACGCCGACCGCGTCATCGTCGCCATGGGTTCTATCAACGATGTGGCTGAGGAAGTCATCGACTACCTCAACGCCAATGGCGAAAAGGTCGGCCTGGTCAAGGTTCGCCTGTATCGTCCTTTCCGCGCCGACAAGCTGCTGGAGGCCATTCCCGCCACCTGCAAGAAGCTGGCCGTTCTGGATCGTACCAAGGAGCCCGGCGCTCTGGGCGAGCCCCTGTATCTGGATGTTGTCACCGCTCTGGCAAACGCCGGCCGCAACGACATCAAGGTCGTCGGCGGTCGCTACGGTCTGGGCAGCAAGGACACTCCCCCTGCCTCTGTCTTCGCAGTGTATGAGGAGCTGTCCAAGGACGAGCCCAAGAACCAGTTCACCCTGGGCATCAAGGACGATGTCACCTTCACCTCTCTGGAGGAGAAGCCCTCTCCCAACACCGCGGCAGCCGGCACCATTGAGTGTAAGTTCTGGGGTCTGGGCGGCGATGGTACCGTTGGTGCAAACAAGAACTCCATCAAGATCATCGGCGACCACACCGACAAGTATGTTCAGGCATACTTCCAGTATGACTCCAAGAAGACCGGCGGCGTGACCGTCAGCCACCTGCGCTTCGGCGATCAGCCCATCAAGAGCCCCTACTATGTCAACAAGGCGGACTTCGTTGCCTGCCATGTTCCCAGTTATATCACCAAGGGCTTCCCCATCGTGCGTGATGTCAAGCCCGGCGGTACTTTCCTGGTTAACTGTCAGTGGAACCTGGAAGAGCTGGAGCATCACCTGGATGCCGCTTCCAAGCGCTACATTGCCAAGAACAACATTCAGCTGTATATGATCAACGCCATTGACAAGGCCATCGAGGTCGGTATGGGCAAGCGCACCAACACCATCCTCCAGTCCGCCTTCTTCGCCCTGGCCAAGGTCATGCCTCAGGAAGAGGCCATCGGCTACATGAAGGATGCCGCCACCAAGTCCTACTCCAAGAAGGGTCCCGATGTGGTTGCCTGCAACCATAAGGCCATCGACGCCGGCGCTTCCGCTTTCGTGAAGGTCGAGATCCCCGCCTCCTGGGCAGACGCCAAGGACGAGGTCGTGGATGTGACCCTGACCGGCGAGGAGAAGACCGTCAAGATGGTCAAGAACATCCTCAACCCCGTGGACAAGATGGATGGCGACAGCCTGCCCGTCTCCGCTTTCATGGATCATGTGGACGGTACCTTCGAGCTGGGTGCCGCGGCCTACGAGAAGCGCGGCGTTGCCGTCAGCGTTCCCGCCTGGGATGCCGAGAAATGTATCCAGTGTAACCAGTGCGCTTATGTATGCCCCCACGCCACCATTCGTCCCTTCGCTCTGAACGCCGACGAGGCTGCCAAGGCTCCCGCTGCCGCCGCTCTGGCCGACATCAGAAATAAGGATTACAAGTTCAACATGGCCGTGTCTCCTCTGGACTGCATGGGCTGCGCTGTCTGCGTTGGCGTGTGTAAGGTCGGCGCTCTGACCATGGTCGGTCAGGAGAGCCAGCTGCCCCAGCAGGAAGTTTTCGACTACATGGTCGCCAATGTCTCCGTCAAGGACGACATGGTCGATGTCACCAAGGTCAAGGCCAGCCAGTTCAAGAAGCCTCTGCTCGAGTTCTCCGGTTCCTGCGCCGGCTGCGCCGAGACTTCTTATGCCCGCCTGATCACCCAGGTCTGCGGCGAGCGTATGTATATCTCTAACGCCACCGGTTGCTCCTCCATCTGGGGCGGCCCCGCTGCAACCTCTCCCTATACCACCGATGTCAACGGCCACGGTCCCGCTTGGGCAAACAGCCTGTTCGAGGACAACGCCGAGCACGGTCTGGGTATGTACTATGGTCAGAAAGCCATTCGTGACGATCTGGCCAACAAGACCCGCGAGCTGATCGCGGTGCCTCACGCCCGTCCCGAGCTGAAGGAAGCTGCCCAGAAGTGGCTGGATACCATGGAGGACGGCGTTGCCAACGCCGATGCCACCAAGGCCTATATCACCGCCCTGGAGCAGAGCATCATGACCGTGGACGAGCTGGTCGCATTTGCCGGCTCCGATGCCGCCAAGGTAACCTTCGGTGACGGCTATGCCGACTTCAAGGCAAACGCCGACCAGCTGAAGGCCAACGGCGCTGCTTACTGCAACTGCGACGCCTGCGCTCTGGTTGCTGCCATCCTGGAGAAGAAAGAGTACCTGTCCAAGAAGGCTGTCTGGATCTTCGGTGGTGACGGCTGGGCTTACGATATCGGTTACGGCGGTCTGGATCATGTCCTGGCCTCCGGCGAGGATATCAATGTCTTCGTCTTCGATACCGAGGTGTACTCCAACACCGGTGGACAGGCCTCCAAGTCTTCCAACATCGGTCAGGTCGCGCAGTTCGCTGCTGCCGGTAAGACCGTTGCCAAGAAGAGCCTGTCTCAGATCGCCATGCAGTACGGCTATGTCTATGTGGCACAGGTCGCCATGGGCGCCGACCAGGGTCAGACCCTGAAGGCCATCAACGAGGCCGTCAACTATCACGGTCCTTCTCTGATCATCGGTTACAGCCCCTGCGAGATGCACAGCATCAAGGGCGGCATGAAGAACTGCCAGACCGAGATGAAGAAGGCTGTCGACTGCGGTTACTGGAATATGTTCCGCTACAACCCCGCTCTGGCTGCCGAGGGCAAGAACCCCTTCACCCTGGACAGCAAGGAGCCGGCCGGCGGTTATCAGGAGTTCCTGATGAACGAGGCACGCTACAACCGCCTGACCCGCGAGCGTCCCGAGCGCGCGCAGGAGCTGTTTGCTCAGAACGAGGAAGCAGCCAAGGCGCGTTATCAGAACCTGCTGAAGCTGAAGGACTACTACGAAGTCAAGTAAGCAAACCTTTCCGCAATATTGAAAACTGCGGCAGAGCAATTTTGCTCTGCCGCAGTTTCAGTTTGTCAAAAAAGTCCAAGACTTTTTTGACAGTCTTGCCTCTCCCTGTGGGAGAGGTGGCTGAGCGCAGCGAAGACGGAGAGGGAAAACAATGAACCAGACCATAGGAACCCCGGTGGGGCTCGATTATCTGCCGAACCCTCTCAGTCGCCTGCGGCGACAGCTCTCCCAAAGGGAGAGCCAAGCAGGGCTTCCCCTCAGTGTTTTGGCTGCGCCAAAATACTCGGCGGATGCGCTTTCCGGAGGGCTTATCAGAAAAAGAATGCGCAGGGCGACACAAACGGCGCTCTGCGCATTCTTTTCGGTGCAAGGGTCGTAAACCGGTCGATCGGCAATCGGCTTACAACTGCCAAAACAAAAAATCAACGGCGGCAACACGGATCCGTGTTGCCGCCGTTTTCCTTGCCCCGATCACGGGGCAGGGCTATGCAGTTT
>CAVBJJ010000036.1:0-19696 GCA_963595735.1 bacterium
GCTTTGTAATTCTCTCGTTTCGTGTCTCGTGCGAAACAGCTTGATTACTTTACCATGCCTACGCTGTTTTGTCAATACCTTTTTTCTTCCTTTTTTAAAAAAGTTTTCAACACCAAAATGTGCGTTTGTGGAAAACCACGCTCTATACTAATTATTGCGTTTTAGGGAAAACCATAGTATAATATATAGTATTCATCAACAGAAAGGTGGTTTCCAATGCCAATCAAAGTTCCCGACTCTCTCCCCGCACAGGCTATATTGGAAAGCGAAAACATCTTCGTCATGACGCAGTTTCGCGCCATGCATCAGGACATTCGTCCGCTGAAGCTGCTGATTTTGAATCTGATGCCCACAAAAATCGTGACGGAAACGCAGCTGCTTCGCAAGCTGTCCAATACCCCTTTGCAGATCGAGGTAGACTTGCTCCGCACGATCAGCCATAAACACAAGCACACTGCAACGGAGCACCTGGAGGACTTCTATGTCACCCACGAGGAGATCCGCAGCCGCAGTTATGATGGTATGATCATCACCGGCGCCCCTGTGGAGAACCTAAACTTCCAGGATGTGGATTACTGGGACGAACTGTGCGAGATTATGGAGTGGACCAAAACCAATGTCCATTGTACGCTCCACATCTGCTGGGGCGCGCAGGCCGGCTTGTATTACCATTATGGTATTCCCAAAATCACAATGGAAAAGAAGCTCTCCGGCATCTATCCCCATCGAATGCTCAGCCCCAAGTCTCCCATCTTTCGCGGCTTCAATCCCTGCTTCTATGTCCCCCACTCCCGCTATACCACCGTGCGGGAGGAGGATGTCAAAAAGGTTCCTGAGCTGGAGATCATGGCTGTCAGTGAGGAAGCCGGCATTTTCATGCTGAAAACCCGGGACAGCCGCCAGTTCTTTATCACCGGCCACCCGGAATACGATGTGGATACCCTCAAGCAGGAGTACCTCCGGGATCTGGCAAAGGGACTGCACCCGCAGATCCCCTGCAACTACTTCCCGGACGATGACCCGGAGCAGGAGCCGCAGATGACATGGTGCTCCCACTCCCAACTGATGTACTCCAACTGGCTCAACTACTATGTCTACCAGACCACCCCCTATGACATCGAAGCCGGCACCAATCGCAAAAGCTAAATTTTATTCTATGTATAAAGACACGCCGTCCCGTGCGGGACGGCGTGTTGCATTACGCAAAAGCGCGGTGACCCGCAGGCCACCGCGCTCATTTGTTGTTGCAGAGAACTTTTATCTATGATCCATCCAGTAACGAATGTGGTTTTCCAGCACATCCGCCGTGGTATCCAGCCCCAGCTTGCTGCTGTCGATACAGATATCATAGCTACGGGAATCGCCCCACTTGCTGTCTGCGTGGACATTGTGATAGCTCTTCCGCTTCTTGTCCATGTGCCGGATCTTTTTCTCGGTCTCCTCCCCATCGCTGAGCTGCAATTCCTCCACCAGCTTGATGCGGAAGTCCATGCTTGCCACCACGAAGATGGAGAACAAGCCCTCATAATCGCGCAGTACATGATCCGCACAGCGCCCCACGATCACGAAGGACTCCCCGGAGTCCGCCTTTCTTCTGAGGAGATCAAACTGCAGTTCCGCCAGAATCTCCTCCGGAGAGTTGCTATAGCCCCGGCGGGTACGGGAAAGAAAGGGATTGCGGGAACCCTCGTCAAACGCCTTCAGCGCTTCTGCATCCACCTGCTTTTCCGCCGCCAGCTCATGAATCAGGCGACTGTCGTACAAGGGCAGACCAAAGCGCTCCGCCAGCTTTTCCGCGATGATGTGTCCACCGCTTCCGTATTCTCGGCCGACAGAAATAATCAGTTGTTTTGACATAGTTCTTCCTCCTTCTTTATAGAAACCCCTCTGAAATGATGCGTGATTACAGATATCTGACAAAGATGATCAGCATGGACAGCACGATCACGATCAGCGTGGCCGGCACCAGCTTTTTGCAGTAAGTACCCCAGCTGATGGGATGACCTGCCTTTGCCGCAACGGAAGTTCCCACGACATTGGCCGATGCGCCAATGGGGGTCGCACTGCCGCCGATATTGGCGCCCATGGCAAGGGTCCAGGCCAGGGTCGGCAAAGCCACGCCCTGGGTCGCGGACAGGCTGCGGATCACAGGGATCATGATCGCCGCAAAGGGAATGTTATCCACAAAGGCGCTGGCAATGGCGGAGACCCACAGGATAATAACGATCACCGCAATGGCGCTGCCGCCGCTTGCCGTACCGATCATGCCGGCGATCACTTCCAAAACGCCGGTCTGCTCCAGTCCGCCCACCACGATAAACAGGCCGACAAAGAACAGCACGGTTTTATAGTCCACCTTTTTGAGGATCGTACCGCAATGCTTGATATTGGTCAACACCGTTGCCGCCGCGACGATCACGCCGATCAGGGCAACAGAGATACCGGTATTGTTATGAGTCACCAGCAGCACGACCGCCGCCGCGAAAATAACACAGCTGGTGACAAAGCTGGCCTTGCTGCGAATAGACGCCGCCGGATCAGGATAGTTGCTGGGATCCCGGGAGGGCGGCTCCGCACAGACGAGCTGCTTGCGGAACGCAAAGAAGAAATACACCAGGATCACCGCCAGTGTGACAAAGCACATCAGTCCCGCATTACTGATAAAGTCGGCAAAGGAGAAGCCCAGAGAGGTCCCGATGATGATATTGGGCGGGTTGCCGCACATGGTCGCGGTACCGCCCAAGTTGGCGCAGAAGATCTCCGCCAAAATCATGGGAACCGGATTGAACTTCAGCAGCTGCGAAAGCTCCACCGTGATCGCGGCCAAAAACAGGATGACCGTGATGCTGTCAATGAACATGGCCAGCACGGCGGACATGATCATAAACACAATAAACAGCGGGATCACCTGATAATGCACCATTCTTGCCAGCTTCATGCAAAGCCAGCGGAAGAAGCCGGCGTGCGCCATGCCCTCGACCATGATCATCATGCAGGCAACGAAAATAATCGTTTCCCAGTTGATGCCGCCGGTAGAAGAGCTTGCGCCCCCTGCTTCATACCAGAAGCTCGGCGTGATAATACTGTGCAAATTCATTGTTGCCCACACCGGCGCCGCACTGTGCATACACAGGCCGAAAACCACGATCAGGGTCAGCGCGCCGCAGAGGAGGGTGACAAGGTGCCGCTCGATCTTTTCCATTACGATCATAATAAACATCGCAACGAAAATGATGCAGGCAATAACTTGTGCTGCCATCATTTTAACATACATCCTTTCTCTCAACAAGCAAAATAAGCAAAAATATATCTTCCCGGCGTTTTTGCGCAAAACAGGTCTGCAGCTTCTGCAAGCGAAGTTCCGCCCGCAGACACCCCTCTGCAAACCTGGAATACCCTGCCGAAAAGATCGATTATTGCATTTTGACTGCTATAAAGTACCACTTTTCATTTCTCTTGTCAAATCTTTTTCTTCCGGATTTTCTTGTCCTTTTTTGTAGCATTTCTTGTGCATTTTTATTCATGTAATTCATGTTTTCAAAACAGAAAAATCTCCGTACGATCGCATTGACCGTGCGGAGATTTTTTCTATCCATTTTGCCAAAAAACAGGGACTGCGGAAAATTGCAAAAAGCAAGGCGACACAAGGCTCAGCTCAGCTTGCTGTCCTCCCGGTTCTTGATCCAGGCGCGGATGATGCACTCCAGCGCATCCACCGTGTTGGGAATGCCCAGCTTACCGCTGTCGATGCAGACATCATAGGTGCGGGAATCGCCCCACTTGCCCAGGCAGTGGGCGTTGTGATAATCCCGGCGCTTTTTGTCCATGTGATTGATGAGGGTCTCTGCCTCCTCCTCGTTGACATGATCCAGCTGCATCACAAAGGGAATACGCACACTTTTCTCCGCCAGAACAAAGATGGAAAACATTCCCTCGTAGCCCCGCAGCACGGACTCCGCGCAGCGACCCACCACCACAAAGGACTCACCCCGGTCGGCCTTTTCCCGCAGAAAGCGGAACTGCAGCCGGGCGATCCGATCTGCCGGCGCGTTGGGCGCGTTCATGCGCAGGGTAAAACGACCGTTGGGGGTCTCATCAAACCGCCGCATTTCCTCGGCGTCCAGATTTCTCTCCTTGGCCAGCTCGTCCAGCAGATTGCTGTCATACATGGGCAGGCCGAAGCGCTCGGCCAGCTCCTTTGCGATCATGCGGCCGCCGCTGCCATACTCGCGCCCTACAGAAATAATAAGCTGTTGATTCATAAGTATACCTCCTTAAACGGCCCTTCCACCTCCGGAAAAAAGCCGCATTCTCTTTCTTCTCTTTGATTTTACCATACTTTATTCTAATGAACAAGCCCCCAAGTTTCAGGCTTTTTCGCAAAAATTTTCTCAGTATTTCCGTTTTTTAAGACAAAATCGCGCTTCTCGGCTTTTGTCAAGCAATTTTTCAACACCTCCGCCTGCGCTTATGGTATTTTGAAGAAAAATCGCCGCTCTGTCCTCCCAAAAGGCAAAAAGGCCGCCAAGCCCCCCTCGGGGATAACTTGGCGGCTTGATATATGTCCCTTTTACATAATTTTTCGGAACAGCGCTTTCAGATCCTCCACGCTTGCGTCCTTCGGATTTCCCGGCGCACAGGCGTCCGCGTGGGCGGACTCCGCCAGGAAAGGAAGATCCTCTTCTTTGATCGCTTCCAGTCTGGTCGGGATCCCCACATCCGCAGAGAGCGTTCTGACCGCGTCAATAGCCGCTTTTCTGTACTCCTCCTGTGTCATGGAATCCACACCCTTGACGCCCATGGCGCGGGCGATCTCCCGGTACTTCTCCCCTGTGCATTCCTGATTGTATTCCATCACAATGGGAAGCATCATGGCGCACGCAACGCCATGGGGTGTGTCATAAACCGTGCCCAGGGTATGCGCCATGGAATGTGCGATACCCAGACCCACATTGGAAAAGCCCATGCCCGCAATGTACTGCCCCAGCGCCATACCTTCCCGCCCCTCCTTGGTGTTGGCAACAGCCCCGCGGAGGCTTCTGGCGATGATCTCAATGGCTTTCAGATGGAACATATCCGTCATTTCCCACGCCGCCTTTGTGGTATAGCCTTCGATCGCGTGTGTCAGGGCATCCATGCCCGTAGCGGCGGTCACCCCTTTCGGCATGGAGGACATGAGCTCCGGATCGACCACCGCCACGATCGGCATATCATGGGGGTCAACGCACACGAATTTCCGTTTCTTCTCCTCATCCGTGATCACATAGTTGATCGTGACCTCCGCCGCGGTTCCTGCGGTCGTCGGGACTGCGATGATGGGAACGCTGGGCTTCTTGGTGGGCGCAGTGCCCTCCAAGCTTCGCACATCCGCAAATTCCGGGTTCGCGATGATGATGCCGATGGCCTTTGCAGTATCCATGGAAGAACCGCCGCCGATGGCAATGATGTAATCCGCGCCGGACTTTTGGAATGCCGCAACACCGTTCTTTACATTCTGAATGGTCGGATTTGCCTTGATGTCCGAGTAAATTTCATATGCCAGGCCTTCCTTATCGAGAACATCGGTCACCCGACTCGTCACATGGAACTTGATCAGATCCGGGTCGGAACACACAAATGCCTTTTGGAACGCGCGCGCTTTTGCCTCTTGCGCAATCTCCGCGATCGCGCCGGCGCCATGATAAGAGGTCCCATTCAAATTGATCCGATTTGCCATGTTAAGTACAGTCCTTTCTGTGTTGTAGTTTGTCTCTATCTGTTATTATATTAACAAACTATTTTGAGAAAATGAAGTGACAAAGCCAGCCGAGTGTAACATTTTTCGCAACTTTTGTGATTTATTCCAAATACACATATTCTCATTTAGCAAAATGCCCATGCGCAGGATTCCGGTTTCTGGCAAAACGCCGCATTTTTCCCTTTCGGGCATTTGTCCGAGCTATTAACGCAGAATTTCAAAACGCGCAAAAAGCTCCGCCAATTTCCATGGCATTCCATCCACCAGCGTGGCCGCAAGCGCTTCCGGTGTAAATGTCGCTCCGCCTGTCACCCATTTGACGGTCATGTAAATTGAACTATGGCAATACATTTCCAGCAGATAATGGACGCTTTCCTCCGGTGCTTTTCCCGTTTTTTCCCGGATCAGATTCTCATAAAAGGCAAGGATCAGCGCAAAATCATGCTGCCGCAGAGAATTCTGCTCATCGTACCGAAACGCCGCCCGAAAAAAGGTCTGCTCCTCTTGAATATAGGTAAACTTTTTGACCAGCGCGTCATAAATCGTCATGCCCCGCCCCATGTGTTCAAAGGACTTTGTCAGCAGCTTATCGAAATACCAGTTGATGAGGTCATATTTGTCCAGAAAGCTCCGGTAAAAGGTCTGCCTGGTCAGCCCGCATTTCGCTGTGATCTGCTTTACCGTAATGTCCTCCACAGGCGTTGTCTCCATGCATTCCTTCATGGCATACGCCAGCCGAAGCCTTGTCTTTTCCCCCTTTGTCAGGAGCCTCTCGCTGCCCATTTCCGCCATTTTTCTCCCTCCCGACGCCCTGAAGCTTTTCCGCAAAAGCACCCATGAAAAACGATGGGAAGCACTGCTTTGCCAAGGAAAATATTTCTCAGGTATTTCCAGAAGTATTTTCACGGAAATCTTAACACAGCCGATTCCCTCTGTCAATTTGTACCTGGCGATCTGCCGCCTGAGAAAAATGTCTCCCCAAACGGCATAACAAAAGCCCTGAAGCCGTTGCGGTGCGTGTTGATAAAAAGCGTTAAAATCATCGAAAACACTAACTTTATTGACAGACGCTACCGGTAACGGGTCGAAAAAATCACCGCCTTTCAAAAAGCGGTGATTTTTTGCGGTTCGTATTACGATGCGGCAGATGGGATCTCGTCCTGCGTCCCCTCTCCTTGCGCAGCCTGGGCTTCTTCAATCATTTTGTAGATTTCCGGAGAGGAGATACCTTGAAGCAGTTTGACATTTTCCTCCAGCGTACCACCGAACTGCTCCGTATAGGCTCGAATGGCCTCCAAGCGTTTCGCGGGAAGCTGGTATTTCGGCGCTGGCTCTGGGGAGGTCTGAGCGGGAATTTCCGCTTCCGCATTATCTTTGGCATTGTTTGGCATTTCCTCCGGCTCTGTGTGCGCGGCAGACGACGGTGTTTCCGCAGGCTTAGCGGAAGTACCGCCGCTTGCTCCACTGCTGGCATTGGGAGCGGTATCTCGCGGTACATCCGGACTCGATTTCTGACTGCGGCGAGCCTCCCGAATCATCGCAAAAATCTCATCGTTGGTATAGCTCCGCAGCAGAGCCAGGTTCTCGTCAATCGTACCGCCGAATTGCGCGGTATAAGCCCGCATGGCCCGGAGTCGTCCGGCGGAGATATGGTGCTCCAGGGCGCTGTCGTTTTCTTCCTCATCTATCTGGAACACGGAGACCTCCAGGTGCTCCTTCCCGATGGCGGCAGAAGCGGTTTCTACCTTCGTTTCCAGCTTGGCGCTGTCTGTCCGCACGCTGACCTCAATATCCGTATTATTTTCATTCAGGTAATTCTGCTCCTGACAGGCAGAGACGATGGTGTTCATACATTCTTCTGCGCTGCCCTTGCGGATGGTGAGATGGGAGAGCAGCACCTCGGCGTCCTCGTTCAGCGGCACCACATCAATGACCCGCTCAAAGCAGTTCAAATCCAGCCTGACACTGGGATTGATGTCCATGTAGACATAGCTGGCAGGCGTATAGTAGAGGTGATAACCAACGGCTGCCGTACAGATCACCGCCAGACACGCCGCCGCGGAGAGAAGCTTTCCCACAGAGTGGTTCAACGCGGAAACTTCCTGCCCCACCGTATAGTTCCGGTTGCGGATCTCCGCAAAGGTGCCATCTTTTTTCAAAATGACACAGCGGCCGCCCTTGATTTCCATGACGATCCCTCGCATCTTAAAGCCCCTCCTTCCCGATCTGAAAATATTCCCGCATGATTTGATAGTCTCCCGCCCAGATCAGCATCCCGGCAATGATATAGGTTCGGTTGCGTTCCAGAATCTTTTTGCCAGTCCCCAGCTCCGCTATGATCTGGCTGGCTGGGAGGCATTTTGTTTTCTTAACTGCCGCCACCCGCTCCGACTGCCGGATCAACCAGCGGATAACATCCAGACAGGCTCGTTTTGTCCGACCAAGCTTTGGGGATGCTTTCGGCAAGTCAAAAAAAGAAATATTGAATGCATCCAGTTCCTGTCGAAGCGCACCGATCTCCAACGCGGCGTCTGACACCATAGGGACTGGATCTTCAATTTCAACGGGAACTTCACTGCCGTGGTCATCCTGCGCACGCAGGGAACTGAAGGGTACGCACTTGGCGTTTCGACTTTCCTTACGCAGAAGATCCGTGACCCGGTTTTGAATGGCTGCGGCGGCAAGAGCCGGAAAAGAGCCTTTTTCCGGGCGATAGGCGGTGATGGCGTCATTAAAGGCAATCAGCGCTTCGGAATAGGCGTCGTCATGGCAATCCACAAACCGCCCCGCCGCCTTGGAGGCGCAACGGCGGATAAACAGGTCATTTTCCGTCAAAAGGCTTTCCCTTGTCTGCGGGTCCCGCTGCGCCAGCAGAAGCTGTTCCGTTTCATTCATACCGCCATCCCTCCAACCCCACGGCTTTACGCGATTGTAGAAATAAAATAGCGGAAAACGACAGCCCTGTCAAGCGCTCGACCCATGAGATGCCTCCATATCGAATTCTGAGATCGTTGTTTTTCATATGTAGGGAGTCGGAACCTTTTGAGGGAGAGAAAAATGTTTACTCCGCCCCCAAGAAAAGCACACTCGGTTCGTATACATGGTTGAAACAAGGCCAGGGAAAGGACTGAGGTTGCAATGAAAGCAAAGCTTTTTCATGTGCTGCTGGCGGGCGTACTGCTCATTTCCGCACTGTGCGTTCCCGCGTCTGCCGCAGCCGTGCCATTTTCGGATGTGGCTGATGCAGCATGGTATTACGAAGCCGTAGTGCGCGTCTATGAGGAAGACTGGATGAACGGCACCAGCGCCAGCACCTTCACGCCCAACAGTCCCCTGACCCGAGCCATGCTGGCGGTGATCCTTTGGCGAATCGAAGGCTACCCGTCAGTCGGACAATCCGCTGTATTCACGGACACTACACCAGACGACTGGTTCTCCGAAGGGCTTTCCTGGTGCGTAGCGACCGGACTTTTTGCGGGCTATCCGGACGGTTATTTTGCACCCAATGACGCCATAACGCGCGAACAGCTCGCGGTGGTATTCTATCGTCATGCGAATGCCGCACCTGCCGGTGATACAACGCAGGTCAGCGTAAAAAATGGCTGCGCCTGGGCATCCGATGCCTGCAAATGGGCCAATACCGCGGGCTTGTTTCCGGACGCGCTGGGAACCCTTGACCTCTGCGCGCCTGCCAGCCGCGCAGAGGTCGCCTATCTGCTGGAGCAGTATTTTCCGTCCGCACAGGCTGCTTCCACCTTGACGGAAAACAGCTTCGGCTCCATGGGGTATCTGCTATATACTCCATCCAGCCCGCAGGCCGATATGCCGCTGATCGTCTATCTGCACGGCGGTCACGGCAAGGGCAGCAATCTATCCATCCTCACCGACACAGATGGCTTTCCGCAGTATCTGGCAGATGGCCTGTTGGGGGAAGTCCCGGCGTATGTACTGATTCCCCAGCTTTCCGCGGGTCAACGAGGATGGAAGCCTGCCGCGGAGACTGTCACGCAGCTGATTGACAAGGTCTGCGAAGAAAATCACATTGACCGCAGCCGCATCTGCCTCACCGGGCACAGCATGGGCGGTACCGGCACATGGGATCTGGCGCTGGCCTATCCGGATGTATTTTCCCGTATCGCCCCTATGAGCGGCAGCGTGGATACCACGCCGGAAACACTTGCGCTCCTCAAGAACACGCCGGTCTGGGCTTTTGTCAGCGAGAATGATGTGGTGGTCAAGCCGGATTCTTCGGAACGATCGATCGCCGCACTGGCGCAGCAAAACACGGACGCGCAAATCACTGCTTTCCCGGAGACCGATCATGTTGGCGTACCGCAGAAGGCGTGGTTGGAGCATGGTGCGGAACTGCTGAATTGGCTGCTTGCCTGATTTTTTTCGACAGCACCCCCAAGATTTCCGGATCCCATGCGTATATAGAAACAGAGCAACCCAAATATACGATTGGAGGAAAAAATATGCAATTTTCAAAACGAATCACTGCTCTATTGTCCGCCGCACTCCTCGCGCTGACGGTCTTCCCCGCATCTGCCGTCGCGGCATCCTCATCCACAGCGGACACCGATGGTATGAATATGTTCGATAAGAGCGATTTTATCGAAAAAGAACAACCGGAGTTGACCGAGGAAACCAAACAACTCATTTCCCTTTATAAACGCAACCCGACCGAGGAAAACTATCTGAATCTGCGCGCCGAGGTCATCAAAAACTATGATGCCGTCCTTGTCCGCAAGGAGGCAAAGCTGGCGGAGCTGAAGGAAGAGACCGCGGGCAAGCCCGGCGGCGAAGCCAAGGTGGCCGAGATGGAGGAAATCGTGCAGGAAATGTACGAGACCTACTGGAACCGCATCAACAGCAGCATGCTCCGCTTCACCGATTCCCGGCTCCTGAACTGGAAAGTAGCCAATGCCTACCAGTACGACTATATCCCCGTCATGGGTGCGGGTACCACGGTCTATGTGGGACGCACCTCTGTCACCAATGCGCAGTACGCCGCGTTTATTTCTGCCACCGGCTATCCTGCCCCCTCCAACTGGACGGATGGCGCTTATCCCGCCGGAGAGGACGATTTCCCCGTGAATGATGTGTCCGCCGAGGATGCGGAAGCCTACTGCGACTGGCTGACGGCGTGTGATGGAGTAAATACCTACCGCCTGCCCAACGAAAGCGAGTGGGAGTTGGCTGCCGGTCATATGCCCAAGGACGCTGATTTCAACTGCGGCGTGAACGATGGCCGCACCTCTGTTGAGGCGTATGCCAAAGTGACCCGCGGCGCTCACGGCGCAGTGGACTTTTGGGGCAATGTGTGGGAGTGGACGACCACCGTTCGCGAGGACGGTTCTCTGGGCGTCAAGGGCGGCGCTTGGGATTCCGCCCGCACCGACTGCCGCACGGAATATCGCAAGGAGGGCCGGGACGCCTCTCAGGGCTATGAGGATGTGGGCTTCCGTGTCATCCAGATTCTGAACGGCCAGGAGCCGGAGCAGAAGGTGGAGCTGGCAACACTGGCGTCTCCCGCCATGGTTTCCGCTGTCTCTTCCACGCCGGACAGCATTACTCTAAGCTGGCAGGCTGTGGAGGGGGCAACGGCGTATCAGCTTTTCACCTATGACGCCGATGCCGACCATATTGAAATGCTGGGGACTACTACCGATACCACCGTTGTGATGGATAGTCTGGAACCCGGCAGCACGCACCGCTACATCGTGCAGCCCATCTCCTATGTAGAGATCGCCGACAATGTGTCCGGTGAAAACAGCGTGGGCGCGACCTGCGGGGACGCTCCCGCTGCGGCTGCTACGCCCTCTGTTTCTTATGATGTGGAAAACGGCAGCCTGACCCTTTCATGGCAGGAGATGGAAGGCGCGGAAACCTACTATATCTACCGCTACCATCCCGATGCCAATATGCTCTCCACCCCCAAAACCGTCAGCGGCAAGACCTCCTGCACCTACCGTCAGGGCGCTGCCAGTTCCGAGGTCAGCTACCTCGTTACCACGGAACAGATGTCCAGCCGGAAGCATTACAACGGGGCAGGCGCGATTTCCGTTGTATTTCCCGGTTGATCATGTTAATTGAGCAGAACTGACTTCTGATCGCATGATATAAGAAGGTTAAAACATAGAAAACAGCGCATCGACTTCGATGCGCCACAGCCTCAAACTCCCCCGCTGCTGCGAAGGCTTCTGCTGGCTGCCTGTCGCTCGACAGCCTCATACTATACAGATGTTTCTTTACCTTTTCTCAATTTCTCAATAGGAAATCCCCCCGAATACGGAAAAACACCGTATCCAGGGGGATTTCTGCTTGTCAAAGTAAAATCCCGCATACTTGCATATGTGAGATTTTGTCGAGCGTTTACAGAAAAAATGCATCCATTCCGCACCCCCGTCTCCTCACCCCGCAAACGCTGCGCTGGTTTGCGGGGTGAAAAGGAGGAGCAAGGGAGCGGGCGGATGACGTTCTTTTATAAAAAAGAATGTCGGAGCAAAGCGGACTTTGCTCCGACATGGTGCCGGTGACCGGACTCGAACCGGTACGCTGTCGCCAGCGGCGGATTTTGAGTCCGCTACGTCTACCAATTCCATCACACCGGCAGGTGTTACTTGTTTAGTATAATACATCCCCATGGGAATTGCAAGCACAAAGTTTCCCACCCGGGATCCAGATCGGCGCCGGGGCGGTGCGCTTTCCCTCCCAGGCCAGCGCCATGGTCACATCCGGCGCGATTTCGTACAGACAAAACGCCGCTGCCGGATACAGCAGCGAGATTGGATGTCCCGCCGCGTCCCGCTTGAAGTGAGAACGCCGCAGATCCTTCCCCTTTCCGGACAGCTTGAACAGGCTTTCCCGCAGGGTCCAGACCTGAAAAAAACGGAACTGCTCCCGCTCCTCGCTGTCCAGCGTTCCCAGCAGCCGATGGGACACGGCTCTGTGCTGCTGGATATCCAGTCCCACCGGCTGCTCCGCCAGTGCGCATGCCACAAAGTCCCCACTGTGGCTGATAGAAAACTGCAAGTCCGGATGCTGGGGAAAAATCGGCTTGCCCCAGTCGTTTTCCGCGATCTCCGGCAGCTTGGCCAGCCCACAGGCGTTATATACCGCCAGCTGCAGCAGGCTCATGCCAAAGGCCGAGCCCTTCTGCCCGCTCCGCGGCGGATGGATCGCCCGACTTTCTTCCAGTCCCTTGACATCCGCAAGATACAGCTCCATGCTTCTCCCCCATTTCCTGCTTTTTGCCCCACAATTGCGGGATATATACATTATTATAGTGTGCTTTCCGCGTTTTGTCAAAATGCCCGGCCGGCCTCCGTCCGGGTTTTTGCATGTTCCGGCGAAAAAATCTCTACCATTTCAGGCGCTTCTATGATATAATATCTTGAATATTTGTTTTTTCAAGGAGGTGCCGCACCGTGCGAAACAAATGCATCCTGTTGAGTATGATCTGTGCGCTGCTGTTTTCCGGCGGCTGCGCCGTGCGCGCGCCAACGGAGCTGTTCAGTCTCCCCCAGCCCTCCGAGGAATATATTCAGCTGCAGGATCTGCTCTCGGAGCAGGTCGCGGCCGGCAACGAGTACGCCGCCCCCACCAGCGGCAACAACCGCCAGTCCATCCAGCGCTCCGACCTGGACGGCGACGGCGTCACAGAAGCGCTTTCCTTTTTCCGCACGCCGGAGCAGACCCCCGAGATCTGCATCTACCGCAGCATAGATGAGAAATATCACCTTGCCCTCACCCTGCAGGGCGTGGGCAGCGCCATCAACCGGGTGGAGTATGCCGAACTGGACAACCACCCCGGCAACGAGCTGATCGTCTCCTGGCAGGTGAATAACGATACTCGTCTGCTGCGGGTGTACTCCCTGGAAAACTTCAGCGGCGCCACGCTGCTGGAGGCCAACGCCCAGGACTTTACCCTGGCCGATTTGGACGGCGACGGGCTGCAGGAACTGCTTGCCCTGCAATATAACAAAAAAGGCGACAGCGCCTCCGTGCACTACTACAGTTTGGAGGAAAACGGTGAATTGACGGACAACGCCGCCCCCCTGTCCCAGGAGCTGGCCAACCCTACCAAAATGCGCACCGCCACTCTGGAGGACGGCGCAACCGCCCTGTTTGTGGAGGGCAGCGGCATGGACGGCATTTCCTCCGTCACGGACATTTTTACCTGGATGGACGGCAAATTCCGCAACATCACCTATCGCGCCGCCGCAGACGGCCTTACCACCCGTCCCTGCCAGGTCTATGCCGAGGATGTGGACGGCGACCAGCGGCTGGAAGTCCCGGCCGCCCATGTGCTTCCCCGCCCGGATGGCAGCGACAGTGCCTACTTTGTCTTTGACTGGTACAATTACTCCAGCGATGGCAGCCGCCGGCTCAGCTGCTCCAGCTACCACTGCACGGCGGACGGCTGGTATCTGCTTCTGCCGGATGCACTGCGAAAAAATCTCACTGTGCGCCGGGAGGAATCCGTCTCGGAAGAGCGGGTCATGGTACTTTCCACCCTGCAGAGTGATGGCACCGCCCGGGACGCGCTGACCATTTACACCATCACCGGCGAAAACCGCAACGAGCGCAGCAAGCTGCCCGGTCGCTTCCTGCTGCTGGAGACCGACACCACCATCTATGCCGCCGCGCTGCCGGAAAACAGCGAATTGCAGCAGGAAACCGTCCAAAACAGCTTTCACCTGATCTATAACGAGTGGAACACCGGCGTGAACAACGCCTGAGTTCCACGGTATCCCCAAAAGGAGTTTGCTCATGAAAAAGGTACTGGTACTGGAAGATGAATCCAGCATCCGCAGCTTCGTGGTCATCAATCTCCGCCGCTCCGGCTACGAGCCGGTGGAGGCCGAGACCGGCGAACAGGCGCTGGAACTGCTCAAGCATCACACAGACATCCGCGTTGCCCTGCTGGATGTGATGCTGCCGGATATCGACGGCTTTGAGGTCTGCCGCCGGATCCGCGCCTCCGATTCCAAGATCGGCATTATCATGCTCACGGCAAAAAGCCAGGAAATGGACAAGGTGACCGGCCTGATGACCGGCGCGGACGACTATGTCACAAAGCCCTTTTCCCCGGCGGAGCTGACCGCCCGCATCGACGCGCTCTACCGCCGCACCGGCAACAGCGACAACGCCGACGACGGCGAGCTGTGCCACGGTCCTTTCCGGCTGAACACCCGCAACCGTACGCTGGAAAAAAACGAAAAGCGCATTCGTCTGACCCAGATCGAATACTCCATCATGAAGCTGTTCATGGACAATCCCGGTCGCGCGCTTTCCCGGGAGGATATTCTCAACGCCGTCTGGGGTCGGGACTACTTCGGCGAGCTGAAGATCGTGGATGTCAACATCCGCCGGCTCCGCCTGAAGATCGAAGACGACCCCGCCATCCCCGCCTATATCACCACGGTCTGGGGCTATGGCTACAAGTGGGGCTTTTAATAAGCTCCCCACCGCTTGCGATTTCCAAAACAAGTGGCAAATGATCGTAAAAAACTACGCCCCTGTGCGCCGGGAGGTGAACCCCTTTGTCCTTTCTTTCTGTCATACCCAAGCCGCGGAGTCTGCGCAGCCGCTTTCTCCGCTCCAGCATCGCCCTGCTGATCCTGATCGTCATCGGCTCGGTGCTGGCCGCCTCCCTGTTCACGGCCAAGTATTATTACGGCGGAATGCGCACCAGCATGATGGCAAAGGCCACCTCCAGCTCGGAGCTGTTCAGCTCCTATGTCTCCCGCACCTACAGCGAATACTACCAAAATGCCTACAGCTACACGGAGAGCTTTGAGGACAGGGATCGGCTGGAACTGCAATTTCTGGACAGCAAGGGTCTGGTAGAAATTTCCAGCTTCGGCATCACCACCGGCAGCTATCCGGACACGGAGGACATCACCACCGCCCTGTCCACCGGGGAAATCAGCTCCTGGGATGGCCGTCTGGAGTCCACCGGTGAGCGGATCATGGCCGTTTCCGCCCCACTGCAAACGGCGGATGGCACCGTGATCGGCGTTATGCGCTATGTGTCCAGTCTGCGCCTGGTAGACCGCCAGGTCTATGCGCTGATCGGTCTGCTGATGCTGCTGGGCGGCGCGATCATCGCCATCGTCCTGCTGGCAAGCATTTTGTTCATCCGCACCATCACAGAGCCCATTCAGGGACTGATCTCCGTGGCGCGGCGCATCACCGGCGGCAGCTATGGCATTCAGGCCAGAAAGCAATATGACGATGAGATCGGTATGCTCACCGACGCCATCAACGAAATGAGCGTCAAAATCAGCCAGACCGACCGGATGCAATCGGAGTTCATCTCCTCCGTCAGTCACGAGCTGCGCACCCCCCTGACCGCCATTGCCGGCTGGAGTGAGACGCTGGCCTATGACGAAAACATCCAGGGTGACAGCCGCCGCGGCGTGGAGATCATCTCCAAGGAAGCCGCCCGCCTGACCAAAATGGTGGAGGAGCTGCTGGAATTCACCCGTATCCAGGACGGCCGCTTCACCCTGAATGTGGAAACGGTGGATCTGTCCGCCGAGGTAGAGGACGCCATCTACACCTACGGCAAGCTGCTGCGGCGGGACAACATCGTCCTGCGCTACTGCCCGCCGGAACAGGATATCCCCACCATCCTGGGTGACCCGGAGCGGCTGAAACAGGTGTTCCTGAACATTTTGGACAACGCCGCCAAGTACGGCCGGGACGGCCGCTATATTGATGTCAGCCTGGGGCTGGCGCAGGATTTTGCCACCATCCGCATCCGGGACTACGGCCCCGGCATTCCGGAGGATGAACTGCCCTATGTGAAAAACAAGTTCTATAAAGGCAGCAGCAAGGAGCGCGGCAGCGGCATTGGCCTTGCCATCTGTGACGAGATCATCCAGCGCCACAAAGGCCAGTTGACCCTGTGCAACGCCGAAGGCGGCGGCACCCTGGTTATCATCCATCTCCCCATCCAAAAGCCGGAGGGAAAAAACGAGGCCGGCGCCCCGCTGCTTTACGCCGAATCCAAAGACCCGAAAAAAACGGAAACACAAAAGCCGGAAGCCTGATTTTCCCGCCCTTTTCCGCATCCATATTCCCCTGTCCGCCCCACACCGGCCGGCACAGGGCATTCTCCCAAAGAAAGAAGATACCGTATGTCAAAACAAGAAAACACAAAATTCCGCACCTCCATCGGCGGCCAGGCGCTCATTGAGGGCATCCTGATGCGCGGCCCAAACAAGCAGTCCATCGTCGTCCGCAAGCCCGATGGCGAGCTGGAGGTCAAAGACGAGGAGTTGAACCTGACCAAGGGCAAAAGCCCCGCCCTGCGCATTCCGCTGGTACGCGGCGTGCTGATTTTCGTTGACTCCATGGCAAAGGGCATGAAAGCCCTGAGTTATTCGGCCAGCTTCCTGCCGGAGGATCAGCAGGAGGAGCCCAGCCGCTTTGACCGCTGGCTGGAGGAACACATCGGCAACGAGGCCGCAGAAAAAGCCATCATCGCCATTGCCATGGTGATCGGCATCGCCTTGGCTGTTGGCCTGTTCATGCTGCTGCCCACCGTTCTGACCGGCGCGCTGGGCAAGGTCATTACCGCCCGCCCGCTGCTGAATCTGGTGGAGGGTGCCATCCGCATTGCGCTGTTGCTGGCCTATATGGCCGTTTGCTCCCAGATGCCGGATGTCAAACGCCTGTTCCGCTACCACGGCGCAGAGCACAAATCCATTTACTGCTATGAAAAGGGCTTGCCCCTGACAGTGGAAAATGTCCGGAAGCAATCCCGCTTCCACCCCCGCTGCGGCACCAGCTTTCTGCTGGTGGTGGCGATCATCAGCATTCTGGTGCTGTTTTTCGTCACCTGGTCCAGCGTGCTGACCCGTTTGGTGATCCGTCTGGCGCTGCTGCCGGTGATCGTGGGACTGAGCTATGAGCTTAACCGCTGGCTTGGCCGGCATGACGATCTGCTCATCTCCCGCGTTCTCTCCTGGCCCGGCCGCCAGCTGCAACACCTGACCACCGCGGAGCCGGACGACGGCATGATTGAGGTCGCCATCGAGGCACTGCGCCGGGTCATCCCGGAGCAAAAGGGCGAGGACGCCTGGTAAATCAGATAAACCATAGAAATACAGCTAAGATACGAAAATAGAAAAACACGACGAAGAATATTGGGATAAAGAGGTAGAACGATCCATGGCTAAGACTTATAACGACCTGTACCTGGAGACCCGGCGGGTACTCAAGGAGGCGAACATATCCTCCTATGCGCTGGAGGCGCGGCTCATCGTGGCCCACGCCGCCGGCAAATCCTCCGAAAAGCTGCTGCAGGATATGCGCCTGTATACCAACGACGAAATGGGCAGCAAGGTGCAGGCGCTGCTGCAGCGCCGCCTGGAGGGAGAGCCGCTGGCCTACCTGATCGGGGAATGGGAGTTTTACGGTCTGCCGATCCTCATCAACGAATCCGTGCTGATTCCCCGAATTGACACGGAGGTGTTGGTGGAGACCGCCCTGGGCTATCTCCGGGACAAAAAGCCGGATGCGCGGGTTTTGGATCTCTGCGCCGGCAGCGGCTGCATCGGCTGCGCCATCGCCAAAAATCTGCCCGGCAGCCGGGTGGTGCTGGCAGATATCAGCCCTGATGCCGTCAGCCTGTGCCGGAAAAATGTGCTGCACAACAATCTCAACCCCCGGGTCACCTGCATTGACGCCGACGCCCGGGAGATTCCGCCCATGCTGGTGGGCAGCTTTGACATGATCGTCTGCAACCCGCCCTACATCCCTACTGCGGATGTGGACACACTGGACATTACCGTTAAGGACTATGAGCCGCACCTGGCATTGGACGGCGGCGCGGACGGACTGGATTTTTACCGCATCATCATCCAGAACTGGAAGCACATTCTCCGCTCCGGCGGGCGTTTTGTGTTCGAGGTGGGCATTGACCAGGCCGAGCCGGTCAGCCACCTGCTGCGCATGGGCGGCTGCAAGGGCATCGAGGTCGTCCCGGACACCGCCGGTATTCCCCGCGTGGTGGCCGCCAGAGTGTAAGCGACCGCTTTCCCTCGCATTCTTTACTATAAAGCATTCGTAATATTAGTGACAAAACACAAATTTGATCCCCGCCGCTTTCCCGGCGGATCCTGTTGAGGTGATTACAATGGCAAAAGAAAAAAAGGCCCCGATCATTGCCGATACGCGGGCAGAGGATAAGAAAAAAGCGCTGGAAACCGCCCTGGCACAAATCGAAAAAAGCTATGGCAAGGGCGCGATCATGCGTCTGGGCGACGACATTCCCGTCAATGTGGCCGCCATCTCCACCGGCTCCCTTTCTCTGGATCTGGCGCTGGGCATCGGCGGCGTTCCCCGGGGACGCATTATCGAGATCTACGGCCCGGAGTCCTGCGGTAAAACCACCCTCGCCCTGCACATTCTGGCCAGCGCCCAGAAGGAGGGCGGCGAGGTGGCCTTTATTGATGTGGAGCACGCTCTGGAGCCGGCCTATGCCCGGGCGCTGGGCGTGAACATCGACGAGCTGCTCATCTCCCAGCCGGACACCGGCGAGCAGGCGCTGGAGATCACGGAAGCGCTGGTGCGTTCCGGCGCCATTGATGTTGTGGTCATCGACTCCGTTGCCGCGCTCCTGCCCCGGAGCGAGCTGGAGGGCGATATGGGCGACAGCAGCGTTGGCGTGGTGGCGCGTCTGATGAGCCAGGCGCTGCGCAAGCTGGCCGGCACCATCAGCAAAACCAACTGTGTTGTTATCTTCATCAACCAGCTGCGAGAAAAAATCGGCGTCATGTACGGCAATCCGGAAACCACCCCCGGCGGCCGGGCGCTGAAGTATTTCTCCAGCGTGCGCATCGATATGCGCCGCATCGAGACTTTGAAAAACGGCACTGAGATGATCGGCAACCGCACCCGCGCCAAGGTCATCAAAAACAAGGTCGCACCCCCCTTTAAGGA
>CAVBJJ010000037.1:0-2079 GCA_963595735.1 bacterium
CGGTGCATGGTTTCTTACCATGTTCGGACTGAAATTGACAATGACCTGGTGGTCGGCCATTTTTGCCACCACCGTTGTAATATTCCCCCTGATGTATCGCACCGCCCGTGGTGCGTTTGAATCCTTTGACGAGACGCTGGCCTATTCTGGTCAGACGCTGGGGCTGCGCAACAGTTTTATTTTTTGGCGGATCCGGATGCCCTATTGCAAGCAGGGTATCATCGCCGGAACCGTGCTGGCCTTTGCCCGTGCGCTGGGCGAATACGGTGCGACCAGCATGATCGCCGGATACACCCCCGGTCACACGGCAACGATCTCTACTACAGTATATCAGCTGTGGCGAACCAACGATGACGCCGGGGCGTTCCGATGGGTCATGATCAATCTGGCGATCTCCGCCGTGGTTCTTCTGGCGGTTAATATGTTTGAGAAAAAAAGCACCGCCGGGCGGAAAGGAGCGTGATACTGTATGTCACTGCGTGTAGACATTGAAAAAAAGCTGGGCAACTTCACGCTGCGGCAAAAGTTTGAGGTCGGCAACGAGGTGTTGGCGCTGCTTGGCGCCTCCGGATGCGGAAAGAGCATGACGCTCAAATGCATTGCCGGCATCGAAAAGCCGGATCGCGGACAGATCGTGCTGGACGGCGTAACCCTGTTTGATTCCGAAAAGCGGATTAATCTTCCACCGCAGAGCCGCAAGGTTGGATATCTGTTCCAGCAATATGCGCTGTTTCCCAACATGACGGTGCTGCAAAATATTACTTGCGGTGTGCGGGATAAAAAACAGGCTGCCAAAGTGGTGCCGGATATGGTACGCGCCATGCATCTGGACGGACTGGAGAACAAGCGTCCCGCGCAGCTCTCCGGCGGTCAGCAGCAGCGCGTGGCACTGGCCAGGATTCTGGTCAACACGCCGGATATCCTCATGCTGGACGAGCCGTTTTCCGCGCTGGACAGTCATCTTCGCTTCCAACTGGAGCAGGAATTGCGGGAGACAATCCGGAAGTTCGGGAAAACCGTTTTACTTGTTTCTCATGACCGCGAAGAGGTTTTTCGTATCTCCGACCGTATTGCCGTGCTCAATGATGGGCATATTGAGACCATCGGCAACAAGCATGATATCTTTGCCGACCCTGTTACCAAAAACGGTGCGACTCTGACCGGCTGCAAGAACATATCTGCGGTAAAGCCGGTGGATACCACCCATGTGGATGCGCTGGAATGGGGCATTCGCCTGCAGACCAGCCCGCGTCCCGAGGGTGTGACGCATATCGGTATTCGGATGCACGATATCACCACCGACGGAGAGATCAATCCGGTGCGTTGCCGCGTGCTGCAGGAAATTGAAAATCCGTTCTCTTATACGGTCATGCTCTGCCCGGTGGAACATCCGGACGCCATTCCCTTTGGCCTTGCGGTGGATAAATCCCGCTGGCAGAATATTCGCAATACGGAACTGACCATATATCTGCATCCGGATGCACTGCTGCTCTTGCGAGACAATAAATAAGTATGATAGAATAAATTGGGCGGTATTTTGCCGCCCAATTGTGGAAAGGAAAGGTTTTGCAATATGAAGAAAGTCTATGTTGCCGATGCGATCGGCATGACGCTATGTCACGACATTACCGCCATGCGGGATGGCTTTAAGGGCGCGGCTTTCAAGCGCGGCCATGTGATCACCGAAGCGGATGTGCCGGAGCTGCTGGATCTGGGCAAGCGCTATATCTTTGTTTGGGAAGACAACGCCGGCGAGATCCACGAGGATGACTGCGCCCGCCGCATGGCTGCCATGGCGCCTGTTGCGGCTGCCCATTATTCGGAGCCTGCCGAGGGCAAGGTGCTGCTGTTTGCCGATCAGCCCGGTATGTTCCGGGTAGACACGGAGCTGCTGCGGGAAATCAACTCGATTGGCGACATTACGATCTCCACCCTGCCGGATCACTACCCGGTGCAGCCCGGCGCCCGGATGGCCTCCATGCGCATTGTC
Organism: bacterium; assembly: GCA_963595735.1. Lineage (GTDB taxonomy): Bacteria > Bacillota > Clostridia > Oscillospirales > Oscillospiraceae > CALWOS01. Next base: position 1,991 of record CAVBJJ010000037.1, read on the forward strand.
CCCCTGGTGACCCAGGAAAGCCAGATCATCCAGGCGGAAACGCTTTGCAAGCAGCGCAAGCTGCTGGATCTCCTGCCCTATCAGCACAA
>CAVBJJ010000037.1:2089-9945 GCA_963595735.1 bacterium
GCACAAAAAAGTCGGCGTGGTCATCACCGGGTCGGAGATCTACACCGGACGCATCAAGGATAAGTTTGAGCCGGTCGTGCGCGCGAAGATGACGAAATATCCCAGCGAGATCGTGGGCATTACGATTTGTGACGACGATCTGGACATGATCGTTTCCGCTGCAAAAGCCCATCTGGAAAACGGCGCGGATTTTCTGATTTTCACAGGCGGCATGTCCGTTGACCCGGACGACCTGACCCCCAGTGCCGTCCGCCAGCTCGGCGCGGATATCATCACCCATGGCGTTCCCTCCCAGCCCGGCAACATGACGCTGGTCGCCTATCTGGGGGACATCCCCGTGCTGGGTGTGCCCGGCGCGGCGATCAGTATGCCTACAACGATTTTCGATGTGCTGCTGCCGCAGATTTTTGCGGGACAAAAGCTGACGAAGAAAGACCTGATCAATCTGGGAGACGGCGGTCTGTGCCAAATCTGCAAGAGCTGCCATTTTCCCAATTGCAGCTTCGGAAGATATTGATATGCGCGACACTTTCGGAAGACAGATCACCTATCTGCGGCTGTCGGTAACCGATATGTGCGATCTGCGCTGTCGCTACTGTATGCCGGCGGATGGCGTGGAGAAAAAGTCGCACCGGGATATGCTTACCGAGGATGAGATGGTCATGGCGGCGGAAGCGGCCGTCTCCGTTGGCGTGGAGAAAATTCGCATTACCGGCGGCGAACCCCTGGTGAAGAAAAACATTCTGTCTATCTGCCGCCGTATTGGGGCAATTCCGGAGGTGCGTGAGCTGTGCCTGACCACAAACGGTATTCTGCTGCCTCAATTTGCAAAGCCGCTGCTGGATGCCGGGGTGTCACGGCTGAATATTAGCCTGGACACACTGGATCCGGATAAGTACGCCTATATCACACGCGTGGGAAAGCTGGAAAATGCCATTGCCGGGATCGAAGCGGCCTTGGACGCCGGTTTCCGAAAGGTCAAGGTCAATGCGGTTTTGATTGGCGGCTTTAATGACAGGGAGATTCCGCAGTTGGCGGGACTGACGCGGCGCTATCCGGTGGATGTGCGCTTCATTGAGCTGATGCCCATGTATGACGGCGGTGATTTTGGTCCGGAAGCTTATGTCCCTTATTCCCGTGTGCTGGAGCAACTTCCGGAAATGGAGCCGGTTCCCGGTGAAAAAGGCAGCGTGGCACGGCTATATCGTTTGTCGGACAGTCAGGGAAATATTGGTCTGATCAGCCCGGTGAGCGCACATTTCTGTGGAGAGTGCAACCGCGTTCGCCTTACGGCAGACGGCAAAATCAAGCCCTGCCTGCACGCTGCAATGGAGTACCCCATCAAAGGGCTGGATTTGGACGGCATGATCGCGCAATTCCGCAAAGCAGTGCTGGAAAAACCGGAATGGCACGGCGAGCTTTCGCCGGAGCACCGCAGCAAGGCTAACCGCAACATGAATCAGATTGGAGGATGACCGAAAATTTCGGGAAAGTAAGCCATGAAAGATTTTACCCATTTTAATCCACAAGGGCGAGCAAAAATGGTCGATGTCGGCGAAAAAGCCCCCTCCTGCCGTACGGCCACTGCCGCCGTGCGGGTGTTTGTCAACGAGGAGACCTTTGCCCTGATCCGCTCCGGTGGCATGAAAAAAGGCGATGTGCTCACAGTGGCGCAAATTGCCGGGGTCATGGGCGCAAAGCAGACCTCCCATCTGATCCCCATGTGTCACCCGATCCTGATCGACGGTGTTGACCTGAAGCTGGAACTGAACGAAGCGCTGTGCTGTGTGGAAATTCGTGCCATGGTCTCCTGCACAGGACGCACCGGCGTGGAGATGGAAGCCCTTACTGCGGCTTCTGTTGCGGCATTGACCGTATATGATATGTGCAAGGCGGTACAGAAGGATATGGTGATCTCTGATCTGCGGCTGCTGGAAAAAAGCGGCGGCGTTCACGGGGATTTTCACAGAGAAGAGGCAGAGAGCCTACCGGAGGAGAAAGCATGAAATTTACAGCAGCAGTTATCACCGTCAGCGACAAGGCCTCCCGCGGGGAGCGCATTGACACCAGTGGCCCGGCTTTGTGCGCCATGCTGGAACAGGCGGGATATGAGGTCGTACACCATAAAATCGTCCCGGACGAACCGGAATTGCTCAAGCAGGAGCTTCTGCTTTGCACGGATGCAAAGCAGGTCTCCCTGGTTTTGACCACCGGGGGAACCGGATTTTCTCCCAGAGATAACACCCCGGAGGTCACGCTGGAGGTAGCGGAGCGGGAGGTGCGCGGTATCCCGGAGTTGATGCGTGCGGAGAGCATGAAGATCACCAAGCGCGGCTGCCTGTCTCGCAGCGCCGCGGGATTGCGGGGAAAAAGTCTGATCGTGAATCTGCCCGGCAGCGAAAAAGCCGCCCGGGAGAATTTGAGCTTTATCCTGGATGTTCTCCCCCATGGGTTGGAGATTTTATCCGGCGCGGGGTCTGCGGATTGCGGCGGCGCGACCGCAAACATCAAAAGCGTTTGCGTCAGCGAGAAAAAAGGTGAACAGAAGCACCCGGTAGAACAGATCCATCTGCTGCCCAACCACGGCGTTGTTGGTGATGCTCACGCGGGAAACTGGCATCGTCAGGTCAGTCTGCTGGCGGCGGAAAGCGTGGAAAAGGTGCAAAAAAATGTCTCCTTCCCTCTGCTTCCCGGCGCTTTTGCGGAAAACATTCTGACGGAGGGAATCTGTCTGTATGAGCTTCCTGTGGGCACCCGACTTCGCGTGGGTACAGCCATTTGTGAGGTGACGCAAATCGGCAAGGAGTGTCACAGCGACTGCGCCATTCGGCAAGCCGCCGGTGATTGCGTGATGCCGCGGGAAGGCATTTTTGTAAAAGTATTGCAGGAGGGCTTTGTCAACAGCAGCGACACGCTGGCCGTGCTGTTCCTGCCGGAACAATGATTTCCCCCTACTCCCCCGCCGTAGTATACGCTGCCGAAACAGGAGTTTTTATGTCCATTTTCTTTGTCGGTTCATGGCAAAGAAAAAACGCCGCAGGCAAAAACCTACGGCGCTGGCCAGAAAACAGTTCGCGTCTGATGTTCTGGCTGGCACGATCTCCGGCCTCATCGTTCTGATTGCGCAAAAACTGTTAAATCGATGAAACTTGAGGCGTTTGGGGAATAACCATCCCCCGCGTCTCTATTGTAAACGAATGAAAATCAACTGTCAAGGAGGGCATTATGAAGTTTATACTTTCGCTGGCGCTGTTTGTCGCCGTCTTCGTCCCGCTCCGGCGGCTGTTTCGGAAGCTGCTCAACGGGGACAAAGGATAGAAATAACAAGCTGAATCCGCACCGTATGTATGCAGCGCATCTGTTACCCATCAATGACAAGCCGATAACGGGAACTTTGATATTTTCAAGAAAGCACTTTACAAAAAAACAAGAAAGTGCTAGTATAATAGCGTTTTTTACCGAATATTACGCAAACTATGCGGATGGTATTCCTGGCGTTTGGGAAACTGTACCGGCATATGCGATGGTAATTCCCTGTTTGGAAGAAGCACTGCGCCTGATCCCTGTGATCGCTCATGCGGCATGGAGGAGCGCCGGTTTGTGTTTTTCCGTCGGGGGATGGATTTGCGTTGCACGCAAACCATATCGTTGCATCTTTGTCTGCCTTTTCCTTTATACATCCGCTGTTCTCTTTGTGGGAGCAACGGGTATTTTTTTATCCAAAAGCCCGAAAATAACCAAAACGAAAGGTGACATATGATGGCAGGAAAAAACACTGTGTCCTCCCTGTTGGAAATGAAGCGAAACGGCGAGCGCATCTCGCAGCTGACCTGTTATGATTACACCACTGCCAAGCTGATCTCCGCCGCCGGGGTCAACTCCCTGCTGGTGGGGGACAGCCTTGGCATGGTGATGCAGGGCTATGATACCACACTTCCAGTCACTATGGAGGAGATGATCCTCTATGCGCGAAGCGTGGTGCGCGGCGCGGGCGACGCCTTTGTTGTTGTGGATATGCCCTTTATGAGCTATCAGACCTCCGTGGAGGAGGCCGTTCGCAATGCGGGGCGGCTGATCAAGGAGACCGGCGCAAACGCCGTGAAGCTGGAGGGCGGCAGCACCGTTGCCCCGCAGATCCGTGCCATTGTGGATGCGGGCATCCCGGTGTGCGCCCATGTGGGTATGACGCCGCAATCCGTTAATGTATTTGGCGGATTCAAGGTGCAGGGCAAAGGCGAGGCCAATGCCCGCCGGGTGCTGGAAGACGCCCTTGCCGTGCAGCAGGCCGGCGCTTTTATGGTGGTGCTGGAGTGCGTGCCGCCCAAGCTGGCCGCGCTGATCACCAAAAAGGTGGATATGGTCACCATCGGCATCGGTGCAGGCGCAGGGTGCGATGGACAGGTGCTGGTTTATCAGGATATGCTGGAGATGTGCGGTGCGGTCAGCCCCCGCTTTGTGGCGCACTTTTCCCAGGTTGGCACCATGATGCGGCAGGCGTTTGCAGACTATGACGCCGCCGTGAAAGCAGGCAGCTTCCCTACCGCTGCCCACAGCTATGAAAAAAGCGACTGCTCCGATGCATTCCTGGAAAAGCTGGATCACGAATACGAGACTCAAGAACAAAACAACGAGGTGGAAAGATCATGAAAATTGCAACTACGATCGCGGAAGTCCGGGCGCAGGTCAAGGCCTGGAAACAGGAGGGCTTGACCGTTGGCCTGGTGCCGACTATGGGATATCTGCACGAGGGACACGCCAGCCTGATCGATAAGGCGGTTTCCCAGTGCGACCGCGTAGTCGCCTCCGTGTTTTTGAACCCCACCCAGTTTGCCCCCGGCGAGGATCTGGAGTCCTACCCCAGAGATTTTGACCGGGACTGCAAGCTGCTTTCCGCCCACGGATGCAGCATGGTCTTTCATCCGGAGGTGGATGAAATGTATCCGGACGGCAACGGCTGCACGGATACCTATGTTGAGGTTGTTTCCGAAATGCCAAAGCAGCTTTGCGGAAAGACCCGGCCAATCCACTTCCGCGGCGTTTGCACGGTCGTATCCAAGCTGTTTAATATCGTCACGCCGGACAAGGCCTTTTTCGGGCAAAAGGACGCCCAGCAGCTGGCCATTATCCGCCGCATGGTGCGAGATATGTCCTATGGCATCGAGATCATCGGCTGTCCCATTGTTCGGGAGGCGGACGGTTTGGCAAAGTCCTCCCGCAACAGCTATCTTTCCCCGGACGAGCGACAGGCGGCGCTGATCCTGTCCCGCTCGATCGCTCTGGGACAGGAAATGGTGGCCGCTGGAGAAACTGATGCGGATAAAATTGTTGCCGCCATGACGGCGAACATCCAGACGGAGCCGCTGGCGCGCATCGACTATGTTTCCGCTGTGGACGGTACGACCATGCTGCCGGTTCATAAAATAGAAAATCAGGTTTTGGTGGCGATGGCGGTATATATCGGCAAAACCAGATTGATCGACAATTTTATTGTGGAGGCATAAACCATGAATGTGCAGATGCTCAAGGGAAAAATTCACAGAGTGACTGTGGTGCAGGCGGAGCTGGACTATGTGGGTTCCATCACGGTGGATCCAAATCTGCTGGACGCCGCCGGAATTTATGAATACGAACTGGTTCACATTGCCGACATTGACAACGGCAATCGGTTCGAGACCTATACGATCGCGGGAGAGCGCGGCTCCGGCATGATCTGCCTGAACGGCGCTGCCGCCCGCTGCGTCAGCGTTGGCGACAAGGTGATCATCATGGCATATGCGCAGATGACGCCGGAGGAGGTCGCAGCCCACTCCCCCAAGGTGGTTTTTGTGGATGAACACAACAAGCCAGTTCGGGTCACGCACTATGAAAAGCATGGACTACTGGAGGATATGCACTGATATGCTGCCGGAAAAACTCGAGGGAAAATGCGTCGTTCTCGGCATCACTGGGGGCATCGCGGCCTATAAAATGGCCTCTGTGGCCAGCGCGCTGCGGAAATCCGGCGCGAATGTCCATGTGGTCATGACCGAAAACGCCACAAGGTTCATTACGCCCCTGACCTTTGAAACACTGACCAACAACCGCTGCGTGGTGGACACTTTTGCCAGGGATTTTCAGTACGATGTTGCTCATGTCTCCCTGGCAAAAGCGGCAGATCTCATTCTCATTGCCCCGGCAACAGCCAATGTGATCGCCAAGCTGGCTCACGGCATTGCGGATGATATGCTGACCACATTGGTGCTGGCTGCGCGTTGCCCCAAGCTGATCGCCCCTGCCATGAATACGGCCATGCTGGAAAACCCGGTTACTCAGGATAACCTTTCCGCTTTGCGGCGCTATGGCTTTTCCATCATTGAGCCGGCCAGCGGGATGCTTGCCTGTCAGGATATCGGCAAGGGAAAATTGCCGGAGCCGGAAGTGCTGCTCGACCACATTGCAAAACTCATTGCAAGAGAAAAAAGCCTTGCTGGGGTGCGGGTTACCGTCACCGCCGGGCCAACACAGGAAGCCTTGGATCCCGTTCGCTATCTCACAAATCACAGCACCGGCCGCATGGGATACGCCATCGCCCGGGAGGCCATGCTGCGCGGTGCGGAGGTAAGGCTGATCTCCGGCCCGGTTTCGCTGCCGCCGGTTCCCTTTGTCCGGATGATTCCGGTCACTACGGCGGCGGATATGCTCTCCGCAGTGCAAAACGCGCTGCCGCAAACAGATATCCTGATCAAAGCTGCGGCAGTGGCGGATTATCGCCCGGCAGTGTGCGCAGAGGATAAAATCAAAAAGCAGGCCGGCGATTTGGCGCTTCCCCTGCAGCGGACGGCGGATGTGCTGGGCTGGGTCACAGAAAACCGACACCCCGGTTTGTTTGTCTGCGGCTTTTCCATGGAGACGCAAAACATGGAAGAAAACGCCATGGAAAAGCTCCGGAAGAAGCATTTGGACATGATCGTTGCCAACAACCTGAAGACCCCTGGCGCGGGCTTTGCGGTGGAAACCAATGTGGTTACCATTCTGACGGCGGACGGCATCAAGCCCCTGCCCCTGATGGGAAAGGACGCCGTTGCAGGCTGCCTGCTGGATGAGATCGCAGCAAGGCGGGGCGCCATGACGCAGGAGTAACAGCCATGATTTTAACGATCGACATTGGAAACACCACGATCGGCTTTTGCGGTATGGTGCCGGCCGAAGATGGCTTTACCAAACGGTTTTCCTGCAAACTGAACACCGCACCGCATCTGGACGCCACTTCGTATACCGCGCGTCTGCGGGAGATGATACCGGCGCAGGATATCGCTGCCCTTACCGGCGCGGCGCTCTCCAGTGTGGTGCCAGAGCTGGTCTCCCCGGTTTGTCAGGCAGTGTATCAAATCAGCGGTCTGCGGCCGATTTGTATTACCGCCGAAAGTGACACCAGTCTTCGCTTGGGTGTGTGCGTTCCGGAAAAGCTGGGCATTGACCGGATCGTAGATGCGGCCTGGGCTGCGCACTGCGTGCCGCTTCCTCTTGTTACTGTGGATATGGGAACCGCCACCACCATGACGGTCGTGGATGCCAAGGGCGTGCTGCGCGGTGGTGCAATTGCGCCTGGATTGCAAACGGGCTTGCAGGCGCTCAGCTCCCGTTGTGCGCAGCTCCCCCCTATTGAGCTGCGTCCCCCCACCTCGGTGATTGGTACGGACACGGAAGAATCTATGCGTGTGGGAACGATCATGGCGGCTGCCGCCATGATCGACGGACTGGTACAGCGTGTGGAAGCGGAACTGCAGCAGCCCTGTTCGCTGGTTTTGACCGGAGGCTTGGCGCATCATGTGGAGGGTTATTGTCTTCATCATCATCGCTATGATCCCGATTTGCTC
>CAVBJJ010000037.1:10028-17856 GCA_963595735.1 bacterium
TTGCCTTTCTCTATGAGAAAAACAAAAAATGATCTGTGGAAAAAGTACCCACAGATCATTTTTATTGCCGGGAAAACATTGACACAACCTCCCCTGCTTGCTATCATAACCGTATGACCATTCGGAGGAATACGACATGAAACGGATCATTACTATTCAGGATATTTCCTGTGTCGGCAAATGTTCGCTGACGGCGGCGTTGCCGATCATTTCCGCCGCTGGTGTGGAGGCATCGGTTCTTCCCACCGCAGTGCTTTCCACCCACACGGCTTTTCCCAAATTCACCTTTCGGGATCTAACGGAGGAATTTGCTCCCATTGCCCAAACCTTTCAGGATCTGGGTATTGGCTTTGATGCGATCTATACCGGCTATCTGGGCTCCTTTGCCCAATTGGAACTGGTGGAAAAGTTTATTCAGGACTTCAAAACAGAGCATACCGCCGTGCTTATCGACCCGGTAATGGGCGATCATGGGCAGCTATACCGGGGCTTTACGCCGGAGTTTGCCCAGCGCATGGCGCAGCTGTGCAGCAAGGCCGACCTGATTCTGCCCAATATGACGGAAGCCAGCTTTATGCTGCAGCGCCCCTATTGCGAGGACTATACGGAAGCAGATATTCAGGAGCTGCTCCGGCGCTTGACCGATCTGGGGCCAAAACGCGCTGCTCTGACCGGCATCAGCTTTTCGCCGGAACAGATCGGCGTTTACTGCTACGATCGGGAAACCGAGGCGTTTTCCGGGTATTTCAACGACCGGCTTCCCGGTTCTTACCATGGCACCGGGGATGTGTTTGCCTCCGCGGTGGTCGGTGCCTGCACAAGAGGGCTTTCTCTGCCGGATGCGCTGGCGCTGGCGGTGGACTTCACGCTGGACTGCATCCGCTGTACCATTGCAGACCCGGATCGGCGGGATTACAGCGTGAATTTTGAGCAGGCGATTCCCCTGTTTTGCCAAAAGCTGGCCGAAAAGTGCGGTGACCGGCTGTGACGCTGCAACAGATTCGCTACCTTATCACTATTTCCGAAACAGGCTCGCTGAACAAAGCCGCAGAGCTTTTGTATGTGACCCAGCCCTCCCTGACCAGTGCGGTGAAAGAGGCGGAAAAGGAACTGGGCATCACGATTTTTAACCGTAGCGGCCGCGGCGTGAGTTTGACCAATGACGGCGCGGAATTTTTGCTTTACGCCCGGCAAATTTATCAGCAGTACCAAATCATGCTGGAAAAATACGGAAAATCCGGCACGCTGAAAAAGAAATTCGGGGTATCTACCCAGCACTATTCCTTTGCCGTGAAGGCCTTTGTGGAAATGGTAAAGACCTTTGATACCTCTAAATATGAATTTGCCCTTCGGGAAACCAAGACCCAGGAGGTTATCACCGATGTCAGCACGCTGAAAAGCGAGATTGGTCTGCTGTATCTCTGCGATTTTAACCGCAAAATTTTAATGAAGCTGTTCCGTTCTCACAGCCTGGAATTTCACCCTCTGGTCACCTGTCAGGCTTTTGTGTATCTCCACCGCAAGCACCCCTTAGCCGGTTTGCCCTCTATTACCTTGGCGCAACTGGAGCCATACCCCTGCCTTTCCTTTGAGCAGGGCGGGAACAGCTCCTTTTATTTTGCGGAGGAGATTTTGAGCACCAATGAATATCCTCGCATGATAAAGACCTGCGACAGAGCTACCATGCTGAACCTGATGCTGGGGCTGGACGGCTATACCCTTTGCTGCGGCCTGACCTGCGACGAGCTGAACGGAACGGATTTTGTCGCCGTTCCCTTTGCCCCCGATGCGGAAAACACCAACAGCGTTATGGAAATTGGCTACATCACCCGCAAAAACAGCATTTTGAGCAAAATGGGTGCGATGTATGTTACGGAGTTGTATCGGTATCTGGAGACAAATTTATAGTGTTTTACCCCCATCTGCAAATGCAGATGGGGGTAAGGCTTTTTTAGAAGATTCTGTTTTTATGGTCTGCTTGTTTCCCGAAGCTGGGCGACCAGATCCGGATTTTCTGCGGCAGAGTCCACATGGACCTCTCCCTTACGAATCCCCTCCTCTGCAGCATCCAGACGCTGGAGCACATCCGCCGGGGTAACGGATGCAAAATTCTTGTCCCGCACCAGAGAGATACTGTCCTCCGCAAGGCCAAAGCTCAGGGTCGTGCCCCAGGAAGTCTGGCCTTTTTCCAACTCTGTGAACAGGGTGCGCAGCGCTGCACCGGCGCCTTTCACCCCAGAAGTGAGGGTGCAGGCGGCATAGTCCGCAGAAAGCAGCTGCTCCTGATCGCTTTCTGTTCCCAGATACCACCCCACCCCCTGGGTTGCGGCAGCCTGGGCCGCACCGGAACCCGCCGCACCGGCGGAAGCCAGAATCATGTCACAGCCGTAATTTGTGATCATCATGCTGCCGTATTCCTCGGCAATGGCGCTGTTTTCATAGTCATTGGTATAGCGGGTGTCGATCCGCACAGTTGGCTGGACAGACTGTGCCCCCTGAATGTAACCCAGAAGATATTCGTTGACTGCGGTGCAATCCCGACCGCCGATAAAGCCCAGCACAGCGGCTTCATTGGTTCGCGCTGCGCCGCTTTGGGTCATGGCCGCAGCGTACACGCCCAGGAGATAACCCAATTCATTGCTGCGAAAATGGAGATTTACAACATTTTGCGGCAATTGCAAATCGCCATCGCCATCCAGCAAAACAAAGTGCTGCTTCGGCTGTTGCTCGGCTGCCCACAGCAATGCATCCTGTAAAACCGGCGGACAGATGATGCAATCGTATGCTGCCGACTCGGCGATCTCTGCCACGCGGTTTCCCCAGGCATCCTGCGCCGCGGCATCGGTGTCCAGCGAAATCGTGGTCAGCTGCAGGCGGTCTTCTGCTTGCAGCTGCTCCAGGGCTGCCGCTGCGGAATCCAGAATCCCCTTGTCGCCCAATTCGCCCGGAAACAGAAACGCCACTGTTTGTATCGCCGGTGCGGCTTCTGGTGTTGCGGTGGGCATTGGTGTCGGCTGTGCGGTTTGCGTACTGCACGCAGCAAACGACAAAAGAACGCCCAAGGCGAATATCCATGCCAGAACTTTTTTCATTCTTATTGTCCTCCATCTATGGGATCGTGATTTTCGATTTTCCATAATTTTACTCTATCCCAAGTAGGTATGTCAACCTTTTCGCCGTTTTGTTGCGGAATTCGATATGAATTGCACCATATTTTCAACTTTTTAAGTGCTTTTCACCAGAATTTGTGATTGAAACTGTTAAAACAGGTACTTCGTAAAGCTGCCGCAGCAGCGGGGGAGAGTTCGAGGGGGCTTTGCCCCCTCCATGGGATAGCCGCTATGGAAAGCCTTTCAAAGGCTTTCCCACAGTATTTTGGCGCGTCCAAAATACTCAGCGAATAAGTGAAAGTGCAGTCAAAAAAGTCCCGGACTCTTTGACAAATTATAACCACCACTTCAGTGGTGGTATGCACAGACCCTAGAAGGGCCATTACAGGCAGCACCCCTAAAGGGGCATTGAACAGTTTGACACCGCATTACCTTTATGTGCCGCCATTAAAGCGGCCTGTTTTTTATGCCTTCTTAAGTATCTTTACCATATCTACGCGCGGTTCTCCGTATATTGTGTCTTACGACGAAACTCCGGCGCGAATACCAAATGATACTGACATCTCCATGTCGAGTGCGCCCTATGCCGCAACTCGTTCTTTCCCATGTGCATGACCTCCTGTTTGTCCCTTGGTAATGCGGTCGCCAAACCTTTACCATCGAGGTTATCTTTTTCTACTTTTACTAAAGTATTTTTTCCTACCCCCGGTAGAACCGGGGGGTGTCTAGCTTAAACGCCAACAAAAGGGCTGCCTCTTCGTGAGACAGCCCCTTTTGAGCGCCAAACCATGGCGCGGGTATTTTGTTTGTTCGGGTGCTTACTTCAGAATGCCGGTGCAGAAGCGCAGCAGGATGGTGGCGGCTTCCGCGCGGGTGGCGGTGGCGCCCGGCGCCAGCGTGGTCGCCGTGCGGCCCTGGATCAGCCCCGTGCCGTTGGCCCACTGCATTCCCTCCAGCGCCCACAGGCTCACTTCCGCAGCGTCCGTATAGCCGCTGAGGTCGGCCTTCTTGCCATCGGCCTTGTTCTTCAGCGCCGCATAGCGCTGGAAAATCGTTGCCATCTGCTCACGGGTGATGTCGTCATCCGGCCGGAAGGTACCGTCGCCAAAGCCCTTGACAACGCCGTTGGCGTCCGCCCAGGAAACCGCGTCCGTATACCACTGTCCCGCCGGCACATCGTCATACTTGCCGGTGGTCGTGGTTGCCGGCTTGCCCTCCAGGCGGTACAGGATCGTGACGATCATGCCGCGGCTGGTGGTCATGTCCGGGGCAAACTGGGACTTGCCGATGCCGTTCATCAGTCCCTCGTCCAGGCAGTAGTGCACGCCGTCATGGTACCAAGCCGTGGGCTTGGCGTCCACAAAGGGGTAAATGGGGCAGCTCTGATCCTTTTTACAGGCGCCGTAAGCGGGCTTCACAGTGTCGGAACCGCTGCCGCCGCTGCCGCTGCTCCGGACGGTAACGGTCAGCGCCTGCTCTGTGATGGTGATCTGCTGATTCTCCCCGTCATAGGCCTTTGCCCGGTCGCTGCGCACCTGGCCGCTGCCAGATTTGCCGATCACCTTCAGCTGGAAGGTGCAGAAAGCTTCCTCCGCCGCCGTGGTGCGGGCGATCTCCTTGGACGGGCGCATCGCCGCAGCCTTGACGATATGGGTCACGCCGTCGCCGCGGGTCTGGAAGCCCACAAAATCGCTGCCGCCGACCAGCACCTTGGCGGAATCCTGCACATATTCAAACATATCCTGGTCATACATGATCTCGTTCTGCATGGCGGACAGGCCGTATTCCTCCGCCGCGTCCGTCCGCTTCAGGGTAAAGGTCACATTGATGACCTCCCCCGTCCGGGCGGTCACCTCGTTCTTGCCGCCAACGGAGAGATCATAGCACAGCTGGATGCCGCTGTCCGCGGCCAGCGCGCCGGTACCCAGCGCCATGGCCAGCACCACAGCCAGCAGCACGCTTAGAATTCGACTGGTCGTTCGTTTCTTCATAAAATGCCTCCTCGTATAATAAGTTTCAAAGTTAATAATTTCAGGTATCAGCCGGCTGCCTGCTTTTTTGACAGCCTCAGCCATCCGTCCGCCGTACGGGCAGATGGCTCAGCTTGTCACAGCTTTCCGCCCCCGCCAGATCCCACCCTCCCCTTGCGGGGAGAGTGGGAAATGCCATTGGGGGTGGGTCGGATCGTTCCGGTTCGGTGGCTTAGGCCTCCAGAACCTGGTTCATATCCGTTGCGTCCACAACATGGTCGCCGTTGACATCTGCGCGCAGATAGCCGGCCATGTTGTTATTCACGCCGCCGGGGATGGTGTAGCAGGTGTAAACGCAAACCGCATCCAGGAAGTTCACATCGCCCAGGTTGTTGACATTGTTGCCCTTGGCGATCTCGGTTCCGGCGGTCTTGGCGCTGCGGATCACGGTCTTGGCCGCCTCCACAGTCACATCGCCCTCCACGATCCAGGCGTGGACATTGCCGTCCGCGGCGTTCTCCGTGGTGGTGTCATACTGCTTGTCCAGGAACATGGCGTTGCCGTCATAGGTGTAGCCCGTGGCGGTACCCGTAACGGTCACCAGGCTGTAGCCCGTGACATAGTCCTTGTACACAAGAACCGTGACATGCTTGATCTCCTGGATCAGGCTCAGGCTCATGTCGCCGGTGATATCCGCGCCGGGGATGGTGGCCTTGCCGTCCTTGCCCACCGTGGCGGTCTTCGTCTCTCCGCCGACCTCGTAGCTGACCTTGTAGTCATAGTCTTCCGTCTCCGAATCCTTGACGGTCACGGTGTAATCCTCACCGTAGGTCGCCTTGTCGGCGCCGATCAGGGAGCCGTCCTCCGGCAGGGTAACATTGTAGGTGTTGGGCAGATAGGCCGCCTTGTAGGTCACATCCGCCGTCACCTCGGCGTTCTTGATCTCCTCGGCGGTGTAGCCGGTATCGCCCACATACCACTTATCGAAGTGGTGGTAATCCTTGGCGGGAGCCTCGGGAACCTCGGTGAGCTTGCTCTTGTCATCCACCGTGTAGGACTGCAGCTCGCTGCCGTCCTCCTTCTGGAAGGTGACCTTGTACTGCTTGGTGATGGTGACATCCGCAGACTCCGTGGCCGCCTCATAGATGGCGTTCTTCCAGACCTCCTCGCCGGTGTTGGTCACGGTGGCGCTGGTGAAGCCGAAGGTGCCGATCTCGGTCTTGGTCACTTCCTTGGCCTTGAAGCGCAGGCCGGCAAAGACATCGCCGTCTGCATAGGTGTCGGCCGTGATCACGCGCTGCACCGTCACCGTGCCGGTGCCGGGCTTCACAGTCACATCGCTGCTGGTGCAGCCCACATACTCAAACAGGCTTGCATCGTAGCTCATAATGACCTGGGTGGAGGCATACTTGCCGCCGGTGACCTTCATATTCATGGTCACCTCATCGCCCGCGTGCACCACGCCCTCGCCATTGCGCACGGCGGTCACGGTGTAGGGGCTCTTGCTGACGGTGATCTCCTTGGTGACAGCGTAGGTCTTGTTTGCGCTGGTGGTGACATTGGCGGTGATGGTGGTCTTACCATACGCCAGACCGGTCACCAGACCGGTGTCGCTGACCGTTGCCACGGTCTTCTCGCTGCTGTCCCAGGTGGTGCTGGCGACGGTCTCCGTGGTGCCGGCGGGCAGGAGCTTCACGCCCAGCTGCTCGGTGACATTGATCCCGACCGTGTCAGCGCCGGTGATCTCCGCGCCGGTGGAAGCCACGGCATCGCCATCCTGGATCGTCAGATCCGCAGAGACCCAAGCGCCGGAATCTTCCCAAATCGTTCCGTAATCCTGCGTGATCTCAATGCTGTCCACTTTCAGAGTGTAGGTTCCTGCGGGGGTATTGGCGGGAATCTTCCATGTCACGACCGCGACATTGGTGACGCCCTCAATGTTGTCGAATTTCGGATTGCTCCAACCGAAGAATCCGGTATCCCAGTAGCTTTCGGGAGCGTAGGTCACCTTGCTGTCGCTGTTGCTGACAGCGGTGGCCGTAATGCCGCTTGTGGAACGCGTCCAGAAGCCAACGCCATCCATAACGATGGGTGCAGAGGGATCGATCGTCATTGTGACTTCCTGATCCTTGTCACTTGTGGTGATGGTGTCCTGGCTCAGCTTTGCGCTGAATGTGATTCCTCGCGTATTGGTCTCTCCCGCCGCCATGGCCGGAACAGCCAGACTCACGCAAAGCGCAAACGCCAGGCACATCGCCAACAGTTTCCGTTTCATGTTCAAATTCTTTCCCCTTTCATGACAGTGATTTGCATCTGATTTTTACCAGTTCAGAGTACTCTTGCCAGAGGCTGCCGCCTTGACGCGGGTCACATCCGCATTGCTGAGCTTGCTGTCCCCGTTGGCATCCATTACCAGCGTTTCCAGTGCTCCCAGCTCGATCTTTCCGGCAATCGCCGCGCTGGCACGGGTCACATCTGCATTGGTGACCTTGCCGTCGCCGTTGGCATCGCCCTTCAGCGCCACGGCGATCTGGGTGTTCTCGGTGAGATCCACATCGAAGCTGTAGGTGCCGTCCTCGTTGGCGGTGGCTTCCAGCACCGTGTAGGTCTCGCCGCCGTCCGTGGTCACAGCGACCAGGCAGGCCTGATCACCGCTGACGGTGAAGCGGTTCTTCTCGTTCATCTTCCAGCCGTCCGCCGGC
Organism: bacterium; assembly: GCA_963595735.1. Lineage (GTDB taxonomy): Bacteria > Bacillota > Clostridia > Oscillospirales > Oscillospiraceae > CALWOS01. Next base: position 17,811 of record CAVBJJ010000037.1, read on the forward strand.
GCCGTCACGCTGGCAACGGGGTCGCCGCCCTCGGGCGTGGTGATGC
>CAVBJJ010000038.1:0-7754 GCA_963595735.1 bacterium
GGTTTTTCCGTTTTCGCTTTTGGGCAGACCGGCATTGGGCTTGAGCAGCACGGGAACGGAGCTGCACTCCAGCAGCTGGCGCACGATGGGCTTCAGCTGCTTGGGGCCAAGGGAACAGTTGACACCGATGGCGTCCGCGTGCATTCCCTCCAGCATGGCGGCCATGGCGGCGGGGGAAGCGCCGGTCATCAGCTTGCCGTCCGCGCCGTAGGCATTGGAAACGAATACGGGCAGCTGGCTATTTTCCTTGGCGGCCAGCAGCGCGGCCTTGGTCTCATAGCTGTCGTTCATGGTCTCGATCAGGATCAGATCCACGCCGTATTTCACGCCCAGCTTGACCGTTTCGGCAAACAGGGAGACCGCGTCCTCAAAGTCCAGATCGCCATAGGGGCGCAGCAGCTTTCCGGAGGGACCGATGTCCAGGGCGATGAACTTTTCCTGGGGAGCGGGGCTGCTGTCCCGAGCGATGCGGACATTTTCTACCGCCGCCTTTACAATGGCCTCCAGCTCCTCCGGCGAAAATTTCAGCAGATTTGCGCCAAAGGTGTTGGTGCTGACCACATTGCTGCCGGCGTTGTAATACTCCCGATGGATGCGCTGCAGCACCTCCGGGTGCTGTAGGTTCCAGTTTTCCGGATACTCGCCGGGAGCCAGACCCTCCGCTTGGAGCAGGGTACCAAGACCGCCGTCCAGATAGAGGATGTTTTCTTTCATATATTCAAGAATGCGCATGATTTTGCGTCCTCCTGTAAGTGCAGTTTTGCTTGCCGCATTGGCTGCATTTGTTCTGCTGACACAGGGCTTCGTCTCCCGCTGTGGGAGACAGCCCCATCAGGGCGGTAACAGATTTGGATGGGCTCATCAGCAGGCTTGCGTTCAGGGAAAGCCCGATCTTCCGGGAGCAGTCCAGCAGCCGGAACAAATCCTTTTGCAGCGTCAGGGGCAGATCCCCATAGCCGGGGCTGAAGCGCCGTCGGGGGTGCAGTCCCTCCGACAGCAGCTGGTTTTGCATTTCCTGACAAAATGCGTCGCAGAGCGCTTCGATCCGCTCCGCACCGATGGCCTGAAACAGCAGCGCTTTGGTGGGGGAGAGGCGGCTGTAGCGGCTGATGAGCCGGTCTGCGCCCAGGCCGATGGTAGCGGCAAACAGCAGCGCCTGCTCGCAGCCCTCCAGCTGCGCGGCAAGGGCGCTGCTTTGGATTTGCAGATCCGCCCCCAAGAAAATCCGCTCGCCCTCGACTGCCGTCGACAGACGGCGGTAGCATACCTCATATCGCAGCGCGGGCAGCAGCTGGTCAAGGCAGTCCTCCAACAGGGGCGCAAGCTCCGGGGTCTCCTCCCGGCAGCCGGCATAGCGCAGGATCTCCGCCCGGTGCAGCGGCGGCGCCGGGCAGGACCAGGTATAAACTGCCTCGGTCATGGGACTCAGATCTCCTTTCCCAGAATGTTGGAGAGATTTTCCTGAATGCGCTGGGCAATGTCCGGTTTGTTCATGGAGTAGACATGGACATTGACAACGCCATTGGCGTACAGGTCGATGATCTGGTCGGTGGCATAGGCAATGCCGGCCTGCTTCATGGCCTCGGGATCGGAACCGAATTTGTCCACCAGAGCCTTGAAGCGCTGGGGCATATGGGAGCCGGAGAGCTTGATGGCGCGCTGAATCTGCTTGGCGTTGGTGATGGGCATGATGCCCGGCACCACCGGAACCGTGATGCCGGCTTCCCGGATCTTGTACAGGAAATTGTACAGCAGGTTGTTGTCAAAAAACATCTGCGTGGTCAGGAAGTCGCAGCCGGCGTCCACTTTTTCTTTCAGATAGCGGATATCCGTTTTCTGGTCGGGGCTTTCCGGATGCACCTCCGGATAGCAGGCGGCGCCGATGCAGAAGTCTCCGTCGCTTTCCTTCAGTTCCCGCACCAGGTCGATGGCGTTGCGGTAATGCCACAGACTCCGGTCGGTCTGCTCCAGCTTGGGGGTCAGGTCGCCCCGCAGCGCCAGCACATTTTTGATGCCGGCCTGCTTCCACTCCTGAATCCGTTCCCGCACGGTCTCCCGGGTGGAGGAAACACAGGTCAGGTGCGCCAGGGTGGGGACATTGTAGTTTTGCATGATGTCCTGGGCAATATCCAGCGTATATTGACTGACGCCGCCGCCGGCGCCATAGGTCACGCTCATGAAGAACGGCTGGAGCTTGGCGATCTCCTCAATCGCCAGCTTCACGCTGTCAAAGCTGGTGGTGGTTCTGGGCGGAAAGACCTCAAAGGACAGCGAGCAGCGGTCCTGACAGAGGAGTTGAGAAAGCTTCATCGGAAAAAACCCCTTTCGGTTTCTTTGGTCATAATATTCCTTATTTTATCACGGTTTTTGCACCTGCGCAAGCTGCGAGTCATTTGGATTTCTTATCTCGATCTATAAATTTGATTTATTGTATAAATTTTTGTTATAAATCAGACAATTAAAATCCACAGACCCGCCGGATACTTGCGGCAGGCCTGTGGAAAGTTTTGACTGTTGAGGTCAATATAGACTGTAAAAGCGTTGTGGGCTTGGTCGGAAATGGATGCCGGAGACGATGCCCATGGCGGCAAAGGCGGTGAACAGGGACGAGCCGCCATAGCTGAAAAAGGGTAGCGTCAGACCGATGACCGGGGCGACGCCGATGCACATACCGATGTTTTCAAAGGTCTGGAAAAACAGATAACCGGCCATGCCGAAGCAGATGAGCATGCTCATGGTGTTCCGGCTTTTCAGCCCCACATAGACACAGCGAATGATGATCAGCACCAGCAGGGTAATGACGATCAGACAGCCCAGCATTCCCAGCTCCTCGCCGATCACGGCGAAGATAAAGTCCGTGTGCTTTTGGGAGAGGGCGGAGGATTGGGTCTGGGTACCGTGTCCCAGCCCCATGCCGAAGAACTGGCCGCTGGCCAGAGCGATTTTACTTTGATAGGGCTGCCAGTTGATGCCCAGATGGTTAGGGTCGATGCTGGGCACATAGGGCGCGAGGATACGATCCTTCTGATAGGAACTGAGCAGGTGGTTCCAGGCCAGGGGGATCATGGCCGCCACAGCGGCGGCGCCGGCCAGAAACCAACGCAGCTTGACCCCGGCGGCAAAGCAGATCACCAGGAAAATGGCAAGGAAGATCAGCGCGCTGCCCAGGTCCTTTGTGATGACGACAATCAGGCCGAACAAAATGCCGAAATGCACCACCAGCTGGGCGATGGACAGGGGCGCGGAGAGGTTCCGGTAATTTTTCAGATAGCTGGCGTGCTTGGCAAGCAGCACGATATAAATGACCTTGATGACCTCCGTTGGCTGGATGCCGATGCCGAAGAAACGCAGCCAGGCCTTGTTGCCGCTTTCGTCCATACCCACGCCGAACACGGCCAAAATCAGCAGAAGCAGGATTTCAAAGCCGAACAGCAGCTTCCACTGGTCGGCGATAATATCCACATCGATCACCGTGAGCACAACAAAAAGGATGATGCCGATGACCAGAGAGCCGCTTTGCACCAGTACGAAACGGTTGGATTCGTAAGTGAGGGTGGCGGAGTGAATGACCACGATGCCGAGAATGGCGCAGGCCAGACACAGGAAAAACAGAACCATGTCCGCGCGCTTGAAGAACTCCCGGCCATAGGCGATATATTTTCTCATGGTGCACCTCCTTTGCGGAAAGATAAAGAGAACAAAATAATTTAACTTTACAATTGTATCATAGTCCAATCAGTTCCGCAACGAATTTACGGAGAAAGCGGAAAAATTACTATTTGTAAAATGTGTTTCCGAGAGAGGGAAATTTATCTGCGTGTACCAAAATGATTCCCGCTTGTCAAGAGGAAATTCCTTTGCGCTTTTGCCAAAAATGAAAAAGGCCTTCGTGAAAAAGTGGAAAATTCAGGGAAAAACCGGGGATATTCATCGGAATTTTCATACCCAACTGGGGAGATTCCAAAAAGTTATACACAGTTTCAACAGAGTTTTCCACATAAAATGTATTGTAATTTCAAGGCCTGCCGACGGAAATCGACAGATTTCCACAAAAGGCGACAGGAAGGGGATTGTGCAGATTTCCGAAAAATTTCCTGTGAATATATTCACAGGGGCGTGGAAATATGCAGCGTATCCTCTTGCGGTTCCCCCTCTGACTGGGACAGGGAGACAAAATCCCCGTTGCCCAGCACCAGATGATCCAGCAGCCGGATGCCGACAGCCTCCAGAACGCTTTTGAGCTGCTTTGTGGTGATCAGGTCGGCACCGCTGGGCAGGGCAATCCCGCTGGGGTGATTGTGCGCCAGGATCACGCCGGAGGCCTTTCGGGACAGGGCGGCCTCCGCCACCTGACGAATGCTGAAATTGGCGCAGTCCGAGCTTCCATGGGCCAGACGCAGGCAGCAGATGACCTGCTGGCTGCTGTCCAGACACAACAGATAGATCAATTCCTCCCGGGCATAGCGGAAATAGGGTGCAAGATACACGCTGGCCTGGGTGGAGTTACGGATCTTTTCGCCCCGGCGATTGCGGCTGATCGCATAGCGCCGCTCCACCTGGGGAACAAGATGCAGCAGCAGGGCAGTGCTTTCGCCAATGCCCTTGACCTGGCAAAGCTCCTCCACAGAGGCCTCCAGCACCCGGTCGATGCTGCCGAAGTGCGCCAACAGCTGGTGCGCCAGCGGGTTGACATCGGCGCGGGGAATGGCATAAAACAGCAGAAGCTCCAGTACCTCGTGGTCGGCAAAGCCATCCAGCCCCTGCTCCAGAAAGCGCTGTTTGAGTCTGGCGCGGTGGCCGTTGTGGATGTTCATGCGGGAATTCCCCTTTCCGGAAGTAAATGCATAGGCTCATTGTAGCACAAAAGGGGAGTGCGAACAATATCCAAGCGGGGAAGAAGTGAAAAAACGGCATGACCCAGACAGAGTCATACCGTTTTTTTCAGGAAAACTTATTTGCGGAAGCAATCGCTGCAATACACAGGACGGTCTTCACGGGGCTGGAACGGAACCTTGCAAGCTGCGCCGCAGGCAGAGCAGACGGCGTCATACATGGGACGCTCGCCACCCTCGCGGTTGTGCTTGCGGGCGTCACGGCAGGGCTTGCAGCGCTGGGGCTCGTTTTCAAAGCCCTTTTCTGCGTAGAATTCCTGCTCTCTGGCGGAGAAGATGAACTCTTTTCCACACTCTTTGCACACGATTGTTTTGTCTTCGTACATGGGATACCTCTTTTTTCAAGTAGTTCGCCACAGGCGATTACCTCAAACTATACCTGTAAAATCAGGAAAAGTCAAGACTAACTGGGAAAAAAGGAAAAACTATTTTCCACTTTCCTCTTTTTCTGTCAAAACCGGCAGTTCCGCCGCCCAATTTCGCACATCCTCCAGCGTGCCGACCCAGAAATCATCCAACGGCGTCTGGTCGTGGTTGATGAGACAATCGGTCACCAGCATGACGGGAATACCGGCGTCTCGGGCGCCGCCGTCCTCCCGGACATGGTTGCCGATGTGGACGCATTCCTCCGGCCGCTTGCCGATGCGGCGGCAGACCTCCCGGAAATACTCCGGGTCGGGTTTGGCCCGGTCGATGTCCTCATAGGTCGTTACCAAAGCAAAGCGATCCGGATCCAGACCGATCCACTTCAGCCGGTTGCGGGTGGCGTCCCTGGGGAAGATGGGGTTGGTGGCGATGGCCACGGTATAGCCCTTTTCCAGCAGCAGATCCGTGATCTCCCGCGCCAGCGGCGTAGGCTGGCAGGCGGCGAGGCAGTCGCGGAAGTCGGTGTTGTAATACTGCAAAAAGCGGGATTCCCGGCTGTAGAACTCCAATCCCAGCGCGGCAAAGCTTTCGGCAAAAACGCTGCGGTTGCTCTTGCCGCCGGGATTGTTTTCCATGGCCTTTAAGCCGCCCATGATCCCCTTTTGCAGCAGCTCGGCGGGGATCTCCGGAAAGGCCTTGCTCAGGGTGTGCAGATAAATTTTGACAAAGCTGAGGGTGTCCATAGGCAGCAGTGTGCCATCCAGATCGAACAGAACAGTATTCATAGCCGGTTCCTTTCTTTTGTGTAGTTTGAAAAATCAGAAATCAGAAAAAGGACGGATGCCAAAAGGCACCCGTCCGAGCGTTTTTTACGCAAAAATTCTTACTTTTTGGCGTGTGCCTGGCAATGTGCACACTTTGCGGCCTCGCGCTCCTTGCAGCGCTCTTCCCACAGAACCTCGGCACGGGGCGCCCAGTTGGCGGCGTACTCTCTGGTGTGAGAAACCAGATCCTCCGCACTCTGGGGAGACTGCAGATCCGTGCTCTTGGCGCCGGTTCTCTTGACCAGCTCCGGCAGGATGTCAGGGTTCTCCAGCATGGGGCAGGGACGCATATGGTTGGAGTTGAAAGGCTGATTGTCATGATAGGCCTGGAACAGGGGACTCTTGAGAGCCTCCAGCAGGGTGCAATCATGGATATTGGCGTTGGAATAGTGGATAAACACGCAGGGCTCCACATCACCGTTGGGGTTGATGTGCAGATAGCGGCGACCACCGGCGATGCAGCCGCCCACATATTCACCGTCGTTCTGGAAGTCCAGAGTGAACAGGGGCTTGCGGGAACGCAGCTCGCGCAGACGGCGATACACGGTCTCACGCTGATCGGGAGTGAGCAGCAGATCGGTAACGGCATCGCTGCCGACAGGCATATAGTGGAAGAACCAGGCAAACAGAACGCCGTCCTCCATGATCTTGTCGAAGAAAGCCTCGCTGGTCAGATCCTGATAGTTGCGGCTGGTGTAGCAGCAGGACAGACCGAAGGGCAGCTTGTGCTCCTTGAGCAGACGCATGGCATTCATGACCTTGTTGTACACGCCCTCGCCGCGGCGGCTGTCGTTGGCTTCCTCGAAGCCCTCCAAGCTGATGGCGGGAACGAAGTTCTTCACGCGCAGGATCTCCTTACAGAAGTCCTCGTCGATCAGAGTACCGTTGGTAAAGGACAGGAACTCGCAGTCGGGGTGCTTTTCGCAGATGCGAATGATATCGGCCTTGCGAACCAGGGGCTCGCCGCCAGTGTAGATATACATATAGGTGCCCAGCTCTTTACCCTGGGTCACGATGGAGTCGATGGTCTCAAAGCTCAGGTTCAGCTTGTGGCCGTACTCCGCAGCCCAGCAGCCGGTGCAGCGCAGGTTGCAGGCGGAGGTGGGGTCAAGCAGGATGGCCCAGGGAACATTGCAGTTGTGCTCCTTGGCAACTTCCTGCTGGCGGGCGCTGCCCTTGAGGCTGGCGTTGATGATGAAGTTGGTGAAGAATGTGTTGCGCACGCCGGGATCCAGGGCGTAGATCTTTTTGACCAGATCGTGCCAGATGCTGTCGGGATCCTTGATGGCCTGACGAACCAGATTACGCTGAGAGGCGTACCAGTCGTCGGGGAGGAACTTGTCCACCAGATCCATCAGCTTGGAGGCATTGGCCTCGGGATCCTTTTCCATATAGCTCAGTGCAGCCTTAATACCTGCCTGAATAGCAGCATTTTTTGCTTTCTCTGCGATAGTCATTTTGCAAAAACTCCTTCTCTCAGTGTATGACCTGCCGGAGGGTGCAGCTTCCGACCGGTCGCCAAACAGGGCTTCGCGTTTCATACTACAGGCTATGCCAACGCGAATCCAATCATACCGTTTCTTTTTTCTGCCGGGGTGCCATCATGGCCGAAGCCGCGATTTTGCCGGCGGACAAAAAGCATCCGATTCACAGTTGTCCCAAATTATAGCGG
>CAVBJJ010000038.1:7764-17097 GCA_963595735.1 bacterium
GGAAAAGCCAGAGAAAAGCAAGGATAAAAACAAAAAGTTACAAACTTTCGGCAATTGATAAAAAATTGCCGGGGAAAACCATGAAAAACTGAGCAGGGAGGCAAGAAAAATGACAAAAGAAACAAGACGCCCGCCGGGAAAAAGTAACAAAATGTAGTGATTTTTCAAGGCTTTTTTCCGGGGAAAGCAGAAAAATCGCCCTCCGGCTTGTCCCAAAAAGTCTGGGACTTTTGGGGACTTCGCCTATCCGCCGCGTATTTTGGACAAGACAAAATACTGTGGGCAAGCCAGGGAAATCTTGTCGCGGCGGTTTATCCCATAGAGGGGGGCTTACCCCCTCAAACTCCCCTCGCTGCTGCGGAAGTCTCTGGGGACTACCTGTTTTTCGACAAACGCAAATCGCCCCCCGACCGAAGCCGGAGGGCGATTCCTATTATAATAGTAGAAACGAGGGGGGATTACACCAGACCCTGTGCCTTCATGGCCTCAGCGACCTTCTTGAAGGCGGCGATGTTGGCGCCGAAGAGGTAGTTGCCCTCGTAGCCGTACTCGGCAGCGGCGTCAGCCATGTTGTGGTAGATGCTCTGCATGATGTTCTTCAGCTTGGCATCCACTTCCTCAAAGGTCCAGTAGTAACGCTGAGAGTTCTGGCTCATTTCCAGAGCGGAGATGGCAACGCCACCGGCGTTGGCCGCCTTGGAGGGAGCATACAGAGCGCCGGCGCCCTGGACGGCGGCAATGGCCTCGGGGGTGCAGGGCATATTGGAGCCTTCGATCAGCACGGTGCAGCCGTTCTTCAGCAGCAGCTTTGCAGACTCCTCGTCCACCTCGTTCTGGGTGGCGCAGGGCATGGCGATGTCGCAGGGGACACTCCAGATGCCGCGGCAGCCCTCCACATACTTGGCGTTGGGATGGGTGTCAACATACTCGCGGATACGGACGCGGCGGACCTCCTTCAGATCCTTGATGCAATCCAGATCCACACCGTTCTCATCGACGATGTAGCCGTTGGAGTCGCACATGGCGATGACGGTGGCACCCAGCTCGGTGGCCTTCTCGGCGCAGTAGATGGCGACATTACCGGAACCGGAGATGACGACCTTCTGACCCTGGAAGGAACGGCCGTGGCAGCGCAGCAGCTCGTCAGCCAGATAGCAGATACCGTAGCCGGTGGCCTGGGTGCGCACCAGGCTGCCGCCGAAGGGAACGCCCTTACCGGTCATGGCGCAGTTGAAGTCGCCGGTCAGGCGCTTGTACTGGCCGAACAGGTAGCCGACCTCGCGGGCACCCACGCCGATGTCACCGGCGGGAGAGTCGCAGTCGGGACCGATGTGGCGATACAGCTCGTTCATGAAGCTCTGGCAGAAACGCATGACCTCGGCATCGGACTTGCCCTTGGGGTCGAAGTCGGAGCCGCCCTTACCGCCGCCGATGGGCAGGGTGGTCAGGGAGTTCTTGAAGATCTGCTCAAAGGCCAGGAACTTCATGGTACCCTGATACACGGAGGGATGGAAGCGCAGGCCGCCCTTGTAGGGGCCGATGGCGCTGTTGAACTGGACGCGGAAGCCGCGGTTGATGTGGAACTGACCCTTGTCATCAGTCCAGGGAACGCGGAAAGAGATCACGCGCTCCGGCTCGACCAGGCTGTCGATGATGCCCAGAGAGATGTACTCGGGATGCTTTTCCACAACAGGCTCCAGGGACTCCAGAACCTCGATAACGGCCTGGTGGAACTCGGGCTCGCCGGGGTTGCGGGCGATGACGCGATCCATCAGATCGGCCAGATACTGATTTTTCAGACTCATGGTTTTACCCTCCATAGTATTGAATTAAAGGTTTGTCAGTACGACGCAGATTGTATACAATGTTTTTCGTTTCAACCTGTGCGATTGATACAAGTAATATACTGCAAAACCAAGGAAACTGCAAGGTTAAATGCAAAAAAATATGCACAAAACGCGAATACAAAATACAGCAAAAATACAAAATCGTAAAAATTTCGGCAAATACACCGGAGGGAAAGGCGTATTTTTTCCGAAAAAGAGCAGGAAATACGATGGGATGCTTCAAAGCTGGCGGCGATATTTGTTCCGCGTGGCAATGCCGCCGCGGATGTGCCGCTCCGCTTTATTCTGTTCCATGACCTTTTTCACTTCCAGATATAAAGGGTGATCCAGCCGCTGCAGGCGTTCGGTCAGGTCCTTATGTACCGTAGACTTGGACACGCCGAATTTCTTTGCCGCGGCGCGCACCGTCGCCTGATTTTCTATCATGTAAACAGCCAGGTCACAGACCCGCTGCGCAATGCTTGCGCGCATAAGATACCACTCCCCTGATCTTGCACTTGTGTGGTTCATCCTATGCGCCGGGGCGGGGGATTATGTGCCGGGTGTATGGTTTACAAAAAAGGGAAAGCATGGTAAAATATACTATTATAATAAGTCCCGGGAGATCTGTGATACAGCTTTCGGGACAGGTGAGAGCCGAAAACCATATCCATGGGGGTATTTTATCACTATGCTGGACAAACTGAAAGAAATCGCACAGAATTTTGAAAATCTGGAACAGCGCATGGCGCAGCCGGAGGTATACAGCGACCCGGCGGCTTATGCCAAGCTGGCGCGGGAGCAAAAGGAATTGGCGCCGTTGGTAGAGGCCTATCGCGCCTATGAAAAAAACCGGCAGGATGCTGAGGCGGCGCGGGAGCTGATGAGCGATCCGGACTTTAAGGAGCTGGCGCAGGAGGAGCTGGAGCAGGCCAAGGCGGAAATGGAGCGTCTGGAGGGCGAACTGAAGCTGCTGCTTCTGCCCCGGGATCCCAATGACAGCCGCAATGTCATCATGGAGATCCGCGGCGGCGCCGGCGGCGAGGAGGCGGCGCTGTTTGCCGCCGACCTGTACCGGATGTACTCCATGTACGCCGACCGCCGGGGCTGGAAAACCGATATTGTCAACCTCAACGAGACCGAGCTGGGCGGCATTAAGGAAATCAGCTTCCTGATCGAGGGCGAGGGCGCTTGGTCCCGGCTGAAGTTTGAATCCGGCGGCCACCGGGTGCAGCGTGTGCCGGTCACGGAGTCCTCCGGCCGCATCCAGACCAGCGCCGCCACCGTGGCGGTTCTGCCGGAGGCGGAGGAGGTGGAGTTTGAAATCAACCCCACCGACCTGCAGATCGACACCTTCCGCTCCTCCGGCGCGGGCGGACAGCATGTCAACAAGACCGAGTCCGCCATCCGCATCACCCACATTCCCACCGGTGTTGTGGTGGAGTGTCAGGATGAGCGCAGCCAGCACAAGAACAAGGACAAGGCCATGAAGATCCTGCGCAGTAAGCTCTATGAGGCGGAAATGGAAAAGCAGAATGCCGCCATCGCCGCGGAGCGCAAAAGTCAGGTCGGCTCCGGCGACCGCAGCGAACGGGTGCGTACCTATAACTTCCCCCAGAACCGGGTGACAGATCATCGCCTGACCGGGGACAACAAAAACTTCAACATCAATACCATTATCAATGGAGATCTGGACGAACTGATCGACGCGCTGGTCACGGCAGACCAGGCGGAAAAGCTCAAGGCACAGGGAGAAGAAGCCTGAGACATTCCCAACAGAGAAAGGCGGGAAGGATATGAAGACCATTCTCAGTAAGGATATCCCGGCGGCGGCGGAGCTGCTGCGCGCCGGGCAGTTGGTGGCCGTGCCGACGGAAACGGTATACGGATTGGCGGCAAACGGGCTGGATGCTGAGGCAGTTGCCGCCCTGTACCGCATCAAGGCGCGGCCGGCGGAAAAGCCAATTTCCCTTTTGGTTTCCGGCGCAGCGGCGCTGGAGGACTACTGCCGCGCCCTGCCAAAAGGCGCCAAGGCGCTGGCGGAGCGCTTCTGGCCGGGACCGCTGACGCTGATCCTGCCGGCCAAAACGGAGCTGCTGCCGCAGCAGCTGTTGGCCGGCGGGGATACCGTGGGGCTGCGCTGCCCCCGGCATCCCATGACGCTGGAACTGCTGGCGCAGTGCGGCCTGCCCTTGGCCGCGCCCTCCGCCAATCCCTCCGGCAAGGCTGCGCCCACCGGTGTTTCGGAAGTGGCCGCGTATTTTGACGGAAAGATCCCCCTGATCCTGGATGGCGGGGACTGCGCTCTGGGTACGGCGTCCACGGTGCTGGACATGAGCTGTGTGCCCTATCGCCTTTGCCGGGAGGGAGCAATCTCCCGACAGGAACTGGGGCAGACGCTGGCGGAGAGTCTGACAGTGATCGGCTTTACCGGCGGCAGCGGCTGCGGCAAGACCACGGCGCTGCGGGAGCTGGAAAAGCTGGGCGGCCTGGCCATCGACTGCGACGCGGTGTATCACCGGCTGCTGCAGGAGGATGGGGCGATGCTCGCGGAGATCGCCGGCGCCTTTCCCGCCGCGTTTCCGGAGGGGACATTCCAGCGCAAGGCGCTGGGACGCATCGTGTTTGCCGACCCGGCGGCGCTGGAGCGGCTGAACCGCATTACCCACCGCCATGTGGAGCGGGAGGTGCGCCGCCTGCTGGCGGAGCACGCGCTGGCCGGCGGAACGCTGGCGGGCATCGACGCCATCGCGCTGGTGGAAAGCGGCCTTGGCGGCCTGTGTACCGCCACTATCGGCGTGACCGCGCCGGTGGAGATCCGGGTGCAGCGGCTGATGGCGCGGGAGGGTATTTCCGAGGCCTATGCCCGCAGCCGCATTGCCGCCCAGCAGCCAGAGGAATTTTTTCAAAAACACTGTACCTATACACTGTGCAATGCAGGCAGCCGGGAGGAATTTGCCCGGGCGGCTCACGCATTGCTGTGCCAATGCATCAAGGAGGAAGGCTGAACATGGAAGAAAACAAGACCCAGCGGGATGAAAGCCTGCTGTACACACAGAAAAACGGTTACGATACCCTGGACGCCGCCGGGCGGGAGGCCATGCACACCTACTGCGAGGCCTACAAGCGCTATCTGGACGCTTCCCGCACGGAGCGGGAGGCGGTGAACGAGGCCATCCGTCTGGCGGAGGAAAAGGGCTTTGTGGCCTATGAACCCGGAATGCTGCTGTCTCCGGGCAGCAAGATCTACAGCAACAACCGGGGCAAGGCGCTGATGCTGGCCGTGCTGGGGGAAGAGACCCTGGACAAGGGCGCGGTGGTCGCGGCGGCACATGTGGACAGCCCCCGACTGGATCTCAAGCAGCTGCCCCTGTTCGAGGACAGCGAGCTTTGCTTTTTCAAGACCCACTATTACGGCGGTATCAAAAAATACCAGTGGCTGACCCTGCCGCTGGCGCTCCACGGCACGGTGGTGCGCCGGGATGGCAGCGTGCTGGATGTGGCCATCGGCGACAAGCCGGAGGACCCCCAGTTCGTCATCACCGACCTGCTGCCCCATCTGGGCAAGGATCAGATGAAAAAGCCCATGGCGGAGGCCGTTTCCGGCGAGGGGCTGAATCTGCTGATCGGCAGCGTGCCCTATGGGGACGCCGGCAGCGACCGGGTCAAATACGCCGTTTTGTGCCTGCTGCACGAGAAATACGGCATTACGGAGGAGGACTTCCTCTCCGCGGAGCTGTGCGCCGTGCCGGCGCTGCCCAGCCGAGATCAGGGCTTTGACCGCAGCCTGATCGGCGGCTACGGCCACGACGACCGGGTGTGCGCCTTTGCGGAGCTGCAGGCCATTCTGGAGCTGGAGCGCCCCCGCCGCACGGCGGTGTGCATCCTGGCGGACAAGGAGGAGATCGGCTCCGACGGTGTGACCGGCATGCAGAGCGCTGCCTTTGAGCATTTTATGAGCCAGCTGTGCCGCAGCCAGGAGGTCTGCCTGGACGACTGCTTTGCCGCCAGCTTCTGCCTGTCTGCGGATGTGTGCAACGGCTATGACCCCAATTTCCCTGAGGTCAGCGAAAAGCGGAACAACGCCAAGCTCAACTACGGCATGGGCATTTGCAAATATACCGGCGCCCGGGGCAAAAGCGGTACCAACGACGCCAGCGCCGAGACCGTGGGCTATCTCCGCCGGGTGTTTGCGGAAAAGGGAGTTGTCTGGCAGATGGCGGAGCTGGGCAAGGTCGATCAGGGCGGCGGCGGCACCGTTGCCAAATTTATGGGCAACCGCAATATCGAGACCATCGATGCCGGCGTGCCGGTGCTGAGTATGCACGCGCCTTACGAGACCGTTGCCAAGTTTGACTGCTATATGACCTATCTGGGCGTAAAAGCGCTGTATGAGGACTAACATTCCCGGGTAAAAGAATCGAATTTCGCAATAATCCCCGTCCCATCCGGGCAAACTAGCCGGGAAAGGACGTGGATCTTTATGTGCGGAAACAAACAGTTGGAGCATCTGGAGCAGCTGGGCAGCAGCAAATCCGCCCTGCCGGAAATGGGGCGGATCCACTGCCTGTGCATCATCGGGCAAATCGAGGGACACCAGCTGCTGGCGGACACGGTCAAAACCACCAAGTATGAGCATATTATGCCCCTGCTGGCGGCCATGGAGGAATCGCCGGAGGTGGACGGCGTGCTGGTGCTGGTGAACACCGTTGGGGGCGATATCGAGGCGGGCATGGGCATTGCCGAGCTGCTTTCCGGAATGCGAAAGCCAACGGCCAGTCTGGTGCTGGGCGGGAGTCACTCCATCGGCGTACCCCTCGCGGTGGCGGCAAAGCGGAGCTTTATCGTGCCGTCCGCCGCCATGACCATTCACCCGGTGCGCCTGAACGGCACGGTCATCGGCGCGCCCCAGACCTGGGAGTATTTTACCCGGGTGCGGGAGCGGATCGTGCAGTTTGTCACCCGGAATTCCCGCATCAGCCGGGAGCAGTTTCTGGAATATATGATGCGCTCCGGCCAGCTGATGGGAGATGTGGGAACGGTCATCTACGGGGAGGAGGCCGTCCGCTGCGGACTGATCGACCAGATCGGCAACCTTTCCGATGCGCTGGCCTTTCTCCATGAGCAGATCGGCCACTGAGCGGACAGCTTGACTTTTTCGGCGGGATTCGCTATATTCTTACCAGTACGGTAGATGTTTTACAAACAAATCAAAACAGCGGCAGGGGGGCTGTTGTTTTTTTCGGGGAGAGAAGCGAGTTTACCATGAACAAACAGACATTTCAGTTTGCCTTTTTGCGCTCCCTGCCGGTGCTGGCGGGGTATTTGGTGCTGGGCATGGGCTTTGGCATGCTGCTGCAAAAAAGCGGCTATTCTTTTTTATGGGCGCTGCTGATGAGCGCCACGATCTATGCCGGCGCCATGCAGTATGTGAGCGTAAACCTTTTGGCGGGCGGCGCGGGGCTGATCGCCGCAGCGTTGATGACGCTGATGGTCAATGCGCGGCACATCTTTTACGGTGTTTCCATGATCGAAAAATACCGGGGCATGGGCTGGCGCAAGCCCTATTCCATTTTCGGCCTGACGGACGAGACCTATTCCGTTATCTGCGGCACGATGGAGCTGCCGGATAAGGTCAATGAGAAAAACTTTATCTTTCTGCTGACGCTGCTGCACCAGCTTTACTGGATCTGCGGCAGCCTCCTGGGGGAGCTGCTGGGCAGCGCGGTGGATTTTAACTCCGCCGGGATCGAGTTTTCCATGACGGCGCTGTTCGTTATCATCTTTGTGGAGCAGTGGGAGAGCACAAAGCAGCACCTGCCGGCGCTGCTGGGGCTGGGGATCACGGCGCTGAGCCTGCTGCTGTTCGGCTCCAGCGGCTTTCTGCTGCCGGCTATGGCGGGCATTTTTGTGGCAATGCTCCTGCTGCGCGGCCGCCTAGAAAAGAAGGGGGGCGAGGAACTTTGGTAAGCTCGCAAAGCCACGCCCTGGCGCTGATCGCCGTGATCGCGGGGGTAACGGCGCTGCTGCGCTTTCTGCCCTTTGTGCTGTTTTCCCGCCGCACGCCCAAGCTGGTGCTGTATCTGGGGCGGGTGCTGCCCTATGCGGTGATCGCCATGCTGGTAGTCTATTGCGTTAAGGATGTCCATCCCCTTTCCGGCAGCCACGGCCTGCCGGAGGCCATTTCCATTGCGCTGGTGGCGGTGCTCCACCGTTGGAAGCACAACACCCTCCTGTCCATGCTGGCGGGAACGGTGTGCTATATGCTGCTGATCCAGCTGGTTTTTACATAATAGATGGTAATCATAAGCCCGATGTCAGAAAACCGACATCGGGCTTTGTGTGTTTTAGAGTAAAGAAGAAAAATGCGGGGTCGCGGCGGTATAGCGGCGGCCGTGGATCGTCACGCTGCTTGCGGACAGGCAAAAGGAAAGCGCCTGACCGGAAGAAAAATGTATCGTAAGCCGGTAGGTCCAGCCGTCACTGTCCTCCACCTGCGCGGCAGCAAACTGGAAGCTGTTCAGAAGCTGGATGATCTCCTGCCGCTTGGCCGGGTCGGTGACGGGGCTTTCTTCCCCGGTCGTGCCGCTTTGTACCATGATGCGGTCAATCTGCTCCTCCGGGAGCGCGAACAGCTTTTTCATCTGCAATTGGGAAAAGAGAGCCTTGCCGTTGTAAAGGATCTGGGCAAATTCGCAAATGCTCAGGGACGCGCCGCCGCGGAATGCGCCGTCCTCATAGCCCTTCATGAGCGAATTGGCCTCCACAAACAGAGCGCCGCTTTGGCAGTCCGCCGGGATACCGGAAAAATCCGAAAAGCTGCTTGTGGCAGGTAGGGGCTGCGTGCTTGCGCTGGACTTACGCAGGAAAGCATAGAACACTGCGGCGGCATCCGCCCGGGTGATCGTGCCGGTTTCTTCCATATCCTTTGGCGCAAGGGCAAAGTCACTTGCCCAATTGTACGGGGCGCGAGTGGGATCGGTGTCGGATGCATACAGTGCGCTGGAATAATTTTGGGTCATTGCGGCCAGTGTCTGCACCAGAACAGACCAGGTGACAGGCTTCTGCAAAGACACATCGTCCTGCAAAAAGTCGGATAACAAGTGCTGCTCCGCGCAGTAGGCCACAGCGTCGGCATACCACGGCAGGGCTTCCGCCTGGGCGGCGACCGCGGTAAGGGAAAACACCATGGTCAGCGCCAGCAGCACGGATAAAAATTTTCTTTTCACTGATTTCATTCCTCCGTTTTCTGAAACTGCAAAAGGCTTTTGTTCCCCAATCTCTGCGTGAGTCCCCCCTTTCTTAGCATACCGTATTATATATAATAACAAAAACAGGGGGGAGTCCATTCGCTTTCTGTCTAAATTCACAAACGCCGCTTTGTGGATTCTGCCAGAACAAAGCCTGAGACTGTCAAAAAAACAGGCAGCCAGCAGAAGCCACCGCAGCAGCAGGGGAGTTTGAGGGGGTCAAGACCCGCCTCAATGAGATAAACCGCCGCGGAAAG
>CAVBJJ010000039.1:0-16670 GCA_963595735.1 bacterium
TGCAGATGTCGGCATTGGAGGAGCAGGGCCTACAGCACTTTGACGCATGGGCGGCGAACTATGGGGAAACCGTCACCGCCATTGAGCTATCCCCGGAGGGAACCGGCTACCGCGCCAAGACTCGCTTCGCCCGATTTTATAATTTGCCGGAGCTGATGAGCCTTTTCAAAAATGTGGCGGATATTCAGACCGCAGATATGTTGAAGCTCCCTGTGCCGGAGGCGCATTACCACAATATTGCCTTGAAGCCCTCTGAGTATCAGAAAGAGATCGTGGCGTCGCTGGCGGAGCGTGCCGAGAAAGTCCGCAACCGCGAGGTGGACAGCAGCGTGGACAATATGCTGCTCATCACCAACGATGGCCGCAAGCTGGCGCTGGATCAGCGGCTTGTCAACCCCATGCTCCCCGGCGACCCCAACAGCAAGGCAGCGAAATGTGCGGAAAATGTATTTGAAATATGGAAACGCACGGCTGATCAACGCTCCACGCAAATGATCTTCTGCGACCTGTCCACCCCCGGCAAGGAGCGGCCCATTGAGATGGTACAAAAGGAAGATGGCAGCTTTGGCATGGTTCCGTTCCAAAATGTCTATGAGGATATTCGGACGAAATTGATCGAACTGGGTGTCCCCGAAAACGAGATCGCTTTCATTCACAACGCCAAGAGCGAGGTGCAGAAGAAAGACCTGTTCGGTAAAGTCCGAAGCGGTCAGGTGCGCGTCCTGCTGGGCAGTACCCAGCGCATGGGCGCGGGAACGAACTGTCAGCAGAAACTCATCGCCCTGCACCATCTGGATTGCCCGTGGCGACCGTCCGACCTTCAGCAGCGCGAGGGCCGTATTATCCGGCAAGGCAATGAAAACAAGGAAGTGGACATTTATAGCTATGTGACCGAAGGAACCTTTGATGCCTACCTTTATCAGCTTGTGGAGAGCAAGCAGAAGTTTATCAGCCAAATCATGACCAGCAAATCGCCTGTCCGTTCTGCCGAAGATGTAGACGAGCAGGCGCTTTCTTATGCCGAGATCAAGGCGCTGGCCAGCGGTAACCCCATGATCAAAGAGAAGATGGATCTGGACATTGAGGTATCCAAGCTGAAGCTGCTGAAAGCCAACCATCTGAGCCAGCGGTATGCGCTGGAGGACGCTATCAGCAAGAGCTTTCCCGTGGAGATTGCCGCAGCACAGGAACGCATCTCCGGTTATGGGGCCGATATAGCCACGGTCAAGGAAAACACCCACCCCAACGCGGACGGTTTCTCTCCGCTCACGCTGATGGGTGTTCCCCATACCGACAAGAAAGAAGCGGGCGCGGCGCTGCTGACGATGTGTCAGAATATGCTCTCCCCGGAGGCAACACAGATCGGCAGCTATCGCGGCCTGACGCTGGAACTGGAATTCAACAGCTTCGGTCAGGAATATCGCTTGACCATGATCGGGCAGCTCCGCCACACGGTCACGCTGGGAACCGATGTGTTCGGCAATTTGCAGCGTATGGATAATGCGTTGGAGGCTCTGCCGATGAAAGAGCAGACCTGCCGAGAGCAGCTTTCCAATTTCCAAACGCAGTTAGAGACTGCAAAGGTGGAGGTAGAAAAACCGTTTCCCCGCGAGGAGGAGCTGAAAACCAAAACGGCGCGGTTGGAGGAGCTGAACACGCTGCTGAATTTGGATCATAAGGAATCAGAGATAGCAGACGCCGAGCCGGACGAAGCACCGCGTCCACGGGAACGCCCAGCGGCACAGATGGAACGATAATTATTATATGGAGGTTATTTATGGGATACCAAGAAAGCTGGCTCTATATCGAGCCGCAGCGCAAATTTGAAAAGCTGATCCGCGCTTATGAAAAGGCGGAACAATCCGGCTACTATGAGGTAGCCGGTGCGGAGCCGCGCTCCGTCATTGTTTTGAAGCAGCCCTTTGGCGATATTCCCGCTGGGAAGAAGCTGCTGTGGGTGTGCGGGGACCGCTGCTTCCATTGCGCCGCTGGCGTATTCGGCGGCGAGCTGAAATGCTCCGGCAGGCTCCGCGTCATTCCGGTGGAGGAGGTATTGAACGGCACGGACGATCCCCGCATGGAGGGACTGGACTTAGGCAGTCCGGCTCCAAGCGAAAACGACTACATGAAGCGATACAGCGTGGCCAATTACGCCCACCGGATGCGGGCGGGATTGGCGAGATAGAAAGGGACTGAACATGAACAAGAAAATTACAGAAAATGACCTATACGCAAAATTGAGGAAAGAGCGCGAAAAATTCTACAAGCAGATCATTAGTAAAGAAAAAATTACCGATCAGAAAGTCCGTATTGACAAATATGCTCATCTGTATGTTCTGCAAGATGAAATGACGGAGTATCTGAGAGCGCGAAAGCTGAGCCAAGCAGAAATCGAAAAGCTGTACGCAGTTGAAAACTTCTATGCGTATATCCAGAACTATTTGC
Organism: bacterium; assembly: GCA_963595735.1. GTDB lineage: Bacteria > Bacillota > Clostridia > Oscillospirales > Oscillospiraceae > CALWOS01. The sequence goes on from CAVBJJ010000039.1 coordinate 2,446, forward strand.
TCCATCACAAGGAGGTTTTTAACTACCCTTATCAAAAATGTGCTGATTCTATTCTTTATCCGGAGGACTAAGAACAGGCCGCTGGGGGGTGAACACCATGCCCTATATTCCGAAAGACCGGATCGCTGCCGCCCGCGAGATGGACTTGCTGACCTACCTGCGACGGTTTGAACCGGAGGAGCTGGTGCATATCGGCGGCAACACCTACGCCACCCGCACCCATGACAGCCTGAAAATCTCCAACGGGAAATGGTGCTGGTGGTCACGCAGCATCGGTGGCACAAACGCGCTGGACTATCTGACCAAGGTAGAGGGTGTTCCCTTTTTGGACGCCGTGCAGCGTATCCTCGGAGAACTGCCCTATACGCCGTCCAAATCAGAGCCAGCCGAACCGCCTAAAACTGCATTTGCGCTCCCGCCCAAACACGCCGACAATCGGCGTGTTTTTTCGTATCTGCGAAGCCGTGGTATTGACGCGGAGATCATCAACCATTGCATCAAGCACGGACAGCTTTACGAGGACGCCGAGCATCATAACTGCGTATTTGTGGGCTACGAACGCGGAAAGCCCGCCTACGGTGCGCTGCGCGGGACACTCTCAGATTCCACCTTTGCCGGTGAAGTCTCCGGCAGTGATAAGCGGTTTTCCTTTGCCGTTCCCCTTTGCGCCAGTGGGAAAACCCTCTGCGTGTTTGAATCCGCCATAGACGCCCTTTCTTACCTGACGATGCTGAAACTGCGGGGGCAGGATTGGCGCGCCGCCAATACGCTGTCCCTCTCCGGCATCTATCAGCCGCGGAAGGACGGTTCGATCCGTTTCCCCGCGGCATTGGAGCAATACTTGCAGGATAACCCTTGCGTGGAGCGGATCGTGCTGTGTCTGGATAACGATGAGCCGGGGCGAACAACATCCGCAGCCATTCAAAGGAGACTTTCCGAATATGAGGTCATCGACAATCCACCCCGCTGCGGAAAGGACTACAACGACCAGCTTCAGATGGTGAAAGGGATCAGCGGCAGGGTAAGAACCCGTGGCGGCGAAGCACGCTGATTTGTTTTTCGGCTGGTTTAGGACTGCAAGCGGCCTGCGGCTGCTTTGCAGTCGCAAGCATAGCATTTTGACATCAAAATGCGCTTGTTAAGGGGTAGACCCCTTAATATCCCCACTCCAACAGGAAAGGAGCCTCTATGAAACGCAACAATGTTAAGCAGATCACCATTCGCCTGACCGCTGATGAATACGCCCATGTCAGGCAGCTTTCCAAGGACAGCGGTTTGAAAATGGAACCCGCGATTCGGCGGCTTATCATGGGCGTTAACCTGCGTCCTCGTCCGCCTGATGAACTGCCGGAGCTGCTGCGGCAGCTTTCCGGCATCGGCACAAATATCAACCAAATCGCCAAAGTTGCCAATGCCTCCGGCTATGTCCGCAAGGAGGACATTCAAAGCATCATGGAAATGCAGGCGGCATTGTGGAGGGCGGTGAAGCGGGGGTAATGGCTGTTACCAAAGTCTTTGCCATTCGCGTCCGGTTAGATGACCGTGTGCGCTACATCACCGACGGAGAAAAGACCTCGCTGGCGTCCAGCATCACCTACATCTCTAATCCCGAAAAGACGGAGCAATTCTTTTTCACTTCTGTGTTGAATTGCCACAGCGCGGACACCGCTCTTTCTGAAATGATAGAAACCAAACAGCAGTTTGGCAAAACAGGCGGTGTCCTCGGCTACCATTTCATTCAATCCTTTCAGCCGGGGGAGGTCACGCCGGAGCAGGCACACACCATCGGATTGGAATTTGCCAAGCGGCTGTTTGGCAAACGGTATGAGGTCGTTATCAGCACCCATTTGAATAAGCACCACCTGCACAATCATCTGGTGGTCAATTCCGTGTCCTGCGTAGACGGGCAGAAATACCACTCCAGCCCGGAAAGCTATTACAACGATGTGCGCGGCACTTCGGACGAACTGTGCCGGGAAAATGATTTATCTGTCATCGTCCCGCAGGGCAAGGGCAAGCACTACGCCGAATGGAAAGCGGAGCAGGGCGGCAAGCCCACCGTGCGCGGCATGATCCGCGCCGACATTGACGCCATCATCCACCAAGCCTACACCTACGATTCCTTTCTCATACTTTTGCGGAAGAACGGTTACGAGGTGCGGCGCAGTCCAAACCGGAAATACACCACGGTCAAGCCGCCCGGCGTGAAGCGGGCGATTCGCCTGGACAGTTTGGGCGAGGGGTACACCGAAGCGGATATTCTGCTGCGGCTCTCCCGCCAGCGGCACGGCGGCATGGCCCCACCGATCATCGCCCATACCGTCAAGCGTTACCGCATGAAGGGCAAGCTGGCCACCGTCCGAAAAAAGAAAATTACCGGCTTTCACGCCCTATATCTCCGCTACATCTACCTGCTGCGGGGAAGCAGGCGGAAAAAGCTGCCGCCCAAGCTGCCCTTCTCCGTCAAGCGGGAGGTCATTCATTTGGAGCAGTATGAGCGGCAATTCAAATACCTTTATGCAAGCAAAATCACTACCGCCACAGAACTGGAGCAGCGTATCCGTGTGCTGGAGTGGGACATTCGCTTGTTGGAGGAGCAGAGAAAACCACTTTATCAGGAAAGGAGGAACACCAGCGATGAAGAAGCACAAGCCAAGTACAGCGCGGAGATCGAACAGCAGACTACCGCCCTGCGGGAAAAACGCCGGGAGCTGCGCCTGTGCCGCAGGATACAATCGGACATTCCGAGGGTATCCCAGCAATGCCGGGAGGCGCAGGCTGAACGGCAGGAAAATCTAAAGAACAAGGAGGAACACGAGCATGAGTACCAACGGTGAAACCGCTGACCTGATGGTGCGCGAGGGTATCCAAATTACCGAGAGCGCCGTCAAGCTGGCAGGGCTGGGGGCGAAAAATCTCGCTGCCCTGTTGATCGCCCTTGCCAACGACAACCAGAAGTTATCCGGTAAAACCAACCTCAAGCGCCTGATCCACGACGGTGAGGAATTGACGATCTTTTCCGTCAAGCAGGAGGATTTGAAGGGTTTTCAGATGGAAGCCAAACGCTACGGCGTCCTGTTCTATCCCATCATCAATAAGGTAGAAAAGACCGGCACGGTAGAGATCATGGCAAAGGCCAAGGACGCCAAGCAACTCAACCGCATCTTTGAGCGCATGGGCTACCCCGCGCCGGTAAAGGAGGACAGCGCCGCAAAAAAAGAGAACGCCCGCGCTCCGTCCGAGAACAGCTCGAAGGAGCGCGGGACTGGTGCGAAAGCGTCTATGGCACCGGCTACGGAGAAGGCTGATGCCCGTCCCTCTGTCCGCGGCCACCTGATGGCGCTGCAAGCCGCAGCGGAGCGGGACGGTACAGCGCCCACCAAAGACACCGTGCGGGAGGCCATTCAAAAGGCCATGCCCACGCGGGAATAAATAAAAAGGAGAAAACTTTATGGCAAGATTAGAAGATCTCATTCAGCAGAAGCAGCAGCGTGACGAGGATTGGAAAGCGGCAAAGGCAGCGGAACGCGAAGAACTGAGCCAGCTTTCCGATGACGCTGTGATGCGTGTCACCAGCGAGCCGGACGCTTATCTGCATTATCTGGACACGCAGGCGATCAACCCGCAGTACAGCGCAGCCAATGTCATGTTGGCCATGGCGCAGGATGCCAACATTACCTACATCAACAGCTTGGATAATTGGGGGAAGTTGGGCCGCAGCGTAAACGCCAAGGAGAACGGCTTGAAGATTCGTGTCTCTGACCCCTATGTGAAAGATGGGCGGCAGTACCACGGTTACAAAATCGGGCGCGTCTTTGATGTGACGCAGACGCACGGAAAAGCCATGCCCGCGCCGCAGATGCTCCGCGACAACACGCCGGAGATGGAGGCGGCGTTGAGCCGCCTGCTGGACAGCGCGGGTGTCCCCGTTGTGACCGACGCCGCTATGTATCAGGACGCTTTCTATGATCCCAAGACACAGCGCATTACCGTTTCCACCCGCCTGAGCGACAGCAAGACCTTTGCGGCGCTTTCCCGTGAGATCGTCCACGCCGGTATCCATGACCGTGGGCGCTACCCCTACTACTCCCGTGAGGACTGCGCGATGGACGCCGAGTGCGTCAGCTATATGCTCTGCCGCAATTTCGGGATTGATGTGCCGCAGCCCAACGTGAGCCGCGTGGGGCAGGTGTTTGACGGTATGGAGGCACAGGATCGCCGCAGCGTGGTGGACAGTCTGCAAAAGATTTTCCGCAGGCTGCAAAAGGATATTCAGCGGGAGATCTCCCCGCAGGAGCGCAAGCAGTCGGAACAGAACCGGTCTGTTCGCTGAGAAAAGAGGAAAAGAACGTGAAAAAGAAAGTGATGTTTGTACTCTGCATGGCGTTGGTGCTGTGCAGCATGAGCAGCGCGGCGCTGGCCGCAGAACCCATGACAGAAGCCGATGCAGTATCCACGCTGATCTCTGCCGCAGATACGCTCCCCAGTGTTTCCGCTTATCCTACCGAGGTCAGAGCCAGCGAAGAAAACGGCGTCTACCGTCTGGAAAAGGTCTACTACCTGACCGCAAAGGACGATCCCGCCGCAATTCCCACCGCTGACTTTGAGCGTGAGGGCCGCACCTATACGCTCCTCGACCTGCTGAAAAACGACCAGACGGAAACGGACACGCGGGAGCATATCGAGGTGGTCACGCTGGAGAGCAAGACAAAGGATATGGCGGAAATTCTGAAAATGCTGGAGCCAAAGCTGGAGGTCAAGACCGAGGACGGTTATGAAGGCGTCCTTTCCCTTGACCACACCACCATTCAGGTGGAGGCGGCAGGCTACGGAACCAGCAGCCGCACGGTGACTGCGGAGCGCACCTATCCCAACCTCTCCGACGCCGATGTGTCCCTGATCCCCAAGACGGTGAATGAAAATGGCCGTACTCTGACACTTGCCGATGTGAGCTGGCAGGATGCCGCCACCGATCCTACGGACGGATATGACATTCCTATCCGCTATACTGCTGTGGCAAGCTACACCGGAACCGCTACCAGCAAATACGCCACCGGCTATACCGTCACGGCAGACTATAAGGGTGATGTTACCCGTACAAGCTGTGATACGGTGGTCTATACCGCAGTTTTTTCCAGCATCGGTAATGAAGCAGCAACGGACAGCGATAGCTTTAACTGGCTGTGGCTGCTGATCCCCGTGGGCGTGCTGGCGCTGGGCGGCTGCGGCTATGCCGGTTATAAGGGGTATCGCCACTACATCAATAAGAAAAGAGGGTATGCCACATGAAGAAATATCTGACCACACTGCTGGCCGCCTGCTGTATGCTGGCGGCTTTTTCCATGCCTGCATCCGCTTTGGAATACACAATTGATGCGCCGGACGCGGGGCTGTTTGGGCGGCCCACTTCGGACGATACCGTCTATGTCACCACGGACAAACCTGCCAACACCGACCGCAGCAAAAATGCAGCGTATATCCCACCCGCCTTTGGAAGTCCGACCAGCTACACGCTGAACGCCGGGGAACTGCTGACACCGAACCTTGTGGGCGGTTCGACCACAGGAACGGTCAGCGGCACAGGCAGCGTGACCGTCCTGCCGCCCTCCACTTCCGGCAGCACCAGCGGGAACACCGGTTCTTACACGCAGACTAAGTACACGGCAGTCACGAAAGACCTCTATTATAGCGGCGGCTACCTCGCCACGCTGAAAATTCCCACGCTCGGTTTGTCCGTCAAGGTGTATCAGGGAACGGATACGGACGCGCTCCGCAAGGGCGCGGGTCATTTTGCCAACACCTCCATTTGGGAGGGCAATGTAGCGATTGCGGGCCACAATCGCGGCGTCAATAACCACTTCGGCAAGATCCACACCCTTGACATTGGTGACACCATCAAGCTGACCACCCAGCTCGGCACACGCAGCTACGAGGTGTACTCCGTCAGCAAAATCAGCGTGGACGATACCAGCGTCCTGAATGACAGCACGGAGAATATCATCACCCTCGTCACCTGCGTCATGGATCAGCCGGATTACCGCTGGTGTGTGCAGGCTCGACAGAAGTAGTATTGATGTGAATAACTTCGACAAGAAAAAAGTTATTCATATTGATGTTAAAAACTTTACTTGAAGTAAAGGAGGTGATATAATGGCTGACAAAGGTGGTGACAGGATCATGGAATTAAAAAACAGGTCGCAGTACCTCGATAAGCTCATTTCCGTTCAGGATATGGAGGTCATCAAGGTCGTGACCGGAATCCGGCGCTGCGGCAAATCCAGCCTGCTGAAATTGATGATGGCACATCTGCGGGAACAGGGCGCTGTGGAGGAACAGATCCTCTCGATGAACTTTGAGTCCATGCAGTTTGCCGATATGGACAGCAAACGGCTTTATCGGTATGTGATGGAACGCGCACCCAAGGAAAAGCGGCTCTACTTGTTTTTGGATGAGGTGCAGAAGGTTCGGGACTGGCAGGATGCTGTCAATTCGTTTCGTGTGGATCTGGATTGCGATATTTATGTGACCGGCTCCAACGCCTACCTGCTTTCCTCTGAATTGTCCACTTATCTGTCCGGGCGGTATGTAGAGATCAAGATGCTGCCACTATCGTTCCGTGAGTTTTTGGACTTCCATGGCTATCTGCTGGAGGAGTACAAAGCACCCAACGGCAGTACGAAAAAGCGCGCCAAGGGAAAAAACGGCGAAGCGTATGAATTGCGCGACCTGTTTGAAGCCTACGCGCAGTTTGGCGGTATGCCCGCGCTGGCTGAGGCGGAGCTGGATCAGGAACGGGCCAATATGCTGCTGGACGGTATCTATTCCGCTGTTGTTGTGCGGGACATCTTGGAACGCGGCAAGCGGAAAGAACAGCGAGCCGTGACCGATGCGCTGCTGCTCCGCAAGATCATTCTGTTTCTGGCCGACAACATCGGCAACAATACCTCGGCTGCGTCCATCGGGCGCACCCTTGTCAGCGAGGGCCTGCTGGACGATGGCAGAAAAACCAAGCCTGCGGTGCAGACCATTTCCGCCTATATCGACGCGCTGCTGGAGTCCTATATTTTCTATGAAGTCAAGCGTTTTGACATCAAGGGGAAGGACTACCTGCGGACGCTGGGCAAATACTATATCGTCGATCCCGGCCTTCGTACCTATCTGTTAGGCAATCGTGGCGGCGATGTGGGACACATTTTAGAGAACATCGTGTATTTTGAACTGCTGCGGCGTGGATATGAGGTGGCCATTGGCAAGGTTGGTGAAAAGGAGATTGACTTCATCGCAACGAAGATGAATGAGAAAAAGTATATTCAAGTCACCGACAACATGAACGCCCCCGAAACCCGCGCACGGGAGCTTGCACCGCTGCAAGCTGTTCAGGACAATTACGAGAAGATTGTGATTACGATGGACTGCGACCTGATCCGCGATGTGGACGGTATCAAAATCGTAAAGGCGCTGGACTTCCTGCTCAGCGACGGATAATAAAGGGGGAATCGTGTGATGCATGATCAATATCCCGCACATGAATCCGCAGCGGAACAGGTAAAAGCATGGGATGCCGACTTCACAAAAGTGTCGCCAGAGGAGGCAAAGCGTATCAAGGTGGCAGAAGAAAGCGGCTTTGTCGCGGACAGCGACATTGACTGGGAGCATCTCAGCGCCATGAAGCTGGATGAAGCGGATAAGGCTGCAATTACCACCGATGCCCGTTTCACAGGCGAAGAAGTGTTTTCCCGTGTAAGGCGAAGAATGGAACAACAACATACGAAAAATCCGCTCTGATTTTTCAGAGCGGATTTTTTGACACACGGCAGTATCCGCGATACCATGAACCCATCAAAGAATATGGAGGTACACACCATGAAGCGAGGAAGTTTTGCAGCCGGTTTTCTCACCTGCCTGCTGCTGGCTGGCGTCACCACCACGGCCTATGCTGCTGGAATCATGGCGGAGCGCAGCACCCACCGCGTGCTTGTCGATGGGCAGGAGGTGCAGATGGAAGCCTATGTCATCAACGGCAACAACTATGTGAAGCTGCGGGACATTGGCGAACAGGTCGGATTCAATGTTTATTGGGACAGCGCCAACGGCTGTGTGCAGGTGGAAAGCGGAAAGCCCTACACCGGAACCGCACCCCAGCAGACTGCCGCAGCACCCACAGACGGTTCCCCGTATGTTCCCAAGGTGGGCGATGTGATCCGCTGCGATGATGGTACGGACTACACCATTAAAGATGTATCCCGCTGGGATAAAAACGCTTTTTCCAGCGCACCGCTGGGAGAGCTGCCTGCCGCCACCTGCGACTGGAGCAAGCTGCCCCAGCCGGAAATGCCGAAAGCAGAAGCGCGTCACTTCACCAGCGGCGGGCAGGACTACCTATTCCAGCGCAATCTCTACGAAACACGCCGGATGCTCTATACCCTATATAATGCCATCGGGGATAATCCGGAGACATGGCAGGACGGTCAGCCGGTGAAATTCCCCAGCGGAAATGATAAGGTGAATATCAACCTGACCATTCCCGCAGAGGTAACGCCGCAGAGCTTCTGGCCGTGGAGATCGTCGCAGATCACGGAACTGTTCAACTCATGCCCGCCGGGAACCTACTCTATGGAGGCATGGAATGTCTACAAAAACGGCGTGTTCCAGTACACCGAGTACAGCATCTATGTGAGCTGACAATTTCATATCTCAACGCGCAGGCGGTATGTGAAAGCATACCGCCTTTTTATTTCCAAAAAAGCAAAAGGAGAATTGCACATGAAAAAACGATTGATTGCGCTGCTTCTCGTGATGGTCACGGTGCTGGGGATGCTCCCCGTCACCGCATCTGCTGCCAGCAGCGAGGAAGAAGCCCTCGGAGAAGTCAATATCTACAATGGAGAACAGAAGCTCTCATATCTCTCCATCAATGGCCGCATCCGCGAACTGATCTATACCTATTTTAATTATGTGGACAGCAACGGTAGGACAAAGGAAATCCCCGCGTACTGCGTCAACCCCAACACCAAGGGTGTGCCGCAGACCGTGGCCCCCGGCGAGAGTATCAAATACATCGCCAAGGAAAAGGGCAGCGATCCAAAGGTCATGGGCATCATCGCCAACGGCTATCCTACCCGTGGCCTTTCGGAACTCAAATTGGAAAACCGCTTCCATGCGTACTATGCTACGAAAATGGCCTTGTGGTGTTATTTGCTGCCAAATTGGAACATCAACAACCTAAAGGTCAACCCCAATCTGACCGGCACAGAACTTCAGCGGGCGCAGGCAATCCTCGCGGCCGCCAAGGACATTTATGTGCGCGGAACAGCGTGGAGCAAGGTCTACTCGCCCCGTGTTACCGCTACCCCTGACCGCGATACCGCCTACGCTGTAACGGTGGGCGGCCAGCAGTACAAGCAGCAGACATTTACGGTTCATTCCGACACATGGGTATGCAATTACGCCATCCGTGTGGCATTCTCTGATCCTGCCTCCGTCCCCGCAGGAACACGCATTGTGGACATGGACAATAACGATATTACCACCATTGCCACCTCCGCTACGGGCGATGGCTATGCCGGTAAATTCAAGGTTTTGTACCCGGCATCCGCCGTGGCGGGTAAGACTGGCAGCGTCCAGCTTTCTTTTACCACAGATGTTTATAAGTATGCTGTGTTTTACGCTGTGTGCGCGGAGCAAAACAAGTACGGTCAGCTCCAGAATTATATGTGCGATACCGACCCTACTGTCACCATGCGGCTGTCCACCTACAGTAATTACAGCGATGGCGGCGATGTGGAGCCGCCCGATACAGGCTTGAAAATCATCAAGCTGGAAAAGGGTACGGATACCCCTCTCAGCGGAGCCATTTTTGAAGTGGTTGATCCTGATGGAGCCACCGTTGGTACATTCGCCACCGGTTCGGACGGTACTGTGACTATCCCCCTGACGCTGGCGGGAAATTACACCGTGTATGAGCGCGTTCCGGCTCTGAATCATCTACTCGGTGATAACCCCGCGCAGAATATCAAGGTGGAGTATGGCAAGGTGGCAGAGCTGACCTGTTGGAACGAAGCATACGGGACGCTCCGCGTTGAAAAACTGTCCGACACCGGCGCGCACCTGCCCGGTGCTATGGTGCAGATCAAGCACATTGAGAGCGGTGTCACCTATACCGCAGAAACCAATTTTGCGGGCTATGCCATCTTTGACAACATCAAACCCGGCGCATACGAAATTCGGGAGATTGCTTCACCCTCCGGCTGGTTGAAGGACGATGCTACCTATACGGCTACCGTAGCCACCGGCGAGACAACAATTTTTCCTTTGGTAAATAAGGAACTTCCCGGCCTGCGGATCATCAAATATGACCGCAAGAACATGGTGGCGATGGCCAATGTCACCTTTGAAATCTTCCGCGATGGCGTTTCTCTCGGCAAATATAGGACGGACGAGTTTGGTGAGATTCTGATTACAGACGCCACCCCCGGCACCTACCGAGCCGTGGAGGTGGACACTGGCAGCGACGGTCATATTCTCGACACCACGCCGCAGGAGGTGGAATTGTCCGCTGGCGATGGTATCAAGGAACTGCTTTTCTTTAATGACATGAAGCCGGGACTGCGACTGGTGAAGGTGGACAGCACCGATCCCAGCAAGGTGATCCCCAACGCAGTCTTTGAAATTAAGTCCGTGGCCGGTGATTACGGCCCCAAGGAATTTACCACCGACCAGAGCGGCGAAATCGACCTCTCCAAGCTGCCCTCCGGTGCGTATGTGGTGACGGAAAAATCCTGCGAGGGCTATATCATTGACCAAGCACAGCGCATTATCCAGCTTGACGCCAATGAGGACGCACAGTTTGTTTTTACGAACACCATCAAGCCCTCATTGGAGATCATCAAGACCAGCTCGGACGGTAGCCGCCTGAGAAATGTCTCCTTTCGGATTGCGCGTATCGAAGATGGTACCCACTACCTTGACCGCACCTCTAACTCACAGGGAGAAATTCTGATTTCTGACCTCGAACCCGGCGTGTATTCCGTGCGGGAAACCTCTACGGATTCCTCTCACATTCTTGACCTGCGGGAGTATCATGTGGAACTGTTCCCCGGCAAAACCAGCACCCTGACCATTGAAAACCAGAAGCGCCCCAACCTCATCGTGTATAAGCATGATGCCGATACCGGCGAACCCATCGCGGACACCGTGTTTGAAGTCCGCGCCGCAGACGGTCACAGCGTCGATCAAATCAAAACGGACAGCGAGGGCAAGGCAGAACTGAAAAATCTGCTCCCCGGCGTGTACGAGATTACGGAGAAGTCCGTACCCTCCCCGTGGCTGCTGGACGCACCCTCTCAGCTTGTAACTCTTTATCCTAACCGCGACCACACCGTTTACTTTGAAAATCACCAGAAGCCCAGCCTGACGGTGAAAAAGGTGGACAGCGTGACCGGCGATCCTTTGCAGGGGGCAAAATTCCAAGTGATCTACGCCAGCAACAATACTGGCAGCGGTGAGATCAATGACCTCGGCATTTTCTATACCGATGAAAACGGTCAATTCCAAATCAGCGGCCTGCGTGATGGCTGGTACAAGATTTCGGAGCTGGAACCGCCCACGGGGTACTCTATCAAGGAGGCCACGCAGGAGGTCTACATCAAATCCGGCACTTCTAAGACGCTGACCTTTGAAAATATCCCCCTCTCCGCGCTGGTGGTGTGGAAGTACGATAGTGTCACCGGCGAAGCAGTGAGCAACGCGGTTTTTCAGGTAAAGTATCTGACCGGAACCTCCGGCACGGGTGGTACGGTCATCGGTATTTATAAGACCTCGGCCAATGGTAGTTTTACTTTGACCGGCCTGCGGGAAGGCACTTACATCGTCGAGGAACTGGCCAGTGACAGCGGCCATGTGATCGACACCGCGCCGCAGACTGCCTACATCAGCGGCAAACAGCAGGATGTTGTGCAGCTCTATTTTGGCAATTCTCCCAAGGGCAGTCTGCTGGTGAAGAAAATCGACAGCGTGACGCATGAACCCCTCTCTGATGTAGAGTTTATGGTGACAACTGCGGACGGAACCGTGGTTGGTGACGCCAACGGTAAGTTTGTGACGGACAGCGCGGGCAGCTTCACCGTCAGCAACATCACTCCCGGCGCGACGCTGGTGGTAAAAGAAACCCGTGCAAAGGCGGGATACCTGCTGGACGATGCCCCGCAGACTGCGACTATCAAGGCAGGCCAGACGGTCACGCTGGAGTTCAGAAACCAGCCGCAGGGTTCTCTCGTCATCAATAAGCTGGATAGCGTAACACACGCTCCGCTGGAGGGTGTTCGCTTCAAAATTGTGTTTGCGGATGGCAGCTATGTAGACGACGGTGCGCTGTCCAGCAAGGGCATTTATTACACCGATAAAAACGGCCAAATCATCCTTAATCTCACAGGCACAGTCATCGTGACGGAGGAGGCCAGTATCGAGGGCTATACCATCGACCCCAATACCCGCACTCAGACGGTTGAAGTCCGCGCCAATGATACGCAGACGCTTACTTTCTTCAATGATCCGGTGGGCGGCCTGGAACTGATCAAGGTCAACGCAGCCAAGCCCTCCGAGCGTATTCCCAACACGACCTTTGAGATTCGCAAGGCCGGTGACGATGCGCTGGTGGATACCGTCACCACCGGAACGGATGGCCGCGTGTTCTGTTCCCTTGAAGATAACACCTATTATGCCGTGGAGATCGAAGCGGGCAAAGGCTTCCAGCTTGACGATACGCCCCATTATTTTGAGGTCAAGGACGGTAAAACAACAACGGTAACGGTGAAAAACAAGGCGCTGTCCGGTATCCTCATTCACAAAATTGACAGCACCACAGGCAAGGGTATCTCCGGTGTTTCGTTCCTGCTCTATGACAGCAGCCACCGTCCCATTGGCGAGTACACCAGCGACCAGCGCGGCTATGTCTACATTGACGATCTGACCGAGAGCGGACGCTACTATCTGCGGGAACTGGAAAACGAGGGCTATGTTGCCGATACCGAACTGAAAACCGTCTATGTCCGCAGCGGCGAGGTAACGGAACTGACATGGAAGAACACGCCGATTTGCGGACAGATCCAGATCATCAAGAAGTCTGCGGACGATAACTCCATCAACGGCCTGCCTGCGGGGACGCTGCTGGAGGGCGCGGTGTTTGAAATCTACGACAAGGCGGGCAATGTGGTGGATACCATCAAGTCTGACCGCAACGGACGCGCCGTTTCCAAGACGCTCCCCCTGTCCCGCTATACCATTCGTGAGGTACGCTCCCCGGCGAATTACGCGGTCAATCCCACCGTTATGACCGCCTATCTTGAGCATGAGGGGCAGATCGTGACCTTTGAGGTGCAGGACAGCAGCATTTCTACCGGCGTGTCCATCAAGAAAACCGGCCCCGTGCAGGCTGTCCCCGGCCAGCCCATCCGCTATGTGTTCTCGGAGATCAAGAACAGCTCCACCGTTGCCCTCGATTCCTTCTATTGGCGCGATCAGCTCCCTGCACAGGTGACGCTGAACAAAATCGTCACCGGCAGCTATAATCAGCCGCTCTCTTACAAGGTGGTCTATAAGACGAATCTTTCCGGAGACTATCGCACGCTGGCGGATAATCTCAGCACAAGCAAGACCTATGTGCTGGACGCCCGCCCCGCTGTCCTCGGTCTTGCCGCCAATGAGAGCGTCACCGAAGTCATGTTCGTGTTCGGCAATGTAAAAGCAGGCTTTGCACAGGTGGAAACGCCGTACATTTACGCCACCGCCCGCAGCGGCCTTGCCAACAATTCCAGTATTGTGAATGTGGCAGATGTGGGTGGTCTTTACAACGGGCAATGGATTCAGGCGGTGTCCCGCTGGCTCACCACCGTCTACACCAAAACGACCGTGAAGCTGCCCAAGACGGGGTATTAAGTCTTGCGGCAGAACAATTTCAAGAGTGCCGCCCCAATGTGGGCGGCACTCTCACCTTTGGTTCTCTGGCTGGCGGCGATAGCTGCCTATGCCTATGAGGACGGTATGAACCTCTTTCAATGGATGGGGCGTTTCAGCCAAATGCTGGAACGCCCCTTTTCCATTGGCTGGACTGCTCACACGCTGAAATTCATGCTCATGAGCCTGATTCTCTATGGCTGCGGCATCGCCCTCTACTACTCCAGCCGAGAGAACCGACGACCGGGCGAGGAATACGGCAGCGCCAAATGGGG
>CAVBJJ010000040.1:0-16336 GCA_963595735.1 bacterium
CGGCCTTTTCCCCGGTTTCGATTTTCTTTTTGCACCCATGGGTAATTTTTAACAATGGCGGTTTCGGCGCATCAAATCCCGTCTTGACATATCCGCTGTTTCAGCGTACTATATAGCTTGTAATTGAGACGCGCACCACCATATATAGTGACATAAAGGGCAAGGCCGCCAGATATACGGTATTTTCCGAAAAATCACCGGCTTGCCTTTTACTTATCATAAACAGGAGGACGATCATGCTCACGACCATCAAAAAGAGAGACGGACGAACGGTTCCCTTTGATAAAAACAAAATCGCCCAGGCGTTGGAAAAGGCATTTCACGCCACCGGTCACGACCAGGGGGAGGCCGAAGCACTGCGCCTGACCGACGAGGTCTGCGCCCTGCTGGATCAGGAATCCGCCGCTCCGGATGTGGAGCATATTCAGGATCTGGTGGAGCAGGTGCTGCTCCACAACGAGTATCTGGACACCGCCAAGGCCTATATCCTCTACCGCGCCGAGCGCAGCCGGGTACGGCAGATGAACACCCGTCTGATGCAGACCTACGAGGAGATCACCTTTGCCGACGCCAAGGACTCCGATGTCAAGCGGGAAAATGCCAACATTGACGGCGACACCGCCATGGGCGCCATGCTCAAATACGGCTCCGAGGGCGCAAAGCAGTTTTACCAGATGTTCGTGCTCAAGCCGGAACACGCCCAGGCTCACGCCTCCGGCGATATTCACATTCACGACATGGACTTCCTCACCCTGACCACCACCTGCACCCAGATCGACATTCTCAAGCTGTTTTCCGGCGGCTTCTCCACCGGACACGGCCATCTGCGGGAGCCGAACGACATCGCCTCCTACTCCGCCCTGGCCTGCATCGCCATCCAGTCCAACCAGAACGACCAGCACGGTGGCCAGAGCATCGTCAACTTCGATTACGGCATGGGCGATGGCGTGCGCAAGACCTTTAAGCGGCTGTATCGCCAGAACATGGCCAAGGCGCTGATGCTGTGGAAGAACATTGACGATCCGGAAAGCGACATCAAGGACATGATCGCCAAGCTGGAGCAGGAAACCGGGCTGGTCCCCAAATTGGAGGGCATCGAGGCCTATCAGGCGGCGGAGCTGCCGCTGCTGGTGGAAAAATACGGCGATGCGGAAGCCATGAAAAAAGCCCAGCACATGGCCTATCACTACGCCGTCAAGGAGACCGACCGCGCCACCTATCAGGCCATGGAAGCCTTTATCCACAACCTGAACACCATGCACAGCCGCTGCGGCGCACAAACGCCGTTTTCCTCCGTCAACTACGGCATGGACACCTCCCCCGAGGGACGCATGGTCATGAAGAATCTGCTGCTGGCCACGGAGGCCGGACTGGGCAATGGCGAGACCGCCATCTTCCCCATCCAGATCTTCCGGGTGAAAAAGGGCGTTAGCGAATTCCCCGGCGACCCCAACTATGATTTGTTCCGTTTGGCCTGCCGCTGCAGCGCCAAGCGCCTGTTCCCCAACTTTTCCTTTGTGGATGCGCCCTTCAACGCCCAGTACTATAAGGAGGGGCATCCGGAAACGGAGATCGCCTATATGGGCTGCCGCACCCGCGTGATCGGCAACCACTACGACCCCAGCCGCGAGATTTGCAACGGCCGCGGCAACCTCAGCTTTACCTCCATCAATCTCCCCCGTCTGGCCATTCTGGCCAAGGGAGATCAGGATCTGTTCTTCCGGATGCTGGATGAAAAAATGGATCTGGTGGTGGATCAGCTGCTGGAACGCTTTGAAATCCAGGCCAAAAAGCGCGTGAAGAACTTCCCCTTCCTGATGGGACAGGGCGTTTGGATCGACAGCGACAAGCTGGACTGGAACGACGAGGTGCGGGAAGTGCTCAAGCACGGCACCCTCTCCTGCGGCTTCATCGGTCTTGCGGAATGCCTGAAAGCCCTGATTGGCGTACACCACGGCGAAAGCGAGCAGGCGCAGGAGTTGGGATTGCAGATCATCGGGCATATGCGCCAGCGCATGGATGACGAGTGTGAGCGCACCGGGCTGAACTTCTCCCTGCTGGCCACCCCGGCGGAGGGACTTTCCGGCCGTTTTGTCCGCCTTGACCAGAAGCGCTTTGGCAAGATTCCCGGCGTGACCGACCGCGCCTATTACACCAACAGCTTCCACATCCCGGTGTATTATCCCATCACCGCTTTTGAAAAAATTCGGCTGGAGGCGCCCTACCACGCCCTGACCAACGCCGGTCACATCAGCTATGTGGAGATGGACGGCGACCCCAGCGAGAATCTGGAGGCCTTTGAGGCTGTTGTACACTACATGGCAAAGTCCGGCATCGGCTATGGTTCCATCAACCACCCGGTGGATCGGGATCCGGTGTGCGGCTTCTCCGGCATCATCAAAGATCAGTGCCCCGGCTGTGGCCGGCATGACAGCGACGATGTCCCTTTTGAGCGCATCCGCCGCATCACGGGCTATCTGGTGGGCACACTGGACCGCTTCAACAACGCCAAGCGTGCAGAGGAGCACGACCGCGTAAAGCACAGCATTTAAGCGCGCATACAACAGAAAAAAAGGACAAGACCGGCGGAGGAAACTTTGCCGGTCTTTTTATTAAGGAGGAACCACTTCCCCATGCGTATTGCAAATTATATTCAGGACAGCATTGTAGACGGCCCCGGCCTGCGCCTGACAGTCTTTACCCAGGGCTGTCCCCATCACTGTCCGGGCTGCCACAATCCCCAGACCCATGACCCGGAGGGAGGGCGGGAGATCGCAGTGGAGGCGCTGGAACAGCTGCTGCTGCAAAATCCGCTGACCTCAGGCCTGACCCTTTCCGGCGGGGAGCCGTTTGCTCAGCCCGAGGAATGCGCCCAGCTGGCGGCTTTTGCCAAGCAGCACGGGTACAGCGTTTGGGCATATTCCGGCTGGACGCTGGAGCAATTGCTGGCCGACTCCCGCCCGGGGGTACGCCGGCTGCTGGAGCAGCTGGATGTGCTGGTGGACGGGCAGTACCGCAAGGAGGAGCGCAGCCTGCTGCTGTCATGGCGCGGCAGCCACAACCAGCGCGTGCTGGATGTTCCCGCCAGCCTGGCGCAGGGTACTGCCGTTTTGTGGCGACCCACCCCCTATTGCAGCTTTTGAGAAAAAGAAAAGCAAACTGCTCCGTCGGTGATCTTGTCATCGACGGAGCAGTTTTTATGTGCAGTTCAGTTCAATTTCCGTTACATGGTGATCCTGCAGGTGAAATATGATCCACAGGCTGTCCACATATCGTATCCCGATAAAATATGATAATATGCTGTCCGGGTCATACTCTGCGCGGTCAAGCTTAAAAGAGGTCATTCCCTCGCTCGACCCTAACAGCGCCTGCACCGCATCGTCAGACATTCCGATAAAATCATACTTTCTCAGCATACTGGAAACAATGCGCTTGCGTTCAAAGGGCTCCCGCGCCCATTTTTCGGGCGTGAACCGATGGATCTCATAAGTGCAGAGGACAATGAAGCAAATCGCTCCCAGCACGATCAGTAAAATCGCCCGGTTTCGTTTTGTATGCTGCTTCAGCTCCTCTTTTACCGGAAACTCCCACCAGTCCATTCCTATCTCCCTTTTGCGAAAAGCTTTGATACCTCTGTGAATATAACATATCACAGAGCATTTCTTTGGGCAATAGATTCCGTAAAATTCGTAAAATACCTCTATATTTCAATTTGCTATCTTGTATAAATCGAACACCAAAAAGCAGCAAAACGCCCCGCGGATGACCGAAATCTCATCCGCGGGGCGCTGTATTTTTCGCTATTACAAGCTTTGTCTAGTGGTTCGGGTCAAAGGCAAACAGGTCATCCCGATACCCATTGGTATCGTGCAGGAAGTTGTACTGCAAGGCCCAATACTGCTGCAGCTTCTCCGGCAGCATCCGCAGGTCGGTGGGCATTTCGTGCCATACGCCGTCCTTGTCGGTGTAGCCATAGGCGTTGATGGAGGGATATTCCTCCCGCAGCTGCATCAGCCAGTTGCCGAAAGCGCTGGTACCCAGACCGGCCTCCTGCAGGGTCAGCTGTCCCAGATAGTTCAGGGAGATGTGTCCCAGATCCCGGCTGTCCTCCTCATAGTTCTTCCAGATCAGGAACGGCACGGTGTACATCCGCTGGATGTCCTCCGCCGAACGCTGGCTGGAATCGTTGCCATACAGGAAGTCATAGAACTCCGCCTCCAGACGGGGCTGGTGGTCGCCGAAGAACACCAGGATCACCGGCTCATCCACCTGGGAAAAGTAGTCGATCAGATACTTGGTGGCGGCGTCCGTCGCCTTGAGGATCGTCAGATACTGCTCCGCCAGCGCGAACTCGCCCTCATGCCCGGTGATCTGCACCGTGGCCGGAAAGTTCTGGTAGCGGTAGTTGCCGTGGTTCTGCATGGTGATGTTGAACAGGAACATCTTTTCCCCGTCCTTGCGGTTTTCCCACATCTGGATCAGATGCTCATAGTCGTTCTGATCCGAGACATAGCCGCGCAGGCGCTTGGGATTGACCCAGGTCTCCAGGAAGTTGGTTTCCTCAAAACCGAACAGGTCGTAGACCTGAATGCGGTTCCAGCCGTTGCTGTTATAGGGATGAAGCATTTTGGCGGAATAGCCCTGATCCTTGAGGATGGAGACCAGCGTATCCTTTTTATAGTTGATGTCCATCTGATACGGCACCGTGCTGGCGCCCTCAAAGACCAGACTGTTGCCGGTCAGGAACTCATATTCGCTGTTGGCCGTGTTGGCGCCGTAAACGGAGGAATAGGCATAGCCGTGAATGCTGTTTTCCCAAAGCGTCCGGAAATAGGACAGCGGATCCGCCGTCTTGTCAAAGGGTCGGATCACATCCAGATCCGCAAAGGATTCGCTCATAATGGCGATCACATGGGGCTGAACGCTGTCCTCCGCCGCGGGGCGGGCTTTGGTGTCGCCCATGATCTCATCCAGCCCCTCTTTGCTGTTATAGTCCGTGGGAACCGCCTGCTGCATCTCGTTGATGCTGTACATAAAGTAGGTCAGCGGACTGCTGGAAAAGTCGTTTTCGTTCCAGGTCATGAACAGGCCGGCATTTGCCAGCATATAGGTGCCGTAAAAGCAGAAGATAAACAGGGCGCCCAGACACAGGCACACGCCCCGCGCCACCAGACGATAGCGCAGCTTAGGGCGGTTTTTGCCCCAGGGGGATGCCAGAGACAGGAACCAGCACATCAGTGTGCCGACCACCCACATACACAGACCCAGGACGAATTTCCCGGACCATGGGAAGGTATAATGCCCCGCCACATTCATTGCCACGCGGATACTGAACAAATCCGACGCCAGCAGCGTACGACCGCGCAGTTGGATCAGCATATAGCTGACGATGGCAAACAGCGCCAGAATGCTGTTGCCGATCACCAGCGCCGCACGCACCCGGCCGCTGAGCACATAGGCCAGCAGGAAAATGGCCAGCACCCAGGCATAGCCGATCACATGGATCATGGGGGTGTCGTAGTTGAGCCACTGGATCACGCCGTTGCAGACCAGATCGATGCACATATAGGCATTGAGCGAGGCGATCATCAGGATCGAGAGGAACACCAGCGCCCGTCTGTACCGCAGGAACAGCCACTCCAGCAGCAGGCCGGCCGTCATCAGGAACAGGATCATGACAAAGTCCGTGGCTGCCACGCAGCCCATGGCCGCCGCCACAAACAGCAATCCCGCATAGATCAGCATGGTGATCATGGATTTTCTCCAGATCGTGAACAGGGAATCGACAAAATCCGTTGTTTCGCGCTGGATTCTTAAATATCTTTTCATAGCCACTTCCACTTCTCCGTCCCCTGCCGGGGTTCGGCTTCCGGGTCAGCGCAGTCGCTTTTCCGCTTTTACAACTACATTTATACTACGCCGTAATGTTAACTGTTTTTCCGGAATTTGTTAAATAAATATTACAACGATGAAAAATATAAGGGAATCTCACTCGTTTGTCAAGAGCAATCCCGTAAATTTTCACGGATTTTCGGCAAAATGGAATACAATTCCCACTGCTGCAGAAATCAAGATCCACACAATAGGATGCAGCTTTTTGGTCGGTCCTATCCATCGGGTCACCACCAGCAGCCCACCTGCCAGGATCACCGCTTTCCACTGCACCAACTGGGACAGCATTCCGCTTTGCAGAAACGCATCCACCGAGAGAAAGGCGATTTTTACCACGCCCAGCCCGGCGGCGGCGATCATCGCCGTGGAGGCCGGACGCAGACCGTAAAAGCCATCGTCCACCAGCCGGTTCGTGCGAAAGGCCTGCAGCACCTTGGCCACCAGCAAAATCACGATCACACTGGGCAGCACCAGCGAAAGGGTCGCCACAAGACTGCCCGGCACTCCACCGCAGGTAAAGCCCACATAGGTCGCCATATTCACGCCGATGGGTCCCGGGGTGGATTCGGAGACCGCCAGCATATCCGCCAGCTCCGACATGGTGTACCAGCCGGTTTTTTCGCCCAGGTCTGCCAGAAAGGGATAGGTCGCCAGACCGCCGCCGATGGAGAACAGGCCGACCTTGAAAAACTCCACAAACAAACGCAGATACAGCATCAGGCCTTTCCTCCCTTTCTCCGCACAAAGCGGAACAGAATGCCCAGTCCCGCCGCCAGCGGCACATACAGCACCGGGGACAGATCCAGCGCCAGACTGCCGACCAGCACGATGCCGAAGATCACGGCCGCGCCCAGATCGGTGATCGCGCTTTTTCCCAGCTTGATGACCGCGTTCAAAATCAGCACACAGACGCAGACACGGATTCCGGCAAAGGCGTTTTTCACCACCATCAGGTCCGAAAAGTTCCGAATCACACCGGCGATGAACATGATAATCAAAAGTGCCGGGAACACCACACCCAGCGTGGCCACGATGCCGCCGGCAACACCCCGTTGGCTTTGCCCCACAAAGGTGGCCGTGTTCACCGCGATCACGCCGGGGGTACACTGCCCCACGGCGTAGTAATCCATGACCTCTTCTTGGCTTGCCCAGCCCTTGTTTTCTACGATCTCCCGCTGGATGATGGGCAGCATGGCATAGCCGCCGCCAAAGGTCATCACACCCACGCGGGCAAAGGCCAGGAACAGCTCTCCCAGCCCCACTTTCTTTTTCGACTCCTGCTTCTGCATTTCACACTCCTGTCTCCACTGGAACAAAAAAGCGCCGCTTTCAGCGGCGCTTTCCTTTTGCACATTCCTTGCACATTTCGCTCATTTCGCCTTACGGCGCTGCGAAGTTTGCTTTTCCTTTTATTTTTTCGCTGTATTGCACATTATAGCGCAATTCCGGGCTTTGTCAAGGGTTCTGCTATATGATGTAGTCGCCCCGAGAGGGATTTCCCATCAGATCCGCCAGCGTGATGCCCTGGAAATACTCCCTGGTCAGGCGGTAAAAATTCTTCCACATATCCAGTGTGGGACAGCTTCCCGCCCGTTCGCAGGGCGCAGCGTCCGCCTCCAGGCAGCCCACCGGAGCCAGGTCGCCCTCGGTCAGGCAAAGGATCTCCCACACGGTGTAATCCTCCGGCTCCCGGGTCAGGCGATAGCCGCCGCCCCGGCCGTGGATCCCCTCCACCAGATGCGCCTTGGTGAGGAGCGGCATGATTTTCTCAATGTACTTCAGAGAAAGGTCCTCCCGCTCCGCCACGGATTTCATGGGGATGTAGCCGCCGCTGCAGTGGCTGGCCAGATCCAGCATCACCCGCAGCGCATAGCGCCCCTTGGTCGAGATCATCATTCGCTTTGCTCTCCTTTCCCGGCCACCGGGACATCCTCCACCAGCACCTGCATGGTGCCGCCGCAGACCATGCCCTCCTGGGCGGCTACATCATTGGTCATATCCACCTTGACCACGCAGGACTCCCCGGTGCCGATCATGTTGCGAGCGCGACCCATAACCGCCGCCTCGCTGCAGCCGCCGCCGATGGTGCCATAGCCCTTGCCGATATAATCCACCGCCATGATCGCGCCGGCCTTGACCGGCGTGGAGCCGGTGGATTCCAACACCAGCAGCAGGGCTTTCGGCTCCGTATCATTGGCCAGGAAGCGCAGCATATCCAGATCTACATTTTTCTGATCCAGGAACTCATGGGAAACCGGATCCACGCCGTCCTTTTTCTGGTCGCCGCGCCGGTATTCCACCAGCTGGGCGCAGATGGAGATGGCGATCTCCTGGGGCGTGATCGCGTGGATGGGCAGGCCGATGGGCGCGCAGATACTCGCCAGCCGATCCGCGTCAAAGCCCTCCTCCCGCAGCAGCTCCAGCAGGCCGCTGACCCGGCGTCGGGAACCGATCATGCCAAAATAATACGGCATGACCCCCGGCAGGATCTGCCGCAGGCACAGGCCGTCCCAGCGGTGGCCACGGGTGATGACGCAGACATAGTCCGTGGGACGGATGGCGATCTTCTCGATGGCCTTATCAAAGCTGTCGCAGATCACCTGCGCCGCCTCCGGAAAGCGCCGGCGGTTGGCAAAGCTGGGTCTGTCATCCACCACGACCACATCAAAATCCAATATGGCGGCGATTTTACACAGGGGCTGGGAAATATGCCCGCCGCCCAGCAGAATCAGACGCTCTTTCGGCACAAACTGTCTGGCGTATTTCTTGCCATCCACCGTACGATACAGGTTTGCGGCTCTGCCAGCCTCCACCTGCTCCAAGATCTCAGAAAACTCCCGGTTCGCCATCTTGCATCTCCTCCTGTTTTTTCTTATCATACCCCATCGGCGCACCCGGGATTCGGGTGCGCCGATGGGTAATTTCTGTGGGGATTTTTATGGGGTTTATGGGTAGGGAATCAGTCCGCAAACAACGGGGTGGACAGATAGCGGTCACCGGTATCCGGCAGCAGAGCAACAATGGTCTTGCCTGCGTTCTCCGGCCGCTTGGCCAGCTCGATTGCCGCCCAGAGGGCTGCGCCGGAGGAAATGCCCACCAGAACGCCCTCCTTCTTGCCGATCAGCTTGCCGGCGGCGAAGGCGTCTTCATTTTCCACGGGGATGACCTCGTTATACACACCGGTGTTGAGCACATCGGGGACAAAGCCCGCGCCGATGCCCTGGATCTTATGGGAACCGGAAACACCTTTGGTCAGCACGGGAGAGCTGGCAGGCTCCACAGCCACGATCTGCACACCGGGCTTCTTGCTCTTGAGGTACTCGCCCACGCCGGTCACAGTGCCGCCGGTGCCGACACCGGCAACAAAGATATCCACAGCGCCGTCGGTGTCCTCCCAGATCTCCGGACCGGTCGTCTCAAAGTGCGCCTTGGGGTTGGCGGGGTTGACAAACTGTCCGGGGATGAAGCTGTTTTCAATCTCCTGCGCCAGCTCATCCGCCTTGGCAATGGCGCCCTTCATGCCCTTGGCGCCCTCGGTGAGCACCAGCTCCGCGCCATAAGCCTTCATCAGCTGACGGCGCTCCACAGACATACTGTCGGGCATGACGATGATGATACGATAACCACGGGCGGCTGCCACAGCGGACAGGCCGATACCGGTATTGCCGGAGGTCGGCTCGATGATGGTCGCGCCGGGCTTGAGCTTGCCGCTTGCCTCCGCGTCATCGATCATGGCCAGCGCCACACGATCCTTTACGGAACCGGCGGGATTAAAGTACTCCAGCTTTGCCAGGATCTTTGCCGGCAGATTCAGTTCCTTTTCCAGATTTGTCAACTCCAGCAGCGGAGTTTTGCCGATCAGTTGGTCAGCAGAAGTATAAATGTTAGACATAACAAAGCACTCCTTTACCAATTAAAAAGTAAGAATCAAAATAATATGAGAGGATTCCGGTCGGATCGGCCGGCGGCGGCTTTACTTTACCGCCTCAAATGCCTGCTGCAGGTCGGCCAGAATATCGTCGATATGCTCCGTGCCAATGGACAGGCGAATGGTGTTCTGACGGATACCCTGATCCTCCAGCTCCTCGTCGGTCAGCTGGGAATGGGTGGTGGTGGCCGGGTGGATAACCAAGCTCTTCACATCCGCCACATTGGCCAGCAGTGAGAAGATCTCCAGGCTGTCAATAAACTTGTGCGCCTCTTTCTGGCCGCCCTTGATCTCAAAGGTGAAGATAGACGCGCCGCCGTTGGGGAAATACTTCTCATACAGCGCGTGGTCGGGATGCTCCGGCAGAGAGGGATGGTTGACCTTTTCCACCTGAGGATGGTTCCGCAGGAACTCCACGACCTTTTTGGTGTTCTCTCTGTGGCGCTCCAGACGCAGAGACAGGGTCTCCGTGCCCTGCAGCAGCAGGAACGCGGCAAAGGGAGAGATGGTCGCGCCGGTGTCACGCAGCAGGACGGCGCGGATATAGGTGACAAACGCGGCCGCACCGGCAGCCTCGGTGAACTTAACGCCGTGATAGCTGGGGTTGGGCTCACTGATCCAGGGGTACTTGCCGGATGCCGCCCAGTCAAAGCTACCGGCATCCACGATCACGCCGCCCAGGGTCGTGCCGTGTCCGCCGATGAACTTGGTGGCGGAGTGGACAACGATGTCCGCGCCATACTCGATGGGACGGATCAGATACGGCGTACCGAAGGTGTTGTCGATTACCAGCGGCAGGCCGTGCTTGTGGGCGATGGCCGCGATGGCTTCAATATCGGGAATATCGGAATTGGGGTTGCCCAGGGTCTCGATGTAGATTGCTTTGGTGTTGGGCTGGATGGCCGCTTCCACCTCAGCCAGATCGTGGGCGTCTACAAAGCTTGCATCAATGCCATACAGGGGCAGGGTGTGCGCCAGCAGGTTGTAGCTGCCGCCATAGATGGTCTTCTGCGCCACGATGTGCTCGCCCTTGGCGGCCAGCGCCTGGATCGTATAGGTGATCGCCGCAGCACCGGAGGCCACTGCCAGACCTGCCACGCCGCCCTCCAGAGCGGCAATGCGATCCTCAAACACGCCCTGGGTGGAGTTGGTCAGCCGGCCGTAGATGTTGCCGGCGTCCGCCAGACCAAAGCGCGCCGCCGCGTGGGCGGAATCGCGGAACACATAAGAGGTCGTGGCATAGATGGGAACTGCGCGGGCATCGGTTGCGGGATCCGGCTTTTCCTGACCCACATGCAGCTGGAGCGTTTCAAACTTGTATTTCTTGTTAGACATAATATTCTTTCCTTTCTTTGTTGACGAATTTTGTTACACTTTTCAGACCCAAACGGGGAGAGCGCATTTTCACATTCGTCCGAATCGGAAATTACATCGAAGCAGCTTTTGCAATGTATGTATCATAATGAACACCCTTCGTTTTTATACCACTTACCTGGTAGGTTGGTGTAATAATACATCACATTCTCCACTTTGTCAATAGGGAAAATCAATTTTTCTTTTATAAATTTTTTCGATAAAAAACTCCACTGCACAAGTGTACAGTGGAGCCGTTTCGCTAAAGCCGTTTACCCGGCTTCCGCTTCGTCAAACTGACTGTTATACAGGTCGGCATAAAAACCGCCCTTTTGCAGCAGGGTCTCATGATTGCCGCTTTCGATAATATCGCCGTCCTTCAGCACCAGGATCAGATCCGCATTCTTGATGGTAGACAGCCGGTGGGCGATCACAAAGGAAGTGCGGTTTTCCATCAGGCTGTCCATCGCCCGCTGGATCTGCAGCTCGGTGCGGGTATCCACGGAGCTGGTGGCCTCATCCAGGATCAGCATGGGCTTATCTGCGATCATGGCACGGGCAATGGTCAGCTGCTGCTTCTGTCCCTGGGACAGGCTCACCTGGTCGTTGAGTACCGTGTCATAGCCATGGGGCAGGGTGTGGATAAAGTGATCCAGCCCCACCGCCTTGCAGGCGCGCTCCAGCTTTTCCTGGCTGACATTCTCCGTGCAATAGACCAGATTTTCCCGCACGGTTCCCTCAAACAGCCAGGTATCCTGCAGCACCATGCAGAACTGGGCGTGTACCTCCTCCCGGCGCATGGTGCTGGTGGGCACGCCGTCGATCCGGATCTCGCCGCTTTGCAGTTCGTGGAAGCGCATGAGCAGGTTGATGATCGTGGTCTTGCCCGCGCCGGTGGGGCCGACGATGGCCACCTTTTGTCCCGGCTTTGCCACGGCGGAGAAATCGTGAATGACGACCTTATCCGTGTCCTCATAGCCAAAGCGCACATGGTCGAACTCCACCATTCCCTTGACCTGCTCCAGCCGCCGGGGCTTGGCGCTTTCGTCTGCCATCTCCTCTGCTTCCAGGAATTCAAACACCCGCTCCCCTGCCGCGGCGGCGTTCTGCATGGTCTGCATCGCCTGGGCGATCTGCCCCAGCGGCTGGGTGAAGTAGCGGACATAGAGCATAAACGCCACGATCACACCGAAGCTGATATTGCCCCGCATGGCCAGCACCGCGCCGACAACGCACACGGCCACATAGGCAAAGTTGCCGATAAAGAGCATCAGCGGCATCATCATGCCGGAAAGGCTTTGTGCCTTGAACACGCTGCCCCGCAGTTCCTCGTTCATGCGAACAAAGGTCTCCCGGGCATCAGCCTGCCCATTGTAGGCCTTGACCACCGTGTGTCCGGCGAAGATCTCCTCCACATGGCCGTTGATGGCGCCCAGATACTGCTGCTGCTTGATAAAGTACTTCTGGGAGCGCTTCATGATCAGGGACATCAGTCCAAAGCCGATCAGCGTCGCCCCCACCGCCGTGAGGGTCATGAGCACATTCGTGCGCAGCATCATCACCGCGGAACCGACCAGCAGCGTAAAGGACAGCACCAGCGTGCCGACGCTCTGGTTCAGGGACTGGCCGATGGTGTCCACATCGTTGGTCACGCGGGAAAGGATATCGCCCACGCTGGTGCGGTTATAGTACCACATGGGCAGACGGTTGATCTTAACGGAAATATCGCTGCGGAGATTTTTGGTAATGCGCTGGGTCACCGTTGCCATGGTGAAGCCCTGCACGATCGACAGCACCGCGCCCGCCGCGTAAAATATCACCAAAATGGTGGCAATGTGGACGACCGCGTCCATATCAATGCCCTGTGCCAGTCCCTGCGCCACCAGATCGGTGATTTGGGACAAATACCCCGGCCCCTGCAGCGTCAGCAGCACGCCGCAGATTGAACAGACCAGAGCAATGATGATCACCGGCCAGTATTTGCTGCAATAGCGCAGCAGCTTGCCCCAGCTGCCGCGAAAGTTTTTGGCTTTTTCCGCAGGGCCGCGGTTCCCGCCCATGGGGCCGCGGGGACGATGCTGCTTTGCGGCCTGCCCCAATTCATATTCTTTCTTTTCCATTATGCCAGTTCCTCCTTGGAAAGCTGGGAATAGGCGATCTCCTGATAGACCTCGCAGTTGTCCATCAGCTCCCTATGGGTTCCCATTCCGGCAATTTTGCCGTCCGCCAGCACGATGATCTTATCCGCATCTCGAATCGTGCCGATGCGCTGCGCCACGATCAGGCGGGTCACATCGCCGCAGGCCGCATCCAGCGCCCCGCGCAGCTTGCGATCCGTCTTGTAGTCCAGTGCGGAAAAGGAATCGTCAAAAATCAAAATCTCCGGCTTGCGGCAGATGGCGCGGGCAATGGAAATGCGCTGCTTCTGTCCGCCGGAATAGTTGCTGCCGCCCTGGGCGACAAAGGCCTTGTCTCCCTCCGGCAGCTTGCTGACAAACTCCGTTGCCTGCGCTACCTCCAGCGCCTGTGTCACGGTTTCCTCGGCATCGTCGTTGTCACCAAAGGCGATATTCGACCGGATGTCTCCGGTAAACAGCGTTGCTTTCTGGGAGATGTAGCCGATCTTACCGCGCAGCGTCTCCTGCCGGTATTTTCGGACATCCACACCGTCCACCAGCACCTCGCCCTGAGTCACATCATAAAATCGCGGCACCAGGTTGATGAGCGTACTCTTGCCGCAGCCGGTGGAACCGATGATTGCCACCGTCTCGCCCTTTTTGACGGAAAAACTGATGTTCTCCAGCATATCGCCTTCCGCGCCGGGATAGCGGAAGCTGACATTGCGAAACTCGATCTCGCCGGCATGGGCGGGATCTGTTTCCGTCAGACTGCCGTCATGAATGCTGGGCTTGGTATCCAGCACCTCCTGAATGCGCTTGGCCGCCACAGAAGCCCGGGGCAGCAGGATAAAGATCATGACCAGCATCAGGAATGCCATCACGATCTGCATGGCGTACTGGGAAAACACCACCATATCGGAAAACAGGTTCATTTTCTCCGCCATACCCGCGTTGTTGATCAGGTACGCGCCCACCCAGTAAATGGCCAGAGTCAGACCGCTCATGACCGCCTGGATCGAGGGCATCATAAAGGACATGGTACGGGAGGTAAACAGATGGGTATTGGTCAGGTTCACATTGGCCTGCTCAAACTTCCGCTCCTGATAGGCCTCCGCATTGTAGGCTCGCACCACCCGCAGGCCGGTCAGGTTTTCCCGGGTCACCCGGTTGACCTCGTCCGTCTGGCTTTGCAGCCGCTTGAAGCGGGGCATGGTCAGGCAGACGCAAATGGCCATAATGGCCAAAATAATCAGCACGGCCACGCCGGTGCTCATGCTCCACTGCCAGCTTTTTCCGGCAATTTTGGTCAGCGCCATGATCGCCATGACCGGCGCGCGGAACAACACGGCAATCCCCATCACCACCAGCATCTGCACCTGGGTCACATCGTTTGTAGACCGGGTGATCAGGCTGGCGGTGGAAAAGCGGCCGATCTCCTCCATGGAGAAGCCCTGCACGCTATCAAACAGCTTCAGCCGCACCACGGCGCTGAAGTTGGAAGCCACCCGGGCGGCACATACTGCCGTCAGCATCGCCGCCACCAGACTGCCCAGAGCGCACAGCAGCATTTTTCCGCCGGTCTGCAAAATTTCTGTCATCGGGCTGCCCTCCGTCTGGATCAGCTCCGTGATGTGCTTCATGTAATCCGGCACGGTCAGATCCAGCTTGACCTGGACAATGATGAACAGCACGCTCAGCAGCACCAGACCGATCTCTTTCTTGCCCAGATTTCTCAGTAATTTTCCCATATTTTGGGATCTCTCCTTTCCTTAGAATCTTCTTGTTTTCCGGACAGCAGGCGGACGCCCTGTGATAGGCTTCCCCTATGCAAGGACTCCTGCTGCTTTAGAATTTTGAGAGACTCGCCCCGTTTCTTGGGGAAGTCTCTCGTTCTTACATTATTATAATATCTGTATTTCCTAAACCGAAACGAAACATTTCCGGGCGTCTCAGCTCTGACTCTCCCCTGCTTGGCCGCTTTGGGGCAAATCGGGCAGCCAGACCGTAAACACCACGGTGGCATCTTCATTGTACGCATTCACGCGCCCCTTGTGCAGCTCCACAATGCGTTTTACGATGGCAAGTCCGATTCCCGTGCCCTCGCTGCTGTGGGAGTTGTCTCCCTGATAAAACTTGCGGAAGATGCGTTTGATATCCTGTTCGGAGATTTTTTGTCCAAAATTTCTTGCCTTAAAGAGAATTCCGTCCCTATCCCGATGCACGGCGATCTCCAACCGGCCGCCCTGGGGCGAAAACTTGATGCCGTTGTCCAGCAGGTTGATCCACACCTGCTTGAGCAGTTCCTCGTTGCCGGAAATCATGTGATCCTCCATGTCCAGCTCCAGCTCCAGCTGCTTTTGCGTCCACTGCTTTTCCAGCAGCAGCACGCAGTTGCGGATCTGCTCGGAGACATTAAAGCGCGTGATATCCGTCAGGATGCTCTGGTTCTCCACCCGGGTCAGATCCAGCACCCGGGTCGCCAAAATGGACAGGCGCTGCGCCTCCTCCTCGATGATGGTCAGGTATTCCTTTTGCTGCTCCGGCGGCACACTCCCCCGGTTCAACAGCTTGGCAAAGCCCAAAATCGAGACGATAGGCGTTTTGAACTCATGGGAAAAGTTGTTGACGAAGTCCGAGCGGAACATCTCCGTGTTTTGCAGCTCTGCCGCCAGGGTGTTAAAGCTCTCCGAAAGGTCCTTTCCCATCTCTCCCCCATGCAGGTCGATCCGGGTCTGGAACTCGCCGTTTGCCAGGCGGTTCATGCCGTTGATGAGTACCCGGATCGGCTGAAGGGGAATGCGGCTGGCCACCGCCGCCACAATGGTTCCCACCAGCAGACTGGCAAAAATGAATACGCTCAGGAAAAACGCGACCCGCATTCCGGAGTGTGTGGATATCCAGCCGTTGTGGATCATCAGATAACTCAAGCCGCCCACGATGCCCAGACTCACCGCCAGAATGCACAGCACCACCAGCGTAAACATCAGCGTCAGGGTCAGGCGCGGTGCGATGTGGTTCTTGATTCTTTTCACAGCTTTTTCAC
>CAVBJJ010000041.1:0-15549 GCA_963595735.1 bacterium
GCGGAGGACGGGCGCAGCGTGGGGCGTTCGGCCTGTGGTTCCGGAGGCAGATGCAGAACCAAGGAACAAGTTCCGCAGCAGTTCGCGTCAGATTTCCCGGACGCGAAACTGCATCACAGGGAAAATTTCAAAATTAAAGGAGAAAGAAAACCAATGAAAACCCGTAAAGTCTTGTCTTTGGGTCTGGCTTTGGCGATGCTCGTATCGCTCTTTACCGTGAGCGCTTTTGCCGCCAGCACTGACCCCGTCACCGCCACGGATTCCGTGGACGGCCTGACCGTTTCCGTGGATTACACCGCGGAAAAGGTATACCTGGAGAAAATCAGCAGCACGGAGTACAATGTCCTGTGCGACTCCACCAATGGCTACTATCCGTTCAGCTTCTCTATGATCATGAGCAGCCGTGATCTGGTCAACGGTCGTCCCACGGTGTCCGACACCAACGGCGCTTTCAGCTGGGCTTATGACGAGACCACCGGCGAGGAATCCACCTCCACCGAGTATGGTCTGGTCACCCTGCCGGTTGACAGCACGGCTACCGTGACGGTGACCACCACCAGCGGCAGCAAGATCACCTTCCATTGCGCCAAGCCCAACGGCGGCACCTCTGCCGCAGGCAGCAGCATTTATGCTTTCCTGCCCGCGCCCGGTCAGTTCGCCAACGAGGGCGTGACCTCCGGCGGCTGGGGCGATGCTTATGACAGCAACGGCGTGCTGAAGAACAACACGGCCACCGGTATGTCCCTGGGCTTCTTCGGCGGCTATGTGGTTTACAAGTTCGATAACCCCGTTGCCAACGCCAGCACCAACCCCTACGGCGCGGACTTCATCGTCTATGGCAACGCGTTCTGGAAGAACTCCGAGCCGGGCTGCGTCCAGGTTTCCCAGGACGGCAAGACCTGGTACGACATTGCCGGCAGCCTTTACTACAAGGACGATACCGTGAAGAACTACAGCCTGACTTACCAGAATCCCGCCATTGAGGAAGATGCTGGTATCACGGCAGCAGCTTCCAACCTGGGTACTCTGGCTGCGGTGACCTACACTGGCAGCGAGTCCGGAACCATCACCACCAACAACTTCCACAAGCACGCCTGGTTCCCCCTGAACGCCAACTACTTCACCGGCCGTTATGGCAACACGGCGCTGGACAAGGTCAGTGAGCTGTCCTTTGCCAGCCGCACCCTGTCTGGTGGCGTGACGGATACCCTGACCCTTTCCGGCGTGAAGCTGAGCAATGTTGCCACCGGTAATACCGCGGACTACGGCTTCGGCTATTGCGATGTCCACCCCAACAACACGCTGGGCGGCTCGATCGCCTACAACCCCTACCAGAGCTTTACCGACGCCAATGACTACAAGGCCAAGACGGCGAACACCAGCGGCGGCGACCCCATCGACATCTCCTGGGCGGTTGACAAGAACGGAAATCCCGTAAACCTGAGCAGCATCCAGTATGTCCGTATTTACACCGGCGCAGCCCAGATGAACGGCATCTTCGGTGAGATCTCCACCGAGGCTTGCGGCATTGCGGCCTGCACGGGTACCAACAGCGGTTCTGTTGGTACTCCGACCATTAAGATTGGCGATAGTGCTATTGACCTCAGCGAAGGAACAACCATCAGAGATAATGTTGTTCTTTATGATTGCGGTCTCGAGGCCGGCTGGAACATTACTGCCAGCGGAGCTTCTGACTCCAATATCCTTATCAACGGAACCAACACCACAAGCTTTACAACTACCGCAAGCACCAGCGCTGTGCAGATCATTGTGCAGTCCGGTACTGCCGAACCCTTTATTGTTGTGATTAAGTAAAGGGGGGACAAACGCGGGCAGAGCATTTATTGTTCTGCCCGTAGTATATGAAAAGATTTTTTTCTGCGTTTTTATCCTTTGCTTTACTAATTGCACTAGTTGTCCCCGCAGTTGCAACAAATCAACTTTCTATTGAACTTCAAAAAAGCGGATTAACGGAAAGCTCCTATACAAAAGTCATCTCTGACAGTATTACCGCTAATGGTAATGCCGTTTCCGTGACTTACTTGGTCGATGCAACGCCTGATGATGAAATTCAATTTGTCAATAGCACAGGCGGTATGTTGATGAAGTCCAAAATTTTCTTTCTAAATGCGGCATCAACGACAGGCTGGCCGAGTGGAAATGTAAAAGAAATTTCCACTTTTCCGGCAGCAATAGAAGTTACTGCGACCGAACTTAAAACCGCAGGTTTTAGTACAGAGTCTTTTGCGCAAAATTGCTATAAATATTATTTTATAGCAATTAAGGGTTCCGTAACTTATGGAATATTGGTTCAAGTTAAGTCCGCTGAAGTATCAGCGGACAAAACTGCACTAAACAATGAAATTGCAAAAGTCACCGGTGACAACGCAGCAAACTGGTACCAGAGCGGCGACCGCTACAATGGCGATCCTGCTTGCACAATAACAGATGTAAACAGCGGTTTTTGGGCGGAAATGCAGTCGAAACTGTATGCTGCACAAACAATCGCTGAAAACAAAGGTGTAAACCAATCCACAGTAGACACTGCCACCGCACAGTTGGCAGAATCCATCTCCAAACTCATCCCCACCAGCCAAATCAACGCCACGGCGTTGTACGAAGCACTGCAAGGCAGCAAGCGGATCATCTGGAGTACCCAGGACGGCGTCACCACGGCGACAATCGCATCAGAAAACTACAATGACCCCACTTATATCACCCAGCAGGATACCACCCCGGCAACCTGGTCCGCGCTGCAAGCGGCCGTCACCCAGGGGCAGAACCTGCTGGACAGCCTGTTTGACAAGGACGGAAGACCCACGGAGAAGAACACCAGCGCGGACGCCGCGCTGGTGGCCGAGGTCGGAAGCACCGTCACTGCCATTCAGGAAGCCATCCGGAATCTGGACAGACGGGCGGCGGATCACGAGCTTTCGGACTCCGAACTGGCGCTGCAGGGCATCGACCTGTACGCCAACACGCTGTATGACCCGGCGAAGCTTTCCGAGAGCGACTATACGCCGGAAAGCTGGAGCGCCTTTATCAAGGCGCGCACAGCGGCGCTGGCCGTACTGGAATCGGACAAAACCTTTGCCGGCATGGGCAGCCGCGTCGTGGTCGCGGAGACCAAGGCCTTTAACGACCTGCGCACGGCCTGCTATGGCCTGACGGAAACGGCGGATACCGTTACCGTACACTTCTCCGCTGTAGACAGCGCCGCTGTGCGCAAGGGCGAGGTGCAGAAGTCCATGGCCGTGCAGACCGGTGACCTGAAGCTAAGCGCCGGCAGAACCATTGCCGACGCGCTGGCGCAGGCGGGCGTTGCGTTCCCGACCTCTGGCCGTGGCAACACGGTGCAGGGGGTATACCTGAACGGTGTTTTCCTGACGAAAGATCGGAGCGTTTCCGATCAGGCGCCAGCGTCCAACGCATCTTATTACAAGAACTATGTGCTCCGGGATGGCGACACCCTGACCGCGGTGCTGATGGCGCCGCCGCTGTACACCAACCTCAGCAACGAGACCGCCCCGCAGCACCTGATCGACATTGACCCGGCCAACCACCCCCGCTACCAGACCGTGCAGGCGGCAGCGGGCGTGCAGACCGCGGGCAAGGCCTTTACCGTTACCGTAACGGCGGACGGCGCTCTGGCCACCAACCGCACCGGAACGCCGTCCCCGGTCAAGGGCGCGGCCATTTATGTCAGCGAGGTCTGCCAGACCGAGGAGGAAGCCCGCACAGCTGTCCTGACCAAAGCCACCGGCGTGACCACCGGGGCGGACGGCACGGCCAGCGTGAAGCTGTATACCGAGGGCTGGTATGCGCTCAACGCCTTTGACCTTTCGGACAACGGCGGACTGCTGAACGGCCCCACCATTCTGGTGCAGGTGGGCGCTTCCGGCGACGAAAGCGCCGTGAAAACGGAGTTGAAGTCCGAGCTGGAAGCCCTTGCCAAAAAGCATCCGGAAAACTTCTACACCCCAGAGGACTGGCAGAAGATCCAGGACGCCAAGGCAGCGGCGCTTGCCGCCATCAACGCGGCGGAGTCCACCGGCGCGGCCTACTCCGCCCAGCAGGAGGCTGTGACCACCATCACCGCCATCCAGACGGCAGCGGACAAGGAAAACACCAGCAACCTCAAGTCGTTCCGCTATTACATGAGCGATCTTCCGGAGGATCTGGAAAAGCTGGATCAAAGCGCTCAGGACGCGGTGAACAGCCTCATCACGCGCTATGACCGAATGACCGGATACCAGCGGGAGCAGCTTTCCCAGCGGGAGATCGACCGCTATGAGCAGATCAAGGCGCGCAATGAAGCGGGTCTGCCCCCGGCGGTCGCCTACCAGCTCAAGGTTGAGTACGACCTTTCCGGCGTGCCGGAGGAGGATCGCGAGACCCTGCAGGCCATGCTGACCTATTTGCAGGAGCACACCGCATACGAGGGCAAAAACGATGGCAATCTGGGCGGCGAAAAAATGGCGGAGCTGTATAGCTTTAACACCAGAACAAACTCCGCAAGCATGGGCGGCTCGGTGTTTACACCGGTCACGGAGTCCTATGGCGGGCAGGAGATCAAATTCTGCAAAAGCCCGGAGTACGCGAGCCATATGCTCATTCGCGGCCAGCGGAACTACACCGTCAACGGCCAGAAGTACAACAACACCAACTACAACGACACCCTGACCGGCGAGGGCTGGAGCATTCAGGACACCTCCACCGTCGATCGGACGGACATGAAGTTCGATCTCCACGCCAGCCGGGTCTACACGGTCAACGGGCATACTTATGAAATGCGCGGGGTTCGTGTGGACGGGGTGGACGCCGCGGCGCTGACCAGCACCAAGTATGGTTTCTTTGACTTCTCCGATTATCTGGGCAAGAACACGAGCAATCAGACCTTTATCAGCATTGCCGACAGCTTTGACAGCTTTACCATGCCCTATAATGATGTTACCGTCACCGTGACTTGGGCGCCGGCGGGCGGCACCAGTGACGAGATCGTCAGCGCGAAAGCGGCGGCGAAATCTGCCATTGAGACCGCGTTTGCCGGCTACAGCCAGAGCAATTACACCGATGGCAACTGGGAAAAGCTGACCAAAGCCAAGGACGACGGCCTTGCCGCCGTGGAAGCAGCCGCCACGCTGGACGCGGTGAAAACCGCGCGTCAGAACGCGATTGCCGCCATGGCAGCCGTTCCCAAGAAGTCCGGCGGCAGCACGACGCCCCCCGTTGATCTGCCGGATTACGGCAAGACGGTGGGTCAGGTCTATGTCAGCGTGGAGAACAGCACCTATCCCGGCGGCGCCTTTACCGGCACGATCGTCTCCGGCTGGTACGACCTGTGCGAGCAGGACACCATGATGACCTCCATCCTCAAGGCGCTGAAAACCGACGGCTTTAGCTGGAGCGGTACCGGCGGCTCATCGGATCCGTGGACCATTACCTACATTGCCTCCATCAGCAAGGACGACAAAAAGCTGGGCGAGTTCGATGGCGAACCCGGCTCCGGCTGGATGGGTACCCTCAACGACTGGTTTACCAACGAGGGCTTCTCCTCCTTTGGTGTGGAAAACGGCAAGCTGAAAAGCGGCGACATCATCCATGTTGTCTACACCCAGAACCTGGGCGAGGATGTGGGCGGCTCCTGGAACAACAGCGATACCAGCCTGAAAGCGCTGACGATCGACGGCGGAACCCTTTCCCCCGGCTTCAACGGCAGCACAACGGAGTACACGCTGACGATCCCCGGCACCCGCGCCAATGTGACGGTCACGCCCACGGCGGCCAACAAGAACTATCTTGTCAAGACCTTCCTCAACACCTATGACAGCGATGCCGCGTTCTACAGCCGCACGGAGACCATCTCGGTCAAGCCCGGAGATGTGATCTATGTGGGTGTTGGCGAAAAATCCTGGCCCAGCATGAACAATCAGGGCGACGAGGCGCGGGATTACACCGGCACCAAGTATGTCATCCATGTCTACGGCGCGGATGCGGACAGCATACAGGCGCGCATCAACGCCCTGCCGGATGCCGGTAAGATCACCAGCAGCAACTACAAGGACTATGCGGAAACGGTAGCGGCTGTGCGCAAGGCCTATGAGGCGCTCAGCGACAAGAGTGGCATCAACACCGACAAGCTGACGGCAGCGGAAGCGGCCATCCAGAAGTTCCAGGAGATCGACCATGTGAAGTCCCTGCTTGCCGCGCTGCCCAGCAGCAGCAGCGCCACCGACGCCCAGGTCAAGGCGGCCAAGAGTGACATCGAGGCCACGGACAAAGCTTATAAGGCGCTCAGCGACGAGCAAAAGGGCTACATCACCATTGCCGATTACAAGAACTATAATGATCTTGTCGAGCGGCTGTCCAAGCTGACCCACACCTCCGCCGGTTCCATCAGTAAGAACCCCAACGAGGAAGCGGCCAGCGAGGTCATTGGACTCATCTCCGCCATCGGCACCGTCACCAAGGACAGCGGCAGCAAGATTCAGGCTGCCCGCAGCGCCTATGACAAGCTGACGGACGCCCAGAAGAAGCTGGTTAGCAACTACAAGGTGCTGACCGATGCGGAGGCGGCCTATGCCAAGCTCATCAACAGCGGCCTTGCCTTTACCGATGTCAAGGAGAGCGACTACTTCTATGACGCGGTGAAGTGGGCGGTGGAAAAAGAGATCACCAAGGGCACCACAGAGACAACCTTTAGTCCCAACGAAGGCTGCACCCGCAGCCAGATGGTGACCTTCCTCTGGCGTGCTGCCGGTTCTCCGGAACCCACCGGCACGATCAATCCGTTCACCGATGTGAAGACCGATGCCTATTATTACAAGGCGCTGCTGTGGGCCATTGAGAATGGCATCACCAATGGAACCACAGACACCACATTCAGCCCGGAGGAAATCTGCACCCGCGGCCAGATGGCGACCTTCCTGTATCGGAACGCCAAGTCCCCGGCTGTGACGGGCAGCACTTCCTTCACGGATGTGGCGGCCGACGCCTACTATAGCGATGCCGTTGTCTGGGCTTTCCAGCAGGGCATTACCAAGGGCGCTACCGACACGACCTTCGAGCCGGACGAGACCTGCACCCGCGGTCAGATGGTGACCTTCCTGTATCGCTATCTGGGAAAATAATCCCCACCTGATTTGCAGGCAAATCCCCCTAGCACCCGTCCCGGAGGCACGATCCGTGTCTCCGGGACATTCCCGCCGCATCGTGTCTCTTTTCCGGGACACTGACCACAGCCGCCAGAACGCATCTGGCGGCTGTGGTTTTTTTGGTTGCCGTTCAGGCACAAGTAATCGGGAATGCCGCTTGTACCGGCGCGTCCGCAAAACAAAAAAATCAGGGAGAATGCGCCGCCAGTCAACGGCTTCTCCCTGATTTTTCGTATGCTTGCTTTTTATGTTGTGTATGGGCGGCCTTAGACCTCCACGACATCTACCGCGCAGCCGTGCTCCCGCAGCAGCTTGCCCAGATCGTCCGCCTGCATCCAGAGGGTGGCGGTGTTTCGGTCACCTCATAGGCAATGCCGCGATCCTGCAGATACCGGTAAGTTTCTTCTTTTGTCATGAAAATCACCTCGAATGTATTTTCTCTTTTCCGCGTGCTTACAGAGCGCTTCCTTTCCTGGGAATAAACAGCCGGGAAAGATCGGCCTTTTCCAGCTGCAGCAGTTGGATTTTTTTGTCGATGCCGCCGGCGTATCCGGTCAGGCTGCCGTTGGAGCCAACAACCCGGTGGCAGGGGATGATCAGCGAAATGGAATTATGTCCCACCGCGCCGCCAACGGCCTGGGCGGACATATGGGAAAGCCCGCTTTTGCGGGCGAGTTGCTTTGCGATCCCGCCATAGGTCATTGTTTTCCCGTAAGGGATCGTCAAAAGAATTTCCCAAACCGCCTTGCGAAAGGGCGTGGTTTCCATGGCAAGCGGCGGCGTGAAATCCGGCTTCCTGCCGCTGAAATACACGGTCAGCCAGCGCGTTGCCTCCGCAAAAACCGGCAGCGCCTGCTCCGTATGCTCCCGGGGGAGCGTGTCGCCAAAATATTTTTGTCCGTCGAACCAAAGCCCGGTCAGCGCCGTGCCGTCGCTGGCAAGGGTGACGCCGCCCAGGGGAGAGGCGTAGTGACAGGTATACATCATAAAAAACGACCGCCTTTCCCCAGTATCATAAACCAGAGCCTGCCCGCTGTCAACTGTCTTGCTTATGCCAGCGGCACCAGCTTTCCGATCAGCACATACCGGGCGTTGTCGTATTCATAAGAACAGGTGGAAAGGGTCAGGAACCGATCGCCCGGCGCGATGGCCGTATCGGTGCGGAAGTCGGATTTCTCCATGGCCTGCTGCACCGTGGCAAAAACCTCCTCCCCGGATCGGGAAAAGGCATATACCTCTGAATCGGTCTGGGTCACATATCCGGCGACCGGCTCGACCCGATAGTCTCCCTGCGGGGTCAGCAGCCACATGACCGGATGGGCGTCAAAATAGGTCTGCTTGCGGTAATGGGACAGCGTGCCGAACATCTCCTTGTTTTTCATGTTGTGGCCATAGATGATCGTGTTGCTGTCCGAAAAATCCCCGGCGTTTCGGTAATCGACAAACAGCGTGCCGGCGCTGTTCCGGCTTCCGTCCACCAGCCTGCGCAGGTAATCCTTGTTGTCCGCGCTGCGCACCACCGGCAGATTGATGGGCGTACCCTCGCTGTACAGCCAGCCGATAATATCCTCGTTTGTCTTTGCCAGAACCGCAAAATCCACCGTGATGGGGGCGGCGTTCGGGGCAGGGGAGGCCGCGTCCGTTTCGGCGTCCTGCTGCGATCCCGCGGCGGTATCCGCTTCCGGCGCTTTGGCAAGCACCGCATCGTCGATCAGGCTTTCGTTCAGGCGGGTGCTCTGTCGGCTTTCCCGGAGATATCCCGTCAGGTTGACCGCTGCAAACACCAGCACGCCGCAGGCGGCCAGTCCCAGCAGGAGGCGTAGTATTTTTCCCATGTGCGTTTCCTCGTTTTCTTCGTTATGATATGCGGAAAGCCCCGCGCCGGCGCCTTGCGGCGTCATAGCTGGGGCTTTCGATGCACAGTTTATTCTTCTGTTTTCTTGCCCTTGCGGGTCAGGAACAGAACCACGATCACACCCAGACTGGATGCCGCCAGCACCGCATAGAGAACCGGGGAGGATTCGTCTCCGGTTTTCGGCGTGTCGGTGTCGGTGCTTGCAGGCGTTGCGGGGGTGGTCGGCGTGGGACTGGGCGCGGGGCTGACCGGTGAGGGGTCAGGCGCCGGGCTGGGGTCAGGACTCGGTGCGGGCGTCGGGTTGGGATCCGGCGTGGGATCGGGATTCGGATCCGGCGACGGCGTGGGACTGGGGTCCGGCGTGGGATTCGGACTCGGCGTAGGAGTGGGAGTCGGAGTAGGGGAGGGGCTGGGGTCGGGTCTCGAGGAGGAAGAATAGTGATTCTGGAACTCCGCCCCGGCCAGCTTGTCGCTCTTGCTGGAATCCGGATACAGCACCGCGGTCGCCTCCAGCCCGCTGCCGTCCTCCGCGTTGGTGATGTAGACCGTCAGCAGACATACCCGGTCGTCGTAAGTACATCTCCGGCTCGTTCCGGCCACCTGATAAATGGTGTAGGTGTAAATGCCCACCCGGTTGTAGGTGATGGTCGGGAGGTTTTTCGTGTCCGCGCCGGTGATCGTCATGGTGTACACGCCGTCCACAGCGCCCTCCGGCATGGGATAGGCGATGTTGTCCGCCTGCAATTTAATGGTGTAGTCCTCTGCCGGTCTGGGGCGGGAGCCGGAAATGGAAACCGTCACCGGGATCGAAATGCCGGGATTTTCCGCCGCAAAGGCCGGTACGAGCGCGGCCGCCAGACACAGGGCCGCCATCGCTGCTCCAAAAATAACACGCATCCATCTTTTCATACTTGTTTTCCCCTTAGCTATTCTCCTGGCTTGCGGCCTGGTAAGGCTCCATCGCAGCCAGAATGATCGTTCTTGCATCGGTAAACTCGGTGGAACAGGTGGTAAACGCCAGAACCTGCGGGGTGTCCATCTGTTCCAGTTTTTCCAAGGCTTTCCTGCGCAGATGTAAGCTGTTGTCTTTTGCGTAAGAAAGCAGTCCATCTATATCAGCTTGCCAGTGATCCGGGTCGAAGATCGTCTCCTCTCCCGCGTCTGTCACCAGGCAGGCAAAGATTTCAAGCTCATAGGCCCTGTCGGGCAGGATCAGCATTCCCGAGGAATTCTCCTGGAAGAATTTCTGCTCCTTATATAGATCCAGGTCTCCGAACATCCCGCTGCGCTCCATGTGATGGCCATACAGCAGGGAATAGGCGTCGGAAAAATCCCGGTTGTTTCGTGTGTCCAGAAAAATGCTTCCGGCAAGCGCAAAGTTGCCGTATACATCCTGATTGACATAGGTCAGGTTTGTGCTGCCCTGCAGCACGGGGTAGTCGATTTTGGTGTTGTCCAGCGTCACCCAGGCGCAGACATCCGGGTTGATTTTCAACAGCTCCGCAAAGGAGGCGCTGCCGTCTTCCTCCACGGTGGGCTTGAATTGCAGCAGCTCCGCCTGCACATTTTCGGCGGCGGCATAGATCCGATGGTTATCCCAAAGCGCAAAGGCCGCATAAAGGCACGCCGCACAAAGGCAGAGGATAACGATCAGATTCACAAGTGAGTTTGCGGCCTTAAGAATCCATCGTGACATATTTGCTTGCGGGTCGAACCGTGCCGCACTCCTTTCCCGGTTCTTTTGCTCCATGGCCGGGGGCGAAGCCGCCCCCGGCGCCGGAACGCGTTTGTCAGAAAATGCTTGCCAATGGGTCAGCGGGAATTAGTTCTCACGCTTCTTCTTGGTGAAGAACACGATCGCACCAACGCCGACAACCGCCAGCAGCAGGACATAGGGCATGGAGTCCTGATAGACGCCCATGTCGATTGTACCACCCTTGCTGTTGGTGATGGTCACAGACTCCATGGCAGTATCAACGATGTTATTGGTGTTCTTGTCCACATCATTGTAAGCATAGGTAGTCTTATAATTCTCACCAGAGTAGTCATTCTCCACCACAGTGTAAGTAACACCGTAAGGAATGTTGTTGAAGGTAATTTCTTCGTCGTTCTTCAGCTTGATTTCGGCGGTAGCTGTGCTACCATTTACATCAATAGACTTCGTCTCACCATCTTCCATATAGGTGATAGGCGCATTAACGGTCTTACCATCAGGAGCGGTGAAAGCAACCTTTACAGTGAACTTTTTATCCTTATCACCCATGATACCTTCGACTACTTTTTTAACTTTCAGAGTACCAGCGGAATAGGTGTTCTCAAAGCTATCCTTTTTGGAGCCATCGTCCTTTTTGCCGTTTGCACCTGCTTCCGTGTGGACGGCAGCAACGCGAACCTTGCCATCCCGTTCGATAACAGTTACTTTCAGGATAATATCGTTGCCATAGTAGGTAACACCAGCGGTAGTACCCACAGTTTCATGAAACTTATAGGTGTAGACACCGACAGCTGTGTATGTAGGCAGAGTGATAGTGATTTTTTTCGTTTTCTTGCCATCGACACCTGCATCACCAGCACTATACTCAGCAGTTCCAATAACAAAACCAGTGGGAGCATTCTCCTTGGTTACATTAACGCCGGCGTTCTGGACATCAATACACTCCGGCTGGGAGAAGGAGAAAGTTTCCGCCGGGCTGATAGTGCCATCATTTGTTCTTTCGTAATTTTTAGTGAAAGTAATAGTTGTCATATCCTCACCGTCGTATGTGTCATCGGTGCCAGACTCACCCGCCGCGAACGCGACCGTGCCCATGCTCAGTGCCAGCA
Source organism: bacterium (assembly GCA_963595735.1). Classification (GTDB taxonomy): domain Bacteria; phylum Bacillota; class Clostridia; order Oscillospirales; family Oscillospiraceae; genus CALWOS01. The sequence continues at coordinate 11,833 of CAVBJJ010000041.1, forward strand.
CCAGAGCCAGGGCGATGGACAAAAACTTCTTTTTCATATTGGGTTTTCCCTCCTGAAATAAAATAATGAAATAGTATGTATACCGGCCTTTGCCGATATCGCACAATGGGGTAGGGGGGCTATAAGCCCCGTCTGCGGAGAATGGTAATGACCTTGCCTTTCACTTTCTCCTTAGGAATTGCGCCGAAATCCCGGCTGTCCTTTGCCTGGGTTCGGTAATCGCCAAGGAGAAACACATGGTTCTCCGGAACCTGATAGGGATACTCGATCCCCTCCTTGGCATAAGTGGGGTACAGGATCTCGCCGGATTGGGCGGTTCCGTTCACCAGCAGAGTACCGCTGTCGTCCAGTGTGACAACATCGGTCGCGCCGGCGGCAATGCGGCCAATATGGGTCTTGCCGTCCACGGTGTAGGCGACGACATCGTTTTTGGCATATTCCCGCTGGAGCCGATAAGCGATCACCAGATCGCCGTCCTTCACGGACGGGAACATGGCATTGCCGCTGGCCTGGGTGATGAGAAAAACCTGAGAAAACAAAATCCAGCCTGCCAGCACAAGGAACAGGACGCGGATCAGCAGACTGATGTAGCCCTGCCGCTCCAGCGCGCGGTTTCTGCGAGAGGTGATGATGCCTGCACTTGTTTCATCTTTCTTAAGGATAGTCCTTCTCACCATCCCCTCCGTGGTTTGCAAAGCCGGAATGGGGCGGGGCGGCTGACCCGGTGCGCTCTGCAAGCAGGGCGTCGTACCGGGCGCGCTCGGCGGAAAGCGCCGCTTCATACAGTCCATTCAGCTCCGCAATTTTCTTCCACACATCCGCTTCCTCGACCCCGCCAAAGGTAGCCTTCCGAAAGCGAACCTGCTTCAGCCACTGGTGAATGCGTGCCTGCTCGTGATTGAGCGCTTCTGCAAGCGCCGGCTCCGGTCTGTCACGCACCCGGTTCTTTTCCCCGCGCCGTTTGGGGACGCGAAGGGGATTCTTCTTTGTCATGTTTCGATTCCTCCGTATTAGTCCTCTCTGCGGTGCTTGCGCCGCTTGACCGTCACCGTAACGCCGCCGACCACGACCGCCAGCATCAGGACATAGGGCAGCGTGCTCACAACCACCCCGGCGTCAATGGTGATGGTCTTGTCGTTGTTGATCGTGACGGCCACATTCTCAGCCGGCATTGTGAAAGTGATGCTGTTGTCTTTCCACTTGCCCTCCAGATCAGTCAGAGTAGTAGAAGCCAGCGAGGATTTGTAGCCGTCGGGTTTTTCCGAAATCGTCACTGACGCGCCAACGGGAATGGAGATGGTTTCATGCCCATCGTTACCCAACGGGAAAGTTTCCGTTTTGCCGTCATAGATCACAGTGAATGCAAACTCGTCCTTTTCGTTGTACATATTACCGGACAGAGTTTTGGTGATGGTCAGGTTGGCCGTTACCGGCTCATACCTTGCGTAGAAGTCTACAGAACCATTTTCCAGTTCTTTGTTACTCGGAAGATAGCCAGACTCCCATTTGTCTGTCGGAATCAGCTTGTTTTCTTCATCGTACCATCCGACAAAGCGGTACATAATACCCCCGACTTCCGTAGTTTCGGGATAGTCACCTGTTGTACCCGATGTAGGAGCCATCGTTGTTTTGATTACCCGCTCACCACTCTTGTAGTTTTTTCCTTCTGCTAGTATTGGCTGGGATCCATTGGGCAATGTAACCCAGAATCTAGCGGCAAATACTGTTTTTGTTTTTACATCTACTGTGCAGTCAATGTGTTTGTCCGGATCGGAGCCGTTGTTTTTGGAAATCTTATAAGGCGTGAGATAAATGGCTTCAATATCACTTTCTTGCAATGTTACTCCTAACTCATCCTGCAGTTTAGTCCGGTAAGCGTTATAAATCGCTGTATAATACGTAGAATACTTTTCCTTAGAAATTAGCCATGAACCATCCGGCTGTTTTACCATATCGTCTGCCAAATCAACTACATAAGACGAAACATTATCGAAAATATTTTTCTCTTTGTTGTTGTCATCATGTTCCCAAGTTGCGTCGGTGGTGTTTACAGTTCCGTTGCCGATGCAATCACCCCACTCTGTCGTTTCATTACTTCTCGGGTCACTTGTCGGCGTTTTCAGGTAGTATATTTTAGCCGCTTCTTCGCCAGGTTTAGTAACGGTAATGGTGATGGTGTCCTCGTATTCAGTAGTCTTAGTCCAGGCCAGAAAACCAGTAGTAGTAGTATAACTCACAATCATGGTATATGTTCCGACCGGAACAGAGTCTTCAACCTTGATTTTATAGCTTCTGGTGTTGGAAGATTCGAACTCGGCAGTGATACCCTCTACAGTGATTTGATTGCCATCACTATCAATAAATTTGCAATCGATACTATCAGTCAGTGTGCCGGTGACAGTAATATTGTCTTCATCACCTTGTGCAATTTTGCATTCTTTCTGTCTGGTCTCAGGATTCGCATACACATCCGACGCATAACCGCCCAACTCCTGCATCCTGGCTTCCAGCGCGGCGTTCTGCTCGGCGGTGAACTGATTCATCAGGTACAGTTCATCCTCGCCCAGCGCATCTATGGCGGCGTTCATTTCCTCGTAGCTGGTGCAGGCCATGAGATACCGATACAGAGCGTCAACGGCGCGCTGCTCGGCGGAATCCGTATCCGGCTCCGTGTCCGGTTCCTCTGCATCCGGGGTCTCCGGTTCCTCGGTGGCCGTGTCTGCGGGTTCCTCTGTCACCGGCTCCGTGGTCGGTTCCTCCGCGTCCGGAGCCTCCGGCTCCTCGGCGATATCCACCGTTGGCTCCTCCGGGGCGATCTCCTCCGCTGCCGCTGCCGTCTCGTCGGGCGCCAAAGCGATCGCGGATAACGGCAGCACCGTTACCAGACAGACACAACATAGCAGCAAGGCAATCAGCCTGTGGGATAATCCATTCGTTTTCCTGCCTCTCTTATTCACCGGAATACCTCCTACTTTATCCTTCTGCGCATAGCCGCGCGTGAGATAGATCATTCAAATTGTGGTCGTATCCACATCATTCTGAATAAATACGCGCACATAAATGATTCAGTGAACCGCTGAACCCAAACGCATTATATCAGTTCACTGGTTCACTGTCAATTGTTTCCTGAAAAACCGATTAAAAACGACAAAATTCGACAAAAATTGACACTGCGCTTTACAGCGCGGGGAGAATGGTATACAATAGGAACAGAGGTGATATGCATGGCAACAGCCAGACCCCGCTACACGGTGTCGGTCAATAACGAAATGTTCAAGGAAATCGAAAATTTCCGCTTTGAAAACCGCTATCAAACGCGGTCGGAAGCAACGGTAGTGCTGATCCAGCGTGGACTGGAATCGCTCAAAAAGGAGCAGGCGGACAAGCAGAAAGCACAGCCTGCGGTTTCCAATGCCCAGGAAAAGGCGGGCTAAATCCCCCCAAGCCCCCGTTCCTGCGCCCCCCAAAAAAAGCGCGTTTTCGGCGCGCCCACAAAGCAAAAGGAAGGCATGGCCGCGCAAATGCGCAAGCCATGCCTTCCTTGTTTATGTCTATTCAATTATAATAATGGAGCGTATCGGTACCGATACGCTCCTTGGCTCTCCCTCTGGGAGAGCTGTCGCCGCAGGCGACTGAGAGGGTCTTACAGATAACCAAGCCCACCGGGGTTCATGTGATTGGTCTGGTCCTTGTTTGCCCTCTCCGTCTTCGCTGCGC
>CAVBJJ010000042.1:0-9514 GCA_963595735.1 bacterium
TTGCCCTCTCCGTCTTCGCTGCGCTCAGCCACCTCTCCCAAGGGGAGAGGCAAGAGTGCCGAAAGCAGGCAGCAGCAGAAATACGCGGCGGACAAGCAAAAAAGGGACTGCCGGAAAGACAGTCCCTTTGGGGTGTTGTGTTCTGTTTTAGTACAGCTTTGCGCCGGCGGGGATATGGGGATCCACCATCAGCAGATGCAGCTTTTCCACGCCGTTTTCCTGATGCACGGCGGAGATCAGCATACCGCAGGAGTCAATGCCCATCATCGCCCGGGGCGGCAGATTGACAATGGCGATGCAGGTCTTGCCGATCAGTTCCTCCGGCTCATAGTAGGCATGGATGCCGGACAAAATCACCCGGTCGGTGCCGGTGCCGTCGTCCAGCGTGAACTTCAGCAGCTTTTTGGACTTCTTCACGGCTTCGCAGGCCTTGACCTTTACCGCGCGGAAGTCGGACTTGGAAAAGGTTTCAAAATCCACGCAGTCCTGGAACAGCGGCTCGATCTCCACCTTGGAGAAATCAATGACCTCCGGCGCAGCCGGGGCGGCATCCGCCGCAGGGGCGATCTCCGCCTTTTTGCTTCCCTCGCCCAGAGGCTTCATGGTGGGGAAGAGGATGACCTCACGGATGGAATCGTTGTTGGTCAGCATCATCACGCAGCGGTCAATGCCGATGCCCAGGCCGCCCGTGGGGGGCATGCCGTATTCCAGCGCGTTGATGTAGTCCTCGTCCATCATGCCGGCTTCGCTGTCGCCCTTGGCGCGCAGCTCCACCTGCTTCTGGAAGCGGGCTTTCTGGTCGATGGGGTCATTCAGCTCCGAGAAGGCGTTGCCCATCTCGCTGCGGCAGATGAACAGCTCGAACCGCTCCGTCAGGCGGGGATCCGCCGGGGAACGCTTGGCCAGGGGGGAGACATCCACCGGGTGCATGGTGATAAAGGTGGGCTGGATCAGCTGTTCCTCCACGCGCTGGTCAAAGCACTCGTACAGGGCGTTGCCCCAGGTCGGCTCCGCCGTTGCGGGCAGCGTAACGCCGATGGAGGTCGCCAGCGCAACGGCTTCCGCGTTGTCGGTCACGGCCATGAAGTCCAGACCGGTATACTGCTTGACCGCTTCCGCCATGGTCAGGCGCGCCCAACCGGGGGTCAGGTCAATGTTCTCGCCCTGCCACTGGATCTGATAGGTACCCAGAATGTTCTTGGCGGCGGAGGAGAGCAGCTCCTCGAACAGATCCATCATGTCCTGATAATCGGCATAGGCCTGGTACAGCTCCACGGTGGTAAACTCCGGGTTGTGCTTGGTGTCCATGCCCTCGTTCCGGAAGATGCGGCCGATTTCATACACCCGCTCGATCCCGCCCACGATCAGGCGCTTTAAGTGCAGCTCCGTGGCGATGCGCATGAACATATCAATATCCAGCGTGTTGTGGTGGGTGATAAAGGGTCTGGCCGTGGCGCCGCCGGAGATGGTGTTCAGAACCGGGGTTTCCACTTCCATATAGCCGCGATCGTCCAGGAAGCTGCGGACATGCTTGATGAACTTGCTGCGGATCTCAAAGTTGCGGCGCACCTCGGGATTCATGATCAGATCCACATAGCGCTGCCGGAAGCGGGTTTCCACATCGGTCAGGCCGTGGAACTTTTCCGGCAGAGGCAGCAGGCTTTTGGCCAGCAGCTTGACTTCCTTGGCGTGGATGGAGATCTCTCCCCGGCGGGTGCGGAACACAAAGCCGGTCACGCCGATGATATCGCCGATGTCCCACTTTTTGAACTCGCCGAACAATTCTTCGCCCAGGTCGTTGACGCGGACATAGAGCTGAATGCGGCCCTTATCGTCCTGCAGGTCGGCAAAAAACGCCTTGCCCATATCGCGCTTGGACATCAGGCGGCCGCAGAGGGCATAGTCCTTTTCGGCGCCGTCGGCCTCAAAGGCGGCGCGGATATCGGCGGTGTAGCCGGTGCGCTGGAATTTGGTAACGGCAAAGGGGTCGCAGCCGTCCTGCTGCAGCTTTGCCAGCTTTTCCCGGCGGATCTGGAGGATCTCGCTGAGGTTCTCCTGGACATTCATTTCTTCTGTCATAACAGCATTACTCCCGGTTTTAGTGTTGAATGGAAAGAATCTTGAACTTCAGCAGGCCGGCGGGGGCGTCCACTGTGACGGTCTCGCCCTGGGTGTGACCCAGCAGGCCGCGGCCAAAGGGGCTGTCGTCGGAAATGCGTCCCTGCATGGGGTTGGCCTCCTGGGAGCCGACGATCTGGTATTCTTCCTCGTAGTTCTCCTGCAGATCCAGCACGCGGACGGTGGTGCCAAGGGTCACATAGCCGGTGTTGGCCTCGGCCGCGGTATCGATGACCTCGGCGTTTTCGATCAGGTTTTTCAGCTCTGCGATTTTGGAGTAGAGCTTGCCCTGCTCGGTTTTTGCCTCGTCATATTCGCTGTTTTCGGACAGGTCGCCGAAGCTGCGGGCTTCTTTGATCTGCTCGGAGACTTCCTTTTCCCGGACGGTCTGGAGATATTCCAGCTCCTGCTTGATTTCATCCAGGCGCTCCTGGCTCATTTTATATCTGGATTCGACTGCCATAATCAATGCCATCCTTTTAATCAAATTTTTCCTATCTTAATATTATACGGATAGCACCGGAACCTGTCAAGTAATAACTTGGTACATTCTTGCTTCTTATTTAATATAGAATACCGCAAAGCTCTTGTGTGGTGCGGGCGGCGGTGGTACAATGGGCGGCAAGCGGGATTTCCGAACAGGCATGGCGGTGCGCCAAGCGGGATATAATGAAATAACAAAGAAGCGGAGATTGGAGAAACGGTATGGATGCGAAAAGGTATTTTGTATTATATTTTTCCGGGACGGGAAATACTGCATATATCGCCAAACGCATGGCGGCCAATCTGGGTGCAGCGTGCCAGTCGATTGAAAATCGCGCGTTTGACTTTGCCGCGGCGTGTGCGCAAAGCGATGTGATTCTGGTGCTGTATCCCTGCTATGTCAGCGGTGCGCCGCGGCTCATGCGCCGCTTTGCCGCAGAACATAAGGAAATGTTCCGGGGAAAGCAGCTGGCGATTTTCTGCACCCAGGCACTGGTATCCGGCGATGCTGCCCGCGCCTTTTTGGATTTGTTTCCCCAAAACTGGTTTTCCGTGGTGTATACGGATCATTTTATCATGCCCAACAACATCTGCAATTTGCCCCACTGTCACTGGACCTTTTCCAGACCAATCATCGCGCTGGAAAAACGCCACGCAGCGCGGCGGGTAGATCGCGTCTGTAAAAATCTGCTTCGGGGAAAAACACGCCTAAAAGGTTTTAGTACCCTCTCCCGAAAAATGGGGAACGCCCAGCGAAAGCATCAGGAAAAGGCGGAGCAAAAGGCAATGACCAATATCCGCGTCAGCGCGGCCTGCACCGGCTGCGGTGCTTGCGCAAAGGTCTGTCCCGCGCAGAATTTTGCCATCGAAAGCGGAAAGGCGCAGCCCCGGGGGCAGTGCGAATTTTGCTTCCGGTGCTTGAATCTCTGTCCGCAAAAGGCCATTACGGCGCTGGGACATCACCCGGTCATTCGACAATATCGGGGAATCGAAACGAATGCGGGAAAATCACCATGTCGCGACTTGACAGTATAAGCGTGCAAATGGTACAGTATGAACAATAGAGATAGCCGCGCCGGAGCCGTCCGGTGCGATTCAGGAGGTACAGCCAGATATGAACGAGAAAATCATACTCACAAAAGAATTGGAGCTGCGGTTTGGAAACCAGCCGATTGTGGTTGCCAACTGTATAGCAGAGGAAGAAGCGGCAAAGGTGATTCAAATGTTCCAGGAGCGCTGGGACTCCGGCGCTTCTTTCACAAAGTTTGGCATTGGCTCTTATTTCGGTTTTCCCGAGCCCCGGGAAAGCGACAGCGAGGAAGAGCGTGCGGCCGCTGCCGCTCAGCTGAACCGGGAACTGCTCCAGGTTATTCGCACGGCGTGGATCACCAATCTCAGCCGGGAGGACTGTGTTGCGCTCTGCGGCATTATGGACAGAAGCATGACCCTGGGAAATTCTTCTTATCGGATCATGCCCGGTCTGGATATCCATGTTCCCAGCATTCTGGCGGAGGACTGGAACAAGCTCCATCCGGATGCCGAGCCGGTTCTGCTGGTTGAGCCGGAGTACCGGATCGAAATGGCGCCGCAATTCTTCTAAAAAACGCGCCCGGACAAAAGAATGATCGCACTTTCCCAAAGCCTGCCATGCAAACCGAATGGCAGGCTTTTTTCTTTTTCCCTGTGCAAAAGTGCTGCAAAATGCCGGAGAAAAGGACAAAGTTCGTCACCGGTATGGGATTGTGATGTTTGCGCTTTTGTGTTATAATCCTGACAATATGATTTTGCGGAGGCGGTATTTACAGTTTATGAAAATTGCAAAGGAAAGCATCAAGTACAAACTCAATCCGGAGGGAATTGCTGCCTCGGCTGCAAAAATGGCGGAGTTCCTGCGCACGATGCAATACGATAAGCAGGACATCACAAAGGCCTGCCTTACAATGGAGCAGGCGCTTGGCAGTTGGCAGGAGCAATACGGCGCGGAAAAGAAATTCTACCTCTATTTTGGCAGTAAATTCGGCGTGCCGCAAATTATGCTTCGGGTGCGCGGGGCAAAGTGCAATCCGTTTCAGGATGAGGAAGAGGAATACGGAAGCTGGGGCGCCAAACTGCTGGCAGATGTCGATCTGGAGCCGTATTACAGCTATGAAAAGGGCGAAAACACCGTTGTATTTAAGCTGCGGCGGCCGCAGCTAAAGCCATTCGTTCCGTTGCTGCTTGCCATTGCGCTGGCGATCGGGGTCGGCTTCGTGGGCAATCTTCTGCTGGGAACGGCAACGGAGCATATCGCGGAGTTGGTGCTGGAGCCGATTTATGAGCTGGGACTTGCCGTGCTCACCGCAGCGGCGCTGCCGATGATTTTTTTGTCCATGGTATATGACATTTGCGGTGTCGGCGACATGGCGACCTTCAGCAATGTGGGGCGCAACATGATTTTTCGCTTTGTGATCACAAGCTATGTGCTTGCCGCGGCGGCAATTGTCATTTTGTTCCCCCTGTGCGGACTGCACTTTTCCGGAAATATGCTGGAGCCAAGCCATCTTTCCGGTGCTTTCCAGTTGATACTCGGCATTTTTCCCACAAACCTGATCCGCCCCTTTGTGGAGGGGAATTCCCTGCAAATCATCTGCATTGCGGTGGTGGTCGGCGTGGCGCTGCTGGGGCTGGGAACCCGGGCGTCCGGCATCACCAATCTGGTGGGGGAGCTGCACGATCTGCTCCATCACATCATGGGCGGTCTGGCAAAAATGGTGCCGGTGCTGGTGTTTTTGCTGCTGCTGAAGCTGCTCTGGTCGGACTCCCTTCATGTGCTGACCCTTGCGTGGCGGCCTTTGCTGTATGCAGTGATCGTGATTTACGGCCTGACCGCTGTGGTGGGGCTGTGCGTTTGCGCGAAGGAGCGCGTTTCGCCCCGAATCCTGCTGAAAAAATTCCGTCCCGCCTTTGTTGTCGCGGTTTCCACCTTTTCCTCTGGCGCCGCGTTCCGGGTGTGCATGGAAAACGGGGAAAAGCACCTGGGCATTGACAACGGGCTGCTGCGCTTTGGTCTGCCCTTGGGCATCAATATTTATAAAATCGGAATCGCCCTGAACTTTGTTGTGGTCACACTGGTAATGGCGCGGTATTATGCCGTGGAGATCTCCATTGTTTGGCTGCTGGTTGCGCTGTTTATGTGCGTGCCGCTGGCGATCGCGGCGCCGCCTGTTCCCGGGGGCGCCATGGCGGGCTATACGCTGCTGTTTCACCAGCTGAATATCCCGGAAGATGCGCTGGTCGTCACCATGGCGATCGACATTGCTCTGGACTTTATCAGCATTGCCGGCACGGTTCTGTTGGTTATGCTGGAGCTGATTTTGCAGGCCGAACGGCAGAATGCGCTGGATAAAGCCGTTTTGCGAAAGGACAGCTGATTTGTACGGCGCTTGTATACAAAAAAACGGAATAATTATATGATAATCGTCTGTTTTATCGAATGCTTGATAAAACAGACGATTTTTTGTTATGTATACATCTGGATGCTTTCTACCGATACAGAAATATGTAAAAATTTTACATGAAAAATCGGAATCTTGTCTGATTTTTGTTGCGCAGAAAATAGGCCTGTGATAAAATTAGTTTGAATAAATATGAGGTTGATTCCAAACCAGAAAAACAATCCGGAAAAATCCGGTTTACATATAGAAAAAATAGAACGGAAAAAGAAAAGGAGGATATGCGAATGAGAAAAAGAGTACTATCTTTACTCCTCGCAATCGTAATGGTGTGCACACTGCTGCCGGCAACGGCTTTGGCGGCGGATGTGACCGTCTCTGACGAAACGGCATTGGCAGACGCCATTGAGAATGCCGCAGATGGCGACACCATCACACTGGACGCCGACATCACGGTGACCACACCCATTACGATCAACCACAAAATCACACTGGACGGCAACGGCAAGACAATTTCCGCCAGGTTTTCCCTGGATTATCAGGGCGGCGCTTTGCGTCTGGATGAGGGTTCCGCCGGTACCACGATCCAGAATGTGACCTTTGCCTTGGCGATGCAGGGGCGGGATGACGGCGGCATTTACTTTTATGGTGCATTCAACGGTGCAAATGCCACGACCACAATTCAGAACTGCAAGTTCCGTGGTACCGGCGCTTCCGGCGACCAATCCATCGGTATTCTGAGTGCTGCCGGTCCCGTGGTGCAGAATATTCAGGTCATCGGCTGTGAATTTTCCAAGCTGAAGTACGGAATGTACATGAATTCCGCAGCGGAGCTTACCGTGTCCGGAAGTACCTTTACCGACACGACCTGGAACGCCATCAACATTCCCAGAGCTACCAATGTGACCATTACGGATAACACCATGACCAACATCGTAACGGCTTCTCCGGAGCAGATCGCGGCCTTTGGTCCGGCCTATGCTTCCGCAGTCAGTATCGGCAATGAGGATCCGGCGTCTACCGCTGTGGTGAAGAACAACAGCATTCAGGTAAATGAGGGCGCGGAAAAGCTCTATATCCCGGAGAATGCCACCGGCCTGCACAAGGTCGTGTTCGACACCCAGGGCGGCAGCGCGGTGGAACCGCAGCTTGTGGCGGATAATACGCCCGCTGCAAAGCCCGCCAATCCCACCCGAACCGGTTATACCTTTGTAAAATGGGTAACGGATCTCAGCCGACCGAATCACGGCGCCGGTGTTGGCAAAAACAATGTGACCGCAGATACCACATATTACGCCGTGTGGAATGCCAACAGCTATACCATCACGCTGGATCCCCAGGTGGGATCTCTGGGAGACAATCCCGCGGAGATGACTGTGGACTATGACGGCGCCTATGCGCTGCCGACACTGGAGGACACCGCGACCTTCCGCTTCACCGGCTGGTGCCTGCGTGACGGCACATCCGTAAAGAGTGGGGATACGGTTGCCATCACCAAGAACGAGACGCTGTACGCCACCTGGGAATCCAACCTGACGGTCACGGATGTGCCCACTGGTCTGGAGATCACCGGCGGTTCTGACAAGGTCGGCACCATTGTGGACGGCAAGGAAAAGAACGCCTCCTTGGTGTTCGAGTACAGAACCGAGGATTTGGTGGACAAGGCGGAGGATATCCTGGCGCAGGCTAAAACTGATTTGGCGCTGTCCAAAGATGCGGATATTCTGGGCTTGGTTGGGATTCAGGTCTATGTCAATGAAAACGGCATTCTGACCAAGGTGGATGACGCGGTTCTCAGCGAGCCTGTCACCGTCAGCGTTCCCTTTGCGGATATTACCATGGAGCAGGCCTACAGTATGTACCATTATAATGGCACCGGGTTTGACGGCCCCCTTGCCGCGACCGCAAAGACTGTGAACAGCCAGAGCTTCCTGAGCCTGCGCACCAATGCCTTTTCTCCCTTTGTCGTGGTTGGCGGTGTGGCGTATAATACCATCACGGTCACCAACGATGCGGGCTGCAATGTTGTTTACAAGAGCAGCGCCAAAACAGGGGAGGACTACACCTTCACCGTTTCCACGGAGCCGGGCTATGCCATTGCCAGCGTAAAGGCAAACGGCAACAGCTTTGCTGTGGGCGATCCGAAGTTTGTGGATAACCAGGATGGTTCTTACACCATCGTGGCGGTGGATGACAATTACAACATCGAGATCAAGACCGCCAAAGCCGCAGATACGAGAGATCTGATTTACGAGGATGCCAAGAGCGATGGCGCTGCCGATGCGACAGCAGTGGAGATCGGCGATACCGTCAAGGTCAAGGCTGCGCCTGCGGAGGTTGCCGGTATGCACTTTGGCGGCTGGCGCTCCAGTGACGGCGGAACCGTGTACCAGCCCGGCGATACCTTCAAAATGCCGGATGTGGATGTGACGCTGACCGCGCAGTGGGAGCAGCAGTACACGCTGACTTATGATGTCGATGGCGGCGATGTGGCAGCTCCGGCTGCCAAGTCCGGCACCAAGCTCATTGTTGCAGACTACGAGGGCACCAAAACCCTTGGCGGTGTTGTGTACACCTTTGTAGGCTGGAACACCAACCTTGGCGGAAACGGCACGACCTATCTGCCCGGCAGCACGATCGAACTGCTGGACGACATCACCCTGTATGCCCAGTGGGAAGACCAGAATGAATACGAGGTCGTCTTCAAGCAGGGCACCAAGCCCACCGGCGCAACAGCGGACATCACCGGTACCAAGCCTACCATGGTCGCGCAAAAGTACGGCGCGGTGATCACCCTGCCGGAAAACACACTGTCCATCGCGGATGAGGCAGACGGCACGACCTATGTCATGACCGGCTGGAAGTATGACACCGTGGTCTATGCTCCCGGCTCCACCTTTGTCATGCCCCAGAGCAAGGTCGTTTTCACTGCCCAGTGGAAGAAAGTTGCACCGGACAAGAGCACGGTTGTCTATAACGCAAACGGCGGTGTGAATCCGCCAGTGGATTACGCAACCTACAAAGCCGGAAGCAGCTACACGCTGCTGGATGCCGGTATGATGACCCGGGACGGCCACACCTTTACCGGTTGGTTTGCGGATCAGAAGTGCACCGGCACTGCCCTGGACACCGCAACGCTAAAGGCCGGCGCCAATGTGTTCTATGCCGGCTGGGAAGCCGTGCAGACCTACGGCGTTAGCTATGACCCCAACGGCGCAGACGGCACAGCACCTGTGGATGCCAACGCCTATGCGGAAAAAGATGTGTTCACCGTGCTTCCCGCAGATCTGCTGACCAAGGCCGCAGATGAAACCGGTTACTATGTCTTTGGCGGCTGGAACACGAAAGCAGACGGCTCCGGCACCACCTATGCCCCCGGCAGTTCTGTTGTTATGGGAGCGGAGGATATTACCCTGTACGCCGTTTGGAATCATGTGGAATTTGACAAATACGCCGTGATTTATAACCTCAACGGCGGCACC
>CAVBJJ010000042.1:9554-15088 GCA_963595735.1 bacterium
GGCACCAGCGCCACCCCGATCGTGGATGATCAGGCGTATATTGCGGATGCTGCTGTCACCGTGACGGCAGAAGTGCCCACCAAGGAGGGCTATCACTTCAACGGCTGGCGCTATATGACGGCGGACGGCCCGCTGTATCAGGCAGGCGACAGCTTTAAGATGCCCGGCGAAACCGTCTATCTGGTTGCAGATTGGACAAAGACCTATACTGTTACCTATAACGCCGCCGGCGGCAGCACGGCGCCGGTAGATCCCACGGCCTATGACCTGGATCAGACGGTTACCGTTCTGGACGCCGTTACCAGAGAGCATTATGCATTCAAGGGTTGGCTGAACAATCAGGACGGTAAGGTCTATGCAGCAGGGGAGAGCTTCAAAATGCCTGCTGCCAATGTGATCCTGACTGCCCAGTGGGAGCAGCTGTTTACCCTGACTTACGATGCCAACGGTGCTTCCGGCTCCGTTGCCAGCGTGGCGGACAAGACCGCTGACGATGAGATCGCCATCGCAGACAGCACTGGTCTGGTCAAGGCGGGCAGCAGCTTTATCGGCTGGAACACCCAGGCCGATGGCTCCGGCGATACCTATTATCCCGGCAACAAGATCAAGCTGAAAGACAACATGACCCTGTACGCCCAGTGGGGCAGTGAGTATACCATTGTCTTTGATGACAATCTGGATGCGCCCCTGTCCGACTATGTCACCATTAACGATGCCCATGACGCGGCCTATACAGGACAGGTCACGCTGACCGATCTGAAAAACGGGGACTCCATCAAAAACAAGCTGCCCCAGTTTGCCCGCGTGAATTACATCTTCAACGGTTGGGTCGATAGCAATGGCGACAAGGTCAATCTTTCCGCACCGCTGAGCAATCTGGAAACCCTGGATGCCCAGGACGGTACGGTGGATCAGATCGTTACCATCTATGCCTCCTGGAGCGGGAAGTATACCGCACCCACAGCGGTGGAGATCGAAACCTCCGCGCTGGAATCCGGCATTTATGCCAACTACTACAGCGATTTCATCCGAGCCTTTGATACTACCCCCGCGGAAAATGCGGTTTACCGCAACTTCGTTCTGGTCGGCAGCAACGGCAAGACCGCGAACGCGACCAAGCTTCCTGAGGGTCTGTATCTGAACAGCCGTACCGGCGAGGTCTATGGTGTTCCCACGCTGGCCGGCGAGTATGAATTCTATGTCCGGATGCGGGACGATGAGTCCGAGCATTGGATCTCCGAGGCCAAGAAGATCACCATCACCATCCAGAAAGCGGATCTGCACATCGACCACAAGGCGGGCGACAATGTTACCTATCAAAAGACCTATGGCGATAAGGAAAGCAAGGCCAAAGCGCTGGATGGCACCAACGAGGGTCTGACCTATGGCAACAAGACCAATCTGGATGTTGTCATTCCCACTGCGGAAATCACCCTGTCCGACAGCGACAGCAGTGTGGTTGCCAGCTATGATTACACCGCCAAAAACACGGAGCGGGAAACCAATGCGGCAAGCTTTAATGCCGCTTCTGCCAACACACTGCAGTATGCACCGGATCTCGACGCCGCACATCAGGTTCCCGACACGAGAACGGACAACATGACCGCGCACTTCCAGCGTATCGCCGGCGAGGATGCGGACAGCTACAAGCTGTATATGCTGGATGCGGATGTAAGCTTTGTGGAGCCCACTCTGGCGGAGAACCACAATCTGCTGATCGCGGAGGCGTTCAAGACCCAGGACAAAACCGAAAGCACCGCTGCCCAGTACCTGTTTACCATCCGGAAAGCGGAGTTCAATCTGGATATGTCCGGCGACAGCAGTGTGATCGCGGAAAACCAGAAGATTTATGGCGAGGACAACACCATTCTGCCCTCCAGCAGACTGGCGGATGCCACGATCACCAACGCAGCGGAGCTTACCGCGATCGCAA
Organism: bacterium; assembly: GCA_963595735.1. GTDB lineage: Bacteria > Bacillota > Clostridia > Oscillospirales > Oscillospiraceae > CALWOS01. The sequence continues at coordinate 11,488 of CAVBJJ010000042.1, forward strand.
AGGCTGCGGATACCCAGAACATTATCATCACCATGGCCAATGGCATTCAGGATATCATCACGATCGGCTATAAGCGCGTGACCGGAGAAGACGCCGGAACTTACAAGCTGTATCTGATCGAGGATGACATTGTCGCAGTGCAGATCAACGGCCTGACCGAGGATGCCGATGCACTGGCCAACAAGATGGCGAAGAACTATGTTATCCATGTCAATGCCGACTTTGGACGCACCGATAAGAACACGGCCGAAGCAGCAAAATACCTGTTTACCATTCACCAGAAACCGGGTGTGACTTATAACAAGACCGTCACCTATGGTGAGGTCAAGCCCGGTGAGGTGCTGCAGGACGGTACCTGGACGAACATCGTTGCGACCAGCAATGTTGGCATCCAGGATACCGCAACCGCAACTGTGCGCGCGGACGCGGTAGCTTCCGGCGCCGGCTTCCTGAAAGCCAACACCTACACCAACGCGGATAATATTCTGGACTTTGCGGTCAATAACACCGCAGATCCTCTGGGTACGGCTTCTGCCAATACCACCGCGAACTACGAGACCCCAGTGCTGAAGCTGGTCGTCAACGCCAAGGTTCTGGAAAAGACCGGCGATGGCAAGGACATTTCCATCTTCAAGGGCACGGACGCCACGGCAAGCATTGCGGATATGCATCCCGTGTTCACCGGCGTGCTGCCCAATGACGAAGTTGTTTTCAGCTACAGCTACACCTTGGACGGCAGCCACTATGCAACGGCTGCGGAACTGGCTGCTGCCCTGGCGGCAAAGGAGCCCGGCAGCTACAAGGTTTCCGTGACGGCAGCGCTTTCCGGCGCGGACGCTGCAAACTACAGTATTGCCGCTGCGGATGCAAGCGTGGAGCACACGGTCATCGTTGCAAACAAGGAGCTGACTCTGAAAGCCACACCGCTCAGCGTCCGCCAGAACGCAAGCGTGGATGCCAGCAAGCTGGTCAGTCTGACCGGTCTGGAAACTGGCGATGATGTTACGGTTACCTATCAGTACCAGTATGCAGGCGCTCCCATTGATGCCGATGGTATCAATGCGCTGGCAAAGGACCTGGCCAACAGCCCCTACACCATCACGGTGACTCCGGTTCTCAGCGGTGCGGATGCTGCCAAGTATGCAGTTGTTCCTGCCAGCGTGGACTCCACGCTGACTGTCACCAGAGCCAGCAGCGGCGGCGGTGGCGGTGGGGTGAGCACCTATGCCATCACTGCGACCGCGGGCAAGGGCGGAACGATCACCCCGTCCGGCAGAACCAGTGTGGTTTCCGGTGGCACCCAGGTCTATACCATCACCGCAAATCTGGGTTATAAGATCCAGGATGTGAAGGTAGACGGTGTCAGCGTTGGCGCTGTCAGCACCTATACCTTTGAAAAGGTGAGAACCTCTCACACCATTGAGGTCAGTTTCACCGGCGGCAGCAATTACAAGGACTGCGCACATGATGTCAATTGCCCGCTGTATCGGTTCAAGGATACCAACATCAACGCCTGGTATCACGATGGCGTTCACTATTGCCTGGATACCGGCATCATGAACGGTACCGGCGCAAGCACCTTTGAGCCGGAGACCACTACGACCCGTGCTATGATCGTGACCATGCTGGCGCGTATAGACGGCGTGGACACCAGCACCGGCAGCACATGGTATGCTGTCGGCAGAGATTGGGCTGTGGCAAAGGGGATTTCTGACGGCTCCGACATTGAGGAGGCAATCACCCGTGAGCAGCTGGTGACAATGCTGTATCGTTATGCCCAGTACAAGGGTATCAAGACCACAGCAGGCAATGCTGCGGATCTGATGGGCTTCAACGATGTGTCCGTGATCAGCCCCTGGGCAAAGTCTGCTATGGAGTGGGCTGTGTCCGCTGGTGTCATCACCGGCAGCGATAACTATTATCTGCTGCCCGGCACCAATGCCACCCGTGCGGAAGTTGCGACCCTGATCATGCGCTTCTGTGATGCGCTTCAGAAATAAGCAGCCTTCCCGCTGATCGTTGGGATACAACAACCAAACAAACGCAAGTCGTGCCGGGGTTTTACTCCGGCACGATTTTTCGGTTCATACATCATGGTTGAAAAGCGTTGGAAAACAGAGGCCGTAGTTTTTTGCAAAAAGCGCTTGACACCGGGTGCGGGTAGTGCTATAATACAAAAGTCAAAATGAAGTAGGGCAGATTTGCGTCCGTCCTCACCGGTTCAGAATGCTGGATTTGGTCAATATTTCTTCGATTGCCTTTTGGAATAAAGGCCTTGTTGGAATTGTTGCACGGACGCTTTGCGTCCGTGTTTTAGTTTATTTGGGAGGTGTTTTGACATCGCAACTGTGACTTACGAGATCAACGAAGAGATCCAGGCAAAGGAAGTTCGTCTCATCAGTGATGATGGCGAGCAGTTGGGCATCGTTTCCCGGGAAGAAGCGCTCCGCATTTCTGAGGAGCGGGAGCAGGATCTGGTATTGATCGCCCCGAACTCCAATCCCCCTGTCTGCAAAATTATGGACTATGGCAAGTACAGATTTGAGCAGAGCAAGCGGGAAAAGGAAGCCAAAAAGAATCAGCGTGTGATCGAGGTCAAGGAAATTCGTATGTCTCCCAGTATCGGAACAAACGATTTCAATGTCAAACTCAGAAACGGAATGAAGTTTCTGCAGGAGGGCAACCGTGTCAAGGTCACGGTGCGTTTCCGCGGCAGAGAAATGGCGCATACCGATTTGGGCGCGCAGCTGCTGAAAAATTTTGCGGAGTCCTGCGGCGAAATTGCCAGTATGGACAAAAATCCCAAACTGGAGGGACGGAACATGAGCATGTTCTTGTCTCCGAAAACTGCAAGCAACACCAAGAAGTAAGCGAATCTAACAGATAAAGTTTCATGTAAAGGAGTCTGATCGTTATGCCGAAGCTGAAAACTCATAGCGGCGCGAAGAAAAGATTTAGCCTCACCAAGTCTGGCAAGGTGAAGCGCGCCCACGCTTTTAAGCGTCACATTCTCACCAAGAAAGATACCAAGCGCAAGAGAGGCCTCCGTCAGGGTACCTATGCGGATGTTACCAACGAGTCCGCTGTCAAGCGCATGATCCCGTATAAATAAGGAGGACATTGAACAATGGCTAGAGTCAAAGGCGCGATGATGACGCGCAAGAGAAGAAATAAAGTTTTGGGCATGGCCAAGGGCTATTGGGGCAGCAAGTCCAAGCACTTCAAGATGGCCAAGCAGGCTGTCATGAAGTCCGGCCGTTATTCTTATGTTGGCCGTAAGCAGAAGAAGCGCGACTTCCGTCAGCTGTGGATCACCCGTATCAGCGCCGCTTGCAAGATGAACGGTATGAACTACTCTACCTTCATGCACGGCCTGAAGCAGGCCGGTATCGAGATGAATCGCAAGATGCTCTCTGAGACCGCCATTCACGAGCCCGCCGCTTTCACCGCTCTGTGCGAGAAAGCCAAGGCTGCTCTGTAAGGAACAGCATTCCCAAACAGACAACAAAGTATGATATAAGCAGCGGCACAGTTTCCCTTTGCGGATGCATCTGTAAAATAAAAGTAGACACCATAAAAAACACAAGTTTTTGGTGGTGTC
>CAVBJJ010000043.1:0-14442 GCA_963595735.1 bacterium
GAGATAAACCGCCGCGGAAAGCCCTTTTCTGGGCTTTCCCACAGTATTTTGGCTGTGCCAAAATACTCGGCGGATAAGCGAAGTCAAAAAAGTCTCAGACTTTTTTGACAAGCTGAGGAGAATCACCTGGCCGTGATTCTCCCTTTTAGTATATATAGATGATGAAGAGAAAGCTATTTCGCCAGCACCTTTTTCAGCCGGCAGTATCGGGGCAGGCTGTTTTCCGTAATACGCTCCGGTTCACCCTGGATCAGGGGAAGGGCGTAGTCGATGAATTCCCGGGTCACATGGTTGCCCTCCGGGGTGATCCATGCGGCGGGGACTTTCTTTTCATAGTTGGCAACGGATTCCAGGGGCAGGAGCGTGGTCTTGCAGTGATAGACGCCGTCCTGCATCTCCCGGGTGAATGCCAGCATTTTTCCGCTTTCACCGGCAACGGCGCACTCCACCGCAGCCTGACCGGCCAGAAATGCCTCGTCCAGGTCGGTTTTAGAGGCCAGATGCGCGCCGCAGCGCTGGAGCAGGCTCAGCTCAATGCCACGCACCTTCACACCCAGCCGGTCCTTGACCGCTGCGGCCAGCATGGCGGCCAGTCCGCCCAGCTGCGCATGACCAAAGCCATCGGTCGCGGAGGTTTTTGCCTCGCTGACAAAACTGCCGTCGGCATAGTGAATACCTTCGGAGACGGCGACCAGCACGCTGTTGTTCTCTTTGTAGATGCGTTCCACATCGGCAAAAAACTGTTCCATGTCGAAGTCTACCTCCGGCAGATACACCAGATCGGGACCGGCGCCCATGTAGGAGGCCAACGCCGCAGCCCCGGCCAGCCAGCCGGCGTGACGCCCCATGATCTCCACAATGGTGATCTGCCCCTTGTCGTAAACCCGGGCGTCTTTGGAAATTTCCATACAGGAGGTGGCGATGTATTTTGCGGCGGAGCCGAAGCCGGGGCAATGGTCGGTGCCGAACAGGTCGTTGTCAATGGTCTTAGGAACGCCCATGACCCGGCAGTCATAGCCCACCTGCTTCATGTAACGGCTGATTTTGTTGCAGGTGTCCATGGAGTCGTTTCCGCCATTGTAGAAGAAGTAGCGCACATCGTATTTCCGAAAAATCTCCAAAATGCGCTTGTAGTCCGTGTCATCCACTTCCGGATCTGCAATCTTGTAGCGGCAGGAGCCAAGCTCCGAGGAGGGCGTGTTCATCATCAGAGAAAGCTCGTAGGCATCTTCCTGCGCCATATCATAGAGCTTATCGTCCAGCACGCCGCGAATTCCGTGGGCAGCGCCGAGCACTCTGGTGATCGCAGGGCTTTCCAGAGCGGTTTTGATAACCCCGTAAGCGCTGGCATTGATAACGGCGGTGGGGCCGCCGGACTGCCCGATGATACAGGCGCCTTTGAGTTGGTTTGACATAATGGGTGACCTCCTGTGTTCTTTTTTCTTGAAAATCGCCAAAGAAGAAAAAATATTTGCCGAACCGGCGGCTTGTGCAAGAAAATACCTTGACAAAGCACGGGCAGACAAAATAATATATAAAGTGATATTGCCAAAAAACAATGGTTTGGAATCCCTCACAGTATACAGGAATTACCGGAAAAATTCAATCTGTTCCACACAGATTTTATCGATTTGCAGCCTTTCTTTGGCCACATCCGGCAAAGCACAGGCGAGATAAGGAGAAATATCATGAATATTCTGCAAAAAGGGAAAGACCTGCTGCACGCAACTACCCCGCGCGCGGCAGATATTGTCGGTTCGGAAACAGAGAGCAGAAAAGAAACGCCGGAGGAGACCGAAATCCCCAAGCCTCTTGGCGCTGCCATGGCGCTGCGGCTGCTTGCAGCGGCGGTGCTGCTTGCGGTCGCGTTTCTGATCCCCGCCATGCCCACAGTGGGAAGCTGGCTGGTGGCCATTGTGGCGGCGGTGTGCGGCGGCTTCGAGGTATATCGGGCGGCGGTACGGCAGCTTTGCACCCGCCGGGTGAACGCCCAGGTGCTGTTTATGATCGCCTCGGTGCTGCTGTTCTGCATTGCCAGACCGGCGGAGGGCGCCGGTGTGATTTTGCTGCTGGTGATCGGCAAGGCCATTTTGCAGATCGCCCGGGAGCATAGCCGGAATCTGGTTCTCAGCATGGCGGATGTCCGCCCGGAGTATGCCCTGCTGTATCGGGAGGACGGCACGACCAGCCAGTTGTCTCCGGCGGAGGTGCAGCCCGGCCAGCTGATTTTTGTGCCTCATGGCGAGCTGGTTCCTCTGGATTGCCGGACGCAGGCGCAGGATGTGGCGCTGGAGCTGTCTGCCTACACCGGCAGCACGGAGGCCGAGCGGGTGCAGGCCGGAGGAGAGATCCCCGCCGGCGCACGCAACATCGGGCAAGATTTTATCGCAGAAGTGATAAGAGACGAAGGGAATTCTGCCGCCTGCGTTTGGATGCATACTCTGGAAAACAGTGATGCGTGTCAGGATACCCAGGTCGCCGCTCTGGAGCGCCGCTGGGATCGGGTCACGCTGGTCGCCGGCATTGCGGCGGCAGTGGTGCTTGTGGTTTGCCTTGCCACAGGGCAGGGGGGAAGAGAGTCCATTGGGCGCGCGGTAACGCTTTTGGCGCTTTCCGGCCCCTTTACTGCCCTGGCGGCGGTGCCCATGTTCCGTTTTGCCGGAGCGGCGGGAATAGCCGGCCGCGGTAGCCTGCTGCACCAGGTTCCGGGCCTGGACAAGCTTTGCCGGGTGCGCGCTGTTGCTTTTGACAAAAACGGAACGCTGACCACCGGTTCCCTGCGGGTGACGGCGGTCAAGTCGGAGCAGATGGAAAGCGAAATGTTCCTGCGAATCGCGGCGGCGGTGGAGGGGGACAGCAACCATCCCATCGCCCAGGCGCTGCGGACGGCGGCCGGTGCGGCGCAGGAGGCGGCAGTGCAGCCCCAGGAGCAGCGCTTTGTGCCGGGCTGCGGCGTTGCGGCCAAGCTCAACGGCGTGTATGTGACGCTGGGCAGCTATCAGTGGATGGAGCAGCTGCACATTCAGGGGCTGCGGAAGCCCGGCCCCAATAAGGCGGTCTATATGGCTGTGCAGGGGAAATATGCCGGCTGCGCCGAGCTGGGCGAGACCATTCGCCCGGACGCGGCGGAAGCGATCTATACGCTGGATGGCCTGGGCTGCGATCGCGTTGCCATGCTCTCCAGCGACACACCGGAGAACTGTGCAGGTCTGGCAAAGTCACTGGGCATTTCGGAGTATTACGCGGCCTGCCAGCCGGAGGAAAAACAGGTGCGTCTGCACCAGATGCAGGAGGATCTCGGCCCGCGCGGCGGCAGTGTGTTGTATGTAACAAGCAGCAGCTTTGCCGAGTTCACCGGTCGGGTTGCCAGTCTGGAAATGGAGCTGGCTATGCCGAATGGCGACAGCGCCGGGGCAGATATCTGGTCTGTGGAGAAAAAACTGGGACAGATTCCGTTTTTGGTGCAAACTGCCCGCAGTATTCGCCGGCAGGTCAAGCTGGGATTTTTGGCGGTTTGTGCCGTCAAGCTGCTGTTTATCATTTTGACAATCGTGGGCTTTGTTCCCGCGTGGGCAGCGGTGATCGCCGATTTTGCGGCAGGTTTTGCCGTGACGCTGTACAGCGTCCACGCCTATGAGCTGTCCGGAAGACCCGGCAAGCGCCGGGGCGAGGAAAAGGCGGCTGCGGCGGAACTGTAACAAGGCTGCGAGGCAAGCGCCGGCGGAACAGGAGTTGAGAGATCATGGCTGTGATATATGTAGTAGAGGATGACGCCAGCATTCGGGAACTGATGCTGTATACCCTGCACCGGGCGGGGTATACAGCGGCTGGCTTTGCGGACGCCGCGCAGTTTCGCCAGGCATTTCAGCCGGAAATGGCTCGCGCGGTGCTGCTGGATATCATGCTGCCGGGAGAAAGCGGACTGCAGCTTCTCTCCTGGCTGCGGCAGGAGCAGGCGTGCCGGAAGCTGCCGGTGCTGCTGCTCACCGCGCTGGACAGCGAGCGGGATACCGTGCGCGGACTGGATCTGGGTGCGGATGATTATATCACAAAGCCGGTGGGCATGATGGAGCTCCTGGCCAGACTTCGGGCGGCGCTGCGCCGTGTGGAGGAGGATGGCCAGACCGGGCTGTTGTCCTATGGGCCAATCTGCCTGGATGAGCAGCGCCACCAGACCACAGTGGACGGTGCGCCGGTCGCGCTGACGGCAAAGGAATATGCGTTGCTGCGCTGTCTGATGCAGCGCGGCGGGGCGGTTCTCAGCCGGGAGGAGCTTTTGCAGCGTGTTTGGGGCGTGCGCGGAGATTTGGAATTGGAAACCCGAACGGTGGATGTTCATATCCGGACCCTGCGCCGCAAGCTGGGTACTGCCGGCGCGTATATCGAAACGGTGCGCGGCGTGGGATATCGCATGGGGATGCCGCAATGAGAAAACGCAGCGTGTTGTATTTTACCCTGTTTGCCGCAGTGGAGGCAGGGTTCTTTTTGTTTTTTCTCTTGCTGGCCATGTACCAGGAAGATGCCGCGGCGCTGTGGCAAAACGCCCCCGGTGTTTATATGCTGTATTGTCTGCTTTGCTGCGGTATTGCTGCGGCGGTATGCAGCTTTCTTTTCTCCGCACGCCTGGTCGCGCCTCTGTCGGATATGGAAAAACTCTCCGAATACCCGGAGCTGCAGCCGTTGCTGCGCCGCCTGGCGGTCCACCGCAGCGGAGAGCGCCATAATATGGCGGAGGCAGAGAAAAAAGACAGCAGTCTGCGCCTGATCATGGAAAATATCAGCGAGGGACTGGTTATTATGGACGGCGCCGGCGTGGTGCTGAATATGAACAAGGGGGCGGAACGGCTGCTGCTGCCGCCGGGACAGTCGGGGATCGGGAAACAGATGTTTGCCTTTTGCCGGAACAGCGCCTTGCAGGCGGCGGTGCATATGGCGATCGGCGGCGTGGGTGATGAAGCTCGGTTTCAGTTGCAGGATCGGGCGATCCACGCCATTGCCAACCCGGTGGTCACGGCCTCCGGCAGCAAGGGCGTTGTGCTGTTCCTGCTGGACATCACCCGGGAATACGCAGCGGAGCAGATGCGCCGGGAGTTTTCCGCCAATGTGTCCCACGAGCTGAAAACGCCCCTGACCTCGATCTCCGGCTATGCGGAGCTGATGGAAAACGGGATGGTCGCGCCGGAGGATGTGGCGCGCTTTGCGGGGAATATCCACCGTGAATCCCAGCGGATGCTGGCGCTGATCAATGACATCATCCGCTTGTCCCGCCTGGACGAGGGGGAGATAGAGAACGCCTTTCAGGAGGTGGAGCTGTTGGAGCTGGCGGAGCTGGTGGTTCTGCGGTTGCAAAAGAAAGCGGAAAACCGACGGATCGCACTTCGCGCCACAGGCGAGGCGGCAACGATTTTGGGCGAACCGGGCTTGCTGGAGGAGATGTTCTTCAACCTCTGCGACAATGCAATCATCTATAATCGCCCCGGCGGCTGGGCGGAGATCTCGGTGCATCCGGAGGGGAACGAAGTGGTCGTCACGGTGCAGGATAATGGAATCGGTATCCCCCATGAGCACCAGCCTCGGGTATTTGAGCGGTTTTACCGGGTGGATAAAAGTCATTCCCGGCAAACCGGCGGCACAGGCCTGGGCTTGAGCATTGTCAAACACGGTGCAGCGCTCCATCAGGCGTCGCTGCAGTTGGAAAGCCAGGTGGGAAAGGGAACGAAAATCTCTGTCCGATTTGGGAAAAATGTAGACTAAGGCTTTGCAAAAAACCAGGGTTTCTGTAGGATTACCAGTTGCATTTAGCTATTTAGTCTGTTAAAATATCGAAGTAAAAAATCAAGAGCATTGCAGCACGCGAAGCATTTGCGTTGTATACAATGCATGAAAGGACGATAGCAGGATGAAAACGCCGTTTGTTACCTTGGAGCAGCTGCAGGAGTTCTCCAAAAAATTTCCGACGCCGTATCATATCTATGACGAGAAAGCAATTCGTGAAAATGCAAGAAGACTGAAGCAGGCGTTTTCCTGGAATCCCGGCTATAAGGAATTCTTTGCAGTCAAGGCGACCCCCAATCCCACGCTGATGCAGATCCTGCATGAGGAGGGCTGCGGCATGGACTGCTCCTCGCTCACGGAGTTGATGCTGTGCCAGCGCGTGGGGATCACCGGGGAGGAAATCATGTTTTCTTCCAATGCCACGCCGGAAGAGGATTATAAAAAATGCATCGAATTGGGCGGCACCATCAATTTGGACGATATTACCCATATCGAATTTCTGGACAAACTGATTGGGAAGTTCCCGGAGCGCATGAGCTGTCGGTTTAACCCCGGCGGGGAATTCACCATTTCCAACCAGATCATGGACACCCCGGGCGAGGCAAAATACGGCATGACCAAGCCGCAGATGTTCGAGGCCTTCCGGATGCTCAAGGCGCGCGGCGTGAAAGAATTCGGTATTCATGCCTTTTTGGCCTCAAACAATATCACCAATGACTACTATCCCACGCTGGCCGGTCAGCTGTTCGAGCTGGCTGTGGAGCTGCAGAAGGAAGTGGGCGTCAAGATCGCCTTCATCAATCTTTCCGGCGGCATCGGAATTCCGTATCGCCCGGAGCAGCCCCCTGTGGACATTCTGGAGGTTGGCGACAAAGTGCGCCAGGTTTATGAAAAGGTGCTCACCCCGGCCGGTATGGGCGATGTGGCGATTTATACGGAGCTGGGACGGTATATGCTTGGCCCCTATGGTCTGCTGGTCACCCGCTGCATCCATCAAAAGCACACCCATAAGGAATATCTTGGCATGGATGCCTGCGCCTGCAACCTGATGCGGCCTGCCATGTATGGCGCCTATCATCACATCACGGTCATGGGAAAGGAAAACGCTCCCTGCGACCATAAGTACGATGTCACCGGCGGCTTGTGCGAGAATAACGACAAGTTTGCGGTGGATCGTATGCTGCCGGAAGTGGAGATCGGAGATTTCCTGGTCATCCACGACACCGGCGCACACGGACACTCTATGGGCTACAACTACAATGGCAAGCTGCGCTCTGCGGAGGTGCTCCTGTGCGAGGACGGCAGCGCAAAGCTGATTCGCCGTGCGGAAACGCCGGAGGACTATTTCGCTACCCTGGACTTCTAAATTTTTTATCTGCTCTTTCAAAAGGTCGCTGCCGGAAACGCCGGACAGCGACCTTTTTTACGGATTCTTTGCAAATTCCCAAAAGTTTGTTATACTGTAAGCGAGGTGAAATAAAATGAAGCGTTGTTGTTGTGGTCTGCTTGCCCATGTGGACGCCGGAAAAACAACATTGTCAGAGGCAATATTATATTGCACCGGTACTACGCGCCAGCTTGGCCGGGTGGATCACGGCAGTGCGTTTTTGGATAATTTTGTGCTGGAGCGGCAGCGGGGGATCACGATTTTCGCCAAGCAGGCCGTGGTACAGCTGGAAAAAGATTTGCAGGTGACCCTGCTGGACACCCCGGGGCATGTGGATTTTTCTGCGGAAATGGAGCGCACGCTGGATGTGCTCGATTGCGCGGTTTTGGTCATCAGCGGCCCGGCTGGTGTGCAAAGCCATACCCGAACGGTTTGGAAGCTGCTGCGGCAGAAAAACATTCCCACTTTTCTGTTTGTCAACAAAATGGATCTTCCCGGATGTGATAAAACACAGATCCTCGCCCAGCTCACGCGGGAACTGGGGGAGGGCTTTCACGATTTCTCCGACCGCAACGAGGAGGAAATATCCCTGTGCGATGAGCAGCTGCTGGAGGAATATCTGGATACCGGCACGCTTGCAGAGAAAAGCTTGGCGGCGGCGATCTCCCGATGCAAAGTGTTTCCCTGCTGGTTTGGCGCGGCCTTGAAATTGGAGGGGGTAGAGGACTTCCTTGCGGATTTTGCAGCCCTGATGCCCTGCCCGCCAGCGCAGGCGGAATTTTCTGCCAAGGTGTTCAAAATCTCCCGGGATGAACAGGGAACCCGCCTGACACATATGAAGATCACGGGCGGAAAGCTCTGCGTCCGGGAAACGCTTTCCGGTGCGGGATGGCACGAAAAGGTAACGCAGATCCGGGTATATTCCGGGGCAAAGTACACAGCGGTGGACTGCGCGTTTCCCGGAGATGTAGTCGCCGTCACCGGCTTGAGCATGACCTCACCCGGGCTTGGACTGGGAAAAGCGGAGCAGGGGAAAGGACCGTTTCTGGAGCCGGTGTTTACCTTTCGCCTGATCCTCCCGGAGGGCTGCGATGTTCCCAAGGCCGTCAACCAGCTGCGGCAGCTGGAAGAGGAGGATCCCCAGCTTCGACTTTGCTGGCATCCCAGCAGTCAGCAATTGCGTGTGCAGTTGATGGGGCCGGTGCAGCAGGAGATTCTGCATCGCCTGATCCTGGATCGCTTTGGTCTGGATGTGCGGTTCGGCGAGGGTGAGATTCTCTATCGGGAAACCATCCGCAACCGGGTGGAGGGAGTTGGACATTACGAGCCGCTGCGGCATTATGCGGAGGTACATTTGCTGCTGGAGCCCGGCGCGCCCGGTAGCGGACTGGTGCTGGATTCTGCCTGCCCTCTGGACAAGCTGGATCGCAATTGGCAGCGGCTGATACTGACGCATCTGGCGGAAAAACAGCATCTTGGCGTACTGACCGGCGCCCCGATCACCGACATGAAGATTACGCTGGCTTCCGGACGCGCCCACGAAAAGCACACGGAGGGCGGCGATTTTCGGCAGGCGACCTACCGTGCGGTGCGGCAGGGACTGATGCAGGCGGAGTCTGTTTTGCTGGAACCGTGGTATCAGTTTTTGCTGGAACTTCCCCAGGCCAATGTAGGCCGGGCAATTGCGGATCTGCAGCGCATGGGCGCGGAATTCGACCCGCCGGAAATACAGGGCGAGCTTGCCGTGATCTCCGGCAGCGCGGCAGTGGCGAAAATCGGGAATTATGCCCAGGAATTAACGGCCTATACCAAGGGCTTGGGAAGAATGTTTTGCAGCTTAAAGGGCTATGCCCCCTGCGTGGAGCAGGCGCGTGTAATAGAGGAGACTGCTTATGACCCGGAGGCGGATTTAGAAAATACGCCGGACAGCGTTTTTTGCAGTCACGGCGCCGGATTTACGGTCAAATGGAATGAAGTACCCGCTCGAATGCACCTGCCATCGGTACTGGAGAGCCGAACTTCTGCCCCGGAGTTGCGGGAAAAGGCTTCCCGCTATTGCGCCCATGTTGCTACAGACTCCGAACTGATGGAGATTTTTGAGCGCACCTATGGCCCGATCCGCAAGAACAAAATGCAGCATGTAAAACCGATCCGGCAGACTGCGGCCTCCAAGCCGGGAAAGCAGCGGTCGGTGCAGAACCTGACGGAATATCTGTTGGTAGACGGCTACAACATCATCTTCGCTTGGGATGAACTGCGGGAATTGGCGGAGGACAGTCTGGAAACTGCCAGAGGCAGCCTGGTGGAGCGGCTGCGGAATTTTCAGGGCTTTCATCGTTATCCGGTGATTGTGGTATTCGATGCGTATAAGGTAAAAGGCAACCCGGGCGCGGTAGAGCGGATCGGCGAACTCTCTGTGGTCTACACAAAGGAAGCGGAAACCGCAGATATGTATATTGAAAAAGCCAGCTATGACCTGCAAAAGAAATACAAGGTGCGCGTGGCCACCTCGGACGGGATGGAGCAGCTGATTATTCTGGGCAATGGGGCGCTCCGCGTTCCGGCGCAGAGTTTTATTGACGAGGTAAAGAACACAGAGCAGGCCATCCGCGAATTTCTGCTGGAGCAATAAAATAACAGGAATCACAAAAGCTGCGATGCCAGAATGCGTCGCAGCTTTTGCCGGTTATTATTCGATTTCCTCCCTTGTTTGCAGAGTGCTTCGTTCCCGGATATCGGTCAGGGAGACCTCATATGCGGTTTTTTCCACCGGAATCCCGTTTTCATTTTTGATATAGGCGCGGCTTTGCAAACGCCCGTCCAGTGAGACGAAAGTCCCGGTACTCCAGGCTGCGGCGGCTCTGGCGTGCAGACCCCAGGCGATGCAGGGGATATAATCACTGCGGCCGTAACGGCGGTTGACTGCCAGCATCAGATCGCTGATCTCCCGCCCCATGGGTGTTCGGCGCAGGGTCGGCGTTTTGCACAGTACTCCTTGCAGATGCACCTTGTTTTCATCCGCGCCGTCTGTAAATCGCAGTTCGTGGGCAAACACCGTTATCACCAGCTTGGCACCAGTGCCGCTTTTGTTGTTAAAGCTGCGGATCTCTCCCTGCACCAGCAGCTTTTCTGCGCCGGATATGGGGGAGAGCGCCTCCAGCAAACGGGTTCGTGCCAGAATGTGCAGCACATCTGTCGTGCCGGAAAGGCGCTGCACCTCCAAGGAAAATATGTAAAAGTCCTCGTCGCGGTTTCTATGGGAAAAGCGGGGGCGTGTCACTACATTTCCGCACAGAGTAATCTGGTTGCTGTGCTGTTGTTCAGCCATAGGATCCTCACCTCATCATCTCAGATGTCACAAGTCTATGTCGGCGCGGGGAGGCTTATGCTTGTGAAACGGGGCGGTGTTTGCTATAATTGCCCTATAGGATACTTACTTCAGGATCGAGAGGTATGAAAAATGGAATTGACTGAAATTTTGCGATATTGTGACCACACCCTGCTCCGCCCGGAGGCGAGGATGGAGGAGATCATGCAGCTGTGTGACGATGCGATCGCGTTTCACTGCGCCAGCGTGTGCATCCCGCCCTGCCATGTGGCCGGGGCAAAACGCTATGTCGGAGATCAAATTCCCATCTGCACAGTGATCGGATTTCCCCATGGCAACATGACAACCGCGACAAAGGTCTTTGAGGCAAAGGACGCCGTTGCAAACGGTGCGGACGAGCTGGATGTGGTGGTCAATCTCAGCATGGTAAAGGATGGCAATTATGACCTGGTGCTGGATGAACTGCGCAAGCTGCGTGCGGCCACCCCGCGAAAGGTGCTGAAAGTCATCATTGAGACCTGCCTGCTCACGGAGGAAGAAAAGCGCACTCTGTGTACCGTAGTTGCGCGTTCCGGAGCGGATTATATCAAAACCTCCACCGGATTTTCTACCGGCGGCGCGACCCGGGAGGATGTGGCGCTGCTGCGTGCCTGCTGTCCGGCGCATATCCAGGTCAAGGCGGCCGGTGGGATCTCCAGCCTTGCGGATGCGCAAGATTTTCTTGCGCTGGGTGCCACACGACTGGGAACTAGCCACCTGGTCAAGCTGGCTAAGCAGCAGGGATAAAAAATACATCCTTTCAAGCTTTTGTATCCATTTTTATCCGCCCCTATGAAAAAACAGATAGATTTTTTCGTTTTGGATACACTATGAAAAACAGGGGGGATGGATACATGAAGCGAAAAATTTTACTTGCGGCAATTGGGACAAGTTTGTGCATGAGCCTGCTGGCTTTGGCAACGGCGGCGGTTTCGGAACCAACACCTTTGCCCACGCAGACGGCGGTCGATTTGCCGGTGGTGATGTATCATCATATTGCGGAGTCGCCTTCCCAACAGGGGGAATATGTCATTGCGCCGGAGGAGTTTGCCTCGGATTTGCAATGGCTGAAAGCGCATGGCTATACGGGAATCTCCTGTGCCCAGCTGTTGGACTGGTATGCAGGCAAATTTCAAATGCCGGAAAAGCCCTGCATCATCACCTTTGATGACGGTTTTGAAAGTACCGGCGTTTTCGCTCTGCCGCTGTTGGAGGAATATGGCTTTCCCGGTGTGGTCGCCGTGGTGGGAAGTGTGACGGAACAGTACACCCGGCAGCCGGATCACGATGTTCGGTATTCCTATTTGGATTGGGCGGCAGTGTCGGAAATTTCTCATGGAAAGACGATGGAGGTGCAGTGCCACACCTGGGATATGCACGGTCTGCAAACGCGCCGGGGGTGCAGCAAAAATGCGGCGGAAAGCGAGGAAGCCTATCGCGCGGCGCTTGAGGCGGATTTGACACATTTTTCGGAAGCCTGCCGGGAAAACAATGTCTCCTGCGTTCCCATGATCGCCTATCCTTACGGCGCGTTTACTGCGCAGACAACGGAAATCGTGAAGCAGCTGGGCTATGCCGGCGCGTTTACCTGTGAAAGCCGGGTCAATCATCTCACGCTGGATGACACAGAGCCGCTGTATCATCTGGGACGGTTTAACCGCCAACACGGCGTCAGCAGCGCATCGTTTTTCGCGGCTTGGGAAGCGGACGCGTGCGTGTGATTTTCTTCCATCAAGTCTCACATCTAATATCATAAGAAACAGGAGGCCTTCGCCATGTACAACCATCAATTGGATACTTTTATTCAAGTGGCGGATGCCGGAAGCTTTTCCAAAGCGGGAGAGGCAATGTATATCTCGCCCACGGCGGTCATCAAGCAGATCAATTCGCTGGAGGAATCCCTCGGCGTCAGGCTCTTTGACCGCAGCCACCGAGGGCTGACATTGACAAAAGCCGGGCGCTCCATGTATCAGGACTCGAAATATATCATCCAATACTGCCGTGACTCCGTGACGCGGGCGAAAAATGCCATGCAGGAGGATGAAAACATCATCCGCATCGGATCCTCGCCTATGACGCCCGCACAGCTTCTGATGGCACTCTGGGCGAAGATCAACGAGCACTGCCCGGACATTAAATTCCAAATCGTTCCCTTTGAGAACACGCCGGAAAACGCGCGGGAAATTCTCGGAAACCTCGGCAAAAACATTGATGTGGTGGGCGGTATTTTCGATGAGACCATGTTGAAGCTGCGGGGGTGTGCAGGACTGGAGCTGGTCAGAGGCCCGTTCCACTGCGCCGTTTCCATCCACCACCGGCTGGCGGAAAAGGATAAGCTGCAAATCTCTGACCTTTATGGGGAGAACCTGCTGCTGATGCACCGCGGCTGGAGTCACTATGTCGATCAGCTTCGGGACGATCTGTGGCAGCACCACCCACAAATTCACATTGTGGATTTCGAGTTTTACAGCATGGATGTGTTCAACCGCTGCGAGAACACCAATGATGTGCTGCTGGCTATCCACGGCTGGGCGAATGTCCATCCGCTTC
The DNA here is from genome assembly GCA_963595735.1 of bacterium. Taxonomy (GTDB): domain Bacteria; phylum Bacillota; class Clostridia; order Oscillospirales; family Oscillospiraceae; genus CALWOS01. The sequence goes on from CAVBJJ010000043.1 coordinate 13,080, forward strand.
TGAAGGTCATTCCCGTGGAATGGGAACACAGCATCCCCTACGGGATTCTCCATTCCCCGGAACCGCCGCCTACGGTACAGCGGTTTCTGGACGCGGCGAAAGCCGTCAGCAAGGAGCGGTACGGATAGTTATAACCAAAAGGTATATACTGATGAACAAAGCGAGACTTCCGCGGAAGCCTCGCTTTTCTTATAATAATGACAGAAAACAAAAGGCGGTCGATACTATGAAACCAGTCTCATACATGGCAATGGTTCTATGCGCTCTGCTGTGTTTGACCGGATGCGGCTCTGGCGCGGCAGGCAAGGAAGTGAACGAATCCGTGCAAAGCAAAACCGAACCCTTTATGCGCAGCACAAAAATCACGGAATTTCATGTCTATCCCGGTCTGGGTTACGGCTTTGGCCTCGGCACCGGCACAAGCGCCGAGGTCTGGCTCAATGATACCGTTGCCTCTTGGGAAAAGCAGATGAAGAAATAACATTCGGAAAGGATGCGTTTTTATGAACAACTTTATTTTTGAGAACAAGACCAAGGTGTATTTCGGCAAGGGCGGCGTGAAGGAGTATCTCGGCAGTCTGCTGGGGAACTATGGTGAAACCGTCATGCTGGCTTACGGCGGCGGCTCCATCAAGCGCAACGGCGTCTATGACGAGGTGATGGGCATTCTGAACGCCACAGGCAAGCGCGTTGTGGAGTTCTCTGGCATCATGTCCAACCCCACCTACGCCAAGGTGCAGGAGGGCGCAAAGCTGGCGCGGGAAAACCATGTAGACCTGATTCTCGCCGTGGGCGGCAGTGTGTCTGATTGCTGCAAGGTCATCTCCGCCCAGGCAAATCTTGACGAGGACATTTGGGAGATGCAGTACACGAAGCATACGCTGCCCACGAAGTTTATTCTCCTCGGCACCATCGTTACCGTGTTCGGCACCGGCTCGGAGATGAACAACGGCGCGGTCATTACCCACGAGGAAAAGAGGATCAAGGGCGCACTCTGGGGCGCGCAGGCGGAATTTGCCTTCCTTGACCCCAGCTATACCCTGTCTGTTCCCATGAAGCAGGTCATCTCCGGCGCGTTCGACACCCTGAGCCACGCGATGGAGACCTACTTCGGCAAGCCGGATGAAAATAATCTCTCCGATGACATCAATGAAGCCGTCATGCGCAGCGTCATCCGCAACATCCGTGTGCTGCTGACTGACGCGGAGAATTACGAGGCGAGAAGCGAGCTGGCGTGGGCGTCTGCGATGGCGGAAAACGGCGTGCTGAAAATCGGCAAGGTTACGGATTTTCAGGCACACCAGATTGAGCATCAGCTTGGCGCGTACACCAACTGCAACCACGGCGCGGGTCTGGCGGTCAT
>CAVBJJ010000044.1:0-13910 GCA_963595735.1 bacterium
CCCCATTCCTGATAGAAGCCGCGTCCTGCCACGCAGACGAGTATCTGTCCGCCGCCGCTTTTCGCGTGATGAATGTGCCAATTGTTGCGGCAGCCGGGCTCAAAGGTCACATTGTAGATGCCGACCTGCTGCGTGGACAGCGGCGCGAGGTAGCTCTGCCCACTGAAATACTCGGCGAAAGCGTCGTTGGGCTCGCCGATGGGAAAGACCATTTCGCTTGCGTGCTTTGCTTTTGCATCGCCGGTATCGTCCTCGACCCAGACCTCCTTTGCCATGCGGAACGCCGCCCAGGCCTTTGGCCAGCCAGCATAAAATGCGGCGTGGGTCAGGATCTCGGCAATTTCCGTTTTGGTAACGCCGTTGTTTTTGGCTGTGGTCAAATGATATTGAAAGGAACTGTCCGTCAGTCCCTGAGCCAGCAGCGCCACCACGGTGACAATGCTGCGGTCACGGAGGGAAAGGGCGTTTTCCCGGCTCCACACCTGTCCGAACAGAACATCATCGTTCAGCTCCGCAAATTTCGGCGCAAATTCGCCAAGGGCATCTCTGCCCGCTGTCTGCTTGACTGCCATAAAAAGCTCCTCCTTATTATATTGTGATTTTACAAAATGGACATGAACCATTCCACGGTTTGGGGGTCATAGTGAGAGAAAAACAGGCTTTCGCCGCCGTCCAGCGCTTCCAGCGCCGTCATTTCCTCTGCCGTAAGCTGAAAATCAAACACGGCAAAGTTTTCCTGCATCCGTTCCTTGTGTACGGATTTGGGAATCGCCACAACATCGCTCTGGAGCAGGAAGCGCAGCGCGGTCTGGGCGGCGGTTTTCCCGTGCCGCTTGCCGATCTCCGTCAGCACCGGGTTGGTGAACATATCCTTGCGCCCCTCGGCAAAAGGCCCCCAGGATTCGATTTGGCAGCCGTACTTTTGCAGGTATTCCTTTGCGGTTTTCTGCTGCTGGAACACATGGGTCTCCACCTGATTCACCGCGGGCTTGACCGCCGCAAAGTGCTGGATATCCAGATAGCGATCCGGGCCGAAATTGGAAACGCCGATGGCGCGCAGCTTTCCCGCGTGGTACAGCTCCTCCATGGCGCGATAGGTGCCGTAATAGTCCCCAAACGGCTGGTGGATTAGCAGCAGATCCAGATACTCCGTACGCAGCTTTTCCATGGATTCCAAAATGGAGGCCTTGGCCTTTTCGTATCCCGCGTTTGTGATCCACACCTTGGTCGTGAGGAAAAACTCCTCCCGAGGCAGACCGCAATCCGCCAGGGCCGCGCCAACGCCTTCCTCGTTATAATAGGCCTGGGCGGTGTCTATGCTGCGATAGCCCACCTCGATCGCATCCAGCACACAGCGGCGGGTGTCCTCCGGCGGCGTTTGGTATACGCCATAGCCCAGCTTTGGCATTTTGATGCCATTATTCAATGTGACATATTCCATCTTCTTGCACCTCCAAAATCAGTTCCAGAAAATTTGTTTCCGCTTCTTACGCTTTCTACTTTACAATGCGCGGCTTTGGAAGTACACTATAAATACTGCAATCTGCTTTTCAGAAAATGAAAAGCAAAAAGGGAGGCGGGAAAAATGCTGGATCTGCAGGCGCTGGAGCAGCTTGTGGCCTTTGCGGAGCGGGGAACCCTTTCCCGCGTGGCGGAGGATTTTCATGTTTCCACGCCGTCCATCACTCGAACTATGCAGCACTTGGAGCAGGAAGTGGGCGTGCCCCTGTTTACCCGGGGAAAGAACAGGATCGAGCTGAACGAAACCGGAAAAGTTGCGGTAGCCCATGCGCGCAAGCTTTTACAGGAAGCGGATCAGATGGTGCAGCAGGTGCGGGCATTCGCCGCGCGGCAGCGTACGATCGTCGTCAAATCCTGTGCGCCCGCGCCGCTGTGGGAGCTGCTGCGGCAGCTGAACGCCCGGTATCCCGACCGGACGATCTCCTCGGACATCGCTCGGAACGATGTGGTTCTTGCCGCCTGGGAAAGCCGCGCCTGTGATATTGCCATTCTGCCCTTTCCGATGGAGGGCGCAAAGGCGTTTTTGCAGGAGCATCTGTTTGTCTGCGTGCCGCGATCCCATGAACTGGCCGGACGCAAGTCCCTGCGCTTTGCCGATATCAACGGCTTTAACTTTCTCCTGCGGTCGGAGCTGGGCTTTTGGGACGCCCTCTGCCGGGAAAAAATGCCGGCTTCCAAGTTCCTGGTGCAGACAGATGCCGCCGTGTTTGACGAGCTGGTCAAGGCCTCGTCCTTGCCCTGCTTCACAACGGAATATGGCAGCTACTGGCACAATGCCTATCCCGACCGCGTACACATCCCGCTGGAGGATGTCGAGGCAAATGTGACATTTTATCTCCTGCGGAGAGGGGAGTAAAGGCCGCGGCAAAGCCAAAACGCGCACTGCGCGAGTCAAATAAAATAAATTGTAAAATTCAAAGGAAAAGGACGCAATACATATGAACCAAAAAGAACTCAACGAACTGCGAAGACGCTTTCGGCTGGATCGCAGCAGCATCCATCGCGTTTTCGGCTGTTATGTCAATAATACCGGAGAGATCGTCACGGAGATCGATGCATCCCTGGGTGTGATGCCGCCGGAGGAGGGAGAGATGTACCTCAGTCTGCTGAAAAAGTCCCTCTCCGGGACACTGGGGAAAAATCTGCTGGATGTGGAATTTACCACCCAGCAGGTCGTGGACAGCGAGGAGCACCGGCTCCTTTCCGCCTTGTACCACTCCCGCCTGGAGGATCCAGAAGCGCGGCAGGCGCTGTATCGCAAAATCATCGCGGGGATCAACATGGAAGAAAGCGCCTATGTGATCTTACTGGGGGCGGATGCCTATGATGTTCCGTATCGCGGACGGGATGACAGCGACCAGGCGGACGCCGGAGATCAGGTGTTTTCCTACTTCGTGTGCAGCATTTGTCCCATAAAAGACCCCAAGCTTGCCCTGCGCTACTTTTCCGACAGCAGGGAGTTTCACACCGGCAGCACCGGGCAGTTGGTCTCCGCGCCGGAGCTGGGCTTTTTGTTCCCGTGCTTTGATAACCGGGCGGCCAATATCTATAACGCGCTCTATTATTGCCGCAGCGCGGATAAGATCCATCCGGAATTTCTGGAAAGTGTGTTTCATACCAAACCCCTGCTTTCCGCGGCGGAGCAAAAGGAGGCATTTTCTGCTGCGTTGGAGGACAGTCTGCACCAGGAATGTAACTTCGATGTGGTGCAGGCGGTGCATGAGCAGCTCTGTGAGCGCCTGGAAAGTCACAAGCAGTCCAAGGATCCGGAGCCGCCGGCGCTCTCTTCCCGGGAATTGCAGCATATGCTTCGGAGCAGCGGCGTTCCGGAAGAAAAGGCGGAGGCCTTTGCGGCGGCGGTGGAGGAGCAGTTTGGAACCGATACCGCCCTGCACCCCGGCAATTTGATGGACAGCAAAAAATTTGAGATCACAACGCCGGAGGTACGCATTTCCGTTGCACCGGAATACAGCTGTTATATCGAGACCCGCATCATCAACGGCCGGAAATTTATTCTGGTTCCGGCGGACGAGAGTGTTCTGGTCAACGGGATTCCCGTGCATATTGAGCCGGAGGAATAAGGGGCGTCGCAAATCAATACAATATCGCAGAAAACAGCTGCGGCAGGAAGGCTTTCCCGCCGCAGCTGTTGGCATATTGTGATTGCTGTATTTCTTATCCGAGGATTTTCTTCAGGTCTGCCTCCGGCGTGCTGATGGGGGCAATGTTATAGTGCTGTACCAGATAGTCCAGCACATTCGGGGAGAGGAAGGCCGGCAGAGAGGGGCCAAGCAAAATGTTCTGGATCCCCAAATGCAGCAGCGTCAGCAAAATGCAGACCGCCTTCTGCTCATACCAGGAGAGAACCATGGAAAGCGGCAGCTCATTCACGCCACAGGAAAAGGCCTCTGCCAGCGCCACCGCCACACGGATCGCACTGTAAGCATCGTTGCACTGTCCCATGTCCATCAAACGGGGCAGTCCACCGATTGTCCCCAGATCCAAATCGTTGAACCGGAATTTTCCGCAGGCCAGGGTGAGGATCACGCTGTCCTCTGGCGTTTGCTTGACGAAATCTGTGTAATAGTTCCGTCCGGGGCGGGCGCCGTCACAGCCGCCCACCAGGAAAAAGTGGCGGATCGCACCGGATTTGACCGCCTCGACTACCTGATCGGCAACGGAGAGGACAGCGTTGTGACCGAATCCGGTCATCACACTGGTTCCACCGTTGATACCTGTGAACTCCCGGTCGGCAGGATAACCGCCAAGGGCGAGAGCCTTTTCAATGACGGGGGAGAAGTCTCTGCGCTCGTCAATGTGCACCATCTCCGGGAAGGACACCAGCTCGGTGGTAAAGACCCGGTCGGCATAGCTTGCCCGGGGCGGCATCAGACAGTTGGTGGTAAATAGAATCGGTGCGGGAATGTCTGCAAATTCCTTTTGCTGGTTCTGCCAGGCGGTGCCGAAGTTTCCCTTGAGGTGCCGGTGCTTTTTCAGTCCGGGATAGGCATGGGCGGGCAGCATTTCGCCATGGGTGTAAATGTTGATCCCTTTTCCCTCGGTCTGCTCCAGAAGCTGCTTGAGCGCATAAAGGTCATGGCCGGTGACAACGATAAAGGGGCCTTTTTCCACCGTCAGGCTGACCTGGGTGGGAACGGGATCGCCATAGGTTTCTGTGTTGGCCTTGTCCAGCAGCGCCATGCACTTCAGGTTGACCTCGCCTACCTCCAGCACGATGGGGAGCAGCTCGTCCATGCCCCAGTCCTCCATGCCAATGGCAAACAGAGCTTTGAGAAGAAAACGGTTGATCTCGTCCTCCTGATATCCCAGAACTGCGGCGTGGTAGGCATAGGCCGCAAGCCCGCGAATGCCAAAGAGGATCAGGGACTTCAGGGAACGGATGTCCTCGTTGGCACTCCAAAGCGCCTCCATGTTGTAATCTGTGGTTCTGCCGCAGGTGGAAGCGCAGCTGGAACAGTCGGGAACCAGACGGTTTTTTTCCGCCTCCACCTTGTCCAGCAAAGCGGAGATCGTCTCGTTATTAAAGTTTACATTAGTAACGGTCGTGAACAGTCCCTCCATGACCAGCCGGTAGGTCGCATCTGTCACCAGATGCGCGCTGCCCTCCGCCGCTCTGGCAAGGCCGATCAGTGCGCCGGTCAGCTTATCCTGCAAAATCGCGGTGTCGGATTTCTTTCCGCATACGCCGGCATTGCCGGTGCAGCCGGTACCGCCGGCGGTCTGTTCACACTGGAAACAAAACATATTTTTCTCCATTTTTTCGCCCTCCATTTAATTTGCGTTCGATTTTATCTTTTTTGGATATATTTTCGATAGAAATTCTCTGCACTTCGCCAGATGCATCCCTGGGGGAATGACTGCATTGTAGCATGGCTTATAAAACAATGATGTTGTTTTTGCAACGGAATGGAAAAGAATATTTATTTGTAGTATGTCTCCATTCCGGAAAAATAAAGATATTTTTTACAAACCGCAGTTTGCAGGCGTATGCGCCGTTCGATTTTGCTATACGGCGCGGTTTTTCAGGGGAAATTGGCTTTGTTTGCATTCGGCTTTTTCTTGTTTGCGCGGGATTCAAAGTCTTTCTATTATTTTTCTGATTTTTGGTAAATCCCTATTGCAGGATGCCGTTTTATCCTGTAAAATAGGGGACTGCTGACATGTGCAGTACAAATGCGATCTTCTTCTCCCGGGGCAGGAATACGGAGGGGAAGAAATATACGAGAGAGGAAATTCTGCCAATGGTATTCTCCAGTCTTTTATTCATGTTTATATACCTGTTCGTGGTGCTTGCGGTTTACTATATCGTACCATGGCGGTTTCGCAACATCTGGCTCTTTGTCGTCAACCTGATTTTTTACGGCTGGGGGGAGCCGGTCTATCTGTTCCTGATGCTGCTGTCCATCACCATCAACTATATCAACGGCAGACAGGTGGGAAAATACCGCGTTACCGACAGGCAAAGGGCAAAAAAATGGTTGATACTCAACACGGTGATCAACCTCAGCCTGCTGTTCTTCTTCAAGTACTTTGACCTGGTGGCAACCACCCTGAACCACATCCCTGGTGTGGATATCCCGGTGCTGGGGCTGGCGCTGCCGATCGGTATTTCTTTCTACACCTTCCAGACCATGAGCTATCCCATTGATGTCTATCGCGGGGACGCGGATGTGCAGAAAAATTATATCAGCTTCGGCACCTTTGTCGCCCTGTTTCCCCAGTTGATCGCCGGCCCGATCGTGCGGTATAAAGATGTCGCGGATCAGCTGAACTTCCGTGCCAACAGCGTGGATCAGTTCGCTTCCGGCGTCCAGCGATTTACCGTTGGCCTGGGCAAAAAAGTCCTGCTGGCAAACAATTTGGGAAATTTGTGGGATATTTTCAGCGCACAGGGCGCGTCTCTGACGACCCTCGGCTCCTGGATCGGCATTGTCGGCTTTGCCTTGCAGCTGTACTTTGACTTTTCCGGGTACAGCGACATGGCGATCGGCCTGGGGCGTATGCTGGGCTTTGAATTCCTGGAAAACTTCAATTACCCCTATATCTCCCGCTCCATCACAGAGTTTTGGCGGCGCTGGCATATGTCCCTTGGCACCTGGTTCCGGGATTATGTCTATATCCCCCTGGGCGGCAACCGCTGCAAGCCGGCGCGGCACCTGTTTAACATTCTGGTCGTCTGGGCCTTGACGGGCTTCTGGCACGGCGCCAACTGGACATTTATGTTCTGGGGTCTATACTTTGCCGTGTTCCTGATTCTGGAAAAGAAATTTTACGGCAATCGACTAAAAAACAGCCGCTATGTGATCCTGAATGTGATCTATACGGATCTAATCGTTCTGTTCGGCTGGGTGCTGTTCCAGATGGATTCCCTTTCGGCCTGCGGCGCATATTACAAGGCGATGTTCGGCGCGGCGGCGGGCGGTCTGGCCAGCAGCACAGACCTGTATTACCTGCGCAGCTTTGCCGGCATTTTGGTGATCGGCATTATCGCCAGTACCCCGCTGGCCAAGATTCTGTTCGGCAACCTGTCCAAGCGGACGCGCAGTATGGTAACGCCTGTGCTGGTGGCGCTGGTGCTGATCTTCTCCACGGCCTATCTGGTCGATGCAACTTACAATCCTTTCCTGTATTTCCGATTCTGAGTAAAGGAGGAAAAGTGTTATGAATAAACGAGGGAACTGGATCGTTACGGTTCTGTTTTTGGCCTTTATCGCGGTGTTTTTCTTCCTGTTGCTTTTCCTGCCCAAACGGGAATTCTCGGAGCGGGAAAACCGGTATCTGGAGCAGCGCCCGAGCTTTTCCTTCTCTGCGCTGACAGATGGAACATTCACAAAGGATTTTGAATCCTTCATCTCCGATCAATTTCCCCTGCGTGATGCATGGACCAGCCTGAAAGCGCGCACGGAGCTTGCCATGGGCAAAAGCTCCAACAACGGCGTGTATTACTGCAAGGGCGGCGTGCTGATCGAGGGCGCGGAGGAGCCGGACGCGGCGCGTTTGAGCGCCAATATCCAGGCAGTCAATCAGTTTGCCGCTTCCGTTGATTGCCCGGTGGCGTTTCAGCTGATCCCCGGCGCAAACTGCGTTTGGGCGGATAAGCTTCCCAGCAATGCCCCCAATTACGACATGAAGCAGGTGATCGATCAGGTTTACAGCCAGCTGCAAAATGTCACCCCCATTGATGTGTACAGCACCCTGATGGAGCACAAGGACGAGTATATTTACTATCACACCGACCATCACTGGACAACACTGGGCGCGTTTTACAGCTACCAGACTGCGGCGAAAGCCCTGGGGCTTACCCCGGCCAGTAAAGAGGCCTACACCCCGGAGGTTGCATCAGACAGCTTCTATGGCACGGTGTATTCCAGCTCTGGCTTCAGTTGGGTGCCGACCGATACGATCGAGTACTGGGTGCCGGATGACGGAAGCGTTCATGTGACCAATTATCCCAACGGCTCTCCGGTGGAGGGGAAGCTGTATGACCGCAGCTTTTTGGAGAAAAAAGACAAGTATTCCAGCTTTTTCGGCGGCAACACGCCTATGCTGGAAATTGACACCGGAACGGAAAACGCCCCGACACTGCTTGTGATCCGCGATTCCTATGCGGACAGCCAGAACCCCTTCTGGTTCCAGCATTACTCCAAGATTTGGGTATTGGATATGCGGTATTTCAAGAACAATGTCCGCAGCTTTGTAGAGGAGCATGATATCGACCAGGTTCTGCTCACCTATAGCGTTGCCAACTTCACCAGCGATACCAATGTCTTCCTGCTGGGACGGTAACACCCGCCTTTGCGGGCAGTCCACAGGAGAAACGACTGTTACAAAACAAGACCATAACACAAGCCCCGGCGGTGCCCGTTTCGCACCGCCGGGGCTTTTCGGTTTTCCCGGAGGGAGCGACAAAAAAGCCGTTCATGCTTTGTGCAATTTCGCCCAAAATTTCTTTTTGGGCGTTTTTTCTTGCCATGCTGGACGGTGTGTGTTAAAATGTGAGTGCACTCACAAGTATAATGTCATGGAGGTGATTTGTTGTCACCGCGAGGAAAACAAGCCAGCGGTTTATTGACCCAGCAGAAAATGCTGCGCGCGGCGGTGGCGCTGTTTTTGGAAAAAGGCTATGAGGGAACGACCACGGCGGAGATCGCCCGCACGGCGGGTATGACGGCCAGCTCCTTTTTTCGCGCCTTTCCCAGCAAGGAAGCGCTGCTGCTGGAGCTGGTGCGGTGGATGTTCGGCGGGCAGTTTGCCCTGGCCGAGCAGCACAGCGGCGTACAGGATCCGGTGTTCCTTTACGCCGTGGAAACAGCCCTGCAGCTCCACATTGCGGAGCTGACAGAGCCGCTGCGGGAGCTGTATGTGGTGGGCTATTCGCTGCCCTCTACCTCGGCCTATATCTACCGCAGCACCGCGCAGCGGCTGCAAAGTATTTTTGCACCTTATCTGCCGGAAGCCCAGGCTAAGGACTTCTACGAAATGGAGATCGCGTCTGCCAGCATGATGCGGGGCTTTATGTCCGTGCCCTGCGATTTGTATTTCACCATGGAGGCCAAGATCCGCCGCTTTCTGGATTGTTCGCTCAAGCTGTATAACATTCCGGAGGAAAAGCGAAAAGCTCTTACCGCGGCGGTGCTGCAGCTGGATCTGCACACGATGGCAAAGGATATCATCCGAAACACCGTGCAGCAGGCCGAAAAGGGCTTTGCCGCCATCATGACGACCGGGTAAACCGGAAAAACCAAGCAAAGCTGCCCGGAGGGGGATTCCGCGGCAGCGGGGGAACAGAGGAATGAAATTAGAATATTTTTATCATGGAGGTTAGGATGAAAAAGAAGTTATTGAGTATGCTGCTTACCCTGTGCATGGCGCTGACGCTGCTGCCCACGGCTGCCTTTGCCGAAGCCGGCGAGGCAGAACCCGGGTGCAGCTGCGAAACACACTGTACGGTGGAGAGCCAAAACACGGCCTGCGCCATCTGCGGTGCGGAGGGGGCAAAGCCGGAGGACTGCGCTGCGCCGGAGTCGGACGGCGGGGATTCTGTCCGGTCGGAGGAGAGCATGGAAAAAGCGGACGCGCCGGCAGAGGAGGAAGCCGACGCAGCCCCGCGAGTCAAGGCGGCGGACAGCATCCGCGTGCAGGCCGCCGGCGAGCTGTGGCTGGGCAACACGAATGTGATGCAAAGCACCAGCGGCAGCGGCTACAGCTATGATGTAAGCACAAACACCTTGACGCTGGATAACTATAAAAGCGAGACTTACCGGGAGGTTGGCCTGGGTCAGAAATTTAAGACAGCGGCCTATCTTTACACAACGGTGGATCACCTGACGATCGTCATCAAGGGAAGCTGCAGCTTGGGTAAGACGGCAAATACCAATGAGTATCTTCGCGACAGTGACGATAAGGTCCGAACGGCCGGCATCGTCTCCGCCTCTCCGACCACAGCCAACTCGGTCACGATCAAGACCCAGAACAAGTCCAGTTCGCTGACGGTCAACACGCATGTTTGGCCCCTGCTTGGTTCCAACGCAGTCATTCAGGGGGCGGGGACGGTCACGCTGAACAGCGGTATGGATGGCGCTTCCTGTCAGGGCAGCCTGACGGTGACAGGCGGCGGCAGCGTTACCATGGAATCCAAGCTGGACGGAAGACTGCCGTACTCCGGTTTGCGTGTTGGCGGCAGCCTGTATGTGCAGGAGAACACGACACTGACGGTGAAATCCAATGGCATAACTTACAATGGATCAAAACCGGATGCGCTGTATGTCAAAGACGACACCAAGATCCATGGCACTTTGCTGGTGGAAAGCAACGGCACCAACAGCGGCGATGGCGGCATGGGACGCGGGCTGTATACAAAGAATCTGAGCGTCTTTGACGGCGGCGTCATGAAAGCCTATGCCAACGGAAGAAACACCAACACAAACACGAACGATGGCCGGGAAGCCATCTATGTCACGGGACAATTGGGCGTTGCCGCCAACGGATATGTCTACGCCAAAACCAATGGAGAAGGGATCAGCGGCATTTACGCCAAGAGTCTTTATATCAGAGAGGAGGGGAAAAACGGTTTTGCGGCGATCACCCAGCCAGTGCGGGGGAAATACGATGAGACCAATAAGAAGTTTGTTACTTTAGATGGCGGGATCAGCCAAACGGTAGAGATCAAGGGTCTGAACCAGTGTACGCTCTACCTCCGGAAAATCAAAGCGTCAAACATGAATTTTTGGTATAAAACATACTCCTTCTCCGAGGAGCATGTGACAGATGCCTACTATGACAACACATCGAATAACGCGAAGTTTTACGACCTGGCGAATGGCCAGTATGCCGCCAGCGGCGGTACCGACCCGAACGATTATTTTCATTTGGGACATATCGAGATCCAGGACGATGCCAATCTGCTGCTGGACAATGTGCGTCGGACAGATCTGACGGACACCTTTATCACGGTGAAAGCCGGAAAGACGCTGAATCTCAAGCTGAAGATCGATGCCGACGCAGGCACCGGCCCCAGCATTTTGCACGGCAACAGCAAAAACCCGCTCATCAAGGTCGAGCCGGGGGCGACGCTGAACCTGATCACGGACAGCGGCAACAAGGGCTATGCCTCCCTGAGCTTGATCAATGAGGGTGGCCCGACAATTGCCGGCGGCGTTACCGTCAATGTGGGAGAGTGCAACCTCTATACCCGCGGCAAGGACGGCAACGACATTCAGGCAAACCTGACACTGGGAAGTAAGTCCTATGTGGACTGCACCTATTTTTCCGGAACGCTGACCATGAACGGCGGCGCGCTGTTTGGCAAGGCGGCGGATAACACCACCGTAAAGGGCGTTGGCAGTCTGGAGCTTTCCAACAAGCCGGCGCTGAAAAACGAAAACGGCGTGGCGCTGTATCCGGCGGAGGTGACCCTGTATGACACCGAGGCGCAGTTTTCCAAGGCGCAGCTGGTGACCAATATTCGCACCTCGCCCACGGCGACAACGCCGATGCATCGGTCGTTCCTGCTGATCACGGAGCTGGGCTATGGGGAATCCAATGTCAAAACCGGCAGCATTCCCGTGCTGTTTGATCCGGAAACGCAGAAGCACAGCACGATAACGGTCTATCTTCCGGAGAATACCCGCGTTGCCAAGGCGCTGGTCAACGGGGTCAGCTATTGGAGCAGCGCCATAAAGGATCAGCAGATCATTGCCAAAAAGGACGGCACCGGCAAGGGCGTTTTGTTCGTTACCGGAACGCTGCTGCTGGATGGCACAATGGCATTTCGCCAATACAACTGGGTGAGTTTGCGGGATGGCGGAAGCGGAACGGTTCGCCAGCTGTGCTCGGATTACAGCTATAGTGACAGCTCACGAAACTATTGGATCGACTATGATGAGGACATCGGCATCACCCTGAAAACGCCGGACGGCGCGGCGGTCGTTGTGGGATATGATATAGACATTCATAACGGCGAGCATGAGCTGATGCTCAACGGTCTGTGGCTGCGCCCCCGGAACAATTCCTGCGCCAAGGTGGCGGGCAGTAAATTGTTGGCTCTGGACAGTACCCTGACGCTGAAGCTCATCAACGGCACCTCCAACACTTTGGAGACGCAAAACGGAAAGCCGGTGTTTGATCTTCCCGGCAACCTTGTCATCATCAGCGAGAACGGCAAGGTGGGGCAGCTGACCCTTTCGGGAAGCAGTAAAGCCTTTGGTAATACCAGCGCCGAAACCAGTACGCTGAAGATTTCGGACAGCATTGTGAAAAACACCTGCGCCGATAAAAGCGAGATCGCTCTGTCCGCTTTGACCATTTCCAACAGCACGGTCATCGGCCTGGGAACGGTGAACTGCGCCGATATCAAAATCGACGGCGGCAGCGTGGATCTGGATGTCCCGGAGGGAACTGTGGTCAAAAACAGCGCCGGGGCAAAGCTGACAAAGCAGACCTTTGTCATTTCCAACATCACCAGCCAGACAAAGGTGGATGCGATTACCATTTCCGGACTGCCGGAGGGATCGACCTATAACACCAGTAATATCCACACCGATGACAACGGCAAGATCAGCCTTTGGCTGCCGGAGGGCGCGACGGTCACGGGGGCGACCATCGGGAACGATACCTACTATCCGGTGCCGGATGGAAATGGCGGCACCCGGCTGGCTACGGTGGCGGATCCGGCATTCACCGCCCCAACGGAGGACGCAATCCTCACGCGGAAAGCCGGGGAGAGCTTTGTGCTTAGTGCAGAGGCTTACGGTGTGCCCACACCCAGCCTGAAATGGCAAATGAGCAGCAACGGCACGGATTGGACGGATATTTTCGGCGCATCCGGCAGCAGCTATACCGGCACCATGACAAAAGCGCTTCACGGCACACAGTATCGCTGCGTGGCAACCAACACTTACGGGGGGACGGATCACGCGGCGTACTCCAAGACCTTTACCCTGTACTATGTGCCGGCGGCAAGCCAGCCGCAGGATCGCACGGTTCAGGAGGGGAGAAATGCAAGCTTCTCCTTTGCGCTGGAGGATCTGCAAGGTCTGACCGGCCTGCAGGTGACATACCAGTGGTATGAGAAATCCAATGCGGATGCTGCGGCAGCGGCAATAAATGGCGCCACGGCCAGCACCTATGAAGTGCAAAGCGCCGGTGCGGCGCTGGATGGCAGCCTGTACTTCTGCACGGCCACGCTGACCTATCCCGGGGGGAAAACGGTGGAGATCACCGGGGATACCGCGCGGCTGCAGGTGGTGGGAATCCCCGCCGTTTCCGCACAGCCGCAAAGCAGCACCGTGAACACCGGGGAAAGCGTCGGCTTTGCCGTGACAGCAGCTGGAAATTACGCACTTCGCTATCAGTGGCAGGTGAGGAAGTCTGCGGACGAGGCATTTGCCGATATCGAAAACGCGGCGGAAGCAAGCTATGCCATCCCCGCGGCCGCGGAGGATATGGACGGCTGGCAGTATCGCTGCATCGTGACCAACGCCCACAATGGCGTGACCATGGCGGTGGAGTCGGATGCTGCGGTGCTCACGGTGGTAGGCGAGCCGGTTCTGGTGCAGCAGCCGGAAGGCGTTTCCTGCCAGGTGGGCTTGACGGCAATGTTCCAGGTGGAGGCGCGCGGCAACCAGAATGTGAGCTATCAGTGGCAGGTCAGCGCCGATGACGGCCAGACCTGGGAGGACATCCCCGATGCGGTGGAGGCCTCCTATACCACTCCGAAAACCACAATGGAGATGCTGAACTGGCTGTATCGCTGCGTGGTCACCAACAGCGCCAACGGAAAGTCCATGCAGATACAGTCGGGAAGCGCCCAGCTGCGGATCTATAACGGCTCCGGTACAGCGCGCTATGCCGTCGAGCTGCTGCCGGCG
>CAVBJJ010000045.1:0-13081 GCA_963595735.1 bacterium
TCACGCCCTGGAAGGTCTTGAACATCAGGTTGAACTGGCGGATGTCCGTCCAGTTCTGCTTGCCGCACTTGGGGCAGCAGATCTTGTGCTCGTCCACAAACTGCTTCATCTCATCATGGCTGAAGGCGTCCACGCTCTTATCCAGCTGCACGCCGTTTGCAAAGCACCATTCCTCGATGATCTTATCTGCCCGGAAGCGCTCCTTGCACTCCTTGCAGTCCATCAGCGGGTCGGAAAAGCCGCCCACATGGCCAGAGGCCACCCAGACCTGGGGGTTCATGAGGATGGCGGCGTCCAGTCCCACATTATAGATGCTCTCCTGCACAAACTTCTTCCACCATGCCTTTTTGACATTGTTCTTCAGCTCCACGCCCAGAGGACCGTAGTCCCAGGTGTTTGCCAGACCGCCGTAGATCTCGCTGCCGGCATAGACAAAGCCGCGGCCTTTACACAGCGCGACGATTTTTTCCATAGTCTTTTCGTTGTTCTTCATGCTTGCTCCTTTCCGTTTCCCCTGTATATATCATATCAAAAAAATTACGATTTTTTCTTTTTTTGCAGCTTGACCAGCGTGCCGTCCGGCATCTGGATGCTGGTGTGCGCCAGGGTGATCTCCGTGTTTTTCCGCCACTCGTCCAGATATTCCTGCCGCAGCTCGTGACGCTCGGCCTGCTCCTCCGGCGTCAGCTCCCGCTCTCTGGCCAGCCGGGACAGCTCATTGATCCGGTTGATCTTTTCCTGTTCCATATGCTGCGCCTCAGTTCTTCAGAGAGTGCAGCGGCGCGGGGATGCGTCCGCCGCGGGCGATAAAGTCCGCCGCGGATTCCTTATGCACCGGCATAATCGGCCCGCTGCCCAGCAGCCCGCCGAACTCCACCGTCTGTCCCACCTGCATTCCAGGGGCGGGGATCAGGCGCACGGCCGTGGTCTTGTGGTTGATCATACCGATGGCCGCCTCATCCGCAATGATGGCCGCCAGCGTCTCCGCCGTGGTGTCGCCGGGAACAGCGATCATATCCAGACCCACGGAGCAAACGCAGGTCATGGCCTCCAGCTTATCCAGCGTCAGCACGCCGCTTTTCGCCGCGGCGATCATGCCCTCGTCCTCGGACACAGGGATGAATGCGCCGGAAAGTCCGCCCACAGAGGAGGAAGCCATCAGGCCGCCCTTTTTCACCGCGTCATTGAGCAGCGCCAGCGCCGCCGTGGTGCCGTGGGTGCCACAGGTCTCCAGCCCCATTTCCTCCAGGATCCGCGCCACACTGTCGCCAATGGCCGGGGTGGGCGCCAGGGAGAGATCCACAATGCCGAAGGGCACGCCCAGCCGGCGGCTGGCCTCCTGCGCCACCAGCTGTCCCATACGGGTGACCCGGAACGCCGTTTTCTTGATGGTCTCCGCCACCACATCAAAGGGCTCGCCCTTGACCTTTTGCAGGGCGTGATACACCACGCCGGGGCCGGAAACGCCGACATTGATGACCCGGTCGGCCTCGGAAACACCGTGGAAAGCGCCGGCCATAAAGGGGTTATCCTCCACCGCGTTGCAGAACACCACCAGCTTGGCGCAGCCGAAGCCGCCCTGATCGGCGGTACGCTGGGCGGTGGCCTTGATGGTCTCGCCCATCAGGCGCACGGCGTCCATATTGATGCCCGCCTTGCTGGAGCCGATGTTCACGCTGGAACAAACCAGCTCCGTTGTGGCAAGCGCCTCCGGAATGGCGGCGATGAGCTTGCGATCCGCCGGGGTCATGCCCTTTTGCACCAGGGCGGAAAAGCCGCCCACAAAGTTCACGCCGGTCTCCGCCCGGGCCTTGTCCAGCGCCACGGCAAAGGGAACATAGTCCTCCGTTTCCGAAGCGCCCGCCACCAGGGCGATTGGCGTGACGGAAATACGCTTGTTGACGATGGGAATGCCGAATTCCGCCTCGATGGTCTCGCCGGTCTTGACCAGATCCTTTGCGGAACGGGTGATCTTGTCATAGATTTTCCGGCAGGCGGCCTTGGGGTCGGCGTCGCAGCAGTCCAGTAGGGAAATTCCCATGGTGATCGTACGCACATCCAGATGCTGCTGGTCGATCATGTGCAGCGTCTGGAGGATTTCGTTGTTGTTTATCATGATCCGTGTCCTCCCTGCTGTCAGATGCGGTGCATGGCGTTGAAGATGTCCTCCCGCTGCACATGGATGTCCAGGCCGCAGGCCTTGCCCTCGGCGATCAGATGCTCCCGCAGCTCCGTGAAGCTGACGGTGCAGGCGGAGGTATCCACCAGCATGATCATGGTGAAATACTCCTGCATGATCGTCTGGCTGATATCCATTACATTGACATTTTTCTTGGCAAGCAGAGCGCAGACATCCGTGATGATGCCCACGCGATCCTTGCCCACAACAGTAACGATGACTCGCATGGCGAAACTCTCCTTTTATCTTAAAAACATTTTTGCTCGCAAATTCAGTCCTGCAATTCATCCAGCGACAGGGAAAAGCCCGACAGAAAATGCTGAATAAAATATTGCAGCTCCGGCAGTGGATGTTCTTCCAGCGCCGCATAGGTCTGGGCGGCCGCCCGGCGGAACTCCTCGTTCCCGGCTTTCAGCTCCTCCAGACACTTGATGTGGGCGGACAGCTTATCCGCCGCCTTGACCAGTGCCCAGTCCGGGTCGTCGGCCTCCCGCAGCAGGGGAGCATAGCCGCTGCGCAGCGGCTCCGGCAGCATATCCAGCAGTGTTTCCGTTGCCGAACGCTCCACCAGCCGGTAGGCCTGCCGGATCTCGGGGTTAAAGTACTTGACCGGGGTCGGCAGGTCGCCGGTCAGGATCTCCGGGGCGTCATGGTACAGCGCCAGCACGGCGATGTGCTCCGGGTCGCAGTCCTGCCCGAACACCTCCCGGCGGATCATGGCAAGCCCGTGCGCCAGCACCGCCACCATGTGGCTGTGCTCCTGGATATTTTCCTGTTCCACGCTGCGCATCAGTCCCCAGCGGCCAATGTGCCGCATCCGGGAGATGAGCGCAAAGAAATGGTGCGCCATCCGCTTTTCCGTCCTTTTTCCGCTTGTCAAAAAAGTCCGGGACTTTTTTGACTTCGCTTATCCGCCGAGTATTTTGGCACAGCCAAAATACTGTGGGAAAGCCAAGAGGGGCTTTCCGCGGCGGTTTATCTGATTGAGGCGGGTCTTGACCCCCTCAAGCTCCCCCGCTGCCACGGAGGCTTTCGCTGCCTGCCTGTTTTTCGACAGTCGCATAAAACCGCCCACGCTATATACAGCTATGGTTTTATATCTTGATATTTTATCATGGGGAATCTGCTTTGACAATATCTGAACGCAAACTTCTTTCCCACTTTTCCGAAAAATCCCCGCCGCCGGGCTTGAAAAGCCGACCGGAAGCGTCTATAATTGGGAAATGATTTTACCGCTTGCAGAAAAAGCATAAAAAATCCGCGTTGGACAGCAAAGGGCGCTCCGGCGCGGCGGAAAAGAATTTCGGAAAGGATGTGCCCCTGTTATGGAAAACAGCCCGGTTTCCCAATTATATCTCCGTTTTGCCACGGAAGCGGACGCCGCGGCGCTTCGGGCGATCTACGCCCCCTATGTGGAGCATACCGCCATCACCTCGGAATATCTCGTCCCCTCGGTGGAGGAATTCGCCGGGCGCATCCGCAGAACCCTCCGGCGCTACCCCTATCTGGTAGCCTGCAGCGGTACGCGCATTCTCGGCTATGTATATGCCGGCGCATTCCGCCCCCGCGCCGCCTACTCCTGGTCGGTGGAGACCAGCATTTATGTAGAGCGGAACACCCGCCGTCTCCAGGTGGGCAGCCGCCTGTATCAGGGTCTGGCCGCCGTGCTGCGGGAGCAGAACTTCCAGAATATGTACGCCGGCGTGACCTATGCCCCGGAGCCGCAAAGCTGGCTGCCCCGGGACAGCGTGGAGTTCCACCGCAAGCTGGGCTTTGTGCCGGTGGCGGAGTTCCGCAATTGCGGACACAAATTCGGCCACTGGTATAATATGATCTGGATGGAAAAGCACATCGGCGCCCATCCGACCCCCGCGCCGCAGCTACTGCCCCTGGACGCCGTCCGGGAGATCGTGGCGGAAAAATACGGCATCCGCTGAACGCGGGCGTTTTTCGGAAATATCAGGGGATTTTTGCCCCGGGGAACCGCCTCCCCACAGCTTGACACCCCTTTTGTTTTCTGTTATGATTATGATAAAATATCGTGCAATGATCGGAAAGAGTACCGCCTTTGGCACAGCAAGAGAGGGGACATCGTCGGCTGGAAGTGTCCCTCTGCCGCGGGGGTGGGAAAGTGCGTCCGGGAGCACGCGGGGTAATGCCCGCCGGTGACCGCGCCGTTATCTGCGGAGCAAGCAACAAGCGAGAGTGGAACCGCGCAAAGCAATTCGGTAACGCAGCGCCTCTCATGCCGCCGGGCGGCATGGGGGCTTTTTGTTTTTTTGAGGAGAGGACAATATGTTTAACGATCTGCGTGAAACCCTTGCCGCCTACAAGGCCAAGGATCCGGCGGCGCGCAGCAGCTTTGAGATCTGGCTGCTGTACCCCGGCGTTGCCGCCACCCAGGCACACAAACGAGCCCACTGGCTCCATACCCACGGGCACAAGTTTTTAGCCCGGCTGATCAGCCAGCTCAGCCGCTGGCGCACCGGCATCGAGATCCACCCCGGCGCGACCATCGGCAAGCGCCTGGTCATCGACCACGGCATGGGCATCGTCATCGGCGAGACCGCCGAGATCGGCGACGACTGCCTGATCTACCACGGCGTGACCCTGGGCGGCACCGGCAAGGATCAGGGCAAGCGCCACCCCACCATCGGCAACAATGTGCTCATTGGCTGCGGGGCAAAGGTGCTTGGCCCTTTCCGGGTGGGCAACAATGTCCGCATCGCCGCCAACGCGGTGGTGCTGGCCGATGTTCCCGACAACGCCACCGCCGTGGGCGTTCCGGCCAAGGTGGTGCGCATCGCCGGCAAGTCCAATTACGCCGCCGAGGTCGACCAGGTCAATGTAGACGACCCGGTGGCCATGGAGCTGCAGCAGCTGCACAAGCAGATGCACAAGCTGGAGGAGCGGCTGCGCCAGCGGCCGCCCTGCCGGGAGGAAAACACCGCGGAAGCCCCGGTCTGCCCCAACTGCGGCGGCAGCTGCGCCGCGCCGGCAGCCCCGACCAAAGACCCCAAGTAGAAAGGTGAACTGATATGAAGCTGTATAACTCCGCCACCCATTCCAAGGAAGAATTCGTCCCCAACCATCCGGACATCGTCAAAATGTACACCTGTGGCCCCACGGTGTACCACTTTGCCCACATCGGCAACCTGCGCAGCTACATCATGGAGGATGTGCTCGACCGCTATCTGCGCTATCTGGGCTACCATGTCAAGCGGGTGATGAACATCACCGATGTGGGGCACCTGTCCTCCGATGGCGACACCGGCGAGGACAAAATGCTCAAGGGCGCCAAGCGGGAAAAAAAGTCCGTCATGGACATCGCCAAATTCTACACGGACGCCTTTTTTGCCGACTGCGAAAAGCTGAACATCCGCAAGCCCGATGTGGTGGAACCGGCCACCGCCTGCATTCCGGAATTCATCCAGCTGGTGCAGGCGCTGCTGGACAAGGGCTTTGCCTACGAGGCCGGCGGCAATGTGTACTTTGACACCTCCAAGCTGGACAAATACTATGTTTTCAACGACCATGACGAGGAAGACCTGGCCGTTGGCGTGCGGGACGGCGTGGAAGCCGACAGCAACAAGCGCAACAAGACCGACTTTGTGCTGTGGTTCACCAAGTCCAAGTTCGATGATCAAGAGCTGAAGTGGGACTCCCCCTGGGGTCTGGGCTATCCCGGCTGGCACATCGAGTGCTCCGGCATCAGCATCAAGCACCTGGGCGAGGATCTGGACATCCACTGCGGCGGCATCGACAACGCCTTCCCCCACCACACCAACGAGATCGCCCAGTCCGAGGCCTATCTGGGACACAAATGGTGTAATTACTGGATGCATGTGCTGCACCTGAACACCAGCACCGGCAAAATGAGCAAGTCCAAGGGCGAGTTCCTGACCGTCTCCCTGCTGGAGGAAAAGGGCTACTCCCCCATGGCCTACCGCTTTTTCTGTCTGCAAAGCCACTACCGCAAAAGTCTGGTGTTCTCCTGGGAGAATCTGGACAACGCCGCCGGCGCTTACAAAAAGCTCATCAACCGCATTGCCGCCCTCTGTCCCGGCGGAGATGTGGAGCAGGGCGTTTTTGACGCCCAGAAGGCCAAGTTCCAGGAGGCCATGGACAACGACCTGAACACCTCCCTGGGCGTCACGGCGCTGTACGATGTCCTCAAGGCCAAGACCAACGACGCCACCAAGCTGGCGCTGCTGGCCGATTTTGACCAGGTGCTGGGACTGCGCCTGCTGGAAACGGCGGAGGAGACCCGTAAGGCCGAGGCCGCGCCTGCAGAAGCCGCCGCCCATGATCCGGAGATCGAAGCCGCCATCGAGGCTCGCAAGGCCGCCAAAAAGGCCAAAAATTACGCTGAGGCCGACCGTATCCGCGATGAGCTGAAAGCCCAGGGCATCGAACTGATCGATACCCCCCAGGGCACCACCTGGAAGCGGGTATAAAGGAAATTATCGTTTTTTCTATGCAAAAGGCACCCCGGTCGGGGTGCCTTTTGCATTTGCAGAATCGAATTCTCACAGCTGGCGTGCCAGGCGCAGATTTCTGCAAAAAGCCTCCAACTGCATTCGGGAGCTGTCTCCCTGGGTCTGGGCGTCCAGCGAGGCATTGACCGCCGGGTGAAAGCGCCCGCCGGCTGCGGCCACCGCAGCCGCCTCCTTCGCCGCCCGGGTCAACATCGCCCGGTCGCCCAAGCGCGCCGACAGGGGGATGGGCTGCAGCAGCAGGCTGTGGGGCGCGATCGCCTCCCCCGGATGCCAGCGCCCGGCCAGTGGAACCGCCGGAAGCCGGAACAGAAAGCCGTTGTTTTCCGCCCCCGCCGTTCCCAGCACCCGTACCCCGGCGCGGGCAAACCAGTCCATGGTCTCGGCGGCGTGGAGCACATCCTTCGGCGCGGTGGCCAGCAGGGAGACCGGCAGATCCCGCAGGGCGGGCATATCGCTGCACACCCGGTCGGCCTTTGTCCCGCCGATGCCGCCCATGCCGCAGGTGACCACCAGGGGGATGCCCAACTCCGCCGCGGCACACATCGTCCCCCCGGCGGTAAGGGCGGCGGTCAGCCCCTGCTGCCGCACCTGTTCCCACTGGGCGCCGTCTACCCGGGCGGTGTTGGCGCTGTCTCGCCGCAGGGGAAGATACTCCCGCAGACTGCCCACCCGCAGGCGGCCGCGCTCCAGCCAGGCCAGCTCCGCACCAAAATCCGCCTCCCGCGCCAGCAGCTCCGCCTCCGTGCAGGATGGCAGGCCGTGGGTCAGCAAGGCCGTTTCCGCCAGAAATTTCATGATTCGCCCTCCCTTTTGGCTTTTTTCTTATTATACCACGGCAGGTTTCCCGGCGCAAACACCTTGTCATTTCCCCGGACAGCTGGCATAATAGACCCAGCAGACAAAGGAGGGCTTTTTATGGAATTGCAGGAATTTTTGTCCCGGATGGCCAGCGGCGAGCGCATTGTTTCCGGCTCGGAGACCGCCGAGATGATGCACCGTCTGGCACAGGAGGCGCTGCGCCTTACCGCCGAGATCAACACCGGCTACCACAGCCCGGCGGAGCTGACCGCGTTGATGACCCAACTGACGGGGCGCGCCCCCGGCGCAGGCTTTTCCCTGTTCCCGCCGTTTTATACCGACTGCGGCAAAAACATCCGCTTGGGCAAGCAGGTGTTTCTCAACTCCGGCTGCCGCTTTCAGGATCAGGGCGGCATTACCATCGGGGACGGCTGTTTTCTCGGCCACATGGTGGTGATCGCCACGCTGAACCATGTGGAGAATCCCGCCCACCGGGCGGATCTCTTTCCCAAGCCGGTGCGGCTGGGAAACCGGGTCTGGGTCGGCGCAAACGCCACGATTCTTCCCGGCGTGACGATCGGGGACGGCGCGATCGTCGCCGCCGGTGCTGTGGTCACGCGGGATGTACCGCCAAACACGGTCGTTGCCGGCGTTCCGGCAAAGCTGCTGCGACGCATCCACAGCGCGGAAGCCTGATGCGGGCTGCAAGACTGCGCGAACCACCATGCGCCCATACTCGGCATTGATTTCTCTTGCGACATACCTGAAATATTCTATCCTATTTTCCGTCTCATACTGTAGAGGGCAAAACGAGAGAGTTTCTTGGAAGGGAGTAATAGCAATGAAGCCCTATCAGAAAATCCCTTTGGCAGCCGCGCTTGTGCTTGCAGTCGGTGGAGGCTGTGCTGCCCATCGGATACACAGTGTCCAAAAGAGTTATTATCCCATGGCGGGAGAGGTCACAATCACGGACAAGTCCGAATCCGGAGACGAACACTATATTGTGATCGACGATGCCACCGGAGAACAATTTACCCTGTCTTGCAGTGCCAAGGAGTATGCCAGCGTGCAAATCGGGGATACGGTCAATTGCGAACGCCACCAGAGCATTGTGACACATAAAGGGAGCGTGCATAAGATAGTGGCGCTTGATTAAGCATCGCCCCCTCTTGTATTCGGCAAAGCGGAAAATTTTATTAGGATACAGCTTGTCAAAAAACTATATGACGGGGCGCCTGCCCTCGGCTCTCCCTCTGGGAGCGCTGTCGCCACAGGCGACTGAGAGGGTCGTGCAGATATTCAAGCCCCGGGGTTCCTATAGTATGGTCATTGTCTGCCCTCTCCGTCTTCGCTGCGCGCAGCCACCTCTCCCAAAGGGCGAGGCAAGGACGCCTGCTTTTTGACAGACAAAGGGCAGGAAAGCGGGGAACTCTCCCCGGCTTTCCTGCCCTGTTTTTTTGCTATTTATGCTGTCTTACAGAAAGCGCTTCCCGCGCCCTGCATATTCGGTTCAGTGAACCATTTGCTTGAAAAAAAATATTTCGCTGTTTCAGGCCACATCTCCGGGGTTGGTGGAGGTGTTGCTGTCCGCCCATTCCCGTTCCAGCGCTGCCCAGTCCCGCATTTTCTGCATTCCGATCCAGGTCTCCCGGCTCTGCTGGTCGGCGCGGGTGTAGTCGTGGGAGTTTGTCGCCTCCTGGATATCCGCATAATACCAGGCGCCTGTGTCCTTGTTGTCCGGCCAGACGATCATATCCGTCCGGGTGGCCAGCTTGCTGCCCTCCGGCGTTCTGCCAAGGGTGCGGTTGACGATGGCCACGGCCTCGGCGCGGCTGATGGGAGCATTGGGACGGAAGCTGCCGTCCGGATAGCCGTCGATCAATCCCATGCTGGCTGCGGCGCGAATGGCGTCCGCCGCCCAGCTGTCGCTGATGTCGTTGAAGAACTGCTCTGTGCCGGTGTATTGATACTGGAAGAATCCGGTTGCCAGCTTTACGAATTCCGCCCGGGTGATGGGCGCATCCGGGGCAAAGCTGCCGTCGGGGTAGCCGCTGACAACGCCCAGCTTGTGCAAGGTCGCCGCGGCGTGGTTATACCAGTCCGCCGGGGTCACATCGCTAAAGGGCGCTTTGTCGCCCCAGTTTGCTTTGCGGCTTTCCTCCTTAAGCAGACGGAAGAAAATGGTCGTTGCCTCAGCGCGGGTGATCTCCGCTTCGGGGTGTACCAGGCCGTCCTCCCGGCCGATGATGTAGCCAAAGTGCTGCTTGGTCTCCAGATCCGGCGGGTTCACATGGTGTCCGCCTCCGCTACCCTTGATGGTATAAGACACTGTGGGTTTGCGGAAGTTCTCCGGCACACCAGCCAGCCCCTCGCTGTCCACAGGATAGAGGGTAGCGCGATTGTTGGTGTACAGGCCGGCATAGTTCTGGCTGCCGTCCGCGTCAAATTGGCCGTAGGTTCCCCGGCTGGTCTTGGGGTTCAGCAGCTTTACCGCATAAGTCAGCTGCACGGGGGCTTCCTTGGTCACAGCCTCGTTAATAAAGAGAACAAAGTGTTCCCCCTCCTGTTCCGCCGGAACATAGTGCAGCACAAAGCGGTAAGCCTCGTTGTTGCCCTCCACAGCCGCGGCCTGGGTAGCCACGGGAGGAAGCTCCGTTCGGAGGCCGAAGCCATAGGTATTTTCGTCCAGCGCGGTCTTGTCCAGCGCCACACCGCCCACAGTCAGCTCCAGCTGCTCGATGTCGTTAACAAAGGTGAAGTCGTAGTCCTCTGCTGCATAGCCCATGTAGTCCTCGATGCGGGACCCGGCGTCCACCGGACAGATCTCCGCCACGGCCTGTGGCGTCGCCTCGCCCGTCTCCGGCAGCTGCTCGGAAAGCGCCGGCAGGGACAGGGTCACATGGGAAACATAGTCCTTGTCCAAATTGGTCGCGGTCTTGGATTTGGGAATGCTGCTGTGGGGATCGTCCGGCTCCACCGGCATAATGACCCGGTGCGCAGCCTTGAGGGCGAAAGCACTGTGCTCCTCCGGCGCTGCATAGGGCTGCACATAGCCCGGCTGGCTGTGGGCGTCCCAGCGCGCGCCATACTGCAAGGTGGCCGTGCCGTCCTCGCCGGTGACCGTTTCCGGCATACCGTCCTCGTACCAGCCGTCGATCTCCTCGCTGCAATCCGCCAGCTTCCACCGGGAGCCGATGCCCGGCAGCTGAACGGTGGTACCGCCCTCGCCGCGGTTGAAGTCAAATAGGTCGTCGCCCGCCGTGCTTGCGCGGTTATTATAGATCACGGCCTGTGTCAGATCTGCCTGCACGCCCTTGGCCGTGGCCGCGATAGGGCTGTCCAGACATACCCCGCCGCCGATGTTGGCGCTGTTTTCCATCAGGCTTCCGCCCTGCACCCGGAGCTTTGCCCCGTTCGCGGCATACAGTCCCCCGCCGCTGCCGGTGGCAATGTTTCCGGTGATGCTGCAATCTTGCAGCAGCGCTTCGCTGTCCTGGGCGCTTCCCTTATCCTGGATGCAAACGCCGCCGCCATTTCTGCCTGCGGTGTTGTTGATAATACTGCCGGTGGCCGTGATCGTGGAATACCAGCCATACAGCCCGCCGCCGTCCTTCTCGGCCTCGTTCGCCTCCAGCGTTCCGTCAATATCGACTTCCGCTGCATAGGTGTAAATCGCGCCACCGAAAGCGGCCTTGTTGTTCCGGAATTCCGCATCCTTGACCTGCAGACTGCTGTTGGTCTGCATATGGATCGCGCCGCCGGTCGAGCTTGCCGTGTTGCCCTCCAGCAGGGTCACGCCCTCCTGACTGTGCTCCAGCGTAAGAGCAAGCTCCATGCCCGCAATCGCACCGCCGTAAGCGGCGGAATTGTCCTGGAAGCTGCAATCCGTGATCTGCATGGTGCCGTGGTCACAGTAGACCGCGCCGCCCATACTGGCGGCTGTGTTGTCTGCAAAGCGGCAGCGCGTAAGCTCCGCCGTGCCGTTTCCGGCAATGCTGACCGCACCGCCGGAGCCGCTTGCTCTCGTCTCGCTGTTATTGAGAAACTTTGTGTCCCGGGCGGCAAAGCTGCCGTTTTCATACACAAAAGAAACCGCAACCGCCTTATTTGTGCTGTTCTCGATCGTGCAGTTTTCAAGTGTCAAGTCGCAGGGCCAGGAGATCGCACCGCCGGAAGACCCGGACGCCGCGCCGTTGCGCAGCGTTCCGTTTTTCACGGTCAGGGCGCAGCGGTCTGTGCGGCTGTCTGTCTGGATGCCGAGAATGCAGCGTGTTTCCCCCTTGCCGTCGATGGCAAACCCGTTCAGATCTAGGGTCAATGCCGTCGGCGTTTGCTTTTTGCTGTTCATGTTGATCGTTGCTGTCCCCTCGCAGTCTTGCAGCAAGGTGATCGTGTCGCCGGTTTGGGCGGCACTGATTGCCGCCCGCAGGGTCGTGTATTCTGTGTCGCCGATCTTGGCCGCATTGGTCGAGACGGGCGGCGTTTCGCCCGCGTCCTCTCCTGCCGCCAGGGCGCTGCCGCCGGCCAGCGTACACAGCATGGCCGCCGCGAGCAGCAGGGAAAGGCCTTTTTTCCATACCTGTCGCATCATTTGATTTCCTCCGTTCTTGTCTCATGTGCAGCCGGCAAAGCCGCAGGCCGCATTTCGCTTTCTGACTCCACCGGCGTGCCTAAACAAACCGCAATCCGATCTTTTCGCATTTCCAGTCTGTCAGCCCGCGGGCAATCAGGCGCTGGAGCATCTCATTTTGGTTGTCCTTGCAGCCCAGCTTACTTCGCATGGCGTCCAGTGCCTGCCGCATTTCCGGTGTCACAGAAAGCAGAATTTTTCGATCTTCCTTATCCATCGTTCACCCCCCCCCCCCCGCATTCAGTGAACCACTGATTCGTTTTCTCTATTATATAGGTCACCAATTCACTGTCAATCTTTTCCTGAAAAGCCGACAAAAAACGACACTTTACATCACGGGATATCTTGTATTATAATGGCGTGAGAGGTGATAAGCATGGCAACAGAAAGACCCCGCTACACAGTGTCGGTCAATAACGAAATGTTCAAAGAAATCGAAAACTTCCGCTTTGAAAACCGCTACCAAACGCGGTCAGAAGCAACAGTAGAGCTGATTCGTCGCGGACTGGAATCGCTCAAAAAGGAGCAAGAGGACAAGCAGAAGACACAGCCTACTATCACCGATGCACAGGAGAAAAATGCGGGGTAAACCAATACACCCGCAACTCCCTGTGTATACCCCCCACAAGGCTCTGCTGCCTCCGCGGCAGAGCACATATGCAAGAGGAAGGGTCCTCCCCCGCGTTTTGCTTTGGCAATCGCGCCCCTTCCTCTTGCTGTTTTTTTGCCCTGTCAGTGTAGCCGATTTTCTCCGCGGAATTTGCCGCAGGCTGACGAACGCGCCGTACTTTTCCGTGCCAAAAGAAAAATGGGCATAAAAAAATCGCCGAGACCATATGGCATCGACGATAAAATGTTTCTATATTACATTATTATATTGAGGCTGTCAAAGAAATAGGCAGACGGCAGAAGTCTCCGCAGCAGCGGGGGAGTTTGAGGGGGTCAAGACCCGCCTCAATCAGATAAACCGCCGCG
>CAVBJJ010000046.1:0-4127 GCA_963595735.1 bacterium
GCCGCCCATGCGTCAAAGTGCTGTAGGCCCTGCTCCTCCAATGCCGACATCTGCAAATACCGCTGAAGGGTGTAAAGCTCCACCATGCTGTTGCTGATAGGGGTGCCGGTGGCAAAAATAATGCCGCGCCCTCCGGTGATCTCATCCAAATAGCGGCATTTCATAAATAAGTCGCTGGATTTTTGCGCTTCCGTCTGTGCGATACCGCCCACATTCCGCATCTTCGTGTAAAGAAAGAGGTTTTTATAGTAGTGGGCCTCGTCAATGAAGATACGGTCAACGCCCAGCTCCTCAAAGGTGACCACATCGTCCTTGCGGCTCTGGTCGTTCAGCTTGTCGATCTTACCTTGCAGGCCCTTCTTCGTTTTCTCCATCTGTTTGATGGTGAAATTTTCCGCTTTTTCTCGTTTGGCTTCGGAAATGCCCATCATAATTTCGTCGATCTGCTGCTCCAGAATGGCCTTTTGCCGTTCCGCGCTCATGGGAATCTTTTCAAACTGGCTGTGGCCGATGATGATGGCGTCATAGTCTCCTGTGGCAATGCGCCCGCAGAACTTTTTGCGGTTCTTGGTTTCAAAGTCCTTTTTCGTGGCAACAAGAATATTTGCCGCAGGGTAGAGCTGCAAAAAGTCGCTTGCCCACTGCTCCGTCAGGTGGTTGGGGACGACGATCAGGGATTTTTGGCATAACCCCAGCCGCTTGCTTTCCATCGCAGCCGCGACCATCTCAAAGGTCTTGCCTGCACCCACCACATGGGCCAGCAGGGTATTCCCGCCGTAGAGGATGTGGGCGATGGCGTTGACTTGGTGCTTGCGGAGCGTAATTTCCGGATTCATGCCGTTGAAATTGATATGACTGCCATCGTACTCACGGGGCCGATTACTGTTAAACAGGATATTGTAGGTCTGGCAGATGGCTTCGCGCCGATCAATGTCCTTCCAGATCCATTCGGCAAAGGCTTCTTTGATGAGTTCCTGCTTGCTCTGTGCGATAGCAGTCTCTTTCTTATTCAGAACGGCAACTCTGCGCCCTTCTTCATCGTATTGGTAATCAAAAATGCGAACATCTTTCAGGTTCAGGCTCTCCTCGATGATCTCGTAGGCATTGATGCGTTTGGTTCCGTAGGTGCTGATGGCCTTTACATTGCCGCGATCCTGATTCTTGCCCTCAATGCGCCACTCGCCGGTGATATTGGAGTAGTGGACTTTCATTTTGAAACGGGCGCTGCGGGGTGTATTCAGAGTATCAAAGATAAATTGGCGGACATATTCCGTGTCCAGCCATGTTGCACCCAGCCGGACGGAGATCTCGCTGGCGGTAAGGTCTACTGGCTGCACAGCCTCCAAAGCCTGAACATTTACGGTATAATCCTCTGGATACAACTTTGCGCTGCGTTTTGCCCATTCCAGCTTTTCTCTGACATTGCCGGAAAGGTATTCATCGGCAGGGAGGTATTTTTCCTGCCCGTCATTTTCGCTGGTATGAGCGGGGTTCAAAAAAATCACGCCCTTGAGGTCGGAAAACAGGGTTTCCTCGTCCTTGTCGGTGAGCCTGCTCATGTACGCCATGTCCACGCGGGCCTTTTCTCCGATGGACAGCGCCAACGCCTCCACCGCCGTATCCACCTTTTCAGCAGGCTTGTGGCTGCGGATGGTACGCTTGGTGAACAGGTCGGCCTTGCGCTTCAGATTTTTCTCCTCGTCCAATATCTCCAATGAACAGAGCAGGAAGTAGGAGCTGTCCTGATCGAACGCGATGGCGTTGCCGCGAGAATTGATGAGCCCGTATTTACGGGTAAAGGCGTCATAGAGAACATTTAGCTTGGCCTGCTGGTCTTTGATCTCTTTTTCGGGATAGTCCTCAGTCTGGTACTCCAGCAGCGTCCGCACACAGTCCCGCAGCTCGATCATGCCGCGGATTCTGCTTTCGGCGGTCTTGGACACCTCCACGGGGTTCATGCGGCTGTTCTCACGGTAGTAGATTTGTCCGTTCACCACGGTGTAGGAAAAATTGCGGACAGCAGGGTCGGCTTCAATGGAATGATCCTCGCCCTCTAATTCCTCCTCGCGGTCATAGGCGGTGATCTCGCCGTGGATGTTCTGAATGGCCTCTGCCAGAAGTTCCTCTAAAGATTGATCCGGATAGGGCGCGCAGGTAGGCGTGGGGCCGAATGGCCCAGACACCATTCGCATCTCGCCCAGCACCATGTCGGGGTGGTCGAGGAAGTACCGGTTCATCTGGATACCGTCTGCGTTGGCAGGAATGTGTACCCACTCCGGTTCAATATCCACCATGCGCTCACGCTTTTGGAGGAACAAAATGTCTGACACGACCTCCGTTCCCGCCGCAGCTTTGAACGCATTGTTGGGCAGTCGGATCGCGCCCAGCAGCTCCGCCCGCTGCGCGATGTACTTTCTGGCAGACGAGGTCTGCTTGTCCATCGTGAAGCTGGAGGTCACTACGGCGATGACGCCGCCCGGTCTGACCTCATCAAGAGCCTTGGCGATGAAATACTCGTGGATGGGGAAATTCAGCCGGTCATAGCGTTTATCTGCCACATGAAACTGACCGAAGGGGACATTGCCGATGGCAACATCAAAGAAATTATCCGGAAAAGCGGTTTTCTCAAAGCCCTGCACCGCAATACTGCTGCGCTGGTAGAGCTGGCGGGCGATGCGACCGGAGAGATCGTCCAGCTCCACGCCGTATAGCTTGCTGCCGCTCATGCTTTCCGGCAGCATACCGAGGAAATTGCCAATGCCGCAGGATGGCTCCAGGATGTTGCCCTGTGTGAAACCCATCTGCCCCAGCGCGGCGTAGATGCTGCGGATGACCACAGGCGGCGTGTAAAACGCCGTGAGTGTGGATTCACGGGCTGCGGCATACTCGGTATCGGTAAGCAGGTCTTTCAGTTCAGCGTAACGAGGATTTTTCTCATCAAAGAAGTCCGCCAGACCGCCCCAGCCGACATACTGTGCCAGCACCGCTTGTTCCTCTGCGGTGGCGCTGCGGTTCTCCGCCTCCACCGTTTTCAGGGTGCGGATCGCGTCCAAATTGTGCTGAAAACGCTCCAGCGGCACGCCCTCTCCGATATGGTCATCGGTGATGCGATAGTTCCGGCCATCTGCGTCCAGCGGGTAAGCCAGCGTGTTCCGTTTTTTCTTTTTCGGCGGGGTGAGTATCGCAGGCGGCTTGCCCGCCTGCGGTGCTTCGGTTTCCTGCGCTATGTCCGGCTGCGCCATGTGAGCGCGGACATAGGCGATGGATTCCTTTCGGAAGATGGGAAATCCTGTCCCGCCTTCAAAGGTCATATCCCGCAGCGATACATTTTGTGTATGATCGTTTACGCTGTCCACTTCAAACTGCCGCCCATCTATGGTCAGGCGTGTACCGATGGCGAGCGGTTCGGGTACTTCTGATTCCGTAGACGGTGCAGCTCCTTGCGGCACGGGTTCCGGCTTAGGAGAGTTTTCGGCTGAGTGTGCCTGCTGCGGCGTATCGTACCGATGGTTGAACAGACTGAAAGTTCCGCTTACATACTCAGCAAGCCGCTCTTTTGCACGGCAAACGGAATCATAATAGCGGTCGTTGTCTGTCAAACCGTCCAGTCGGGAGATCAGCGCCGCCAACATTTCCGCAGCTTTGCCCCTATCTTCCAGTTGCTTTTCAATAATAGGAACCGCATCATAAAAGTCCGCACCCTTTGGATAAGGACGCGTTGTATCGTCCGACGCATCATAAAAACCGCTGTAAATAATCCGCGCCAGTTGATTTTGCTCGTATTCAGGAATCTTTGCGATAGCGTCCTCGCCGGGATACCGCTTCTGCGCGATCAGGCGCTCATACTCCTTGACCACATTTGGAATGGTCAGATGGACGGTATCATATTGTCTGGAATTGTAGTCACGCTCATATTCCAGGCCCTTGTATGTTTTCGTACTCTGGTATCCGGCACGACCACTGCCACTGTACTCTCCAAAGCAGGATTTGATGAATTTCTGATGCTCCTCCGATGTGTGGGGATAGCAGAAGTGGGAATATACGGCCAGTCGGCTATCCAGATGGTCACAGAGGAAAAAGCCGTCGATCTCGTCCTGCGTGATGAACATTTTGCATTGCCGCAGGAA
>CAVBJJ010000046.1:4174-12713 GCA_963595735.1 bacterium
GCACAATACCGATCCGGTGCGTATTATAGCCGCTGATGCGGTAGCGCATAATGGCTGGGACTGCGGCATAGGCGTTGAGAAAAGCATCATACTCCTGCGCCAGCGTTTGCAGTCCACCCTCCGCCTTTGCGAACGCGACCATATCCTCGTCCAGTTCCGGGTAGCCCTTGCGTTGGTCATGGATCGCTAATGTCTGCGGAAAAAGGCCCAACTTACGACCGTCCTCAGTCAGTTCACGGGCTGTCATCAGGAGAGCGTCCATTGCTTCATGCAGTACCTTATCCGGGGCTTGTGCCAGCTCGGAGGCAGAGAGATAAGTCCCAGCCTCCAGCAGTTCCAGAATACGGGCCGACGCCTGCTCCCATGTGACCACGGTTTTGCTGTATCCGGTGCGGATGCTATCGCCTTTGGCAAGGTGAATGCCATCTTCCATGAACCACACGGCGTATTTGCGGCCCTCGTATTCGATGCCGCGCCCGTTTTCCGTGCCAAACTCCCGACACAGAAACTCTATATTTTCCTGCTCCGGACGCTCCCGCATATAGAACACCGCAATGCGCTCTGCGCTATTGGGCTCGTTGCCGCCCGTGCAGAGCGTCAGGTCGATGACTGCCTGCGGCACCGTGTGGGCTGGGGCCAGAATACCGGAGGGGGCGTCTGCCGGAGCTTCGTATATAGGCGTATTGCCGCCCATGTCAAATAGGGCAAGCTGCTCCGCGACAATGGGGGCGTTTTGCAGACCCAGCTTGATCTTGTACTCCCCACGCTCAATCAGACCCTCGGTCATTTCGGTGATGACCGCCCATGAAAAAACGGACTCCGAGGTGCGGGAGAGGTAGCTTCCCTCCCACATCTTGAGTCCGTCTTTCTCGGCGTGGTAGCCTGACCGAACACCGTCCGTCAGGACTTCCACCCATATATCGTTGTAGCTGTTTTTTAGAAATTCTGTGCGTTCCGCAAGGCTCTTGTGGCTCTGGAAATATTCAAAAATCTCTTGCCGCTTATGCTTACGCCCGCCATCGTCCAGCAAATTGGCTTCAATGAGGTGCATATCCAGAAAGGCAGGAAGTCTCTTGCCGCTGGGGGGTATGGTGCCATGCTCCAACGCAAATGCTGCTGCCTGTTGCTGTGCCATTTTGTCGGGGTAGTCACCGTAAACGCGGAGACAATGGCGCGTTTCGGCGTCATAGACAGCAGCACCGTCGTATGCAAAGCCATCTTCCTCCATCGCGCCGGCAACATAGCCCTGTGCCACAGTCTCCGCTTCTTCCAGCGTTTGATACTCCAACCTCTCGTCAAAGCCGTTTTCGTAATGGTGATAGACGACAACCTGATAGGGCTTGAACAGACTGTGGTCTGCTGCGTTTGCCAGCTTCGGATAAGTTTCCTCTAAAAGCTCCTGATGCAGCCGGTTATGGAAGGCTGGCATATCAAAGTAGAGCTTTGCAAGCTGCAAATCGCCGCTTTCATTGACAATGCGCCGGATTGCGTCTGCCCCTTCCATAAGGGCATTTTCACGATCTGAATTGCGGCAGGCATTGACAAACGCCGTGTCTTTTACCAATGCGGCAGTAACCATCTGCTTGTACTGCTCGAACAGTTCTTTTACGGTCGGTCGTGCCGTATCTGTAACAGCGGAGGCAGGAAGTTCATCACTTCCTGCCTCTGTGGGTTCTTCGGTTGTCAGGCGTAGATCAGGTCGTTCAGCACCAGTTCCTCCGCGCTGTGCCGGAGATTGTTCATCAGGCCCGTCCAGCGCAGCGGATCGGTCGCTTTCAGTTCCTCCGTCACGCCCTCGGTCTGTGCCATCTGCATCACGGTCTGTTCCACCATTTTCTGCGCGCTCTGCTCGATCTCCGCCAGATGCTCCGTCAGCTTGCCGCTGGTCTTGAGATTGGTGTAAAGCACCCTGCGGCGCTTCATCAGGTACTGCCGACGCAGCTCCGCGTACTTGCCCAGATGAACCTCCGGCGTCTGCGGCATCAGCAGGTTCGGCACCTGATAGCCGTTCTGCATCCTGTAAGTGACCTCCATGCTGTTCGCTCCTTTCATGGGGTGTTTCGTGTTGTTCTGTGCGGCCATCATAACCGCTTTTTTCACGGTTTGCAAAAAATTGATCTCGCTGAGCTTGTATGACCGTTCGCCTGATCTCCCGCAGTCCCATCTCCGCGATGTCACTGGTGGCGATGCCGAGGGCATTGATGGTGCGGGGCGTGTTAAATTCATAAACATGGGCAAACTCGTCGGCGGTGAAATAATCATCCGCCTGCAGGCCGAGGCGCGTGAGCAGCATATACGCCACGCTGACCTCCAGCGCGTCCCGATAGAACACCTCCAGATTGAGGTCGTCCAGTTCCTCCAGCAGACTGTCCTCGCGGCAGTCGCGGAGGTCTTGCAGGTAGTCCGTGATGTTGTCCACTACGGCATTGTGACAG
The DNA here is from genome assembly GCA_963595735.1 of bacterium. Taxonomy (GTDB): domain Bacteria; phylum Bacillota; class Clostridia; order Oscillospirales; family Oscillospiraceae; genus CALWOS01. The sequence continues at coordinate 6,610 of CAVBJJ010000046.1, forward strand.
GCGGAGCGCACCGCGTCCACAAGATTTTCTTTTTCGGCAAGGTCGCCAAAGGTGGCTTCTAAGGTTTCAATGACCTCCGGCTCAAACACGGGCTGCATTGTCCAGATAGGCAACGGGCGGGCAAAGCGGGATGCATGCGTATCGGATACATCAAAATAGAGCTTCAGGCAGTTTTGTCCGTCATCGCTGAAAACCGCGATACTCTTGGCCCCGCGATTCACCCAGCGGCCAAACCGATTATTCCACCGTTCCATTTCGAGAACAGCGGTGGCGTCCGGGCGTTGGGCGTAAATCAAAATTTGCTCGTCAAAAGAGCATTTGTAGTTATAGCAGGCAGCGCGCAGGAAGCCTGTCCAGCTTTGATAGCTGCCGGTGACACTCCGCACGGTTTGGTTATACAGCTCCGTAATAAGCTGAAATTTGGTGGGCAAATGGACACCTCCTATCTCTCCGGCTCCGTCCGTTTTTTCGTTTGAAGCCGGTCATTCTTTTGCTGCTCTTTTTGAGCCTTTTCAAACGGCTTCCTCTGGTAGCAGTAAATATAAAACTGATAGTCCCCTTTGACCGGCGTGCAGCGGAGCATATACACATACTGCTTTGTCTTTACCATGAAGCCGCAGGATGGGAGTTTCGCCTGTTTGATGGTGCAGGCTCTCTCATAACGGTTGCAGCAGCGTTTCATGGTATCAAAATCCCGCAGTGGGGAATCTGGCTGTTCCCGCAGCCAATTCACCGCACGGTCAATATCTGCCTTAAATGCCGGTGTGTTCAGCACATCGTTCTGGTGCGGCCACCATGTTGTGAAAAATTGCTTTCCGCTGCCAAAATCACCGCGCAGGTGTCCGACGCAGCCAATGGCCTTGTCCTGTTCCTCGCTGCGGGAGAAGTAGAGGTCGTGCAGCGGCGGATCGTTGACACAGTAAAAATCAATGACACCTTTCTTGCTGGCGGGATATTTCTGCTGAAACTCTGCAATGGTGCGGCAACCGCCGTCCTGAAAGGATAGACTGTCGCTCTCTAATGGAATCCAGCCCTCAATGGGGAGTTGGAATGGCTCACGGGTGAGGACAGAACCGTAATAATTGACCACAATGCTCCGAGACAGCGTGACAGGTTCGCTCCAGTCCTCGTCGCCGTGACGCATCTCGTAGCGGAACACTCCCTCCGGCACGGTGGATCTGTCTAAGCGGCACTCGGTAAACAGGGCAGGCTTGCCTAAAATTGTGACCTCCTGATAAGTCACCTTCTTCGCGTCGTAGCTCATCTTGCTGCACCTCGCTCTTTTCGTTTGTTTTTTGTTCTCTGCGGCTGTACCAGAAATTCCGGTACTTCCTTAAAGCCGATGGTATCTGCGTAATAGGCCGTTTTCTTTCCGGCTTGCGTCAGTACCACAACATCGCTCATGGACATGGAGCGCATCTGACGGGCAAAGGGTCGGCGGTCGCCGTTGTGCTTTGTCCAAAGATGCTCCAGCGTATTATCTTTCGCAAACATACCGGCATAGGTGCGCCGATAATCAGCGTTCTGGATTTTTCCTTTTGCCTCCGCATAAGGCTGGAAACAGTAGCCTACATCAGCAATTATGGGGATTTGGTAGATTTCATAGGTGCCGATCTCGTCGCTGATTTTCGGCGTGCTGGGAACATAGAGATTGCCGTTGCGTTCCTGCATTTCTGCAAATTCACAGATATGGCAGACGGAGCTGCCAATGCGGGTATGACAATCGTCAATGTAGGTGCATGGCAGGATCAGCTTCTCACCGTCAAAACGGGTGATGACGATGCTTTCCCCGTCCTTGATGGTAAAGAGTATATGGTAATCGCTGTCGATGAAGCGGATCACACGCTTGTCCTTGTCAGGATTTGGAAAGGCGGTAACGCCCATGATATTTACCGGCTCGCGGTCGGTCATCGTGCTTCACCTCGATCCTTGTGTCTCTTTTTTCGCCGCTGCTGTTCCTTTTCCAATTCCTCCAGCGTTTTCGGTGGTTTACCGTCAAAGGAGATCAGAACATTTTGCTTCGGTGTGCCTTGCAGCATGGTTTCCACCTCGCTGCACTCCTGCTTCTGCTTTTCTGTCATAGTGCTGTCCTTTCCAGAAGATAGAAAAACAGAGATCTGAGCATCTTCTGCTGCAAATCTCTGTTCCAATCGTTCTACTGTCCAATCTTGTTTGAATTGCCCCAATGGGTTATGCCCGAATTGTGCGATGGCCCGCTGATCCATATCGCGGAGCCTTTTCCACAATTCCGGGTGGTGATGCCGCAGCTTTCGCAGTTCGTCGATCCGCTGGAGGGGACAGCACCAGCAGGAACAGCGATGGTAGATTTTATATAGTCCGCCCCAATCATAACCACGGTCGTAACATATTTGCAATGCCTCTGCTTCGGTGATACCCCAATCCACCAACGGATATTGCTCTTTTTTGATCCGCTTCGGTTCATCCGCTGCGATGCCGACATAGTGGAGCGCCTGATACTCACCTTTGATCCGGTTGACCTCTCTGGTGATAAGATGCGTTTTAAGCTGGCCGGTACACCACCGGACTTTGACGCCGGGCCAGCCGTTCCCGTAGAGCGGAACGCCCAGCCTTTGCCGATTTTCGATGGAAGATGGCTTTTGCTTTTCTTCCTCAAACATCAGGTATTCAAAGCCTTTCGGGTGCTGTAGCGTGGTGATATGGATGCCGCGCTCATGGTAAAGATGCTCGTCCAGCTTTGCCAGATGGTCATACATCTCAGGAAACTCCATGCCGGTATCCGCTGTTAAAACCATGTCGATAGGCATATCACGCTCGATCATTAAAAGCAGCATAGCGGTACTGTCCTTGCCGCCAGAGAGGGATACGGCGTGGAAAATCTGTTTGTTGAATGAGAACACCTCCAGTCTTGTTTTAGCAGGCAGCTATCTTTCCGGCTCGTTATGGCTCTTATCTCGCTGCCTGAATTGCTTATGGTGTGGTTTTGCGGCCAGTAAATTGGGCGGAATACTTTCTGCCGAAATGATAATCCTGTTTTCGGAACGGTTTCCTTGTGTATTGGCACACTTACTCTGCTCTATGTTCATACGGTGAGCGAGTTCTTCCACATATGTAGCAAGCGTGTGCGTAAATTCAAATACCAACCGACGCCCAGCCGCATCGTTAGTAATGTAAACCGTTTGATCCAACACTGGAGGCTTTTCCAATGATTGCCCCGGAGCGTAACAGCGCACATTGAAATAGATTAAATTCTTTTCTATCCACGGGAATGCCCGTACCTTGTATGGCCCTACCCATCTATCAATTTCCATGCTGACCTCCATTTTTGAGATGAGAGAAAAGACCAATCCCAATCTAACGGCTCTGTTCCTGCTGGCGCTTGCGGTGCCAGCCTTCCAGCAGCTTGATAATAACATCTTCCATCTGCTTCGGGGTGTAGCTGGATGGAAAGTATTTTTGCAGGCGGTCATTGCGGATCGTGACCTTGCGCTCCAATGGCTTTTCTTCCCGCATGATCATGTCGATAATGTTATTCTCCAATTTACCCTCGGCGCTGATCTGTTTGAGTCGTTGGGCCTGTCCCAGCGACGGGGACACTTCATCTCGCTCCATGACCAGCAGGAGGTAGGTTTGTTCTTTCTCGGACAGGTGAGAGATAAAATCCGCGGCAGGTGCAAGTTTCAAAGCGCCATTATCAACGGCATCAATAAGCGGTGGAATAAGAAAATTTAAGCGTATATACCGCTGGATTTGTGTTGCGCTCTCCTTAACTTGTTCGCTGAGTACACTAACGGAATAGTTTGCTTTTAACTTCTCCCCATTTTGGGGAGAAGTGCTTTCGCGTTTTTGCCCCTGCCGTTTCATGGCGTCCAGCTTCAGCTTGTAGGCTTTGGCTTTCTCGCTGGGAAGTAAATCCTCGCGGTTAATGTTGTAATCCACCACAAGGATGTCCGCTTCATCGTCGCTGTAATTGCGTACAATGACCGGACGGGTATCCAGTCCCACGGCTTTCGCACAGTAATCCCGCCGATGCCCGGAGATGATTTCATATCCACCGGTATCACGGGGGCGGACGATCAGCGGCTCGGCAATTCCGATATGTTCAATACTGTCCATGAGCCGCACCAAATCGGGTGTGGGGCGGTCGATGGTGTACGGCTGGCGGGAGTATGGGAAAACCTCCGCAGCGGGGACGATCTGAATACGCTCCTGCCGGTCGGCTTCGCGCTCCGCATCTGTCTTGAACAGGTCATCGTACCGGGTCAGTTCGATGCCGCTTAATTTGCTTGCCAATGTTCAACACCTCCCTCGTCAGATTTTCATACGCCAGCGCCGCCTTGCCGCTGCGGTCGTGGTCGTAAATGCTTTTGTTTTCCACGCTGATTTCCGCCGCCCGAATGGAACGGGGGATTTCACTTGCGAAAACATGACCGCCGTATGTCTTGCGGATCAGGCCGTTGATCTCCCGCGCCAGCGTGGTACGGCTGTCTACCATCGTGAGCAAGATACCGTCCACTTCCAGCTTCGGGTTGAGCTGCCGCTTGACGCGGGTGATGGTTCGCAAAAGCTGTTCCAGCCCTTTGGCTGGAAGATACTGCGCCTGCACGGGAATAATCACGCTGTCCGCAGCGGTCAGGGCGTTGATCGTCAGCATACCCAGCGAGGGCATACAGTCGATGAGCGCGTAATCGTAGCGGTCTGCCACGGTGGACAGGTATTGCCGCAGTACCGTTTCACGGCTCATGGTGTTGACCAGCGTGACCTCCAGCGCCGACAGTTCGATATTGGCGGGTACAAGATGGACACCGGACGGGTGGGACAGGATTCCCTCACCGGGGGCGATAGGCTGCTCCGCGATGATTTTTTCCATCAGCGTGGAGAGCGTGGGGGATAATTCGTCAGGCTGCGACCAGCCTAACATCTGCGTGAGATTGCCTTGTGCATCGGCGTCGATCAACAGGACTTTTTTACCTTGCCGAGAAAGACCAATGCCGAGGCTGGCGGCTGTGGTGGTTTTGCCGACGCCGCCCTTTTGATTTGCCAGTGCTATCGTTTTCAACGGGACACCTCCTCCAACAAAAAAAGAAGCCTTGCGGCTCCTGTTCTAACAAAGCTGTTCCTTCTCACAGTTATTTCTTTTTCGGGTAGTATTCTTTCTATTCTCAGTCTTGCTATATCTCAGTCTTATTAGATTTCGATTATCGAATGCCCAGAAGTTCGGAAATCGAATGTCTTGAAATTCGATTATCGAATCTCTGGAAATTGCAGAATAATCCTGCGGTGAAAATGGCGCATCAAGGTCTGAATATGCCATATTACGCACCGGAAAAGTTTTTCACATAAATCAGCGTAGGGCGTCCCAGCCCTTGCCGTTTACGCTCAATCAGGCCGATACCCTTGGCGCTGTCCAATTCAGCAAAAAGCCGTGCCGCTTTTTCAGAACGGCAGCGCAGGGTAGACATGACCTCCTCCGCTGTGAAGATGATAAAGACGCGATTCTGCTCGTCGATCCAACCGTTCCGATAGGACAGCTCCATACGGTCAAGCAGCAATCCATACAGTAGCTTTGCATCGGTCGAGATTTCTGCAAAGCGGTCATCGGTCAGCAGTAATTTGGGGATACGAAAGAAAGCGTATTGCTCACCAGCGTGGCCGTAGTAGTAGGGTAGATTTAGTGGCAAGGGTGTCACCTCCTGTATCTGTATATAAAAACAAGAGGAAGTCAGCTTACGCTTTCTTCCTCTTGAACAATGTCAAATTATAGGGTAAGATAGTTCCAAAGAGTCCCCTGTGTTTGGGGTGACAGCTAAAAATCTGTCTAATATTTGTCTAATAGCAGGTTCGATTTGAGTGCAAAACGAGCCAATATTAGACGATATTTTCAGATACTCCGCAACAAGCAGTTCGATAAAAAAGTCAGTATTCATGCGGGTTTGCGGACATTTTGAAGCACGGTGTACTATAAGGCACGACCCGAACGATGTAGCTCCTAAGCGTGGGGTCGGAGGTTCAAATCCTCTCTGGGACGCCAGAAAGCACCGCTGCAAGCCTTTTTTCGGGGTTTGCAGCGTTTTTTGTTCCTCCTTCTCCCGGTAATTTCACTTCCGTTACCGGGAGATTTTTAT
>CAVBJJ010000047.1:0-11359 GCA_963595735.1 bacterium
ACTCCAGCCGAGAGAACCGACGACCGGGCGAGGAATACGGCAGCGCCAAATGGGGTGATCACAAGGAACTGAACCGAAAGTATATGGATCGTCAGCATAAGGACGCCAACATCATTCTGACACAGCGCGTCCGGCTGGGTATGGACGGTTATATCACCCAGCGCAACATGAACATTCTGGTGGTAGGCGGCTCCGGCTCCGGTAAAACCCGCTTTTTTTGCAAACCCGGCGTTTACAGCGCGAATTGTTCCTACCTCATTACCGATCCCAAGGGGGGTGCGACACGTTCCTAACTGAAAAGGTTAGGCGTGGAGCCAAAAGAAATGAAGAACGAAAGGAGCTTCTGAAAAAAAATATGGTTTCATAGAACTGATTATCCGACAGGTGGAACGATGGGGTAACGCCCGGAAACGCCTGCTCTAATACTCCGAATGGCGTGGCGGCAGCCAAGTGCCAAAGCGTCATAAGCTCGGTGAAGTCGGCTGAGAGCGTACCCTAAAGACGCGAAAGCGGTACAGGAACAGCGAACCAGAGGTGGTCGAGTGCGTGATAGGCCGGGAGTCCAAGTAAGCATCTATGGTTAGAATCCGCTATGCAACAACATGGCGGAGGCGTATTCTCGATTGTACGGGTCTAAATCGGGTATTGGTCTAACCGGCCAATCTCACCATCGTGTGAGGCCTGTGGGGATGAGTAAAACTCTGCCTTTATGAAAGTCCCTGCGCCGTTACAGGCGGCGGCAAGCAGGCAGGCTTATAGAGAAGACCTACGGATGCCGAATAAGGATAGGGTAATCGGAACGTGGTAAGCCAGCGACGCGGAGAGCTTGACCTCTGTGAAGCGGCGGCAGGGAAAAATCTTCGGATACAACCTGCCTTGCGCTGGTGAATGTGGCGGCATAGTACCAATGAAGCGGAGCTAACAAAGCCGTGGAGGGATAGCCGTCAGTCAGTGTTTTACAATAAATCGAATTTACAGTTCAAATGAACAAAATCATTCTGCATAAGGTTCGAGTATGACTAAGAGAGGCGAACTTCAAGGAAATGGAGCAAGCCGACTTATGGCAGTCAATCAACCAAAGAAAAAGCAACCCCTCAGAAATAACGAGTATTATAACACCCAAGAATTATTTGACGATTTATACGAGAAAAGTCAACACGGCGAAGTCTTTACACACTTGATGGAGTTGATTACCAGCGAGCAAAATATCCTGCTGGCTTACCGTGCCATCAAGAAGAACAAGGGAAGCAAGACCAAAGGCGTAAACTCAACCACTATCATAGAAGTGGGAGAGAAACGACCGGAGGAACTGGTTGCCTATGTGCGGAAGCGGCTGCAAAATTTTCATCCTCACGCAGTACGCCGTGTTGAAATCCCAAAACCGGATGGACGTATGCGCCCGCTGGGTATCCCCACCATAGAAGACCGCATGATCCAGCAATGTATCAAGCAAGTGTTGGAGCCAATCTGTGAAGCAAGGTTCCACAAACACAGCTATGGATTCCGGCCCAATCGGAGCGCCCATCATGCGGTAGCAAGGGCGATGTTCCTTGTGAATATCTCAAAATACCGCTTTGTGGTTGACGTTGATATTAAAGGCTTCTTTGACAATGTAAACCACGGAAAGCTCCTGAAGCAGCTTTGGACGCTGGGCATACAGGACAAACGGTTACTATGCGTTTTGTCCAAAATGCTGAAAGCACCCATTCAAGGTGAAGGTGTGCCCAAAAAGGGTGTACCGCAAGGCGGTATTCTCAGCCCCCTGTTATCCAATGTGGTATTAAATGAGCTGGACTGGTGGATTGTCAGCCAATGGGAAGCGTTTCCAACCAAAACAAATTACACACATGAGGTATCCCGCTACCAAAATCTCCGTAGGACAAGCCACATGAAAGAGGTTTTCATTGTACGGTATGCGGACGACTTCAAGCTGTTTTGTAAATGCCGCAGTGATGCAGAAAGAATATTTACCGCAACAACAATGTGGCTGAAAGAACGGTTGGGGCTGGAAATCAGCCCGGAGAAATCCAAAATCGTCAATCTGAAAAAGGAATATTCAGACTTCCTCGGTTTCAAATTGAAGCTCCGCCCAAAGAGCGGAAAATGGGTGTTGAAATCACACATGGCAGACAAGGCGCAGAAAAAGTGCAGAGAAAACATACGAGAGGCCATTGGTCGAATCGGCAGAGAGCCGAACCAATGGAGCGTTATGCAGTTTAACGCTATGGTGCTGGGACTGCATGAATACTACAAAATCGCAACCAACGTATATCTCGACTTTGACCGAATCGCCTTTGATGTCAGAAAGACACTTTTATGCAGAACAAAAAGTCATCGCAGCAAAACCGGCCTGCGAAGTCAGGCATTTCAGCAATTCTATGGCGATTTTACAGGAAAAATATTTAATGTGGCGGGGTTGGCACTCTTTCCAATCAACGGAGTAAAGACCACGCCTCCGATGTGTTTTTCCCCAGATATTTGCAATTACTCTGAAAAAGGACGGGCTAAAATCCATGAGCTGCAAAAGGCAGTTAATCCTATAACCCTGCAAAAGCTCATGGAGCACCCGATACAGGGGCAAAGCACCGAGCTGAACGATAACCGCATCTCCCTTTATGTCGCTCAGCGTGGCAAGTGTGCAATCTGTAAAGAGCCTCTGCTATTAGGTGAAATGGAAGTCCACCACATTACGCCCAAAACCAGCGGTGGAAAAGACAACTACTCTAATCTGGCGCTGGTAACGGGAGATGTGCATAAACTCGTTCACGCAACTGATCCAGTAATCATCCGCAAATATCTTGAAAAGCTGAAGAACTGTAAGCTGAACATGGTGAAACTCAATAAGTTCCGGTTATTGGCTGGCAACTGTAAACTCGAATATAGGTAAACATTGATGGGGCGCCGTGTGAACCGAAAGGTTCGCGCACGGTGCTAAGCGGGGGAAAATCTGGAGATTACTTCAAAGGATTACCTATCGCAAAAGCTGCTGCGCTCTGCGGGCGGGCTGCTGGCGGCGATGGGATATGAAGTCCGCGTGTTCAATCTCATTGATCCCGGCCAGTCCGACGGATATAACCCCTTTGCGTACATTCGCAGCGAAAAGGATGTGCTGACGCTGATCGACAACCTTATTAAAAATACCACGCCCCGCAACGCTGCCGGAAATGATCCGTTTTGGGAGAAAGGCGAGATCGCGCTGGATTCCGCCCTCATGCTGTACCTCATCAGCGAGGCCCCACCGGAGGAACAGAATTTTGAAATGCTGATTTACATGATGAACTTTGCAGAGGTCAAAGAGGACGATGACCAATACCGCAGTCCGCTGGATATGCTCTTTCGGGCATTGGAAGAAGAACAGCCCAACCATGTTGCGGTGAAGCAATACAAGATTTTTAAGCAGGCGGCGGGCAAAACAGCGAAGTCCATTGTGGTGACTGCCGCTGTGCGGCTGGCCACCTTCAACATTCCGCAATATGCAGACATGACAAGGACGGACGAAATGGACTTTGGCAGTTTGGGTGAGAAGAAAAAAGCCATCTTTTGTCTGATCCCCGTCAACGACAGCAGCATGAACTACCTTGTGGGTATGCTCTACACCCAATGCTTTCAGGAGCTATACCTGCGGGCGGACACAAAGTACAACGGGCGGCTCCCCGTCCCTGTGCGCGTCATTCAAGATGAATGGGCGAATGTGGCGCAGCCGGAGAGCTATCCGAAGATTCTGGCTACCTGCCGCAGCTACAATATCGGCCTCAACATCATTGTCCAGAACATCCAGCAGATCAAGGCGCTGTATGAAAAGGAGTGGGAGGGGATCATCGGCAACTGCGACACGCTTCTGTTCCTCGGCGGCGGCAACGAACCGACCTCGCTGGAGTTTATCGTGAAGCTGCTGGGCAAGGAAACCATCGCCACCCGCACACGAGGGGAAACGAAAGGGCGCAGCGGCTCCAGCTCCACCAACTTCCAGCAGACGGGCCGCGACCTGATGACGCTGGATGAAGTACGCAAGCTGAAAACCAATCAGGCGATCCTTTTCATTCGCGGCGAAGATCCCGTGCTGGACAAGAAGTACAACATTAAGCGCCACCCCAACATCAAGCTGACAACGGACGGTAAGGCAAAGCCGTACATTCACAAGCCACAGGGCGCACCGGATTATGCGCTGCCCGATCTGCCCTATGCGTTCAAATCGTTGGACGATTACGAATTTATTGATATGGAGGATACAGAACATGAATCTGAACAAGAAAAACCTTTGGAAACCGACGAAGCCGAATAAGGTGAAGCGGCGTTATTGGGCAGCGGCTGGTGCTGCTGTCCTTTGCTTTTGCTGCGCCACGCCCGCGATGGCGGCGGGCAGCGATCCGCTGGACATTGTAAATAACCTTTCTGATTTTATCTTCAGCATCATCAAGGCTTTGGGTGTCATTATTCTCGGCTGGGGCATCGTGCAGGTGGGTATGTCGATCCAGTCCCACGACGCCAGCCAGCGGACGCAGGGCTTTCTCTGCCTCTTTGGTGGTTTGATGATTGCCTTTGCGAAGGAGATTTTGACCGCCATCGGCGCGATTTGATGAAAAAACTGCATCCTCTGTCCATGGGGAACAGAGGATGCAGTTACACTAATTAAGATATGACTTCTCCAAACAAAATGCGGATGTAGTCCTGACGGGCGTTGATGATACGGCCAACAGAAATAACTTCCGTTTCAATGCGGTAGAGGGCGATATAGCTTTCGACCACCAGCATACGCAGGTCAGTTTCATAGCCGGTCTTTGCCCCAATGGAAACGCCCATTTCAGGAAACTGCTTGAGCTGGGCGCAGCCGTCGAGGATGGCTTTTGTGATCCGGTTTGCAGCGGTGGGGTTATGAAGCTCACTTTTGATATACCGTTTTATCTCCTGAAGGTCGCGTAATGCTTCCGGCGTATATCTCAGCTTCATTCGACCACTCCAAGGGTGCGGTAAGCATCTTCTTCAGATACCCAACCATCCTTTTCGGCGGACGCCCAGCCTTTTTGTGCTTCATCCAGCAGACGGCGCATAGCTTTTGCTTTCATATATTCTGCATTCTCAGGCGAAGCCAGAAACGGCAGGCCCTCCATGTTCAGGGACTGTTGAATGAAGATGTTGACAGCATCGGTGAAGGAAAGACCCTGACGGGCATAGATGTCCTCCATGCGCTGTTTGACTTCGGGGTTGATCCGCATTTGAAAGGTTGCGGTTTTGGGTGCAGATGTGACATTGATCGTGTTCATAGCATTCACCTCAACTTTAGTATATACCGAAAAGGAGAAATGTCAATACAATGTCATTACAATTATGGAAGTGGTGAAATTTGGATAATAACTGGATCGTTGAAAACCTGACCAACGCATTTGGCGTCTGGAACACCAAAATGACGGAAATGTGGTCACTACTGACGGAATCGCCACAGACCTTTAAGGGCGGCACCATTTGGCAGACCATTGTGACCATTAACGGCGGGATGCAGGCTATCGGCTACGGCCTGCTGGTGCTGTTCTTTGCCATCGGCATCTTTCGCAGCGCGTCCGGCTTTCGGGAGTTTCAAAGGCCGGAGCATCTGCTGCGGCACTTCATCTATTTCGTGCTGGCAAAGCTGGGTATTACCTACGGAATGGATTTGCTGGTAGATGTATTCGATGTGTGCAACGGTATCGTTGCAACTGCGGCGGGCAGCGTGGGAGGCTTGACCGGTGCATCTGTGGCGCTGCCGCAGGAGATTGCGGACGCCATCGGAGATGTCGGTTTCTTGGCAAGTATCCCCCTGTGGTTGGTAACGCTGCTGGGAAGCCTGCTCATTACGGTGCTGGCCTTCATTATGATCCTTACCGTCTATGGGCGCTTTTTCAAGATTTATATGTACGCTGCTCTCTCTCCGGTGGCGCTGGCGTCCTTTGCCGGGGAGGGGACTTCCCATTTCGGCAAGGCATTTTTGCGGAGCTATGTGGGCGTGTGCATGGAGGGTGCGGTGATCGTACTGGCCTGCATTATTTTCTCGGCCTTTTCCTCCAACGGAACACCGGTGGTGGATAGCAGCGCATCGGTGGTGACGCAGGTATGGAGCTATTTGGGCGAGGTCATATTTAATTTGCTGGTGCTGGTAGGTTTGGTGAAGTCTGCCGACCATATCGCAAAGGAAATGCTGGGACTGTGAGGAGGACAGTATGGAAATCAAAATCAACAAGGAAATTCGCGCCTACCGCGAAACACTCTTTTTCGGCCTGTCCGTGCGGCAGTTTGTGTGTTCCGTTCTGGCGGTGGGTGCTGCCGTGGCGCTGTATTTCAGCCTGAGCCGCGTACTGGATCGGGAAACGGTGAGCTGGGTGTGCATCGTCGGCGCGGCTCCTGTGGCCGCTGCCGGATTTTTTCAGTACAACGGCCTGACGCTGGAGAAGTTTTTGTGGGCATGGCTGAAATCCGAGGTCATTATGGCAGGCAAGCGTGTATGGAAAGCGGAAAACTACTATGAAGAAGCAATAAAACGCGAGGTGAAGAAACATTGACCCTTTTCAAGCATCGGCGCAGCGCGGAGCGGGACGCCTTTTCCGTTCCCCGCAGCGTCCAGAAATCTATCCCGATCAAACGCATTTACAAAGACGGTGTATTTCAGGTGAGCGGCAAGTTTTCTAAGACTTGGCGCTTTTTTGATGTGAATTATGCCGTGGCGTCCCCGGAGAAGCAGCGGGAACTCTTTATGACCTACTGCTCCTTCCTGAACTCACTCCCTATCGGAGCCACGGCGAAGATCACGCTGTTCAACCGGCAGCTCAATCAAAAGGACTTTGGGCGGACGCTGCTCATGCCCATGAAAGGCGATGGGCAGGATCAGTACCGTGGCGAATACAACGACCTGCTGCTGGAAAAGGCGGCAGAGAGCAACAATCTCATTCAGGAAAAGTACATCACAATTTCCGTGGAGAAGAAAAGCATTGAAGAAGCACGCGCTTTTTTCTCCCGTGTCAGCACCGACCTTACCACCGGCCTTTCCCGCATGGCGTCCAGCGTCCGCGAAATTACGGTCAATGACCGCCTGCGGCTCCTGCATGATTTTTACCGCCCCGGCGAGGAACAGCTTTTCCAATTTGATTTGGAGGACACCATGCGAAAGGGGCATGACTTCCGAGACAGCATCGCTCCGGACTGCATTGCCTTTCAGAAAAATCATTATGAGCTGGGCAACCATGTGGGCCGTACCCTGTTTCTGCGGGAATATGCCAGCTTTATCTCAGACAGCATGATCACGGAGCTGACGGACTATCCCCGAAACATGATGCTCTCCATTGACATTATCCCCGTGGCGATGGACGAAGCGGTGAGCGATATTCGCAAGCGCATTATGTCCGTGGAATCCGACATTACCCGCTGGCAGCAGCGGCAAAATCAGCGCAACAATTTTACCGCCAACATTCCCTACGACTTAGAGCAGATGCGAAGCGAAACGAAAGAGTTTATGGACGATCTTATGAGCCGCGACCAGCGCATGATGCTGGCACTCGTCACGCTGACGCACTTGGCGGATAACCTCGAACAGCTTGACCAGGACACCGAAGCCTTGCAAGCTATCGGGCGGGCGCGGGGCTGTCAGTTTAACATTCTGCGCTACCAGCAGGAGGACGCGCTGAATACGGTGCTGCCCCTCGGCTTAAAGCGTATTGACGCAACCCGCACCCTGACCACGGAATGTACCGCTGTCCTCATGCCATTCAAATCGCAAGAAATTCAGGACGCAGGCGGCATCTACTATGGCGTCAACGCCGTGTCGCATAACCTCATTATCTGCAATCGCGGGAACCTACTCAATGGCAACGGCTTTATCACCGGTGTGTCCGGTTCCGGCAAAAGCATGGCGGCAAAGCAGGAAGTCACCGCGTTGGCCCTTTCTACGGACCACGATATTATCATTGTCGATCCTGAACGCGAATACGGCGAGCTGGTGCAGGCATTGGGCGGTGAGGTCATTACCATCTCCGCGTCCGATCCTCGCGGCTGCCATATCAATGCGCTGGACTTGTCCGAGGGCTACGGTGACGGAAAGGAACCGCTGGTGATGAAGTCCGAGTTTATCATGTCGCTCTATGAGCAGCTTATGGGCGCGGATAAGATCGCGCCGCAGGAGAAGTCCATCATCGACCGCAGCGTGGGCAACATCTATCGGGAATACCTGAAGAATTATCAGGGTGAACCGCCTACGCTGAAAAATCTCTATGACGACCTGATGAAGCAGGTCAATCCGGAGGCCCACCGAATTGCGCTGGCGTTGGAATTGTTCACGACAGGCAGCTTAGATGTGTTCTCCCACCAAACCAACATCAACACGAAAAGCCGTATCCTCTGCTTTGACATTCAGGATTTGGGTGAAAATCTGAAATCGGTGGGCTTGCTGGTGATGCTGGACGCCATCTATAACCGCGTCATTCAGAACCGCAAAGCGGGAAAATTCACCCATGTCTACATCGACGAAATTTACCTTTTCTTTGCCAACGGCAACGGAACAAGCAGCAATATCAACAATTATAGCAGCGAATTTTTGTATAGGTGCTGGAAAAGGTTTCGGAAGAGCGGCGCGAGACTGACCGGCATCACGCAGAACTTGTCCGAGTGCTTGTTGTCCAATACGGCGCGGCAGATGCTGGCGAACTCTGAATTTTTGCTGATGCTCAATCAGGCCGCAACGGATCGGGAGCAGCTTGCCCGGTTGCTGGGCGCGTCCGAAACGCAAATGAGCTATGTGGACAATGCCCCGGCAGGCCACGGATTGATTCGAGTGGGCGGGGCTATCGTGCCTTTCTCCAATGAGCTGCCGAAAAATACGGAGTTGTACCGCTTAATGTCTACGAAGCCCGGTGAGGACTGAAGCCATGCGGGACTTGAAGATCAAACCCGGCATGGACACGCCAAAGGCAAAGCTGAAGAACACCGAGCCCAAAGACGCCGATTCCATTCTAAAAAAGCACATGGACAAGCGCCAACGGGAGAAGGAGCCAGAAAGCCGCGATCCTGTGCGCTACGCTACCGACCGCGTGGAGAAAAATATGCGCCGTGGCGCGGCGCTGGCCACAGATGGTTCCCGGCGCATGATGAAGCACTACCGGGAAAAGCAGCGGCAGGGCAAAGAAAATACGGCGAGAGCGTACAGAACGGCAGAATCGGCAGATATGGTGATTGGTTCGGAAAGTGGCTCTATCAATGCCCCAACGGAATATGACTTTTCCCCAGCCCAAACCGCTGCACGAAACGAAGTCGGGAAACAGGCTTTCACTCCGAAAAACGCAAATACCGCCAAAAGCGCGAATGCTGCCCCGCAGGAGCGGGGGCGGCAAAAAGCCGTGCGGGACGCGAAAGCCGCCTATGGGCGGAACCTTGCCGAGAAAAAAACAGCAGAGCGGCACATTGTACCTCCACCGTCTGACCGTGGAGGCACAATGACCACTCCGCAGAAAGGCAATTTGGGCGCAGCAACCAAGGGCGGGTTTACCCCCAAGAGCGGACAGACCATGACCAAGCCTCCACGCACTATGCGTGTCCGACCAACCGGCCACGCAGCGCCGAACAACGCAATCATCACCCGCCGCGCAAGGGCAGCGGCGCAGAGAAAGGCGCAGCGGGCGATGCTTCAGGACACCGCAAAAAACGGCGGCAAAACGGTAAGGAAGCTGGGCAGATCAGCGGTGCAGGCGATAAAGACCGTAGGCCGAGGTGTGGCGTCTGCGGTCAGCTCGCTCCTGACCGCGGGCAGCGGCGCGGTGGTGCTGGTGCTGCTCCTCACGGTGATCCTCGTGGCGGCGATTGTAGCATCGCCGTTCGGCATACTCTTTTCCAACGAGAGCCGCGGGGCAGGCGTCGTGCCGCTCTCCGCTGCGGTGGCGCAGGTCAATTATGATTTCAACGAGCGGCTGGAGGCTCTGCAAACGGCAGATGACTATGATTCCATTTCCGTTGATGGGCAAGCCGCCGATTGGATTGAGGTGCTGGCGGTGTTCGCAGTGAAGGTAGCGGGCAGCGATGATGTGGACGCCGCAGATGTGGCCACGATGGACGCTGACCGCATCGCTCGCCTGAAAGCGGTCTTTTGGGATATGACCACCATTACCCACCGCATTGAGATCATTCACCATCCCGGCAGCGGCGAGGACGATGACGGTTGGACGGAAAGGAACCTCTATATCACGATTTCTGCAAAAACGGCAGAAGAAATGAAAACCGCCTACCGCTTTAACCGCAACCAGATCGCGGCGCTGGAGGAGCTGCTGGAACAGCAGGATCTCCTGCTGGAGTTGCTTGAAGATGTGTACTCCGTCAGCGGGGACACGGCGGCGCTGATCCGCAATCTGCCGGAAGATTTGTCACCGGAGCGTGAAGCGGTGGTACGCACCGCCTGTTCTCTTGTCGGCAAGGTGAATTATTTTTGGGGCGGAAAGAGCCTCACAATCGGTTGGGACGCACGGTGGGGCGAACTGCGGCAGGTCACGGCGGCAGGCAGCTCCACCACCGGAACCTATCGTCCTTACGGGGTTGATTGCAGCGGGTTCGTCGATTGGGTGTTCTATAACGCTACAAACGGCGATTACATCATCGGCCACGGCGGGGGAGCCACCATGCAGCATGGCTATTGTACCGATATAAGCTGGGAGGACGCTCAGCCCGGTGATCTGGTGTTTTACCCCGACAATTCTCATGTCGGTATCGTGGGTGGTAGAGATGCCAATGGCGATTTGCTCATCATCCATTGCGCCAGCGGGCATAACAATGTGGTTATCACAGGACTGGCGGGGTTCACCTCCATAGGACGCCCCGTGTACTACACAGAGTAAAAAAGTTTTGCCTTTCCTTTGCCGGTCTGGTATGGTACAATACCCATCGTGTGTGATGGGAGGTATCTATGACTTATACAGAGGAAGAAGCTGCTATTCTCTGCGGCTTTATTGGCCGGTATCTTGACCGAGCCTCGGTTTGCGAGAGTATCCGTGCCGATTATTTTCAACTGTGCCAAGGATTGGAGCAGTGTACTTTGACCCATCAGGACTACCTATGGACAGAGCAGGTGCTTCAATTCCTGATGCCACAATGGTGGACAGAACGGGAAGATCACCGTGCGCTGAACGCACTTTTACTGAAAACGCAATCCTTGATCCGCGCAGCGAGATAATTTGTGGGCAGACAGCTATTTGCTGTCTGCCCGTTTTTTCTGCTTACAGCCTTGAAACACAATAAGCGATCAATTCCTCCGGTGTCGGGATCGCACCGGCACACGGAATCGCAGAGACAATGCTGGCGTCCTTTGGCTGCGCCATGAGAATAGCAAGGCTGATTTCCCTGCGGACTTCTTCAACGC
>CAVBJJ010000048.1:0-6474 GCA_963595735.1 bacterium
ACCTGAAACCGCTGCTCCATGGCGTGCAGCTCCGAAACGGTGCAGAGATCGTCGAAAAACGCCATACATTCCTCCACGGTTTTCAGGGTCAGAATGGCCCGGTACATTTCCGGATTGCGGCTTTTCTTGATACGCTTGTTCATGTCCGATACCCTCTTTGCCACGCCAAAAACAGCACGGCACTTTCACACTTTAATTCATGACTACAGTATACAGCAGCTTTCCGGATTTGTAAAGCGCTTTTCGCCCCAAGCCGCCTGGGCGGCAGGGGAGGGAAGATATCATCCGTAGTCTCAATATCACAAAATACGACTTGCCAGGGAGCGGATAACGATGTATAATGCAGTAGAATAGTAATGTTGCGTATGCCGGAAAAGGCAAATCCGCAAAGCGGTTGCGAATCCCGGCTGATGGAGGTAACATTCATGGTAAAAGCGATTGTCGGCGCCAACTGGGGCGACGAGGGAAAAGGTAAGATCACAGATATGCTGGCGGAGCATTCCGACATTGTCATCCGCTTTCAGGGCGGCGCCAATGCCGGCCATACGATCATCAACGACTATGGCCGTTTTGCGCTGCACATTCTCCCGTCCGGCACATTCTATCCCCATGTGACGAATATCATCGGCAACGGGGTCGCGCTGGATATCCAAAAGCTGTGCAAGGAGCTGGACGATATCGCCGCGCAGAATGTCCCACTGCCCAAGCTGATCGTCTCGGAGCGCGCTCAGCTGCTGATGCCCTATCATGTTCTGCAGGATACTTACGAGGAGGAGCGCCTGGGCGGCAAGGCCTTTGGTTCCACTAAAAGCGGCATTGCGCCGTTTTACTCTGATAAATATGCTAAAATCGGCATCCAGGTCTGCGACCTGTTCCACCCGGAGCGGCTGCGCCAGCGGCTGGAAGCGGCGCTGTCGGTGAAAAATGTGCTTTTCGAGCACCTGTACCACAAGCCCGCCGTGGATGTGGACGCCCTGTTTGCCCAGCTTATGGAGCTGCGGGAGAAAATCCGTCCATATGTGGGCGATGCGGTGAGCTTTGTGCATGAAGCGCTGGCAAGCGGCAAAACCGTCTTGCTGGAGGGACAGCTTGGCTCTATGAAAGACCCGGATCTGGGCATTTTCCCCATGACAACCTCTTCCCACACACTGGCCGGCTTCGGCTGCGTAGGTGCGGCCATCCCGCCCACCCAGGTGGAGGATGTCATCTGTGTCACCAAGGCCTATTCCTCCTGCGTCGGTTCCAAAACGGAGCCTTTCGTCAGCGAGTTGCTGGGCGAGGCGGGCGACGAGCTGCGCCGCCGCGGCGGAGACAAGGGCGAATTCGGCGCCACCACCGGTCGTCCCCGGCGCGTGGGCTGGTTCGATGCCGTTGCCACCCGTTACGGCTGCATGGTGCAGGGCGCGACCCAGGTTGCGCTGACCTGCCTGGATGTCTTGGGCTATCTGGACGAAATCCAGGTCTGTGTGGGCTATGAGATCGACGGCGTTGTCACCGACAAATTCCCCACCACGCCGGAGCTGCTGAAAGCCAAGCCCGTTTTTGAAACGCTGCCCGGCTGGAAGTGCGATATTCGTGGGCAAAAGGATTTCAACGCCCTGCCCCAGGCGGCAAAGGACTATGTCAGCTTCCTGGAAAAGAAGATCGGCTATCCCATCCGCATGGTCTCCACCGGCCCGCGGCGGGATGAGATCACGAGCCGGGAATCCGCGCTTTGATGTATGAGAAAACAGTATAAAGTATAAATTAAGGAGGCAGTTGACTTGACCATGCTGGGTGTTTGGATCGCTGCGCTGGTGGTTTTCCTGATTCTGGAGGGCATCACCGCCGGGCTTTGTTCCATCTGGTTTGCCGCGGGTGCACTGTGTGCGCTTTTGGTGGCGCTGTTCCACGGCAGTTTGCCGATACAGGTCGTGGTGTTTGTCGCTGTCTCCATTTTCGCTTTGTGGATCACGCGCCCGCTGGCAAAGAAGTATATCAACAGCAGAACCGTTCCCACCAATGCCGACCGCGTGATCGGCAAACGGGGCGTGGTACAGGAGAATATCAACAACCTGGAAGCCACCGGCAGCGTGCGTGTGGAGGGGGAGATCTGGAAAGCCCGCAGCCTGACCGGCGCGGCGATCTCCCAGGGCAGTGTGGTCGCCGTCCGGAAGATTGAGGGGGTCAAACTGCTGGTCGTGCCGGTGGAAGCGGAAATGGAATCGTAGAAAGCGGTTGTCAAAAAAGGCCTGGACTTTTTTGACAAGTTGACTCTAGAAAGGAGAATGTCATCATGTTGGTCATCATTCTGATTATTATTGTCATCGTTTTGCTGGTCAGCAATATCCGCATGGTGCAGCAGGCTCACGCCTTTGTCATTGAGCGTCTGGGCGCTTACAGCACTACCTGGAATGTCGGCCTGCACTTCAAAGTGCCATTTATCGAGCGGGTCGCCAAGATCGTTTCTCTCAAGGAGCAGGTGGTGGATTTCCCGCCGCAGCCGGTCATCACCAAGGACAATGTCACCATGCAGATCGACACGGTCATTTACTTTGAGATCACCGACCCCAAGCTGTACACCTACGGTGTGGAGCACCCCATGACCGCCATCGAAAACCTCACCGCAACGACCCTCCGGAACATCATCGGTGAGCTGGAGCTGGATCAGTGCCTGACCAGCCGGGATATCATCAACACCAAAATGCGCACCATCCTGGACGAGGCAACCGACCCCTGGGGCATCAAGGTCAACCGCGTGGAGCTGAAAAACATCATGCCGCCCAAGGAGATCCAAAACGCCATGGAGCGCCAGATGAAAGCCGAGCGCGAGCGGCGTGAGGCCATCCTCCAGGCGGAAGGCGAAAAGAAAAGCGCCATCCTCATCGCGGAGGGTGAAAAGGAAAGCGCTATCCTCCGGGCGGACGCCAGAAAGCAGCAGCAGATCCTGGAAGCCCAGGGTCAGGCGGAAGCCATCCTGACGGTGCAGCGCGCCACGGCGGAAAGCATCAAGCTCATCAACGAAAGCTGCCCCACGGACGCGGTGATCAAGCTCCGTGCGCTGGAGGCCTTTTCTGCGGCGGCGGATGGCAAGGCAACCAAAATCATCATCCCCAGCGAAATTCAGGGGCTTGCCGGTCTGGCTGCATCCCTGAAAGAGTCTATCCGAGATCCCAAGCCGGAGTCCTGGGAGGAGACGGCAAACCAGCCGGAAGAATAACAGGAACCACAAAACTCCGCCTGTCGTATTCGATGGGCGGAGTTTTGTGCGAAAGGAGCGCCCTGTGGGAAATTATATGTATATCCTCCGCTGTGCGGACGGCAGCCTGTACACCGGCTGGACAAACGACCCGGCGCGCCGCCTTGCCGCCCACAATGCCGGAACGGCGTCCAAATATACCCGCAGCCGCCGCCCGGTGGAAATGGTGTACCGGGAGTGCTTTCCCACGCCCGGGGAGGCCATGCGCCGGGAAGCGGCGGTCAAGCGCCTGTCCCGCCGGGAAAAGCTGCAATTGATCGCGGCATGGTGTCCGGAAAAGAAAATTTGAAAAAATTTGCCGAGAGGTCTTTACAAATTTCAAAAATCTGTTATACTATCATAGTAATTGATTTTTTGGGCCTGTAGCGCAGCTGGGAGCGCACTACATTCGCATTGTAGGGGTCGTCGGTTCGAATCCGATCAGGTCCACCAAAATCCCGCATACGCAAGTATGCGGGATTTTGCTTTTTACTTTTTCCCGCTTCACTAAACTCTGCCGATCTTCCTTTCCCAATCGAACCCGCTTATGCTGGGCTTCGATTGGGTGAGAATGTGGCGTTTCGCGGGGGGCGCGTTTTTTCCGTACAAGAACGCACAACATTAAAACAAGCATAGAGAAAATCAGGGAGAAGCCATCGGTGATCGGCGCGGTCTCCCTGATTGTTTTGTTTTTGTGGACGCACCGGAAAACTTTTGCAAAAGCTATTGCGGGGATTTCTGTTCTGTGCTACAATTTTGGTGCACACACCAATGCAGGGAAGGGGGCGAATTCTTACCGTTTGTGTGAAGTTATTCTTGGAAAAGGGGTACAAGAAAACCACGCTGGCAGAAATCGTCAAGAAAGCCAATGTCTCTTACAGTTCCTTTCAGAACATTTTCCGCGCCAAGGACGGTGTGCTGACGGAGCTGGTGGAGTTCATGTTTGAAAACCAGTTTACGATGGCTCGAAGCGCGGCGGGTGCGAAACTGCCGCCGGTTTATATCTACGCGGTGGAAACCGCCATCCAGATGACGCTGACGGAGTTGAACGAAAACCTGCGGGAGATTTACATCGAAGCCTATACCCAAAAGGAGGCTTCCGCGTTTATCTTCCGGGAAACGGCGAAGGAGCTGTATCAGATTTTCGGCCCATATCAGCCGGAACTGACGCCCCGTGATTTTTACAACATGGAGATCGGCTCGGCTGGTATCATGCGCGGCTACATGGCGCAGCCCTGCGACAAGGAGCTGACACTGGAAAAAAAGCTGCGGCTGTTTTTGACGATGAGTCTGCGGGTCTACCGTGTGCCGGAAGCGGAGCTGGAGAGGGTTATCCGCTTTGTGGAAGGACTGCATATTCGGGAAATTGCCGAGCAGGTCATGCACACATTATTCCAGGCGCTGGCGATGCGCTATGAATTTTCGCTGCAAGAAATAGAGAAGCATTGATTCAAATAAGGAGGAAATGAATTGAAAAAAAGAATAGTAAGCATCCTGATGATACTTTGCGTGGTGCTGACCATGCTGCCGGTGACGGCAAGCGCGGTTCGCCTTGATTGGCCTCATCCGTCTGCGCATTGCGTCTGCGGAGGAGGCATCAGTAATCATCAGAGCATGAACGGACACACGACCTATGAAGGGGTCTACTTCACCAAGGACGGTAAGGAAAACACCTCCGGCGACATTTCCAATATGAACGCGATCAAATCGCAAGAGGATTTCAGTACAATAAACTTTAATTTTACGAACAACAAGGGGAAAACATTCTACGGTTACCTTGCCAATGATGTCACGATCACAAAGCAACTCAATATTGCCGATGGCTGCACGCTTGTGCTCTGCTTGCACGGCCGCACCCTTACCTGCAATATATTAAACCAGGACTGCGCCTTCAATCTGTGGAAGAATGCGCGTCTGGTGATCACAGACTGCCAACTCTCCGGCGACCGGGGTCTGATCACCGGCAATTGCCGCGCCGCCGCTTATGTTCCCAAAACTTCTACTCTTGACCTTTACGGCGTGAGCATCTGCATGACCAGCTCGGATTCGGACGGCCTCTACGACCGCGACCGCACCCCGATTTGTGGCGTTCATAACGGCGGCACATTCAATATGTACGGCGGCTGCTACTATCAAAAAAGCGACCAGTATCCTACGGATCGCCCGATCATCAGTAACATCCGCAACACCAAAAACGGCGCCGGTGTGGTCAATGTGGGAACCTTCAATATGTATGACGGCATCATCTCCGGCAACGCGAGGCACGGCGTGCTTTCCACCAGCATCTATGTAGAGGATACTATCAATCTCTACGGCGGCACGATTACCGGCAACACCGGTGCGGGGCTTTCCACCTCCCGTTGGCCTGCGCCTGACGACTATGAAAATACAAAATATACCACTATCAACCTCTATGGCGGTACGATCTCGGAGAATACCGGCGCGGGCATCGACGCGATCTACGGTAAGGTGACGATGGCGCAGCAGAGCAGTGCCATTCCCGTTGAGATCAAGAACAACAAGGGCGGCGCGATCACGCTGACTAAGAGCGGCTCGACCGCCAAGCTGGGGACTGGTACCATCACCGGTAACTCCGGCGGCAAGGGCGCAGTCTCATTGACGGCCGGGGCGCTGACTCTCACCGGCGATGTGAATATCACCGGCAACACCGGCGCAAACCTCTATCTCGCCACCGGGAAAACCGTGACGCTGGATAATTTGGGCAGCGGCGCAAAAATCGGCCTTACCACGGAGGATACGGCGGTTCCCCTTGTGTTTGCTGAAGCCAACGGTACGAATTACGCAAGCCGTTTTACCCCGGACAACGCGGGCTACAGCATCGGTTATAACGCCGCGCAGCAGCTGCAGCTGCAAACCAAGACCTATACCGTGACCTACGCCCCCGGCGCGGACGGCACGGGCGAGAGCCGGACGGTCAGCAAAGACCACAATGGTGCATTGAAGCTGCAAGATGCGCTCTTTACTCGCCTCGGCTATACGCAGGTCGGTTGGTCGAAGGTCGACGGCGGCGAGAAGGAATATGCTCTGGGATCGATTTATGAGCAAAACGCGGATCTCACGCTCTACCCCGTCTGGCAGGAGCGCGACGACTATACCGTCCATGTTGTCAATCGCGACGGTACGACGCTTGCGGACTTTGAGAATGTCAAATGGACGGATGAAATTTGGAAACTGCTGACGCCGACACCGACAAGAGAAAATAATGAAAAGCTGCAAAGACTGCTGCTTGGTACAAG
>CAVBJJ010000048.1:6484-10932 GCA_963595735.1 bacterium
GGTACAAGGAGAGTCACGAGCGGAGATACCTACGGCAAATTGGCCACAGGCGGCGAGGACAGTCTCACCCTCGTTGCGGTCTGGAGCGGCAGCTTCGCGAACCGCAGTACCATTTCTGTAGGCGATTCTCAGTGGACCGGTTATCGCGCGGATGGTTCGGAGCGCTTCTTCCGCGATGACCAGATGGTGACGCTCACCGTGCCGCATCCGGAAGAATTGCTGTGCTTCCGGTACGCTGTCAGTGACCGGCTTTTTGAAACTGCCCAGGCTGCGGCAAGCAATCTACGCAACGATTTTGTGGATTACAAAGGGAACTTCAGCACTGCCTCCCTGAACCTGGAGGAGGGCAAGCCCTATGTGATCTATGGTTATCTACTTACGGAGTCAGTTACCGAAATCGTTATCAATACGGAGAAGATCATCATCGACAAGACCGCCCCGGCGATCACCGGCGCGAAGAATGGCGATGTTTTCTGCGGCGAGGGAGACAAGACCCTTACTGTGAGCGATTTGTATCTGGACACCGTGACCGTCAATGGCACGGCTGTGACCCCTAACGAGCAGGGCGAGATCACCCTCACCGACGAGAGAGAGCCGCAGACCGTCGTTGCCACGGACAAGGCAGGCAACTCCACTACGCTTACCGTGACCGTCCATGCTTCCCATTCCTACAAATGGCAGACGGAGAACGGCCAGTATTGGGGCGAATGTGAATTCTGCGGCAGCAAGGTCGAAAAGAAGGACATCCCCACGGTGACGATCACCTGCCCGGATGCCGTTTGCCGCACGCAGGATTTCGATTTCTCCTTTGCACTGCCGGAGGGCTGCACGAACCCCGGCTACACCTATGCGTTTACCGGTGCGGGCGACGGCGAACCGGTCTCCTCAGTCGATGGCCTCTGCACGGGGAAGATTCCGGCCAATTCCTACATAGCGGGAGAAGACGGCTTCCGCTTTACCGCCTATGTCACAACAGCGGAGGGCTATCGGGTCAGCGTCTCCAAGGATATCACTATCCGGGAGCATTCCGGCGGCACGGCCACCTGTACGGCGCAGGCCGTATGCAAACACTGCGGTCAGTCCTATGGCGAACCGGCGGCGCACAACTTCACAGCGGAAAAGGCGGAAGAACAATATCTGAAATCTGCCGCGACTTGTACCGAAAAGGCGGTTTATTACAAGTCCTGCGCGGTCTGTGGGACAAGCTCGAAGGGGACTGTCGATGAGGCTAGCTTTGCATCCGGCACCGCTCTCAACCACGACTGGGGTAGCTGGATTTCCACCGGCAATGGCACCCATCAGCGCGTTTGCTCACGAGATGCCAGCCATATTGACACAGAAGCTTGCAGCTATACCGGTTGGACGATTGGCCGGTATCAGCACTGGCATACCTGCACAGTCTGCAACGGAGAAACAGACGCCGCCAACCATTCAGATCAAAATGATGACCACCTGTGTGACACTTGCGGCAAGCAAATAACAGAGCATGACTTTACAGCAGAAAATACGGACAGTAAATACTGCAAATCCGAGGCAAACTGCCAATTTCCAGCAGTATACTACAAGTCCTGTGCCATCTGTGGCGAACAGGGCACGGAAACCTTTACACACGGAGAAATAAATCCCGACAGGCACACCGGGACATTGGGCAGTTGGCAGAACGATTCTGCAAACCACTGGAGATGCTATTCTTGCTGCCAAGCGGAGGTTCAAAAAGCCCCGCACCACGGAGGCACGGCCACCTGTACCGAAAAGGCTGTCTGTTTGGTCTGCGGCACCGAGTATGGCAATGTCCTGGGGCATGATTTCTCTGTGGATTGGACGCCTGGTGATAACGAGCACTGGAAGCAGTGCTCCCGCTGTGATGCACAGGATGGCAAGGATCCTCACGAGTGGGACAACGGAGAGATAACCAAACAAGCTACCTGCATGACCGCTGGCGAAAGAACATATGCCTGTTCCGTATGCGATAAGAAAAAAACGGAGCAAATCGATGCGACCGGCCACAGCTGGAAGCAGGAGTGGACACACGACGCAACGCATCACTGGCACGAGTGCGCCAACGAAAACTGTGATTTGAAGAATGACACTGCAAAGAAAGAAGGATATGCCCAGCACAGCGGCGGCACAGCGACTTGTATCGCAAAGGCTGTCTGCGAGGACTGCAAGGTGGAATACGGCGAAGAGAATCCCGCCAACCATGTGGGTACGGAGGGGTGGACAAAAAGAACTGCCACCACTCACGAGAAAAAATGGAGCTGCTGCGGTGCAGAGAGCGTGACGGAACGCCCCCATAACTGGGCGGACGGCGTATGCCTGGACTGCGAATATGTTTGTCTCCACACTGGCGGTACGGCCACCTGCACGGCAAAGGCCGTCTGCGCGGCCTGCAAGGGCGAGTACGGCGAAATCGATCCGAACACGCACGCAGAGGACTGCAAGCCGGAATGGATCCGCACCGCAACCGAGCATGAGCAGAAATATTCCCGCTGCGGCAAGGAGATCGTTGCCAAAGCACTGCACCGCTTCGGCAGCTGGGCGACCACTCTGGAGCCAACCTCCAGCAAAACCGGCGAAAGAGAACGCCTTTGTGAAGACTGCCAATACCAGGAAGTGCAAACCATTCCCACCACCGGCGGCGGAAGCGGCGGCTACAGCAGCTATACCATCAAGGCCACAGCCGGTGCTGGCGGTTCCATTTCTCCATCCGGCGCTGTCAGCGTCCGCAGCGGAAAAAGCCAGACCTTCACCATTACCCCGGATGCGGGCTATCGCGTCTCCGATGTGAAGATCGACAGCAAGAGCATCGGCGCGGTGACCACCTATACCTTTGAGAATGTCAAAAAGTCCCACACCATCGCGGTCAGTTTTGCCCAAAACAGCCCGTTCGTGGATGTCCCGGACGACGGCTATTATGAGGACGCGGTGGATTGGGCGATCAAAAACGGCGTCACCACCGGCACCGATGGCACCCACTTCACCCCGGACGGCCTCTGCACCCGCGCCCAGGCGGTCACATTCCTGTGGCGTGCTGCCGGCAGCCCCGCACCCAAGTCCGGCGCCATGCCCTTTGCCGATGTCCCGGCGGACAGCTACTATTACAAAGCCGTTCTCTGGGCCGTGGAAAACGGCGTCACCAAGGGAACCAGCGAGACCCGGTTCAGTCCGGAAGAAAGCTGCACCCGTGGGCAGATCGTCACTTTTCTGTGGCGTTCTGAAAAATCCCCAGCGGCAAACGGCGACAATCCCTTTGCGGATGTGGCAGCCGATGCCTACTATGCCAAGGCCGTCCTCTGGGCGGTGGGCGCAGGCATTACCAAAGGCACAAGCAGCACCGCATTCAGCCCCGAGGAAAGCTGCACCCGCGCACAAATCGTCACATTCCTCTGGCGCTGCAATCAGTAAACTCCCATCAAAACGCACCTCTGAAAATACACAAAGCCCGGCTCTTTTTCCAGAGTCGGGCTTTACTGCAAAAAATCGACAAAATTCGACAAATTTACACGACTGCAACCCAAAACGAAGCGTTGACTTTTGCGGCAGTCGTGCTATACTAAAAGCAAATGAGAAGTTTTTCACAAAGTGGACGGCTTCCCCGAAGGATCGACACCAATCGAATTTCATATCACATCCGGCTTTTGTGGCGAATGCGCGACCCGTTTCGGTTTCCCGAAGCGGACACGCATCCTTGTTTGCTTAAACAAGGGAATCAGGTGAAATTCCTGGACATGTTTCGCGGCCTGCTGACCCGAGCGAAAGCTTTGGTCACGCGCGATTCTATAGCTGTGAGTGTGGAGCATCCCCGTTTTCTGCGAAAGCAGGTCACTGGCGGTCGTAATGGCTTAGCTGGGAAGGCGGCGGGAATGCGTTGGCGGTGGCAGCCAGCTACCGTCTGAACACATCAGTCAGAAGACCTACTAAGGGCTTACCCCCGGTACTCCGGGGCTGCCCTGATAAAAAATGCCAGATGCAAGAGAGGCGCACTGCGGCACTTCTCTTGCACCTTTCCGATGGAAACGGAAGCGGATACATGAAAATGTATTCGCTTTTTTGTTTTCTTCGGGAACAAAGACGGGCGTATGGGAATATGTCCGTCTTTGTTCATTTCTTACACGCTTGCACACGGGATTTTCCCGTTTTCCTATATGGCGACTCGCGCCGACAACTGAATAGCCACAGCGGAAGAAGATACTGCACCCGGGGAAGTGCGCGAGGACAGGAGCGCGCCAAGGGGCAGCAAAACGCGGTCACCGTCGCGGCGGGCGGGAGCGCAGGAACCGGTACCGAAGTGTGGCGCAAGCGCAAAATGCTATCATCCCTACCGTTTTGGCGATGTGTCAAATCCGGCTCAGCTTGTAGCAGGCAGGACACGCCATGCTCCGACTCGTTCCCTGCGGAGGACGGGCGCAGCGTGGGGCGTTCGGCCTGTGGTTCCGGAGGCAGATGCA
>CAVBJJ010000049.1:0-7036 GCA_963595735.1 bacterium
CAGCTCAGCCACAACGACTCCGGCCAAGGCCATGATCGCAATGAAGTTGGGGATGACCATCAGCTGGTTGAAGAAGTCCGTCAGTTCCCACACCAGCGTGTTGGAGAGCGTGGAACCCAGGAAGATAAAGGCAACCGCGACGATAGAGAAAATCAGGTTTGCCTTTTTGCTGCCCTTGAACAGATAGTTGACATTGATGCGGCCAAACAGGTTCCAGCCGATGATGGTGGAAAAGGCAAAGAACAGCAGGCAGATCGCAACAAAGCCGTTTCCGACCTTGCTGCCAAACACGCTGGAGAAAGCCAGCTGCGCCATGTTGGTCTTCATCACGCCGTCCACCGCTCCGCCGGACAAGATGCCGTTGTTGGCATACAGGGTGGAGATCACGACAACTGCGGTGATCGTCAGCACCACGAAAGTGTCAATAAACACGCCGACCATAGCAACGGTACCCTGCTCGTGAGGCGTTTTGGCGCGGGCAATGGCGTGTGCGTGGGGAGTAGATCCCATGCCTGCCTCATTGGAGAACAGGCCGCGCTTGACGCCTTGACTGATGGCCTGCTTCAACGCAAAGCCGATGCTGCCGCCGATGATGGCATTAGGCATAAAGGCGTATTTGAAGATCATGCCAAAGGTCTCGGGCAGATATCTGGCACGCACGACCAGAACGACCACACCGCCGACCAGATACAGCGCCGCCATGAGCGGAACGACCTTTTCCGTTACCGCGCCGATGCGCTGCACGCCGCCAACGAAAATGAAAATCGCCAGCGCGGAAACGACCAGTCCCATGACCCAACTGGGAACGCCAAAGGCGGTGTTGAACGATTCCCCGATGGAGTTGGACTGCACCATCGCGCCAAAGAATCCCAACGCCAGGGTGATGGCAATGGCGAAAAATCCGGCCAGGAATTTGCCAAATTTCCCCTTGAATGCCTCGCGGATGTAGTAGACTGGGCCGCCGGTGATGGTTCCGTCGTTGGAAACAACGCGGGTACGCTGCGCCAGAACCGCCTCGGCATAAATTGTGGCCATACCGAAAAAGGCAATGACCCACATCCAGAAGATTGCGCCGGGGCCGCCGACCAGAATCGCGCCGCAGGCGCCGACGATATTGCCGGTACCGACCTGGGCTGCAATCGCGGTAGTCAAAGCCTGGAACGAACTCAAGCCCTGTTCGCCTTTTTCACCGCGAAGCGAGAAGTTCCCGAAGACTTTTTTCATGCCCTGTCCGAAATATCGAACCT
Organism: bacterium; assembly: GCA_963595735.1. GTDB lineage: Bacteria > Bacillota > Clostridia > Oscillospirales > Oscillospiraceae > CALWOS01. The sequence continues at coordinate 1,248 of CAVBJJ010000049.1, forward strand.
GAACAAATTTGGTGCGGATCGAAAAAATCAGTCCGCCGGCAACCAACAACGCGATCAGAATATAGTCTGACATATACGCGTTGACGGTCTGTACGAAAGTGAGCAAAGAATCCATACATTCTCCCCCTGAAAAAAATAAAGCTGCTATCTGAATGGATAGCAGCTTTTCAGGTGATTCCTGCATAAGTTGTAGCTTTGTCCTTTTGCCTGAGAGATTGACACAGCGATGTGTGCCTTGCCCCTTCGGCCCCTGCATTGCGCAGGCTTCTCCAAAGTCCTATCCGTTTCCAGTCTCTGCTTCGTTACAAAGCGCCTGAGAGCGTTACTCCTTCGGCCATATATGATATGTCTCCTGGAAATTTCATCTAGCAATATATAATTTATTTTATTTTACCAGCTTTTTCGCACAAAAGCAAGAAAAAATGCAAGAAAACCCGATTACAGCAACTTGCTTTTGCGCAGGTCGAAAACCGAAAGCCATGACACAATTCACACGAATTAAAAATTTTCTGACAAAAAATGTAAAAGTTAGTAATTATTTTGAGAAAAGGCCGATATAGTAAGGGTGCGGTAAGAAATCCGCTTGCAGCGACAACGCGGACAGCAACCGCCGGTGTCTGGAAAGGGAGGGAGATTAAAAATATAATAAGGCATCGAAAAAGGGCAATTTGTGTGATAAGGATAGAAGGAGGAGTTTATCATGAAGCGTATGTTCTTCAAGGCAACGATTTTTGTCCCAATTGGCTTGATAGTGGGTATTTTTATAAGGCCGCTTACTTTGTGCATACCACAATTGGGTTTGTTTATTAACACTTATAGTTTCAATATTTTTATTGTGGTGGCCACTGTGCTCTGGCTGTGCTGCTCTCCGGCCAAAAACAGCTGCGGCGATGGAACCTGGTCGGAACTGCTGTTCTATCTGGTACCCCTGGAAGCGGTTACGATGCTGGTTTTTGCCCAGTGGCATTTTGCAATCGCGGTGCTTCTGCTTGTGGCTTTGCTTGCCTGTGTATTTCTGCTGCTTGTTTCTCTGCGAAAGGACGCGCGCAAATATGCAGTTACCCCGAAGCGGAAACGGATGTACAAGGCGATGTTCCGCCGGGGAACCATGCTGGTGGCTGCGGTGATATGCGCGGTACCTTGCTGCCTGTCCCTGTTTGTCTATGATATGAAGTATCCCCGCTATCAGGCGGTTCAGGAAACTTGGGAGGAGCTGTTTTCCGAGGCAAAGGATTCGCAGACAGAGGAAGACTCCACCGGCGATCCGTATGCAGAAAAAACCAGCCTTTGGAACTGCTTTACGGAAGCGCAGTGGAAAAAGTGGTCTGTTTCCGAAAAAGTCACGATTATGCAGGAGCTTGTGGATTTTGAAACGGAACAGCTCGGAATTCCCACAGTGCCCATAACGGCGGAGCTCCTTGGCTCACTTCTCCTTGGGACATATAGTGATACAACAGGGGAGATGGAGATCAACATCCAGGCCTTGGCAAGCGCGCCGGTAGAGGAGTGCATTCAGACGGCCTGTCACGAGGTATATCATGCGTTCCAGTTTTATCTGATCGACACCCTGGACTGGGAAAATCCCGCCATGCACACGGCCTATTTTGAGGAGTTGCAGAGCTGGATGGACAACCAAAAGGATTATAAGGACGCGGTAGCTGACGGCTTTGATGCTTACGAGAATCAGCCGGTGGAGGTGACTGCGCGGGAATATGCCAAAACGGAAAGTGCCAAAATACTGACATACATAAATTGAGCAGCTGGGAAGCTGGAGCAGGCGCGATCCCAAGTGAAGATATTTTACAAGCCTTTTTTCTGCTGCGGATGGTACAATATATTCCATACGCCACAGCAAGGAGGAAGGATGTACATGAAAAACGCGGACCGGACGATGGTCTATGACAGCAGCTTGCAGATGGAAGCCTGTCATTTCACCGGGTTTGCGCGCCCCTTTCCCAATCATTTTCACGGGTATTATGTAATCGGATTGGTAGAACAGGGGCAGCGCAGCCTTCTCTGCAAAAACCGGAAGTACACGCTGCAAAAAGGGGACATCGTCCTGTTTTGTCCCGGCGATAGTCACGCCTGCACCCAAATCGGCGGCGGGCATTTGGAATATTATGGGCTTAACATTCCCCGGACGACCATGCTGGAGCAGAACGAAAAAATCACCGGCAAACGGGAGCTGCCGCGGTTTCCGCGGACTGTGGTCCGGGACGGGGAACTGGCCTGCATCCTGCGTGGGCTGCACGAACAAATCAGAGCAGGGGAGGGGGCGGTGAAGAAAGAACAGAGCCTGTCTCGGCTGCTTTCCAAACTGCTGCGGGAATATCGGGAACCGCTGGCCGACACTCTGCCGTCCTGCTCCGTGGAGGTGGAAGCGGTCTGCACTTTTATGGAAGAGCATTATGAAACACGCATTTCTTTGGCGCAGCTGTGCGAGCGCACCGGATATAGCAAATCCACCCTGCTCCGTGCTTTTACCAAAGCCAAGGGCATTACGCCGTACCGTTTTTTGGAAAACATCCGCATTAGCAAAGCGCAAGAATTACTGGGAAGAGGGGTTCCTGCTGTGGAAGTGGCCTTGCGGACGGGATTTTCCGCCCAAAGCCATTTCACCAATTCTTTTCATCAATTGACAGGCCTGCCCCCGGGCGTATACCGGGAGGGCTTTGGGAAAAAACGAGAAACGGAGAAAAAGACATATGAAGCATAAAAACATCGCCGGACACGCCGCAAGTCTGCTTACCGTTATCATTTGGGGAACGACCTTTATCTCCACAAAGATCTTGCTGCAAAATTTTCCGCCAGTGCAAATTTTGTTTTTTCGCTTTCTCGTTGGCCTGGCGGCACTGCTTGTCGTATATCCGCACCGCCTGCACGGGACAACGCGAAAACAGGAGCTAAGCTTTGCCGCTGCCGGTTTATGTGGCGTTTGTCTGTACTATCTGCTGGAGAATATCGCCTTGACCTATACTATGGCGTCCAATGTGGGCATTATTATCTCCGTGGCGCCCTTTTTTACCGCGATGCTATCGCAGCTGCTGACGCGAGAAAAAAGCCTGCATCCCCGATTTTTCCTCGGTTTTGCGGTGGCGATGGCTGGGATCTTTTTGATCCGCTTCAACGGCTCCCGCTTGGAGCTGAACCCACTTGGCGACTTGCTGGCGCTGTTGGCGGCGCTGCTTTGGGCCTGTTATTCTCTGCTGACCCGGAAAATCAGCAGCTATGGCTACCACACCGTTCTCACGACCCGGCGTGTTTTTGCTTACGGTATTCTGTTTATGATACCCGCCCTGTTCCTGTTTGACTTTCCTTGGGATCCTGCCCGCTTTGCCGATCCGCTTTCTCTGGCGAATCTGTTGTTTCTGGGGCTGGGGGCTTCGGCGCTGTGCTTTGTCACCTGGAACTTCGGGGTAAAAGTCCTGGGGGCGGTAAAAACCAGCGTCTATATCTATCTGGTTCCCGTTGTCACGGTGCTCACCTCGGTTCTTGTTCTGCACGAGAGGATCACCCTGCTGGCGGGGATAGGTACGGTTCTGACGCTGGCGGGCTTGTTTCTATCGGAGAAAGGAAGCTTTGCCGGAAAGCGTTCACCTAGGGGGCAATAATCGCCTGCGGCTATGGCCAAAGCGCCTTTTCCATATCCACCCGGCCATCGACCAGAAAGGGAACGCCCTCAGCCTCCAAAAGCAGACGGTGACTTTCTTGCCCAAAGGGCAAAAAGGCATCGCTGAGACTGCCGTCCTTTTTCACGACACGATGGCAGGGAAGTTCCGGCGGCGCGGCGTGCAGGGCGCAGCCGACAATGCGGGAGAGTCTCTGGTTGCCTAACAGCCTTGCGATTTGTCCGTAGCTGGTCACGCGCCCATAGGGGATTTGCGCCACGATGGCATAGATGGCGCAATAAAGAGAAGAACTCATTTTGCTTTCTCCGTTTTCTGATTTTGCAATTTTCTCCGAATGCGACTTAAATGACGCTCGAAATGTCCTTCTGCGATATATTCCGCCAGAACATACTGGTCAAACACCGGGACTGTGCAGGAATAAAATCCCAGCTTGCGCTGATAATCCGCCATTAGCCGCTTGGGCAGCACCATATAGCCCATACGCATGGATGGCGCAAGGCTTTTGGAAAAGGTGTTCAGATAGATCACTCGTCCGGTTCTGTCCAGCTGGAAAATCGTCTCCACCGGACGGCTGCGTGGGGAGAACTCCGAGGCAAAATCATCTTCGATGATGTACCCATCATATTGCTTTGCCCAGCGGAGATATTCGATCCGCCGCTGCACCGGCGCGGTGATGTTGGTGGGATAGCTGTGAAAGGGCGTTGTGTGCAGCACATCCACACCGCTGCGCTCCAGAACAGCAGGTGGGATGCCCTCCTGATCCAGATCCAGCATTTTGCACTGTACCCCATTTGCCTCGTAAACCGCTCGGATTTTTTCGTAGGAGGGATTTTCCAAACCAAAAATGCGGTCGCGCCCCAGCAGCTGCACCAGAAGTCCATATAAGTACTCCGTACCGGAGCCAATTACGATTTGCTCCGGCTGGGCGACAAAGCCGCGATACCGTAGAAGATATTCCGCAATGGCGTTGCGCAGGATCGCGCAGCCGCTATGGGGCGGCTTTTGCAGCAGCTTTTCGCCGTGATCGGTGATGACCCGGCGCATGATCTTGCTCAGGGCGGAAAAGCGGAATTCCGTGTCCGGCGGGGGCGATTCCGGATCCTGGCATAGATGCAGCACCGGAGCGGGAGCGGCGATCTCCGGCAGGGGATGAATCGCGCTGACATAAAAGCCGCTGCGCTCCTTTGCCAGAATATAGCCCTCCTCCGCCAGCTGCTGATAAGCGCCGTCAACCGTGACAACGCTGCAGCCCAGGTGTTCTGCCAGTGTACGCTTGGACGGCAGGCGATGGCCGGGGAGCAAAAAGCCCCGGAGAATGTCCTGACGGATACATTGATATAGGTACTCATACTTGGGAGTACCGTTTCGTTCGGTGAGATTATAAGTAAGCATCTGATCTTATATTATTTTCCTTTTCTGATGATTTTAATAATTCCAATTTTCAGTATAATGAAAACATCATTTTTCGTCAAGAAAAATTGCAAGAGGAGGAGAAACAGAAATGGAAAGCAAGAAAAATGCAACTCGAACAAAGAAAATCGTCTACACGGCTCTGTTTGCCGCGCTGATTTTCGTGGTAGGATACCTCATCAAAATTCCTACCCCCACTGCGGGCTATATCCACCCGGCGGACGCCGTTCTGGTGTTGGCGGCAAGTATGCTGGGTCCCGGCCTTGGCCTGCTCGCCGCGGCGATCGGCAGCGCCCTGACCGACCTGATCGGCGGCTACTTTGTGTATGTTCCCGCGACCCTGATCATCAAGGGCATCATGGGTCTGGTTTGCGGTTTGCTGGTGTATCGTGCCAACGGCAGCCGGCTGCGCATCATTCTGGGTGCCGTGCTGGCGGAGGCGATCATGGTGGTGGGCTACTTTGGCTTTGAAGCCACCTTCCTGGGCTATGGCCTGGGCGCAGTGTCCAGTGTTCCCGGTAACATACTGCAGGGCGTGTTCGGCGCTGTGGTTGGCGTGCTGCTTTACTTCGCGCTGCGGAAAAGAAAGCTGTTTTGATGCAAAATTTATATTCCCACCAAAAAGGCTGTCCGGACAGAGTTCGGGCGGCCTTTTTGTGCGCTTGGAAAAATGAAAAAATTTTTCTTGTTCCCTGTAAAAAGCTGTGGTATAGTTATACATGAATAACTTCTCGGATATCGCAGGCCGTT
>CAVBJJ010000049.1:7046-10823 GCA_963595735.1 bacterium
GTTTCGCCCCAATACCCCATTTTCCATTCCACCGGGAGAACGGGTATTTTTTTCATGTTCCGTTATTTGTGGGAAAAGATATCGGGGGCGATATCGAAAAATTCGATAAAACCCGGGGGGCGATTGGCAGCGTTTTCCGCGCTGTCATATCTGAAACATAGAGGAGGACACAAGGCCAAGATATGATGAATGTGCGTATATCATTATTATATTGTAGAGGAGAGTGTTTTCGTGAAAAACATGAAAAGAAGAGTGCTGGCACTTCTGCTGACACTGGCCATGCTGAGCAGCCTGATGGTCACGACCTCTCTGGCAGTGGACGAAGAGGACGGCGACGCAGCAAGCACGATCACCGCCGCAACGCTGACCAAGGCAGACGACCTTGAGAATGGCAAGACCTATATGGTATTGTCTCCTGACAACATGCTGGCCATGTCCAGCGCAGTAGGAGATACCACCTACAACTCAAACCTGGCGGCAGTTCCTGTCACCCTGGCAGATGGCGGCATCCTGAGTTCAGAGGAAGATCTGACGCCCTGCCTTTGGACCTGCGAGGTCTCCGGAGGGGAGACCTACCTGCAGCAGGACGGTAAGTATATTTCTTCCAGTGCCTCAAACATGAAGTACAACACCACCGATAGTGGTTATGTAAAGACCTGGTACTATGACGCAGACAGCGGAAAGCTGAAGCCCAGCGCTTCCTCCTGGTATTGGGTCATCTACGACAAGAAAAATGGATATTTCCGTACTTATTCCAGTGATAGCAATGGTGATCCTGCGATCCTGTATGAGGTCAGTCTGTGCATCCACGAGCACGCGGACAGCGATACCGGCACCGTGACCGCGCCCACCTGCCTGGAAAAGGGCTACACCACTTATACCTGCACCAAGTGCGGCGAGTCCTACCCGGCAGATTTCACCGACGCTCTAGGTCATAACATCGAGGGCGTGACCCCTACTGTGGTGGAGGCCACCTGCACCGCGGCCGGCAGCAAGACCTATGTCTGCGCCCGCTGCGGCGAATCTGTCGTGGAGACCATTGACGCGCTGGGTCACGACTATGATGACTCCGGTCTTTGCACCCGCTGCGGCGAAAGACGCCTGGAGACGGTAGATGACTTCTTCGCCGGCCTGGACGAGGGACAGGTCACCGTGACCTATAATAATAATTCTACAGATTGGGAAGTGGCTACGGTTTCTGGTCAGAAAGCCCTGCGGCGTATCGGCAGCGGCAGCTCTTCGACTAAGTATATCACCTTTAGTCCGAAGGTTTCCGGTACGATTTCCTTTGACTACTATATCTTCGGAAACTCCTGCGAAATCAAAACCTACTATGATAGCACCGTGATCGAGACCTTGAGCTACGACTACAGCGGCGCCAAGTGGAAAAGCTACAGCTATCATGTGGAGACCGGAAAAACCTTCCAAATTGCGGCGAAAATGTCCTATAGTCCCCAGTGCCCCTCCGTTACGAGCATCCAGTTCGAGGCGGACTGCGACCACGAGCACGCCGAGGATGACGCCGGTACGGTGACCGCCCCCACCTGCACGGAAAAGGGCTACACCACCTACACCTGCACCAAGTGCGAAAAGACCTACCAGACAGAGTTTGTCGATGCCCTGGGACATGATACCGAGGGCGTGACCCCCACTGTAGTGGAGGCCACCTGCACCAAGGCCGGCAGCAAGACTTATGTCTGCAATCGCTGCGAAAAGACCATTACGGAAACGCTCAAGGCACTGGGGCACGACTATGACGACTCCGGCCTTTGCACCCGCTGCGGCGAAAGACGCCTGGAGACGGTGGCCGACTTCTTTGCCGGTCTGGATCAGTCCCAGATCACCGCGGCCTATACCGCTTCGGATTGGACAGTTGCCACGGTCAATAGCTATAAAGCGCTGAAGTATACCGGCAGCTATACATACAGAACGATTACTTTCACGCCCAAGTATGACGGTACGATCGCTTTTGACCACTATCTCTATGGCACCGAGGCAACGCTTGGGATCTATTATGACGGCAGCTCGGTCAAAAGTATCACCGGCAGCTATTCTGCATCCTGGACAAACTACAGCTATCATGTAGAAGCCGGAAAAACCTTCATGCTCGAGGCGTACACCTCTTATGCGTCCTACTATCCGGCTTTTAAGGGCTTTACCTTTACCCCGGACTGCATCCATGAGCACGCCGAAGACGATGCCGGTACGGTGATCGCCCCCACCTGCACCGTTGATGGCTACACCACCTATACCTGCACCAAGTGCGGTAAGACTTACAAGGCGGATGTCACCCAGGCGCTGGGTCATCTGAACCCGGTCTATACCGCCAAGGGCGACCATATCAACCACATTGTCACCTGTGAGCGCGAGGGCTGCACCGGCAGCACGGAGAAGTGCACCTTTGGCACAAACGGTGTTTGCACCGTCTGCGGTCAGACCGAACTGAAGAATGTTTCCGACTTCTTCGATGGCCTGGACAAGGACTACATCACAAGCACCTACACTGCATCGGATTGGACTGTTGAAACACTGGGTGGCCGTAAGGCTATGAAGCGCTACAGCTCCTATACCAGCACCAAGTCCATCACTTTCGATGCAAAGGTTTCCGGTACGATCTCCTTTGACTATTATATCTATGGCAGCTCGGCCTATATCAAAACCTATTGTGACGGCGTCGTGGATCAGCAGATTTACGGCTCCTCCTCGGCATCGTGGAAGAGCTATAGCCTCCATGTAGACGCGGGTAAGACTTTCAAGATCGACGCATACAATTCTTATAGCTATTACTACCCCGCCCTGGCAAATCTCGCGTTTGCGCCCGATTGTCTCCACCCGAACAAAGTTGAGAAAAGCCGTGTTGCAGCCACCTGCACGGAGCTTGCACAGGTCACCTATGAGTGCCCCGATTGCAGCCTGACATTTACCAAAGCGGAGGGGAAAGCGCTGGGTCACCTGAACCCGGTTTATACCTCCAACGGCGACCGCGCCACCCACAGCTTTACCTGTGAGCGCGAGGGCTGCTCCGGCGGCACGGAAAATTGTACCTTTGGCGAGGATGGCCGCTGCACCCTTTGCGGCCAGAAAGCCCCCGCCGAGGTCACCATCGGCAACGATGTAACTTCCATCAGCTCTATGGCGCCGGTGTATCCCTATTATAAAAATACCTTTGCCCAGATGCTCTATACCGCAAGCGATGTGGGCAGAGCCGGCGAGATCTCCAGCCTGGCGTTCAATTGCCAGACAAATACGACTCTCGAAACAGACTCCGTCAAGATCTATCTGGGTCACACCGCAGCAAACAAAGTCAGCACCACCTTTGTCAAGCCGGATGATCTGACTCTGGTTTATGACGGCAGCCCCGATATCGGTGCAGCAGGCTGGCAGACCTTTGAGTTCAGCCAGAACTTTAACTACAACGGCAGCGATAATCTGCTGGTTGTAATGCTGACCGCAGCGAAGACCTGCCAGTCCGGCATTCCCAAGTATTACTACACTGCGATGGATAGCTCTGACTTTGTCGCAGTCACAAGAACTGACTACGGCGCTTTTGACATTGACACGACTGTCAGCGGTATGAACTACACCTCAAACCGCCCCAATATTCGTCTGACCTTCCATGAGGACGATACGGCGGAGGATGTTTATACCATCAACAACGCGGAAGAGTTTGTCACCTTTGCCACGGCAGTCAATGCCGGAGACGACTTTTCCGGCAAGACCGTGACGCTGGCGGGCGATGTGGATCTGTCCACCGTGGCAGACTGGACGCCTGTGGGC
>CAVBJJ010000050.1:0-10473 GCA_963595735.1 bacterium
CAGCACAGCACAGCACAGCACAGCACAGCACAGCACAAAATAGATATGCGACTGGTTCACTGAATCTGAAGAATAATATCGACTATTCAAGACACTTTCAAACATGGGTAACTATGTTTTGAGGGTGTCTTTTTATTATTCATCTATACAGAAATTTAGGAGGAAAGATATGAAAAAGAGGATTTTGGCAATCGTGCTGGCACTATTTGTGTCCATCACAGTATTGCCTGTTTCCGCATCGGCGGGTACCATTATGGGCGGTATCCAGTTCCCTGTAAAAACAGATGAAGATTTGGATGCGGCACTGACTTTTATCGACAGTAGTAATATAGGAAAAGCCCACATCGTATTAGAGGCCGACGGCATCACCGTCAGTGATCCATTCCAATTGAAAAATGTGATTCTGGATACAAATGGACATGAACTAACGGTGTGTGATACATTGACTCTGCTTGGCACTTCCACAATCACCGGCGGCGGTATATTAATTCGTGGGAATAGCTTCAACGGCAGAATGCTTACGGTTCCCAGTGGAGCCACGGCTATCTTGGACGATATAACACTGGACGGCGGTGCTGTTTGGAGCGGAGAAGAAAACGCGTATATTGGCCGTGGAACAGAAAATGCCGGCATTACGGCAGCCGGCGCCCTGCTTTATGTGGAAGGTACGGTAACGCTCCAAAACGAAACGGTGGTGCAGAACAACGATTGGAGTGCTGCCAACGATGGCGGCTCTGCCGCAATTTGTGTGGATAACAATGGTGCTTTGCATATTTCCGATGCAATCATCCGCAACAACTACGGCAGCAACTGGGGTTCCGCGATTTACGGCGGTGGTCGTCAGTCAAATAGTACCATCCAAATCGATACTGTGGATATTTACGGCAATGATGGCAAGGATGGGACGGTATTTACTTTCCGAAAGATGACGCTGGGTACACCGGAGAGCACCAGCAATACTGCTACCACCATCCGGGTACATGATAATGTGTCTGGAAACGGTGCAGGTATTCGCGGTGCCACAGGCAATACGATTGCAATTTATAATGGTCAGATATCGCATAATACCGCATACAGCGGAGGTGCAGGTATCTTTACATACCGCGGAAATATGAAAATCTATGGTGCGGATATTTCCTATAACGAAGTCTTGGACGCAGAGGTTTCGTCCGGGAAAATCTATAATTCCGGCGGTGGTATCTATGCGGATCTTGGCAGTGGTTACTCGCTCGTTCTCTATGACGGACAGATTCACGATAACATATCACCTGTAAACGGCGGCGGTATCTTCCTTGCGGGCAATATGTACGGTGCTCTTACCATGCACGGTGGAAAGGTTTATGAAAACCGAGCGTTGGGAACCGGCGGCGGTGTTTTTGCCGGATGGCCCTATGCCTTTTTGATGGACGGCGAGGTTACAGGTAACTTTATCGGCGGTGAATCTGATAAGAACGATGTTACCTTGGGTCGGGGCACTTTTGGTGGAACAACACTTGATGCGGCAAGACTGACCGTGCAGGAAGAAAACACGAGATATGGAAAAATTGAGTTTTCCGGATTTGGCAGCACGCCTATCCGCATGGAAATTGACGCTTGGGATACCTTGGATTGGACAGGCGCCACAAATGTCAGCATCAGCAAATCTGCGGCTGCGTCCGCCGATGCAATTCTCAGCAACATCACATGGGTCGACAAAGAATGCACCATGACGCTCCACACCGATGATCTGCGGTTCTATCTGAATGACCCGACACCGGTGCCTCAGGATCAACTCCCTGTAGGTGTTCAGGATTACAGCGGAACTTACGATGGGCAGCCCCACAGTTTCACTCTCAGCACAGTAAACGATGCCGCTGTTGAATACTATGAAGATGCCGCCCATGAACAGCAGTATAAGGACGGGCAACCGTCATTTACGGACGCAGGAACATATACTGTCTACTATACCGTGAAAAAGGAAGCATATCAGGAGGTCAACGGTTCTGCAGTGGTAACGATTGCCAAAAAGAGCATTGCCAAGCCTACAGCAATTGCCGATCTCTACGCTGATGGAACGGAAATTACTGGTGTCCGATACCTCGGCGATGCTGAGTACAGTGTGGATGGTAAAACATCTGCCGAAACTGCCGGTACCTACTCTGCCACATTTACCCTGCAGGATCCCGGCAATACACAATGGAGTGGTGGAAGTACGGATCCTCTTGTGGTTGCGTGGGAACTGAAGGCGGAAAAAACACCGGTTACCATCACTTTTGCCGAAAAAGAAGTCACCACAGTATACAGCGAGAATGGCAGCTATACACAGGCGGCAGAAGTCACCGGATTGGATGACTCTTCTGAAATTATCTACTCTGTGAACAAGGCCTATGTTGCATCTGCGGATTCCCTTGAACCAGGGAAAATTAATCTGCTCAAAACAGGTTATATTGTGGTAACCGCAAGCTATGTCGGCGACGAGACACATACCGCCGCTTCCGCGTCCTATAGTCTGTTGATTGCGGCAGCTGAAGATGGGCAAAAAGCAGAAAGCTATGTATCGAGCGTTACACTGCTTGACGGCAGAATCATTCAATTTCCGGAACCGATTCTCGCCATAGCCGGAGAAGAAATCACTATCCCCTATGGAAGCACCCTTTATGATAACAGCGGAAATGCACAAACTCTAATTGGCAGAACCGTCTACCCGAACGGAACGGCAGACTTGCAATTTGCCTCCCACTCCAGCAGTTCCACCAGGTATACCGTAACAGTAGAAAATGCCCAAAACGGTGGTGTGATTTCTAGCCACCAAACCGCGAAAAGGGGTAATACTGTGACTTTAACTGTCACTCCCGATAAAAACTACAGGCTGGACATCATCACTGTAAAAGATGTTACTGGCAAGACCGTGAAAGTCACGAATAATGGAAACGGGAAGTATACCTTTTCTATGCCTGCCAACAATGTGACGGTGAAAGTCTCTTTTGTCAAGGAAACCATTTTTGCAGATATTCCATCCGGCGCATACTATGAGGACGCTGTGGACTGGGCTATGAAAAATAGCACTGTCAACGGTGTTTCCTCAACCGCATTCGACCCCGATGGCATCTGTACCCGTGCCCAGGCTGTCACATTTCTGTGGCGCACCGCTGGCAACCCGGAGCCTGAGAGCACTAAGATGCCTTTTGTAGATGTCTCTGTCGACAGCTATTACTACAAGGCAGTATTGTGGGCTGTGGAAAACGGCATCACGAAGGGTACTTCGGACACCACTTTCAGCCCAGACATGACCTGTAACCGTGGCCACATCGTGACCTTCCTGTGGCGAACTGCAAAATCTCCCACATCCGGCAGCACGAATCCATTCGTAGATGTTCCTGCTAACACCTACTACACCGATGCGGTGCTGTGGGCTGTGGAGAACGGCGTTACCAGGGGGACTACAGACACTGCTTTCAGCCCCGCACAGGGCTGCACCCGCGCCCAGATTGTAACCTTTATTTACCGACAGTACAACAAATAATCTGGATTATTTAGAAAGAAGATACTGTCTAGCATGATTTTGGAAAGTCATTTTAAGGAGACCTTTCCTCTTTTCTTGAGTAGAATGTTTTCTTAACGAAATATCATCGTTTGATGTATTCTTTGTTTTTTGCATCCTATTTTATCAATATGTGAAGGAAACCCGGTTGACACTTCATTGATGTGTCAGCCGGGTTTTTGAAAAATTGAGCCATCGATTTAGCTGGTAGGTATGACTTTTAGTAGATGTGTAGGCCCTGCGGCACTTGACGAAAACAGAGCTGTGATATTATAATGTACAGGATATGTGCAAGATAAGTCAGTGAGCGCCCACAACAGCGTGGGCGGGAAAGGAGTGGCTTCCGTGGCGGAACAGCCAAAAATGCAAACGAAAAAAATTGCCTCACCGGTGCCATTTTATTGTATGGCCGCCGTGTGTTTGATTTATTGCCTGAGCGGTGCGCCCCTGTACCACTTGCGGGACTTTATCATTCTGGCGGTTCTTGTGGTCGCCGTCGGCTGGGTTTCCCGGCGTATTTTCAAGCCCAAAATCATTCAGGTGGAGATCCCGGAGCCGGAGCCGGTGTATTCCGCCGAGGTGCGCGAGATCGTCCGGGAGGGCGAACGGGCGCAGCAGGAAATGGGACGCCTGTACAGCGCCATTTCCGACCCGGCGGTGCGCAGCCGTATTACCGAATTGATGGAGATCACCGACAAAATCGTCCAGGACGCCAAGGAGGATCCCGGCGATGTGCCGCAGATCCGGCGCTTTTTCAGCTATTATCTCCCCACCACCATCAAGTTGCTCAACGCCTATGACCGCATGAGCGCCCAGGGCGTGAGCGGCGAAAACATTAGCGGCACCATGCGCAGTATCGAGAATATGCTGGATCGGGCGGTGGCGGCCTATCAAAAACAGCTGGACAGCCTTTTTGCCGACCAGGCGTTGGATATCGAAACCGATATTCAGGTCATGAACGCCATGCTGGCGCGAGAGGGGCTGGGCGAGGATGAGATCCGGAAAGCGGCGCAGAAAAAGCAGCAAGCAGACAAGCCTGCCGAAAGCCAAAGCCCCTTTGGCAGCGCTAGCCCGGTGGAAAAGCTGCGCCGAGATAAGCCGAGATAAATAACACGAAAACGATATCCCAGGAAAGGAGTTACCGAATATGGACGAAAAATTCAATGCACAGGCAGGTGGAGAAGCCCCGGCGGAGACCTATGTTCCGCATCTGACGCTGGATCCCGCGGGCGCGGTGCAGGCCGCCCCGGCGGAGGAGAAAAAGGTAGATGTCCCGGCCGAAAAGCTGGAGCTGGATCGCCTTTCGCCGGAGGAGCAGGCCGCAGTGCGCAGCTTTGCCAAGCAGATCGACATCAGCGATTCCACCCAGGTGATGAATTACGGCGCGGCTGCGCAAAAGAACATCACCGATTTTTCCAACCAGGCGCTCAATAAGGTGCGCACGAAGGATCTGGGCGAGGTGGGCGATATGCTCTCGGATCTGGTCATTCAGCTCAAGGGGCTGGACGATGCCGGAGAGAAAAAGGGGCTGCGTGGCCTGTTCAAAAAGGGGCAGAGCAGCATTGCGGAGCTGAAAGCGAAGTACGACAAGGCCGAGGTGAATGTGGACAAGATCAGCGCGGCGCTGGACGAGCATTGGCGCGTGCTGACCAAGGACATTGCCATGATGGACAAAATGTACGAGATGAACCTGGCCTATTTCAAGGAACTGAGTATGTACATCATCGCCGGCAAGCTGCGGGTGGAGGAGCTGCGCCAGACGGAGCTGCCACGCTTGCAGGAAAAGGCCGCCCAGTCCGGGCTGCCGGAGGACGCCCAGGCGGCAAACGACTATGCCAATCTGCTGGGACGCTTTGAGAAAAAGCTGCACGATTTGGAGTTGACCCGCATGATCTCCGTCCAGATGTCGCCGCAGATTCGGATGATCCAGAACAACGACAGCCTGATGGCGGAAAAGATCCAGACCTCTATTGTCAACACGATCCCCCTTTGGAAAAGCCAGATGCTCATTGCCCTGAGTTTGCAGCACGGCAAGCAGGCCATGGAGGCGCAGCGGGAAGTGACCGATGTGACCAACAAGCTGCTGCAAAAGAATTCCGAGGCACTTCGCCAGGGGAGCATTGATGTCGCCCGGGAGTCGGAGCGCGGTATTGTGGAGCTGGAGACGCTGAAAAAAACCAACGAAAACCTGATCCAGACGCTGGAGGAAGTGCGGAATATCCAAAACGAGGGCCGCGCCCGCCGGGCGGAGGCCGAGGAGGAGCTGGGACGAATCGAGGGCGAGCTGAAGCAAAAGCTGCTGGAGATGCGCGGATAAACTGTCCTGCCCGGCAAAAGCCAGAAACGAGGAAGTACCATGAAGCTGTTAAAAAACTCGAAAGCTGCCGCAGTCATCTGTCTTGTCGTGATCGTGCTGAGCGTGGCTCTGGGCAGCAGGCGTTCTCTGCAAAAAGCCTGCGACCGGGTGGAGCAGTCCTTTTACACCGGCGTGGAAGCGGACGGCTATCTTCACAAAAGCGTGGCTTCCCAGCTGAAAATGCGGATGAACAACGCCAACGGCGCACTCTCCCTGACTGGGGACTACGCGCCAACGGAAACGGAAAACGCCCGCCAAATTCGCCAGGATCTGTACAGCGCACTGGAATACCAAAGCTCGCCCAGCTATTTGTTTCAGCTCAACGGCCAGTTGACCGAGGCGATGCAGCGTCTGGATAAGGCCATGGCCGGTGCGGAGCTGCCGGAAAGCGATCAAAAGGCCTATGAAAAATATTACAGCGATTTTAACGCGGCGATGGATGTGATCGAGGACTCCGGCTACAACGAAGCGGTGCAGGACTTCAACACCCAGGTGCTCCAGCGCTTCCCCGCAAACATAATAAAAAATTCCGGTGTGCAGGCTCCCGGTCTGTTCGCCTGATAAAGGAGAAAGTATGAAGCGAATTGCAGCGATCCTGCTGGCGATCCTGGCGGTGAGTATGGTGGCGTTCCCGGCGCTTGCCGTGGTGGAGGCCTCCGATGCCTTTTATGTTACCGACGAAGCAGGTGTGCTCAGCGAAGAGACCGCCCAAACCATTTGCAACTATAACGGCGCCTTGGAAACCCAGTGCAAGGGGGCGCAGATCGTTGTGGTCACGGTAGATTATCTGGACGGAAAATACTCTGACGAATATGCCCAGGAACTGTTCAACAGCTGGCATGTGGGTGACAGCGAGGAAAACAACGGTATGCTCCTGCTCCTTGGCGTGCAGGAAAACAAGGCGTGGCTGACCCAGGGAAAGGGCATCCGTAGCTCTTTCACCGATGATGACGCCTCGGAGTATATGGATCGGTACTTTTTTGACCGGTTCGACGCGGGCGATTATGACGGCGCGGTAACGGAACTGTTCACGGCGCTGCTGCGCTGGTATGACGACCACTACAATGCCCAGGTGCTGGCCTCCGGCAATCTTGCCGAGCAGCAGGGGCAGACGAACGAGGACGATTACAGCCAGCAGCAGGCGCGGGAAAGCCGGCGCATTGCGATCAAGGCCGTGGTTCTGGTGGCGCTGCTCGTGTTGGTTTTCGCGGCAAACGGCCGTGGCCGCGGACGCGGCGGCAGAGGTGGCGGAGGCGGCGGTTGGCTGCCCTGGCTGTTCCTGTTCGGCGGCTCCCGGCGGTATCGCGGCTATGGCGGTCGGGGACCCTGGGATGATCATCGCGGTGGACCCGGCGGATCGGGAGGCTCTGGCGGCTTCGGCGGTGGTTCCGGCGGTTTTGGAGGCGGTGGCTTCGGTGGCGGTTCCGGACATGGCGGCGGAGGCTTTGGCGGAGGCGGCGGAGGCGGCCGGCGCTGAGCAGGATCCGATAAGCCGCATACTGTAAAATAAGATGATACAAACTGCCGGATGTGCTGTCCGGCAGTTTTTTATGAGAGAAAGAGGTGAAAAAAATCATGTCCCAGTGCAGTATCTGTCCCCGTTCCTGTATGGTGGATCGCGCAAAGCGGCGGGGCTTTTGTCATGCGCCGGCGTCCTTTTTTGTTGCCCGAGCAGCGCCACATTGGGGGGAGGAACCCTGCATCAGCGGCGCCCGCGGCAGCGGAACGGTGTTCTTTTCCGGTTGTAATCTGGGCTGCGCATTCTGCCAAAACCATGCCATCAGCCGGGGTCAGACCGGTTTGGTGCTGACGGAAGCGGAATTCCGTCGGACGCTGGAACAGCTGCGCAGTAAAAAGGTACACAACCTGAACTTTGTCACCGGCGCTCACTATGCGCCCCAGATCGCCCGGGTGCTGGAGCAGCCGCCGGGACTGCCGGTGGTGTGGAACAGCAGCGGCTATGAGTCCGTTTCCACGCTGCGCCTGCTGGAGGGCAAGGTGGATGTGTATATGCCGGATCTGAAATTTCTCTCTCCCAAGCTGGCGGCAGACTGGTGCGCGGCACCGGAGTATCCGGCGGTGGCAAAGGCGGCGATTTTGGAGATGTACCGGCAGGTGGGGGAGCCGGTGTTTGATGCGGATGGAATGCTCCAGCGCGGCCTGCTTCTGCGGCATCTGGTCATGCCGGGCGCGGTGGAAAACAGCCTGGATGTGCTGGACTGGGTGGCAGAGCATTTTGCCGGTGGGAAAGTGGTACTCAGCCTGATGAGCCAGTTTACGCCTATGCCCGGATGCGAAAATTTTCCGCAGCTCCGGCGCGTCCTGCTGCCGGAGGAATACCGGCGGGTGACCGATTATCTGGCTTGTCTGGATCTCCCGTTGGGATATACCCAGGAATTGGAGGCGGCAACAGAGGACTGGGTTCCGGATTTTGATAACACCGGCCTTGCGCCCGGTGCCCAGAGAAAGGAGCTATGAAATGCAGAAAATCATTCCCGGCAGGATCTACCGGCATTTTAAGGGAAAACGGTATCAGGTGCTTTGCATCGCTACCCACACGGAGACGGAGGAGCCGCTGGTGATCTATCAGGCGCTTTACGGAGAAAGGCGGATGTTCGCCCGCCCTTACGCCATGTTCGCCGGAGAGGTGGATCGGGAAAAGTATCCCGATGTACAGCAGAAGTACCGGTTTCAGATGATAGAGTAAAAAGGCTCTTGATATATATATATATATATATATGGTAGACTGGTAACAAAGAATTATGAAACGAAGGGGAAGTTTATGAAAAAACGGTTGATATCTCTGTTACTGGCCTTGATGCTTTGCCTTGGCGTGAGTGTCCCGGCAATGGCAGCCGATGCTCATGTCAGTCTGTCATCGCTTCGGTATACCAAGGATGGAAGAGGAATTACAATCACAGATTGTTCCCGGGGAGCCAGAGGCACTCTGGAGATCCCGGCTACGATCGATGGGGTACAGGTTGTTTCCATTGGGGATAATGCCTTTTCATACTGCGATCAAATTACACAAGTGTCTCTTCCCAATACGGTGACCGAAATTGGAGAGTATGCCTTTTCCGGGTGTGCGGCGTTGACAAGTGTCGTTATTCCCGATAGCGTTACTCAAATGGGAAATGGCGCTTTTGCAGAATGCGTAAACCTTAAGACTGTCATAGTAGGAAAAAAGGTAAAAACACTTCCATATCAGGCTTTTTACAACTGTGAGAGTTTATCTCAAGTCATACTTCAACATGGGTTAGAAACAATTCAATCGGAAGCGTTTTACAATTGCAGCGATTTGCGTACGATTTCTTTTCCCAACACCTTGCGAGTGATTGGATATTCAGCCTTTAGCTATAGTGGTCTGACCAGTGCTGTCATGCCCAGTAGCGTGCGGGAAATCAATGGCGGATTTTTCCGTTGTGAAGGTCTGAAAAGCATTAAACTCAATGATGGACTCCAAGTGATTGACAGTTACACTTTTTTCAGAACAGCTTTGGAGAGTGTTGTCATTCCGGATAGTGTGACAAAAATTGGAGAGTATGCCTTTGCAGAAATGCCTACACTGCGTTCAGTGGTGATTGGTGGCGGTGTTAAGGCGTTAAATCGTGCTTATTTCCGTGACGATGCGGTACTGGAAACGGTGACGATTCGGGAGGGCGTTAAAACCATTGGAGAAACAGATTCGTGGTGGACTGACAGTGCGACTTTTGAAGGGTGTCCCTCGCTGAAGACCCTTTATCTGCCCAGTAGTCTGGTAGAGATTGGTGCAGAGAGCTTCAAGGACTCTCAGGATATTTGCGATATTTATTATGCAGGCACTGCCTACGATTGGGGTGGAGTGGCCATAGGGAGAGACAACGGCAATATTTTGGAAAGCGATGTGACCATGCACTACATTCCGTTTCGGGATACTGTGGCGGGAGATTACTACTATGACCCCATGATATGGGCAATTGACGGAGGTATCACCAATGGCACCAGCGCAAATACATTTAGTCCCGATGATACCTGCGTTCAGGCACAAATTTTGACTTTTCTCTATCGCGCGGCAAAGTCTCCTGCAGTAAGTGGTGACAGTGCATATACCTGTGGCGAAATCACGCCGGATAAATATTATTACAACGCATTGCTGTGGGCGTATCAGCAGGGAATTGTTACCGATGTTAGTCTGAACCCGGAGGCGCCCTGTACCCGTGCTGATGTGGTAACTTATTTGTGGCGACTCAATGGAAAGCCAAACTGCGGCAGTACTGGATTTACAGATGTTCCCTCTGATGCTGCATATGCGAAAGCAGTTAGTTGGGCGGTGAGCAAGGGGATTACCAATGGCACCAGTGCTACCACTTTCAGCCCTGGCGATACCTGTACTCGCGCGCAAATTGTGACATTCCTGTATCGTAGTTTTGTTGAATAATAGAAAAAAATGCCAACATAAAAAGGGAGAATCACCTGGCCGTGATTCTCCCTTTTGAGGCTGTCAAAAAACTATGTAACGTGGTACCAGCCCTTGGCTGGCAGAAACAGCGGGCAGTATCGTTTTCCGCAGCAGCGGGGGAGTTTGAGGGGGTCAAGACCCGCCTCAATGAGATAAACC
>CAVBJJ010000051.1:0-6376 GCA_963595735.1 bacterium
GTCGGCTTTCTTCCCCTTTCGCTTCTATCCCGATTGGGAGGGGCGGTTTTGGCAAAGTTTCGGCAAAAATTTTCAAAAAAATTTTCCAACGGCGTAGTAAACCGCTGGAAAAAAGAAATATGGGACTTTGAGCAAAACAAAACGGTGTAGTTGAATACACCGTTTAAGACTGTAAAAGCTATATGGCAAGTAGTGATGCTTTTATCAATTTGACAGAGCGCCGCGCCTTGCGCCGCACCACTAAAAGCAGTCTTTTATTGGAAATCCCTTCGTTTAGAAATTCGCTTCAACAAATGCATCTCCTTTCCGTTGGTGAGTTATAGTACATCATTATACTGCCCTACATACTAATTTAAGTGAGCTGTAGTACACACTAAAATGGTAGTAGAGGTGATGAATGTGTATGTTGCGCTTGATCTTCTGGCAAAGGCTGTGAGAGAGGCCAGAGAAGAACGAGGACTTTCTCAACGAGAATTGGCCCGCAGGCTAAGCATGAATACAAGAACAATCATGGATTTGGAGATCTGTCGCAGCAATCCGAAGGGCGAAACCATTTTTCTAATCGCCCGTGAGTTGCACATCAGCTTAGATGCCATCGCACACGCTGGCACCTCTCGTCCGAATTCGGTCAGCGCCGATGTACTGGAGTTTTTCTCTGGAAAAGACGATACTGAATCAAAGGACTATATCGACCTCTGTCGTCAGGTAGAGAAGATGAAGAAAAAGGAAGATCAGTAACGGAGAAGTAGGGGTACACACCCTGCTTCTTTTTTGCTCCAAAAGGTAAAAAGGCGGCGGCAAAGGACATGGTGATCCTTTGCCGCCGTTCTTATTGCGGGGTTATGATTCGATTACAAGTTACTTGCTCTGATAGTTACGATAGAGGAAAGTAACGATCTGAGCGCGGGTGCAGTCGTTGTCAGAGCCGAACAGACCACCGCCAATGCCGCCGGTGATACCGTTCTTCTCCGCCCACTTGACTGCCGCCGCATAGTAGGCGTTGGTTGCCACATCGCTGAAGGCCGCATTGCCGCTGACAGCAGGCGCGCCGGATGCGCGATAGAGGAAGGTCACAGCCTGTGCGCGGGTGCAGGTAGCATCAGGGGAGAACTTACCGTCGCCGGTGCCGGAGGTAATACCGTTCTCAACGGCCCACGCGACCGCATTGGCGTAGTAGCTGCCCGCCGTCACGTCGGCAAAGCTGCTCACGCCCTTCGGCTCAGGAGAACCGGCAGCGCGCCACAGGAAGGTGACGATCTGTGCGCGGGTGCAGGGCTGGTTGGGCGCGAACAGGTCATTGCCAATGCCGCCCGTGATGCCCTTTTCGGCCGCCCACTTGACAGCCTCATAATAATAAGCGTCCACGGGAACATCCGCGAAGATCTGTTCCGGAGCTTCCTCCGCGAAGCTGCCCTTGACCGTGACCTTGCCCGTCGGCATGGTGAAGGTGTACTTGCCGTTCTTCTCAGTGAGCTTTACTCTATCGCCGTTCTTATCCAGAACCTTGAGGGTGTCCAGCTCATAGCCCTTGTCAGGCTTCACGGTGATGGTCACGGTGTCGCCCTTGGAGGCAGACTTGGGAGAAACGGTGATGGTGCCGTTCTCGGTCTTATCCACGGAAACGGTATAGCTGGGGGTGTAGGAGCCACCGCCGCCACCACCGCCGCCGCCGGAATACTTGGTGAAGGTGGCCGTTGTGACTGCGCTGTCATTCATGCCTGCCTTGACCGCGATGGCCTTGACCGTCGTGGTGGAGGTCAGGCTGAGAGGTGCCGTGTACTCAGTGCTGGAGGTCGTCGGCGTTGTGCCGTCTGTGGTGTAGTAGATCTTTGCCCCCGCCGTCGCGCAGGAGATGGTGACGCTCTGCGTGCCGGTGAAGCTGCTTACGCCGTTGGGCGTAAAGGTCGGGGCAGCAACGGTCAGCTTCGGAGAAGTCTGCGTGTCGCTGGTCACTGCACCGGTCTTGTGGGTTGCCGTTTCCTTGATTCTCGCATAGCCGATGTAGCTGGTGTTTGCGGCACAATCCGTCTTGGTGTTGGTCGTGGAATAGGTCGTACCGTCAAAGCTGTACTCGCCGCCTTCAAACGCGGGGATGGTGGCCGTGTAGGTCGTGCCATCGGCGTTGAGCGTAAAGGTGAGTGTGAACGCAGTAGGAGCCGCAGGGCCGTCGGCCTTCTCAACAGCGGCAGTCGCATCGCTGACGATCTCGCCAGTCTGGACAGTGCTGGTGATCTTCACGGTGATGGTCTTACCGACATCATCCGCAGTCAGCGTGTACTTGCCGGTGTTATTGGTCGAAATCAGCGTCGTACCGTTCTGATACCACTTGTATTGCAGTTCACCGGTATTGTTGCTGCTGGTCAGAGAAGCAGTCAGCTCCGCACCATACTTCAAGTCGCCGGTGATGCTTGCCGTGCCGGTGAGGGCGGCGGGCTTGAAATATGCCTTGACGCTCACATTGTCGCCGGGCATGGTGAACTTGCCGTCTGCGTCGATGGTCAAGTCGGCGGGCGTCTTATCATCCCACTTGTCAAAGACATAGCCTGCACCGGGAGTTGCTGTCAGCGTGACGGTTTCGCCCGCCGCAATATTGGCGGTCTTGTCGGCGATGGCTGTGCCGTGACCGTCATTGCTCACGGTGACGCTGTACTTTGTCTCGCTGTAAGCGGGAACGGTCACAGTCGCCGCAGCACCCGCATGGTGGTTGGCATCTGCCTTGAAGCGCACATAATAGGTGCCGGGAGCGACCTCGGTTTCCGTAGCGGAGCAGTCAGTCGGAGAGGTAAAGCTGCTGTCGGTGCTGTATTCCATCGCAGTGGTGGTGCCGGTGATCTTGCCCTTGCCGTCGCTGACGGTGGGAGCCGCCACGCCGAGGCCGGTGGGCGCGCTTTGATCTGCCGGGGCAATTTGGATCTTACTGCCGCCTACCGTGGATGCACTGCACTCGTTGTAGTTATCGTTCCCAAGGATCTTGTAGTGTACCTCATATTGGCCTGCATCGGTTGCGGTGGGAATTGCCGTGCTGTAAGCGGCACCATTCAAATTGTACTGCATCTCGCCGCCCTTGGTCACGCTGCCGGCGTTGATCAACTCAATCGCGGAGCCGGTATAGGCAAGGCCGGTCTTCGCGGTAGGCGCGGTGAAAACAGGTGTGGCCTTGTCGATCCGGAATTCCTTGGTAAAGCTGTCCTTGTAGCTGCCCTTGCCGGTGACCGTCACAACATAGGTACCTGCGCCGACAGGCTTTCCATCGCTGTCAAGGCTTCCGGTGCTGCCGGACTTGACTGCATAGGAAACCTCATAATCCGTACCACGGGTGAGGCTGCCGCCAAAGGTCGGCTCCTGCGCGGATTCATCGTAGGTCTTTCCAGTCAGATCGGATACGGGAACAAGCGTATCCGTAATGGCAGTCAGTGCCGCCGTCACGGTGAATTTCACATTGAAGCTCTGCTCGGTAACTCCGCTGCCGCTGACCTTAACGGTGGCGGTGTAGTCGCCTGCGGCCAGTTCGGTATTGGGCTGAACGGTAAAGGTGTCAGAGTTGCCAGCCGTAATGTCCGTAATGCTGGTCTTATCCAGCGTAAAGCTGTCGGCATTGGTGCCATCCAGCGCAATGGTCAGTACGCCGGTCGCCGCCGTGCCGTTGTTAGTGACGATGACGGACAGCGCATCAGGAGCCGCAGAATAACCGGCTTCTTTGTTGTCAAAGGTATATTCGCTCGTCTGGCTCAGGCTGATGCGGGGAGCAGACACCGCACTAACTTCAATGTAGCCATTCGGTGTATCTTGTTTGGTGATATAAATATCCTTTAATTCAGCCGTGCGATCAGCAGTCGTTTGTGATGTTCCGCTGCCAGAGACCATCGTGGTATAGGTCAACGTGCAGCCGGCCGGGATCACATCGCCTACGGTTTTACTATTCTCGGATAAGGTGATTGCAGTAGCGTTACCGTTGGCAGCCTCCCGGACTTTTGCAAGAAATAACTTGGTATTTTCAATGGATACCGCCAGATTATCTATTTTGCCA
Organism: bacterium; assembly: GCA_963595735.1. Classification (GTDB taxonomy): domain Bacteria; phylum Bacillota; class Clostridia; order Oscillospirales; family Oscillospiraceae; genus CALWOS01. The sequence continues at coordinate 4,028 of CAVBJJ010000051.1, forward strand.
TTAAATAAGGGGCCGCCATAGAAGGTACAATCTCTGATCGTCATAGTGCTGCCAGTATTCAAATCAGTCGTGCCATTACTGATTTGAAAGAGGCAGACGCCGCTCGCGTTATTATTCTTGTGTTCCAGCGTCACGCCTTCCACAAGGATCTTAGCCTTCCCCTCACCTGTGCAATCTATTTTGAAAAGGCGTGTTTCTGTTCCGCAATAAATGCTTCCTTTTATTGCCCCTGAGTCTTTAATTGTAAATGTGCCGCCGTCATTATTAAAATTGAGTCTCAGTATATCGAGTGGTTTCAGATTATGACCATTCAAGTCAAGGGTAACATCGTGGGTTCGGATCTGGCAGGTCATAGTTCCCGGAGAATATGATGTCGAATCATATTCAATATCGTTTTCCAGCTTAATAATGATTGGCTTGAGGCTCTGAGTATGGCCTGAAAAAGCGGTCGTAAAATCAACTGCTGTACGGACAATTATGGTTTCTGTTTCAGACTCCTCTGCCAACACCGTGGTCGGCAGAAGCGAGAGCAGCATCACGAATGTGAGCAGCAAACTCATCAGCTTGCGTTTGTTTGTTCGCATTTTGTTTCCTCCTAAGAAAAGTATTTTCCCATGCGTTCGGCGTCCGCCCCGGCGCATGGAGCCGGTCAGGTCATGTTGTAACGCGGTAGTTATAGGCAGTCTATCACCGCCGCCAGATAAGCAGGTGAAATGTCCTCAAAGGCAAAGGCGTCTATCTGACCATTTCGCTTTGCCTGAATAGCTGCTTCAACCAGCTTTTTCTCGCCCTCATTGACCATCATGCACAGCTTGCAGGCGGGAACAGTCTGACGGATCTCCTGACAGATTTCCAACCGCTGCTCCACCGTCCACGGGTTCCACGGAAGAGCTTCCAGCAGCAGGGCGTCCGGTCGTTTTTCCCGGCAAAGTGCGGCAATATGGTCTGCGCCCGGTAGAATTTCGATGCTCCAGTCCGGCCTTTGCTCGGTAAGGGCGCGCTGAATGCCAGAAGCAAAAATGGGGATTCGCAGGTTAATCAACACTCGCTTGATCGTCCATCAGCCCCTTTCCGCTTGCATGAGCCATTTCTTTATCTGCGGTGTAAACGGTTCTCCGATGTGGTAGCCATCGATCAGAGCCGACGCCTGTGCTTCTTGCAGAGCCGGTTCCACATGGGCATAGGTGCCGCGGCACAGGAGATACACCCTGCATTGCGGCAGCTTCTCCCGCAGCTCTATCGCCAAATCGCAGCGAGAGGACACATCGCGCTCACAGTCATCTGCGTCGGGAGCCACCTCAATCGCAAGAATGTCCGCTCCGCACTCCACGCAGTCGTCGATGATCTCGTCATAGTCACCGTAAAGGATCGGGTAGACGGTAAATGTCCGCTGCTCTCCCAGCTCCTCCGCGATCCGCTTTGTGGCACTCGGAGCAACCATGCAGAGCACCAGCTTTTTCGACGGCTTCTGCCACGGCCATTTCATACCGGCACCTCCCGCTGCGCTTGACGCTCGGCGTGGGTCAGCCGTTTGCCGCATTCCGGACAGTAGCAGGCCGTTCGGGTGACAACGATGCCGCAGCGGGGACAATGGCGATGATGGGCGCGGTAGAAATCGTAGAGCGTTTTCTCCGGCAGAGCCGCGCCGCAGTCCGTGCAGGTCGTACGCCCTGATGGATTTCCTTTGCCGCACTCCGGGCATATCTTCCGCAGCCGCATGGTTTCCGGGCCAAAGCCATATTCCAGCATCATCACGCGATCTAACGCCCGCTTGGTTTGGAGACTTCTCATACCGCCGCCTCCTTTTCCGGCCCCTGCCCCTCGTTCCGCAGCAGCGCCCCACAGCAGGGGCAATAGCGGTCGAGTGGATTGGAAAGCCTCATGCCGCAATGGTGGCAGAAGTTTGGGTAGAGATCTTCCCACGGAGCGCAGTCTATACATTGCTCCGCCCTCGGATTGAACATGGCGCTGGATACATACTTTCCGCACTTTCTGCATTGCTGAAAGCACTCTTTTCCCTCCGTCTGCCACGCGATCTCCAACGCAGCAGCTTCGGTGTCCGCCCGAACAGGGTGTGCTTCGCAGACCAGTTCGCCGGAAATGTCGCAAAAGAACCGAACGCGCCAGTTGCCTCCGCCATCTGCAATGACTTTGTAGCTTGCTGTCTGCTTAGCCTGTTCCATTCGCATCCCTCCAATCTTTTTGACCTTGCCATGATAGGCGGAATTTGATACAATGAAAGTCGTTGAAGGGTAGACCGTTTGCTGCGGCGAGCAATCTTTAGGTTGGAGCTTCGCTCCAACCTAAAGGGGTACCCCTTTAACGATTTTCTGTTTACCAGACGGGAGC
>CAVBJJ010000051.1:6386-10341 GCA_963595735.1 bacterium
TTTGGAGATCTGTCATACCCTGAAACCCCCGTTTAGGGTAGATGGACACAAAAATATTTTCAAAAATCACCGAAAAACGGTGATTTTACGAACAAGTGTTTGCGTGTGGAGGACATATCGGTGAAAAAACAAGGGTTAGCCATTCTCATGGCAGTCATCATGGTATTTGCCCTGACGGGCTGCGGAAATAAGTCATTGCTCTCTGCCAAAGAGCCGGTGGAGCTGACGATGTGGCATGTATATGGAGAGCAGGCCGGTTCCCCTATGGATACGCTGGTGGAGGAATTCAACCGCACCGAGGGAAAAGATAAGGGCGTCCGCGTCAAGGTGACGGAAATGAGCAGCGCCGCAAAGATCGGCGGCTTTCTGTTAGAGGTGCAGGGGGAGGACTCTGCCTCACAGGAAATGCCTGACCTGTTCACCTGCCACATTGGGGACGCGATTGCCTTGGGCGAGGATCATCTGGTGGACTGGAATGACTGGTTCACGGAGAAGGAACAGAGTGAATTTGTGTCCGGTTTTCTTGCGGACGGTAAAGCGGATGATGGCAAGCTGCTGGTATTCCCTCTGTCCAAATCCACGCAGCTTCTCATGCTCAACGGCACAGGTTTTGCGCGGTTCTCTGCCGCAACCGGCGTGACCTATGATGACCTTGCCACTTGGGAGGGGTTCTATGACGCTGCCGGGAAGTTCTATGACTGGACAAACGGCACGGAGCCATTCTGTGCGATGGACTACCCCATCCGGGCGGTGGAGCTGAACGCGCTGGAGCATGGCGCGGAGGATTTCTACACGGAAGATGGCTGGTACGATTTCGACAATGCTGTGTTCAAGGAGAGCTGGATGCAGTTCGCCCGTGCGTTGGCGCAGGGACATATCGTGGTGTCAGACCTATATTCCAACACGCAGGTAATGACCGGCGAGGTGCTGGCCGGTCTTGGCTCCTCTGCAGCAATCCTCTATTATAATGATACCGTGACCTATGAGGATGGGCGCAGCGAACCGATGGATTTGCAGGTGGTTCCCATGCCCATGACAGCGGGTGCGGAGCCTCTGATGACGCAGGCAGGCGTGGGCCTGTGCGCCTATAAGACCACCGACCAGAAAGCGGAAGCCGTCAGCTTGTTTGCTCATTGGCTGACGGAAAAGCAGCGCAATTTGGACTTCGTGACCTCTACCGGCTATATGCCCGTGCGGAACGGTGCGTTTGATTCCATTGACGAAGTGGAATTTGCCGATCAGGGCTATGCCAATCTCTATGCTGCCCTTAAAACCATGCAGGAAACCTATACGCCGTTGTCCGAAACACGCTTTACGGACTACTATTCTAAGGTCTATACCTTGTATGATGGACTGCGGCAAATGCAAAAGGAGCTGCCCCAGCGCGCCGCTGCCGGTGAGGATGTAGATGCACTGGCAGAGGAAACCTGGGCGCTGTTCCGCTCCATTCACTAAATCTCTTTTCAGTAACTTCCCATCAAGGCAGGTGATGGCCGTGCAGGTATCGTCCTATCTGAAAAACGCGCAGCGTTCCATGCGCCATAAGCTCATTGGCTACATGATCGCGCTGGCGGTGCTGTTGGTCGCGGCGCTCTGCGTAGGGCTGTTCCTGTTTGGCCGGTTGAGCAGTCCGAAATCTGAGATACAAAAGACGCTGGATCTCCAGATGGAGGTCTTTGAAGATGATATGGAATCCCTGTGGCGAAATGTTTCCATCATGAGCCTTCATCTTTCCGAGGATATGACCACTTTGTTGGAGGACACACTTTCTCAACAAGGCATTTCCTTTGATGATTTGGATGGGAATGTGGACGCCACCAAAGCGGTGGAGGACGCCATGCTGGAGCCGCTGAGCCAGTATGTCCGGCAGGCGGACTGCTCTGGCGCGTTTATCATTTTGGAAAGCTCTATGAGCGGTGGGGATACGGCAGACGCCCGCAGCGGCCTTTATGTGCAAAAGGCAAACGCAGGGCGCGTTACCAATGATCTGCTGCTGTTCCGTGGAATTGCCAGCGTGGGCAAGGCGCACAGCGTCATGCCGCACCGCAAATGGGCGCAAGAGTTTCATATTGAACAGTTCCCGAATTATGCAGAGCATATTACGAGGGCTGCTTCCCCTATTGCGGACTCCCGTCGTACCACAGACCTTGTTACGCTGCCGGGAACCTCGGAAAAGGCGATTTTACTGACGATCCCCATGATCGGGGCAGATGGCACACTTTATGGAATGTGCGGCTTCTCGGTCAATCAATCTTTCTTCTCCGCACACTATGACCAGCCCTCCAATCTCAGTCACCTCGCCTGCCTGCTGACCGCAGAGAGCGGCGATACCTTAGATGCAGGAGCCGCCCTGATGACCTACACGGAGGAAGGCTTCTGCTATGTCCCCCCGGAAATACTCACCGTTAAACCGATGAACGACGGTCTTGTATCATTGAACGGAAACGGTTTTTCTTTTGTCGGCATGGTGGAAAATCTTGCCACGGCAAAGGGCGATGGGACGCCCCACACGCTGGCGGTGCTGATCCCGAAAGAGGACTACAATATTGCCGTAGCAAAGAACATCTTGCAGACGGCTTTGCTTTCGGCGCTGCTGCTGTTTTTCACCATCGTTTGCTGTCTGTATCTGGCGCGCCGGTATCTTGCTCCGGTACATAGGGATTTGGAGCGGCTGCGGGACGAAGATCGCGGCGGTGAACAGATGGCATTTTCGGACTTTGAACCGATCTCTGCCACGCTTCAAGCGCAGGATCGGGAAAATGAGAAAATCATTACCACGCTGGAGGAAGAAAAGCAAACCGTGCAGGAACAGGCCGTGCAGCTTTTGGATAAGAACGAGGAGCTGCAAGGACAGTATGAAGCGGCACAGGCCGATGCTCAACGGTTGGCCTACTCCCGAAAATCCGAAATTGATCCGGCAATCTATGAAATGTTCCTTGTCGGCTATGAAACGCTGACGCCAACGGAACGAGAGATTTTTGAGGCGTTGGCGGACGGGATCAGCCCCCGCGAGATTGCCAAACAAAGAAACTGTTCGGAGAGTACCATTACCACGCACAGAAAGCACATCTACAGAAAGCTGGACATCCACAAAGCTTATCAGCTCAAAATTTGTATTGCACTTCTGCGGCAGGAACAAGAAGCACAGAATTGAATAAGGAAAAAGCCGCCCCTGTCAAGCTCAATGCTTGCAGGGGCGGCTTAGTTTGTTCATAGGAATTTGTCACTTTCTTTAATTACCATTATCGCTATATTAAACGATATTCTACATACAAGTAAACAATATTATATCGTTTAATGAAACGGTAAAATATATACAGAACAGAAAGGTGGCGAAACTATGGACACGCTTCAGCGGCTGCATCAACTACTGGACGAGCGCGGGTGGTCAGAGTATCGGCTGGCTAAAAATTGCGGTCTTTCCAATTCAACCATTGCAAACATCTACCACCGCAATACGATCCCATCCATCAGTACGCTGGAAGCGATCTGTACCTCTTTTGGCATCTCACTTTCTCAGTTCTTTGCAGAAAGTGAAATGGTAGAGCTGACGCCGGAATTGAAAGAGCTTTTTGACAATTGGGTAAATTTGACGCCCCAGCAGAAGGACGCAGTTTTACAAACGATGCGCGCCATGAACCACAATCAGACCTGATACAGAGGGAGCCTTAACAGGCTTCTTCTTTTTTCGTCCACTATCGTTTTATTAAACGACAAAACTTCTTGTTTTCGACCGAGTTCGACGGATTTCCCCTCTATGCCTATGCTATGTTATCGTTAAGTTAAGCAATAAGTACCGTTAAGAGAAATATCAGGAGGGGAACCGTATGAAAGCAAATACAAGACAGCTTGCCGCAGCGCGGCGCGCCATTGAAGCTATCGCTGTGCGCGAGGGAATCAGCGTTGAAGAAGTCCGCAGGGAAATCAGCCTTGCTATTCTCATGGCGCAGCCAAA
>CAVBJJ010000052.1:0-9685 GCA_963595735.1 bacterium
TGGGCGCAAACCGAAACACCCTGGTAAAAATCAGCATTGAGGCGGTGCTGGGCAGCGACAGCGATGTGCTGTCCTTTCACCCCGGCTGCGAAATGCTGCTGGTGACAAGTGTATAAAAAAAGTGGAGCGTATCGGTACCGATACGCTCCACTTTTTATGCCAATATGCTATGTGTAGGCTCTCGGCGCTCCCTTTGGGAGAGCTGTCACCGCAGGTGACTGGGAGGGGGGCTTGCAGCCTTTCTCGCATGATTCGTGGGGGACATTTGCTGCTGTCGGGAATTTTATTCATAGTGCGTCCACATACGAACGATACGGACGATTTGCGCCTGCTGGTCAACGGCATATACCAGCCGATGCTGAATATTGATACGACGCGAATATACTCCGGACAGGTTTCCGATCAACTTTTCATAAGGCGGCGGATTTTGAAACGGATCCTGTGCCAAGACTTCCAGCAAGGCACGAACTCGTGTTTCCAAATGGGTACCAGAAATACGCCGGCGGTCTTTCATCGCCTGCTTTGTAAAAACGATCTGATACATTACCAAGGCTCCGCCGGGTCATAGGGTACACAATCTTCCAACGGTTCTTCCATACCACGCTTGATACTATCTTCCATACCGGGAATGGATGACAGATATACAGTTTCCATCAGACTGTTATACTCTGCTTCACTGAGTAAAACAGCATTTCCGTTTTTGGTAGACACATTGATAATATCCCCAAAGGTAATGGCCTGCTCCACATAACCAAAAAGATTTTTACGAAACGCAGTAATACTGGTATTAGTCATACGATAGCCTCCTTTTTTCTACACAACTGCAAGGCTCACTTTATTATATGTACATTATAATGTACATATTCATATCTGTCAAGAAAATTAACACCAGCTCCGTTGGTCTTCCGAACCTGAATATCACTTTTTCCTTGACAATACATAAAATATGACATTTCGGATAGATGCAGAGGTGAAAGCACAAATGGAAATGATTTGTGCAGAGTAGGGGACGACACCCTCGGCTGCATTCAATCTTTTTGCCAGAGCCTTTATCCGTACTAAGGGAATGCCCGGAGCAACCCGGCAAAGAAACACTTACCGCCATGCAAGAAGCTGAAACCACTGCAAAAAATCCCCATGTAAAACATTACTCTGATATAGAAGAAGCTCTTCAAGAATTAAAGCGATAAACGCAGCAGTTCCCCACTGATTCACGGGGGAACTGGGGTTATCATGCGATTTCCGGCAAAGGCGTACTGTCTACATAACAGGCGTCCGGACACAGATCGACTCTGTTATTCCAGACGGTATTGCTGTCTATATTCGGGTCAATGTCCCAGCAGACGCTGTGGTCTTCCGACAGATACACTCTGCGGAAATTATCCCACTGCCGGAATGGGGCAAACACGGTTCCCTCCTGCAGCAAGGGACGCATATCATATACACGCATTTCCCCGTTATCAAAGCGCAGCAGCAGGGTGAAGTCCTCACGAGGTACTACTTTCGTGATTTTTTTGCGGCCGGAAGCAAAATACTCCGCCATTTGGGAATCATATCCTTTAGTCAAATAATATTCTACGCTTTTTTCCATCTTCTCACGCTCTTTTCCTATAGGCATTGCTTACCGCAGCGGCTCGATTGCAAACAATTCCTGTTTTTTAATCGCCAATTCCCAGTTTTCCATCAGTTGATCCTGCCGCATTGCCGCCCATCCAAGAAGCATTTTCAATTGCTTATTGGGAAAACAGCCCTCCAGGACTTCCAAATCCGTAATGGAGACTATCACTTCTTCTCCGCCGTAGGTCGCATGAAAATGCGGCGGCATATGGTCTGCCCAATACATTGTGATTTTAATTCCGCGAAACACAGATATTGTAGGCACAAAATCAACTCCTTTTCTTTTATTATAACAAGCAAATTCCAAACAATCAATCCTATTTTGGATGCAGTTTAGTTTCTCGCACCACGCAACAAAATTACAGTGATACAAATCCCCCGTGAATCAGCGGGGGACTGTTTTACATTTAGGGTGAATTGGCAAATAAAAAGAAGACCCCCGAGGGGGTCTCCTTTTTGCTAGGGTACACTTCCGAAGAAGTGGGGGAGGCGAATTAGTTCTTGAAGAGGATCACAACGGTAACATCGTTGTCATCATCATCAATGGCGTAGTAGATGTTATCATACATACCCTCGCCGTCGGTCTCCTTCTCATCGTCAGAGATGCTGTCGATGTCGCTCAGGGTGACCTTGTAATCATTGTCCTTATCGACAACGATAACCTTGACATCCTTTGCGTAAGCGTAGGCAACGCCGCCCAGCTCGATGCTATCGTCGTTGACGACAACAGTCTTAACAGCAGCCTTCAGGATATCATCGCCGGTAGCGGCGGTGAGACCGGTCACGATGCCATCGGAGTTGGTCTTGTAGGACTTCGCAACATAGACCTCGCTGTTCTTGTAGGTGTTGTAGACGGAAGCCTTGACATTCAGGGTGGTGACACTACCGTCCACAACAGCGTTCAGGACATAGTAGTCATTATCCTTGTCGGAGACCAGGTCGGCCTTCGGGTCAAAGGCGATGTAGGTCAGCTTAGAGGTGCTGACATCATCGATGTTGTCATCGCCAGCGAAGATGTAGACCAAGACGGCCTCATTCTCGGAGTTGGCGTAGACATACATACGGTTGCCCTGAGCCTCGGTGATCTCGGGGGCGTTGGTGTAACCGGTGTAGGTATCATAGTCCCAAGAGGTCTTACCGGTCTCCTGAGAAGCAACGACATACACGGTCTTGCTGGTGGCCTTGAAGCCGCCAACGGTAGCAGATCTCTTCTTCAGAGAAGCATTGCTCTCGGTGTAAGAGGTCTCGCTGGTGCTCTTGGCATCCAGCTCGTACTTGCCGTCCTTGTCAACCTTGAAGGAGTAGAGCTTATTGATCACAGCGTCATCGCTGTCATCGTTCAGGTCAACGGTCTTCTCGGAGCCGTCGGCCAGCAGCAGCTTGGCGCGAGCATCGTCAATGGAGTCAGCAGCCTTCGTGCCGATGACCAGAGCCATCTTGTCGACGGTCACATTGCTGTCGCTGGTCTCCATCTTGATGATGTTGCCGTTGGCATCCAGATAGAAGTCAACAACATCGTCAGCGCTGACGGAATCAATCTCAGCATCGTTGGCGTTCTTCTTGTAAGTGGTACCATCGATGACGACATCGTCACCAACGATCTTGTCCACAGTGCCGGTCTTCTTCTCAGAAGCGCTCATGGACTGGATACGATCATCATCGTCAACATTGGCCTTCTTGCTGATGGTGTACAGGACCCAATCCTTCTTGGCGAAGTTCTCGGTCTCGTAGTCGTAGCCACCAACGGTGACGATACGGTTGTCATCGTCATTGGTGTCAACAGCGGTGATCTTGCCGATGTAGGTGTTGACGAAGGTGATGGTAGCAATGTTATCATCATCGTCATAGTAGGCGGACAGCAGGACGCCCTGGCCACCGATCTTGGTGTTGCTGTTGGTGCCGTTCTTCACCAGCTCGACGGTGGTCACACCGTTGGCGGTCGTGTCGGTACCGTTCAGGAGCTTGTTGCTGACATTCTCACCGTCGGTGTAGACCACGAAAGTAGTGGCCTCGTCCAGATCCAGTTCCTTGTACAGATCCTTGATCTTGATCTTGCCGGTGGTGGTGTAATCAGCATCATCAGAGTAGGTGCCAACGGTCTTGTTGTCATTGACCCACTTGGTGCCGGGGGCGCCGAAGTCATCCTCCAGGTCGGGGGTTCTCTTCAGCTTGTCGAAGTACTTCTCAGCAAACTGCTTGACATTGTCCTTCTTGATGGTGTCGTTAGCGGACTTGTTGGAGATGGGCTCGGCCTTGGAAGCACCGGTCACAACCTCAACGCCACCAACGGTGACAGTGGTACCCTTGGTCTCATAGTCGACCAGGTCAGCCTGCAGGGTGTTGAAAGCGTACAGGACAGCTTCCTCACGGGTGCAAGGAGCGCTGTAGTCGGCGCCGTCATTGCCGTCGAACAGATCGACATCGTTGTCCAGAGCCTTCTTGGCAACGGAGATGGCCCAGCCATCACCGGTGAAGCCCTCGATCTTGGCATCATAGCCCAGAGCGCAGAGCAGCATCTTGGCCCACTGGTAAGCGGTCAACTGACCATCGGGATCGAAGGTGCCGTCACCGTTACCGTTGACATAACCCTCGTTGACGGCGTAAGCAATGTACTTACTGGCCCAGAAGGTAGCGGGAACATCGGTGAAGACAGCCTGCGCGGGCAGAGCCTCGGCGGACTTGTCACCCAGCATCATGTAAGCCAGGATCTTAGCAGCCTCGGCACGGGTCAGGTTACCCTTGGGGTCGAACTGACCGGCTTCCTTGCCGTTGATGACGCCCAGGTCAACCATGACGTCAACGGCTTCCTTGTACTTGATTTGTGCATCGTCCGTGAATGCGCTTGCACCAACGCCGACAGCGGCGAGGGAGCACACCAGAGACAGAGACAGAACCAGGCACAGGACCTTTTTCAGAGTTCTCATATGAAACTCCTCCTTAAAAATAGTACCGCGGGGCAAACCCACGGCCCGAATTTATACGCACACTTACAGAAGCGGATATCCCTAAGGCCCTCCTGTAAATGATCGTATACCCTTTCCCGCTCCGCCGAGCTAAGGCCGGGAGCGCCGGAGCAAACCGGGCTTTCCTGATTTGCATGGTCATTCTACCATGGCAAATGGCTTTTCGCAAGTGTTTTTGTCATTTCGTAATATAACTGAAACAAAAGAAATCATCAAACCGGTTCCGAAACGCTTACTTTTTCGCCTGTGTATACCTTATTTAATAATAGGGCAACAAGCCGCGCAAAGGCACGGCTTGTTGGTTTACCATAATTTTGTTATTGTCATCCGATTTTTCGCTTTTGTTACGGTTTATTTCGTCAGCATGGCTTCCAGATCCATCTGGGAATGCACGCCGATGACCTTTTCCACCTGCTGGCCATCCCGGAAGAGGATGAGGGTGGGAATGCTCATGACGCCATAGCGCCGCGCCAGCTCCGTTTGAGTGTCTACATCCACCTTTGCCACCTTGACCTTGCCGGCGTATTTTTCCGCCAGCGCGTCGATGGTGGGGGCGAGCATGGCGCAGGGCTGGCACCAGCCCGCCCAGAAATCCACAAGGGTCGTCCCCTGGGCGATGGTGCTGTCAAAATCTCCCGTTGTCAAATGTAAAACTGCCATTTTTGTTTCCTCCTTGTTGTGTGTTGGGTTGGTTATCTTATACTGTAAAATCCAGCGCACGGCAGGCGGACAGGGCGGCAATATTGCCCTCCCCCACTGCCTTGGCAACCTGGTAGGGCTGGCCGGTGCAATCCCCGCAGGCGTAAACGCCGGGGAGGTTCGTTTCCATTGCCCCATTGACGGCAATATGCTCCCCCGCGATCTCCAGACCAGGCAGCAGCTGCGCCGGAGCAAGGCTGCCCCGCAGGATGAACACGCCAGAAACCGGGTGGCGCTGTCCCCGGACGGTGATGGCCTCCACCTGCTGGGTCCCGGTGATCTCATAGCCCCGGGGTTCTGTGAAATACAGCACCCGGCAGCCGATGGAGCGGAGAAACTCCGCCTCCTGCTCCGCATGGGCGGAAAGTCCCAGCACGGCGACCGTTTTTTCCCGATAAAACATACCGTCGCAGGTGGCGCAATAGCTAACGCCCCGGCCAAGGAATTCCCGCTCGCCGGGAAAGGGCTTTGCCCGGTTCAGGCCGATGGCCAAGATCAGCTTTTTTCCCTGGCAGATCTCCTGCCCCACGGAGACGAGAAAATGATCTTCCATCGGCATGACGGCGGTGACGATGGCCGTTTTTTGCTCCACGCCGGCGCTTTCCGCCTGCTGCTGCATGGTGCAGAGCATTTCTTTTCCGGAAACAGCGGGCATTCCGGGGTAATTATCCAGCCGCTTTGCCCGGAACAGGGGGTTATCCGCCGGGTCGCCGGAGAGAAGCAGGACGCTTTTGCCCCGGTTGCGGGCGGTCAGCGCCGCGGAGATCCCCGCCGGCCCGCCGCCCAGAATGAGAATGTCGTACATGGACAGACTTCCTTTCTGCAAATGGAAAATTTTTCTCTGCTTACGATATTACACGGAAAATATGGTCTTGTAAATACGGAAAAAGTCGTGTACAATAACATTTAACACATTTTTCATAAATCCAGCCATCTAAGGGAGGAAACCACCATGGAGGAAGTCTCCAAGAACTTTATTCACAGCTTTGTGGAGGAGGATATCGCCCCGGGCGGCCGCTTTGCGGGGATGACCGTTCACACCCGCTTCCCGCCGGAACCCAACGGCTACCTCCACATCGGCCACTGCAAGGCGCTGTGCATCGACTTTGGCACGGCGGAAAAATACAATGGTCTTTGCAACCTGCGCTTTGACGACACCAACCCTGCCAAGGAGGACAACGAGTATGTCCAGGCCATCCAGGAGGACATCCACTGGCTGGGCTTTGACTGGGGCGACCGGCTGTTTTTCGGCTCGGATTACTTTGAGCAGACCTACGAGCTGGCCGTGGGGCTGATCCGGAAGGGACTTGCCTATGTCTGTCAGCTGAGTCCGGAGGAGTTCAAGGCGCACCGCGGCGACATCAGCACCCCCGCGACCTCCCCTTTCCGGGATCGGCCGATGGAGGAAAATCTGGATCTGTTTGCCAGAATGCGCGCCGGAGAGTTTCCGGAGGGCAGCATGACCCTGCGGGCGAAAATCGACCTGGCCAGCGGCAATTTCAATATGCGCGACCCGGTCATTTACCGCATCCGCTACGCCGATCATCACCGCCAGGGCAGAAAATGGTGCATTTATCCCATGTACGATTTCGCCCACCCCATCCAGGACGCGCTGGAGGGCGTGACCCACAGCCTTTGCTCCCTGGAGTACGAGGATCATCGCCCCCTGTATGACTGGGTCATCGCCAACACCGATGTACCCTGCCATCCCCGTCAGATCGAGTTTGCCCGGCTGGGCATCAATTATACGGTCATGAGCAAGCGCAAGCTGCGCCGGCTGGTGGAGGAGGGCGTAGTCTCCGGCTGGGACGATCCACGTATGCCCACTCTGTGCGGACTGCGCCGCCGGGGCTATACTCCCGCTTCCATCCGGAATTTCACCGACCGCATCGGCGTGAACAAGATGAGCAGCACAGTGGAATACAGCTTTCTGGAGCACTGCCTGCGGGAGGATCTGAACGAGCACGCCCCCCGCGCCATGGCTGTTCTCGACCCGCTGAAGCTGACCATCACCAACTATCCCGAGGGGCAAAGCGAGACCTTTGCAGTGGAAAACAACCCCAACGATCCGGAATCCGGCACCCGTCCGGTGAGCTTTTCCCGGAGCCTGTATGTGGAGCGCTCGGACTTTCTGGAAACGCCGGTTCCCAAGTACAAGCGCCTGTATCCCCAGGGGCCGGAGTGCCGCCTGAAGGGGGCGTATCTGATCACCTGCACCGGCTGCGTCAAGGATGAGGCCGGAAATGTGGTGGAAATTCTGGCGGAATATGACCCGGACAGCCGGGGCGGCAATCCCGCCGACGGCCGCAAGGTCAAGGGCGCGACCATTCATTGGGTCGACGCCAACAACTGCGCCACGGCAGAGGTACGGGTTTACGAAAACCTGTTCTCCGATCCCGACCCCGACGGCGGGGACAAGGACTTTATGGACTGCCTGAACCCCCAGTCCCTGACGGTACTCACCGGCTGCAAGCTGGAGCCGATGCTGGCAGAGGCGACTGCGCCGGCCTGCTTCCAGTTCATGCGGCAGGGCTATTTCTGTGTGGACAGCAAGGACAGCACGCCGGAGCACCCGGTATTCAACCGCGCCGTTGCCCTGAAAGACAGCTTCAAGAAGTAATTTAACATATTATATATAGTAAAACAGCGTGCGGACGGAAAATTTCCATCCACACGCTGTTTTGCATTAGGCCTTGGGGACAAACCGTAGGTTCAGGTCCACCGGCTGCTCGATGCCCGGCAGGGTTGCGGTGTAGCTGTACTGCCACATGGAAAAGCCGCTGGAAAACTCCGGCGCGGCGCCCGGCTCCGCCTGCCACAGGTCAAAATCCTGCAGCAGCCCCAGGTCGTAATTGTGCTGCCCCAGGGAGGTGTAAAAATACAGCCCCGCTTTGTATCCCACATTCTGGAGCGCCGCGGAAAAGGCCAGGAAGAAATTGGTCAGATCCTGCTCGTGCATCCCGGCCGTTCTGGCGTCCGGCTCGTCCAACTGCTCCCAGTCAAAATAAACCGGCAGATCCAGCGCCACACCAGCCAGCAGGGTACAGGCATATTCGCCCTCGGCATAGGCCTCCTCCGGCGTGATGGCCTGGGAGAAGAAATAGACGCCCACCTGCAAGCCGGCGGCTGTGGCCTGCTCCAGATTCTGCCGGAAGAGGGGATCTTCGTTGTAGCTGCCGTCCCCGCTCCAGCCGCGAAAGCCCACCCGGAGAATGGCGAATTCTATCCCGGCCTGCTTGACCGCGTTCCAGTCGATCTCCCCCTGATAATAGGAAACATCGATCCCCTGCTGGGTGTAGGCCTGATTCCCGGTATAGCGGATGAACTCCCCATCCTGGGTAAAATCCGTCCGGGCGTAGGGATTGTCCGGCACCTTCTGCCGCTCCGGGATTTCCAGAACCAGGGGCGTTTGCGCCGAGTTCAGCTCCAGCTGCACGGTCTTTTCTTCGCCGCAGCCGCCCAGCAGCAGGCACAGTGCCAGCACGGGAACCAGACAGCGCAGCAGGTTTCGTTTTGTTTTCTTCATGCGGTATCTCCAGCGCGCCGCAAACGCCATATCGCCTGCCGCGCGTTTTCCATAAACGATCAGTAACGCTTTTCTCGGTTTTTCTCAAAAAAGATCGCAACGACAAAAATCGTCACGACCATACAATACCAGATTTGTATCAAATTTGCAAATCCCTATTCCAGCAACCGCACACCGGAAACCCGCAGCCCCCGGCGCAGGCGGCGTTTTCCTCTGGCAATGGTGCGGCTGACGGTGGAGACATTCACCCCCAGATAGGCGGCGATCTCCGCCATGGTCATCTGGCGACGGTAATACAGCTCCACCATCTGCCGCTGCCGCGGGGTCAGCTCCTGCTGCAGCGCCTGCGCCACCTTGCGGGGCAGATACTCCCCCGGTTCCTCCAGAATGCGCAGGCTGCGGCGTATGTACTGGTACTCTAGTTCTCTTTGTGTTTGCTCCATGCTTGCTTCTCCTTTTCTGTCTCTGCTCTGTGATAATATCGCGCCAGATATCGGGCTGTGGCGCTGCAATCGTTTGCCATGGTCAGCAAAATCTGGATCCGCCGGCGCAGACGCAGCCTGTCCACCTCGCACATTTGCTTCTGCTCCCGCAGCTGGCGGCGCAGCGCCCTTGCCCGCTCCCGGCAGGCTCGTCCGCTGGCAGCATAGCTCTGGGACAGCTCGGTCAATCCGCTCATGTTCCGTTCCCTCCTTCTTCTCTTTGGCATCTCTTTTCCGGGTCTAAAACTTTTTTGCAAAAAAACGAAAAAAATGCTTGACTTTTCCAACTACCTTTGGTATTATAATTTTCGCTGGTGTCGCGCTGGTATAGCTCAGTTGGTAGAGCAGCTGATTTGTAATCAGCAGGTCGGGGGTTCGAGTCCGTCTACCAGCTCCAA
>CAVBJJ010000053.1:0-9033 GCA_963595735.1 bacterium
TTTTATGTTATCCGTTTCTTTCTTGTCTCCGCTTTCTCCAGGCAAGCTAGAGAGCAAGCGCCAGCAGGCCGCTGCCGCCGGCATAGAGGAAGCGCACCCCGCTTCCGCCGGTTTCCGGCAGCTCATAGCCGGGGCGGTTGATGACATGGATCGTGAGTACGCTTTCGCTGTCGGTTTCTTCCAGCGTCAGCCCCACAAGATCCTTTAGCTCCGCATTCACAAGCTCCGCTGTGGCGGTATCGGTCAGGGTATCTTCTACCACTCGGAATTGAATATCAGCGGGCAAGGGCTGATACCCGTCCGGTGTTTCCACCTCTGAAAGGGTATATATGACCCCCGGCCGGAACACCGCGTCAAAGGAAATTGCGCCTTTTTCATCTGTCGTACCCCGCAGCGACTCCGCAGCAGCGGTGTCCGGATTCGTCAGGGTAAACACCGCGCCTTGCAGCGGATTGTTTGCGTTATCCGTCTTTTGTACGCTTACTTTATAAGTATATTCCCCTTTGGAATTGGTAATGATCCACTTGCCGGAATTGCCGTCCTGCCCTGTGTAACGCAGATTTCGCAGGACTGTACTGTCCTGTCCCAGCACCTTGGAATTGGTGGTATAACACAGGGGAACGCGCCAATCGCTTGCGCTGGCGTTGTAGTGGGGCGGCGCTTTCACCTCTTTCAGGATATACTCGCCATAGGGCAAATTGGTAAATTTGCTGGTTTCCCCCGCAACGGTCGTTACCGTGTAATCGTTTCCATTGGCATCTTTGACCGGTGTGGTGCCGTCTTTCTGATACAGGGCAAACACCGCCCCGCTCAGACCTTTCCCGGTCTCACTCTGTTTTTCAAAGCTGATGTTGTACAGCAGACCTCTGACATAGGGAACGGGAAAATCCCGCGTATTGCTCGTCCCCTGATTTCCCGTGTGATAAGACAAGGTGGCACGCTGATTAACAACATAGCTTTCTGGGTCTGTGGTCGTGCTGTTCATATTGTTTGCACAGCTATGGAAGTCACTCTGCGTCACATCCAGCTTCACACGATATACCAGCTGCGCAACATTTTCCATATAGCCGGTAACCGGATCAGTATAGTTTTTGCCCGTTATGTCTGTATTCTCTGTTATGTTCCATGTAATGGTTCCGTTTGACTCGGAAACACTGCCATCACACTTCACAAGGCCATTATAAATCATACCGTCGCCCAGCTGATCCGTGACCGAATCCAGATGGATCTCTTCCAGTGCATAAGAAATACTGTTGTTACTCATCTGATCCAGGTCAATGGTATACGCCAGAGTCCCTCCACTGCCATTGTCATTATTGTGCAAATTAACCTTAATAGATGCAATAATTGCCTTTCCGGACAATCCATTCAATATAATATATCCCGTACAATTCGATGCATTGGGAGTCGTTCCGTTGAACCACCCGGTAAAGGTATGCACCGTTGTCCCATTACGAGTCAAATGTATCGTGGCTTCATAATTACGGGTTCCCTTGCCCGGCAACAAAACATTGCTTTTATTACCACCAATTTCACTTGTACTAACCAATTTCCCAACATCCGCTTCTTTCCACTTTCCCTGCGTTGTAAGCCCCAATTGGGACTGGGCCAACAGTTCATCCCAGGTCAGTTGCTTGGTCATACTCAGATATACCAGAAATTCATTTTCATTCTCTGTGGGAACCACATTCTTTTGCAGAAGCAAATCGGCTATGCCATCTCCATCGGTATCATACGGAACTTTATTCGCATTTTGATTTCCGGAATATTGCTCCGCAACGATCTGCCACTGATTCGCCGTATTGATCGACCCGATATAATCCGGCGCTTCCACTATTGTCAGATCTGCCGCGTCCGTTCCTCCGGAGGAGGGCTTATCCTTGGCGTTTGTCGTGATGCCATTGGCCGTATCCGGCTGCACAGCGTCCGACTCGTTTTTCTGCCCCGGCTCGGTTTCCTCCGCCGGCAGCTTGCCATAGGCCAGAATTTCCGCAGCCCCGCTTTGATAGCTTTCGTACTGTACGCAGTCCTCGGCGTCGCCCACGATCATACGGATATCCGCTGTGTCAGCATCGTCCTCCGGGACTGCGGTGATGATGCCCATGTGGTCGACGGTATCGTCCCCGTCCAAATCCAGAAATGCCAGGTCTCCGGTGGCCGGCGTTTCGTCTGCCGCCATGCGGAGATCATCCCGGGGCGCAGTGCGCAGGGCTTCCATCCAGCTGTCGCAATCCCCATCCATGGGGTAGTCCACATTGGCATAATGCAGGCAAAACGCGGCAAACATGGCGCTCCAGTCGCCATACGCATCGCCGAACCAGTCGCCATAGCGGGTATAGCCTTTTTTCTGGTCATCCTCCACCGCATAGTTCCGGGTGCTTTCCGCATAGCCCAGCTGGCTCTTGGCAACGGCGACAAGGTCCGCCGCCGGTACGCCCGTCCGCTCCACGGCATCCAGCGTCTGCTCCCAGTCTTTCGCCGTTTCCACATCTGCGGATGCGTCGGAATAGCACGCCAGCGTGTGCTCGTGCTCCTCCTGCTGGCAGGTCAGCACTTCTTCATAGCAGGCGTCCGTGTGGCTGTGGGCTTCTTCCCCGGTTTCGTTTTCCCCGGCGTCTTCCGTTTCCGCCAAGGTGCAGGTCAGCTGCGTTTCATAGCAGGATGCATCATGGCTGTGTTCCTCCAGGCCGCAATAAGCGGTCTGCTCCATTGTGATGCCCGGCAAAATCAGCATATAGGTCGTCACAAATATGGCAGCGCAGGCCAGCACGGAAACCACTTTGCACCACAGCTTGTGCCGGCCATGCCGCGCGGCATAGCCCTGCGC
This sequence comes from bacterium, assembly GCA_963595735.1. Lineage (GTDB taxonomy): Bacteria > Bacillota > Clostridia > Oscillospirales > Oscillospiraceae > CALWOS01. The sequence continues at coordinate 2,828 of CAVBJJ010000053.1, forward strand.
TTTGTGTTCTATGTCTTTTTGCATATGCGAGCCTCCTCTCTGTCCCGCGCGCTTTTCCGCAAAAGCGGCGGAAAAGGACTGAAATCAAAAAGCATTTTGGTATATTGTAATCATAGTATCGCTTCACGCGTCCGTCATCGCGCACCGTATGGTCACGCGCGATGCGCCCCCCACCGTGCAGGTAAACAGCGTCAAGTCCCAATCCCCGGCCACCATTTCCTCCATGGCAGTCGGTGCAAGGATCTCTTTTTCCGCCACCTGATAGGCAAAGCGGTTGCCGTCCGTATCGGTAAAGAAAATGGCGTCCCCGGCTTGCAGCTGATCGAGCCGCCCGAAATGGCTTTGGTAGTTGTGGCCGCAGATCACCAGATCGTGCAAATAGGCCGAACCGGCATACCGCCCGGGCGACAGCTTCATGCCCGGATAGCTCCACTCCCCCTGCACCGGCAGCCAGACGCCCAAGGCCGGGATCTCCAGTAGGCCGATATAGGAAACGCCGTCCACCTCCCGGGTGGGCATATCCATATCGGGGTTGAGTACATAATCCGGGTACGCCGCTTCCGCGCCGTCGGATGGGCTTTCGGAATCGTTGGGGATCTGCCGGAGCAGCTGCGCTGCCGCTTCCTTTGCGCGGCGTTCCGCGGCGCTTGCCGCCCGGAGATTATAGCCAAGCAGCCCCGCCGCCACCGCGATCAGCAGCACGCCGGCAAGGATCCATTTTGACCCTCGCTTACTCACAATTTTCCCCCTTGCGCCGCACCAGCCCGATCACGATCAGCACAAGGCCGCCGGCAGTCAGCACGAACACCGGCCACCAGAGCAAGCCCGTTTGCGGCAGCTTGGTGTCCCCGGACGGCTTGGGGCTTCCCGGGTCATTCGGCCCCTTAGGATCCGTGGGCAGCACCGGCTTGGGGCTTTCCGTGGGTTGGGGCGAGTCCGTGGGCTGCGGGGATTCTGTGGGCTGGGGAGAATCCGTTGGCGCGGGCGGCTGGGTGGGATCGGGGTCGGGCGGCGTGTCCGGCTTAGCCGTGTTGGTCACGGTAAAGGTGATCCCCTCCTGGCTCACCGCCTGGGTGTATCCAGAAACAGCTTCCTCCGTTACCAGCCAGTCATGGTTCTGGTTCAAATTATTCCAGGTATAGCGCCAATTGTTTGCTTCGGAGAGCTTTGCGGTGGCATACTGCTTTCCATCGCACAGCAGGTGGATGGTGATCTCCTCCGGGCGGCTCTCCTCTTTTCCGGCGTCATCCCAGATTTTCAAAACCTTTCGCGTAATGGTGGTCGGCGTTGACGGATGGTCGGAGGATTCCTTTTTGACGGAGGCCTTGGGATAGGCCGTTACCACATAGTCCCAGCTGTTCTGCTCGGTGTTCTCTCCCGGCAGAAACAGAAGAAAGGGCGCTGCCGAATAGGTCCTGTCGTTTATCGTTCTGCGGTTTCCCAAAACCAGATACAGCCCCGGCTTCAGGCTCTCCTGCAGGGTGCCTGCCGCATCGGTCGTGGCGCTGTGATCCGCCAGCAGGGAATCCGACCAGACATAGCCCTTCAGCGTTGTCGCCAGCACATCCCAGCCGGACTGATCCAGCCCGTCAAAGGCGATGGGATATCCGGCAAAGCGCTCTGTCAGCGTCATCTGGGCATAGGCGTCCACATCCGCAACGCGGTACAGATCAAAGCGTGCGCCGGAAATCTTGGTTCCGTCTTTTTCATAGGCTATCGTCAGCAGCACATCCTGCTCCGGGTCGATCGCCCCCGCCGCACTGGCCGAGATGGAAACCGCAGCCAGCACGCAGCAAAGGATGGCCAGGGCGAACACACGATTTATGCGCTTGTTCATACATCATCACCCTTGTTCTTTTTCTTTGGTATCAGCAGAAGAATGACCAGCACCAGCAAAACCGGGATCGCCAGCAGCGGCGCCACCAAAACCGGTTCGATCTGGTTGGCGTCCGCAGTCACAAAGGCGCTGTCCGCCTCCGCCGCATTTGCGATTCGATGCCCCCGCACCAGCAATCTGTGGGTATTCACGCCATAGGGGGTGCAGGTCACCAAAGTGCAATAATCCTGTCCCTCCACGATTTGCAGTGCGTCCACCTCCTGCGGCTCCACGATCAAAATCTGATCTACCTCATAGGTCAGCACTTCGTTCAGAACCCGGAGCATGAAGGTATCTCCCTCCGTCAGCTGATCCAGATTGGTAAACAGCTTGGCGCTGGGCAAACCCCGATGCCCGGACAATACGCAATGGGAGCTTTCCCCGCCCACCGGCAGGCTGGTCCACTCCAGATGGCCAATGGCCTGCTGCAGCACGGTGTCATCCGTGCCGTGATAAATCGGCAGGGAGACATGGATTTTCGGAATCTCCACATATCCCATCACCCGGTTGTCGTCGTCGATGTCCAGCATCTGCTCATAGCGTTCGGCTTCTGTCTCCGTCAGGGTATAGTGCCGGGGACGCTGGGCGAGCTTTGCGTTGTATTCCTGCGCCTCCGCCAGAATTTTCTGGTATTGCTCCGCGTCCATGCCCTCCACGCTTTCTGCATAAGCGGCGATGGCTTTGGACTGGCGCAGGGCGTTCCAGTGGTCGCTGATGGTCGGGTACAACAGCAGGGCAACACCCGCCAGAAGAACCACGAGAAGCAAAATCGTAGTAAAGTGCTTTTTCATCGGCCGGCTCCCTTTTACGCGTTTTTCCTCTTTCGCGCCGGAAAAATCAAACACCCGGTACAGCAGAAAAGGCAAGGCCATGAAGCAAGCTTCTGTGCCGCTTCATGCACGCTCCCGTTTCTGCTGTACCCTGTGGGGGAAATCCCCACAGGATACAACAGGTATTGGGTTTCTTTTATTTCCCTATTCGGAAAAACTTACTCCGCAGTATTGCCCATGCGCTTTTTCACGACCAGCAGGACTGCGGCGCCAGCCACCAGGATACCGCCCAGCGCGAAGAAGAGCGTAGTACCCATGCCGCCGGTGGAGGGCAGCTCGGTGCCGGACTGGTTGACAACGACCAGAGGCACGACATTGGCATTCACGGTTGTCTCTGTTTTACTGTCTGTAACCGTGTTGGTAACATTGCCATCCCCATCTTTATAAACCGTAATGGTTGTCGTGTAGTTTTGGGTCTGGGCGATTTCCGCTTTCACTGTAACCGGGTCTTTCAGCAGATTGAAGCCCGCGGGGGCGACCACTTCCTGCACCTTGTACTCGCCTGCGGCCAGGCCCTTGATCAGCAGGATACCGTTTGTATCTGTCTTGAACTGTGTAACATCTCCCGTGGCACTGTATTCATATGCACCGTCTGTGCCCGTAGCCCTGATGGGAGTACCATCTTTGTCCGTAATGGTGAACTCCGCACCGGTCAGCACATTGCCCTTGGGGTCGACCTTCTTGATACCCAGTGCATAGACATAGGTGGTCGTGGTCTTTTTGTTGGTTTCTTCATAAGTCGGATTGTCTTTCGGATCCGGATACTCAGGATCGGTCGGATTCGTCGGCGTTCCCTTGGACGCCAGATCATAGGTGAAGTTTGCGCTGTTCTTGTTGCCTTCGCCGGCCAGAACTGCACTGTTGTTCACGACCGCGCTATAGGTCACTTCAATCTTGGCGCTGGAGCCATACTTCTCACCAAAGGGAATGGTGATATTGAAGGTCTTTCCATCCTGTTTCAGCGTATAGTCCGTATCAAGTGTTTTCTCTACACCGTCAATCAAAACCTTGATATTCGTTGCCGCATCAAAGCCATCGCCCAGGGTATCGGTGATGTAGTAGTAAGTCGCCAGCTGATCGCCCTTATACGCCGTGGCATTGATAGCAATGTTAAACTTCACGGTATCGCCGTAGTTTGCAGAACTCTCCACCGTCTTCGTGCCGTCCGCACTCACAATGACCTTACCGAGCTTTACCTCCGGATTGTCGTCTTTGGGGTTATCCCAGGTCGGTTCGGTATTCTTATCCACGACCTCTACATTCGGCTTGGCGCTATCCACGGTAACGATTGTGCCAAGCTCGCTCTCAATGTAGTAATAACCATAGGCAAGCCCCGTGAATGTGAGTGTGCTGTCAGTCGCCTTCGTTTGTGCAGTCCGCGTAAAGAGACCGTGGTTTGTCGTCATCCACGATATGACTTCAGCATCAGACTTGTTTTCTTTGACGGAAACGCTGTATGTGTTGTCAGTGGTGGGGGTTTTCGTCAGGGTAAAGGGGCTGTTCGTAGCCGTCAAAGCCGTATACAGAGCATCCGATTCACCAGTTTTGGTATACGAATACGCAACATTGTCTCCGCTGTAGGTCAGGTCAAACACCTTGTAAATCGTATAGGTCTTTTCTTTTGTCGCGTTTCTGATGGTAATGGATCCGTCGTTGCTTCCTGCGGCAAATGCCACAGCAGCCAAACTGAGAACCATGACCATCGCCAGCAGGACGCCGGCCAGTTTCTTTGCATGTTTCATTGTTCTCTTCCTTTCTTTGTTGGAGATTAGAATGTTTGTCTACTATTTGACATTTCGGTTTATCCTATCGCTGCCCTCCTTCCCCGTCTATGACGCAAAAATTTCTATCAAACACCAGCGCATATGCCGTACCCGAGTAAAAATCGCGCTGTATGTAAGCAGGTTGATCGGCGCAAACAGAAACCGTGCGTTTGCGCGTTGTGGAATCAAAAAAGTTTTGTTTTTTATCGAATGCTTCCCAAGCGGTTCAGCGGCCAGACCCGGAACAGTATCTTGCCAATGATCTGCTCCTGAGCCACACAGCCCACCGCAGTGTTGCGGGAATCCACAGAGGTCGCTCTGTGGTCGCCCATCACAAATATTTTTCCGTCCGGAACCTGATAGGGAAAGTCAATATTGGTGTCGCCATATGCCGGTTCCGTCAAGTATGGCTCAGCTAACTCCGCATTGTTCACATACACCCGGCCGTCCTCGTCCATATCCACCCAATCGCCGGCCTTGGCGATCACGCGCTTGACCAGAATTTTGTTGTTGTAATAAAAAGAGATGATATCTCCCGGTTCAAAGTCCGAGGTCTTGACCGTAAAAATAATCTCTCCGTCTTCCAGCGTCGGCGTCATGGAGCCGCCGTAAATTTGCAGTACCGGCATCCAGAGCGTGGCAACCAGAACGGCCACCGCCGCGACCACGACCAGAACCGCAACGGTGCTTTTCAGCGTTTTGTTGTATCGCCGCCGGTATTGCAGCCGGGCTTTTTCCCGCTGGATCTGTTCCATAGTCGGAAGCTCAACCGGCGTTTTTCGCGCGCCCTTTCCCATGACTATGCATCCTTTTCCGCGGCGTCCGCAGTCTGCTCGGCGGGAATGGACGCCATCTGTGCGCCCAGCGCACGAACGGAAAGCAGATACTGCTCCGCCGCCGCCTGCGCCGCTTCCATCACACCGTTGATTTGCAGCGCCGCTTCCGCAATGGAACCGGCCCGGGACAGAATCAGCTCTCTTTTCTGCAAGGCATCTCGCAGGGCTTGACATTCCTGTTCCTTTTGCTGATTTTGCTTTTGCAGTTCGTAGATAATATCGACCAATTCTGCGCGGCCAAGCCGCTTCAGCTGCTTCTCCGTCATCTTTCGATCCTCAATTCTCTCCGCCTGATATTTTTGCAATATTCCGAACTATTTTGCGCAGTTTTGTATGATTCTGCATTATTTTGCATTGTTCCGCACTTTATCTTTCTAACACTGTAAAAGTTTCTGCTAATCTATCAAAAAGCACACCTTTTGACAGGTAGTGAACCACTTTTCGACGACAATATACCATATGGCATATTTTGCTGTCAATATGAACTTAAAATAAATTTTTAACAACTTTTATTGTAATTTTTTGTAAATTTTGTAGAAACAGAAATTGTTTTCTGTTTTATATAACCAGAGTCAAAAGGTGTACTTTTTGACGGAATTTATTGGAGCGTCACTTGCATCTCTCGGTAGAAATGCCATATTGACGCAGCCGGCGATACCAAGTTGATTCACTGATGTGACACAATTGCAACGCATTTTTCGTCGATATTTCGCCGTGCTTCCAGCGCCGGACGATCGTCTCAAAATCCTCCGGTTCCCGGATTTTTGGACGGCCGAACCGCACCCCTCTGGCCTGTGCCGCAGCAATGCCCTGCGCCTGCCGCTTTCGGATGTTTTCGCATTCCGACTGCGCCACAAAGGACAAGATCTGCAAAACCAGATCCGCAATAAATGTCCCCATC
>CAVBJJ010000054.1:0-9013 GCA_963595735.1 bacterium
AAAAATTGCCGCAGGTCCTCCAGCTGCGCCAGCGCCACCCGGCGGCCTGCCTGATAGACCCGCTCCAGCTCCTCCGGATGCTTTTCCGTGCTGCCGATCTCCAGCGGCGCTTCCGGCCGGATGACGAATACCTCCCCGGCGGCTTCTTTCCGGCAAATGTCCGCGATCGTGGCATTGTACACCCGGTACCGCTGCTCCATGTCCCGAATCAGCGCCGGATATTTCCGCAGCAGTATGCGCATCAGCGGCATCATCTTCTGGGGCTGCTTCCGATAGCTGGCCGGCTGGGTCAAAATGACCACATTCCGGTCGTAGCCGATCGACTCAAAAAACCGCAGCGGGACGGAATCGGAAATGCCCCCGTCCAGCAGCCGTCTGCCGTCGATCTCCACCGGGCGGGAAGCCACCGGCATAGAGGCGCTGGCGCGGATGTAATCCATACTCTCTCTGGCATTCATGCAGCGCTGGTACACGGGCTTACCGGTGTCCACATCGGTACACACCACATAAAACTCCATCGGGTTGCTGTCAAAGGTATCCACATCCCAGATATCCAGCTGATAGGGCATGGTGTCGTAGCAAAACTTTGCCCCGTACAGATCCCCTGTAGTCAGCCAGGAACGGATGCTGCAAAAGCGTTTGTCCCGGCAAAAACGCTTGTTATAGCGAATAGCTCTGCCAATTTGGCGGGACTTGATGTTGCAGCCAAAGGCCGCGCCCGCAGAAACGCCGATCGCGCCGTCAAAGTCGATGCCGTTTTCCATCATAACATCGATCACGCCGCAGGTAAACATTCCCCGCATGGCGCCGCCCTCCATAACCAGTCCGGTTTTCATCCCGCACCTCCCTGTGTCTGTTTTCATTACCGGCATCATCATAGCACTTTCCCGCAGAAAAGGCCAGAAACAAATATATACAAAATTTTACTTTTCTGTTATGCAGAGCATGACCTGCTTGCAGCAAAAGCCCTGCACAGGCAGACATCCAGGATGGAGGACGAACGATGAAACACACAAGTTACGGATATGTGCGGGTATCCAGCACCGATCAAAACGAAGAACGACAGCTCCTTGCGCTGCGGGAAAAGCTTGTACCCGCCCACCGGATCTTCATGGACAAGCAATCCGGCCAGAGCTTTGACCGCCCGCAATATCAAAGGCTGATAAAAAAAGTAAAGCCCGGCGACCTACTCTACATCCTGAGCATTGACCGCCTGGGACGCAATTACGAGGAAATTCAGAACCAATGGCGCTTTTTGACCAAAGAAAAGGGCATTGATATTTGCGTTATGGATATGCCGCTTCTGGATACCCGGCAGGGCAAGGATCTGATGGGTACCTTTATCGCCGACCTGGTGCTGCAAATTCTCTCTTTTGTGGCGCAAAATGAGCGGGAAAATATCCGAAAGAGACAAGCCCAGGGCATTGCCGCCGCAAAAGCGCGAGGCGTCCGGTTCGGCAGACCCAAAAAGGCGCTTCCAGAGGACTTTGGCCGCATCGTGGCAGACTGGGAAAACAAGCAGCTGCACTTTTCGGAGGCGCTGGCACGCTGCCGTATGAGCGAGGCCTCGTTTTACCGAAAGCTGCGGGAATACCGGCAGAAAAACGGCCAGAAATAGAAAAGCTATCAAAAGGTGTACCTTTTGATAGCTTTCCCGACACGGGCATTATATACCAAAAGCCGCCATAAGGTCAAGTGTTTTTGATAAAATTCCCAAAATCCTCGGGGGAAATGTGCGAATTGGGCAGGATTTTCCCGTTTTGCGAACGGAATCAAAAGGTACACTTTTATGAGAGGATGAGAAAACATGGAGTACATGACTGTTCAAGAAGCATCTGAACTTTGGGGATATACTCCTGACACTATTAGAAAATGGTGCAAATCAGGAAAAATTTTTCTAACGATTCATCCCGAAAAAATTTCGAACCGTTGGAAAATTCCTAAAGATGCACCGTGCCCGAAACCAATCAAAAAACGAAAAGAATGATTACATGAGAATTAAATGCTTTATCGGAACTTTATTAACCGTATCAGTTAACTCTGTTTCGCAAGAGAAAAGCTCTGAATGCAGTTCTTTGAACTGTAATCCAAAAATGGGTGATACGGAGATATTATCTATCTAACTAGATTCATGAGGAAAAAGAACAATGGATTTACGCACACAAATTCTACAAGAACTAAAAACAGAATCAGAAAAGAATCGGACGCAGATAAAAGAATATGATAATGCCATAACAGCAGAACTTCTTGCCAGACCTGCAGCATTTACAACATCTGCTCGGAACGCCTGCGATATGCGTACTGATGCGTATCGCAAAAAGAAAAAGGTGGTTGAAAGGAAACAGAAGTGGATAAGTGAAATGCTTTCCAAATATAAATAATCAACAAAGGATATCGAATCATGAGTTGTTTTATTAGTTTTGTTATTACCTTAGTACTTACAATAAGTTTTCTTATTCTTAGTCGAGCATATCAAAAAGCGCAAAACAACGCCGATCAGAAAGAAAACAAGTCCAAAAGTACAGACTATGTGTACAAAAGAAATGAAATTGCATCTGAAATTGGTGGTACAAACCTTGATAGATTTTTTATCGAGTGTACTCTGTCACGCTGTAATGACTTTACAACATCCAAAAATGTAGCCAAGGCTAAGCTTTTCGCAGACAAATATAATTTATCCTATACCAATGATGCTGAAATTGAAGCACTTTACAACCAGGCATTGAAAGCACATGAAAAAATCACCGATAAAATCATGACCGAAAAATTGGATAAACAGCGTCAGAAAGAGCAGAAAGAATACAATTGCCTTATAAAATATGCTGAATATTACGGCCGCGACAAGAAGAAAGCTATACTCACTGATAGAATGAATGAACTGCGTAACAAAGCTGATTTACTTGATCATACGGCAAATACGCTTATAAAGAGCGGACAGCAACGAGAACGCGATTGGGCAACTTGGGGCGGAATTGCAGATGGCATTGCCGGTGTTGGTGCTGGTGTTTCTACAGCAATTGATATTCAAATACAAAATGCACAAATACGCGCCCAAAATGAGGCTAATATGCGTTCTGCTATGCCGTCTTTTATGACATTGACTGGCAACGCTTCACAAAATCGTTCTAACGCCAACAAAATTCAAAAACAAATTGAATCTCTAAGCGAAAAACTGGTATCAGATTTATCTGCACCCGAGGTAATGAAACTTCTCGAGATCATTAATCCAACTATTGATGTTTCGGAAACAGGTGCTTATGTAGTAACAGCTACTGTCATTGCTAAAAACAAATTATTTATTTTTGATGATGTGCCTGCTGTTGCAGATGGTACGATTGAGGCTCATGTCTTAGATGGTACTCGCGAAATCGGAACGGCAAAAATGGTGCTGCCCGTCGATGGCGTATCCGAAAAAACTGGAATCATTGGTATGGGACTTTCCGGCGCTGAATTTGGTAAGTCTTATAATATAACTTTTTCAGATTACAAGCTGTGGCTTATGGAAAAATAAACTACAGTAAACCAGGGTCAATACAATGTTACAGATTTAATCTAACAAAATGACGAGCTTGCATACGGTAATAGAACTGTTACTGAATGGAAACAGGTGTTCCTTTAAGGATAAATACAACCTTTATTGTCCCGGATGTGGCGCTACAAGATCGTTATATAAGTTACTGCATTTTCAACTTAGGTCATCCTTTTTCTCGAATCCATTTGTAGTCATAATTATTTTTGAGACAATCGTTTTCTTTGGACTTCGGATATTCGATCACTTCAATGACAAGTCAAAACACAAGAGCCAGCGGCTATTCACAAAGATGCTAATAGGCACTTTACTTGGTTGGTTTCTATTTACACTAGTGAGAAATCTCCTCTTTATCCTTATCGGATATGACTATTTGGGAGATTTATCATAGCTCAAGATGAAAAGGGTGACTATTTCGACTTGAAAATAGCCGCCCTTTTGATATCTATAGGCAAAAATGGTACAGACACTTGCGCGTCTGTACCATTTTTGTTGGGCTTTTCCGCTTTTGTTGAGAATTTGGAAAAATGCTTTTGCGTCTCTGCTTCTGACTGAATAAACTACGCCTGTTCCTGAGGACGCCAAAGCTTGGTGATAAAACATTCTATGCGCAGGTCGTCCCCTCCCACGGTGGAAAACCGCGCAAAATCTACCATCTTGACAAAGCGAAAGGGCTGCAGTGAGCCTTGCTTCAGAACGCCCCTGTCGCAGATCATGTCAAATACCAGCTCGTACTCCGACAGATCAGGATAAACGGAAACGCTCTTGCAGGAGCCATCTCTGGCCGGGCCGTTTAAGATCTCCTCCAGCAGTTCACAGGCCTTTTCCACCTTTTCATACTTTTCCTGATTCAGAGAATACTTTTCGCCCAACTTACCGGACGCCTCCGCAATGGTATCCAATGTTATTCTTCTACAACGATTTTGCTCCAATTTGATCCCCTCCCCCTGTATTCTACCTGAAAATAACGCTTTGTCAAGATGCCGTGCCAAACAAATAACAAAGGAAGCATACAACCACCACAGTCATATACTTCCTTTACGATTTCTATTTCAATAATTCTCCGCGTGGATCTCAAAATAGGCCTGGGGGTGGTGGCAGACCGGGCATTCTGCCGGGGCTTTTTTACCGACTGCGATGTGTCCGCAATTGCGGCACTCCCAAATCTGTACCCCGCTTTTGGCAAAGACCTCCTGCAGCTCTACATTGCGCAGCAGGGCGCGGTACCGCTCCTCGTGCTTTTTCTCCACAGCCGCAACGCCGCGAAACTGCTCTGCCAAGGCGGGAAAGCCCTCCTCCTCGGCCACCGCGGCCATGCGCTCGTACATATCCGTCCACTCGAAATGCTCTCCTGCCGCCGCGCTGGCCAGATTTTCCGCAACGCCGCCGATCTCCCCCAGCGCCTGAAACCAGAGCTTGGCATGTTCCTTCTCGTTATCCGCGGTTTTCTGGAACAAGGCCGCGATTTGCTCAAAGCCCGCCTTTTTGGCCTCGCTGGCAAAAAAGGTGTATTTGTTCCTGGCCTGGGATTCTCCAGCAAACGCCTCCCAAAGATTTTGCTCCGTTCTTGTGCCGGCAAGTTTCTTCTCCATGTTTTTCCCTCCGATATATTTCTGGACGCTCTTTCACAATATATGGTTGCAAATCCGGCGCTATTTATGCACGCCGGCTCCCTGTAAAACAAAAAACGGGCGAACCGCATGAAGCAGTTCGCCCGAAAGTGGACTCGTTTTTAACTGTAGCTGTAGCCCAGGGGATTTGTAGTAGAGCCGTTATAGCGCACCTCAAAGTGCAGGTGGGGACCGGTGGAAAGGCCGGTAGAACCCACATAGCCGATCACCTGACCCTTGGAAACGGTCTGTCCCACGGAGACACAATAGCTTGTCATGTGTCCATAGACCGTGGTATAGCCATTGCCGTGGTTCAAGATAACATAGTTTCCGTATCCGCCGGAGTTATAGCTGGCGGTAACGACCGTACCGCTGTCCGCAGCATGGATCGGTGTGCCGGAGGGAGCGCCGATATCCGTTCCGGAGTGCCAGCGGGTGTAACCCAGAATGGGATGCAGACGCCAGCCATAGGTCAGGCTGCCGCTGTATCCGGGCAAAGGCCAGGTAAAGTTACCGGAGCCGTTTGCACTCCCCGGCGTTGTCGTGCCGCCGCTGGTATTGCTGCCGGTGTTGTTGCTGCTGTTGTTCTGCTGGTTTTTCTTCGCCTCCGCTGCTGCGGCTGCCGCAGCGGCCGCCGCCTGACGCTGCCGTTCTTCCTCTGCCGCCAGTTCTGCCAGCTTGCTGGTGATCTGGCTGTCCAGACTACTCATCTGGCCCTCGCCCTCTTCAAAGGCGCTCTGCACGGCGCTCAGGTTATTTTCCACATTGGAAAGCAGCTCATAGGCTTCCTCGATGCTGGCTTCCAGCTCTGCTTTCTGGTCCAGAAGCTCCGTCTTGGTCTCCCGCTGCTCCTCCTGGGTCGCCTCGTACTCGGCCTTGACCTCCTCCGTATGCTCACGGGCTGCAGTCAAAGACTTTTCCAGGTCATTATCGGTGCGCATCACGCTCTCGATCATGTTCAGGCGTCCCAGAAAATCGGAAAAGCTGGTTGCCTGGAACAGCACGGAAAGGTACTGCAGGCCGCCGTTTTCTTCCATCACACGCATACGGGTACGGTACAGCTCGGACTGCTCCTCCTCCGCGGCGACGGCTTCTTCCAGCTCCGCAGCCTTTTCCTGAATCATCTGGTCATACAACTCGATCTGCTCGTTGATCAGATCCAGCTCTTGCCGGTTGAGCTCGTTCTTCTCATCCAGCGCCTCCTTTTGCTGCAGGACTTCATCCTGCTGGGTCTTCAGTTCATCGATCCGCCCCTGCATTTTGTCCTGCTGCGCCTGCAGCGCTTCTTTCTGCTGCTGCAGCGCACTGATTTCAGACCGGCTGACAGCACCCGCACGGGTACTCAACGCCAATCCAACGATAGATGCTACCATGGCCGCCACAAGGACAATTGCCAGAACAGAAACTACTGCGCGTTGTTGTTTTTTCTTCATGGATTTCTCCTTTGCCGGGTAATTTTTGCGTCTGTATCAGACTAGACCTTCAGATAATTGCGAATCGCGATCATACCGCCAATGGCGCCGACCAGAATACCAACTACCAGATAAATCGCCAAAATGGGGAACATCAGCTGCTGGAACGGGATCACCGTTACAATGCTCTTGGCAATACCGTTCATCACCTTTTGACAGACAAGCTGATATACGCCCCACTCTACGAAAAAGGCAATGATCGCGCCCCAAATGCCCAATATCAATCCCTCCACCAGGAATGGGAAGCGGATAAAGCTGTTGGTCGCGCCCACCATACGCATGATGGCGATTTCTTCCCTCCGGGAATAGCTGGCCAGCTTGATGGTGTTTGCCATAATGAACACGGAGACGATCACCAAAATGACCACCAAAATCATGCTCACCGCAGACACAACATTCCGCAGGGTCACAAAGCCCTTGCTGATATCCAGATAGGCGTTGACATCCGCAATGCCGTCGATCTTTTCCAAATCGGCAGCTGTCTGCTCTGTCAGACTCAAATCGTCCATGTGTACCGCAAAGCGGTGGCGGAATGTACTGGACTCGATACCGTCAAACAGGTGATCGGGATACTTCTCTTCAAAGGTCTCCATCGCCTGCTCCCGGGTGATAAATTCCACCTTTGAGACATTTGGCACTGCCTCCAGCTTGCTTTGCAGCGCGGCGGCCTCTTCCTCCGAATAGCTCTCGTCCACGAAAGCCAGGATCTGGTTGTCATCCTCCAGATCCTTGATCATGGAGTCGATATTGATCGACAGCAGAGAAAAGCTGCCCATGATCAGCAGGCAGGCCGTAATAATTGTAATGGAGGCAAAGGACATCAGCCCGTGGGTAAAAATGCCCTTGAAGCCCTCTTTTACCAAATAAGCAAATTTACTCATAAGCGTAGTACCCGTCCGTTCCGTCACTGATGATCTTTCCATCCTCAATCGACACAACACGCTTGGAGAAGGTGTTCACCAGTTCCTTTTCGTGGGTAACGACGATCACGGTCGTTCCCATTTCATTGATCCGCTCCAACAAAAGCATCAGCTCCAGGCTTTTGGCCGGATCCAGATTGCCCGTTGGCTCGTCAGCAATGATCATTTGGGGATTGTTCGCCAAGGCGCGGGCAATTGCCACACGCTGCTGCTCACCGCCGGACAACTCCTGGGGCAGACGCTTTTCGCAGCCGTCCAGTCCGACTAGCTCTAGCACATGGGGCACGCGCTTGCGGATCTCCTTGGCAGAAGCCCCGGTGACCCGCATGGCAAACGCCACATTATCGTATACTGTTTTATTTTCGATCAAGCGAAAATCCTGGAACACGACGCCAAGACTCCGGCGCAGCTTGGGAACATCCCGGCGCTTCATCGTGGTTGTGTTGAAGCCGTTGACCTCCACAACGCCGTCCGTGGGACGGATCTCGCCGGAGAGCAGCTTCATGATCGTGGTCTTACCGCTGCCGGAGGGGCCGACCAGAAAGACAAATTCGCCGGCTTTCACATCCAGGGAAACGCCATCCAGCGCCGCCGTCTCGCCGCCATAGACCACATATACATCCTGTAAATGTACCATTCGTTACTTCACTCCTTTTTCAAGGATCTCTGACCGGAAAGGATCAGTACTTCCCCCCCTGGCTGTTCAGGTATTTCTTGACCATCAATGCAACCTTGAAAATGATGGCATGGTCAAACTCCCGCAGATCCAGACCGGTGAGCTTTTTGATCTTCTCCAACCGATACACCAGCGTATTCCGGTGGACAAACAGCTTGCGGGAGGTCTCCGAGACATTCAGGTTGTTCTCGAAGAATTTATTGATGGTATACAAGGTCTCCTGATCCAGAGACTCGATGGGGTTCTTTTTGAATACCTCGGACAGGAACATCTCGCACAGCGTGACCGGCAGCTGATAGATCAGGCGGCCGACGGCGTACCGCTCCACGATCTTGTCCGCTTCGTCCTCCAACCGCTTGGTGTAGATTGGTTCGTTGATGAAACGCGGATTCTTTTTCAGCACGGCGGCAAGGATCTGGTCTTTGCCCTGATGCCGTTCCCACCAGCTGACCCGCTCAAACTTCTCCAGAAAGTAGTTCTGCCGAAACGATTCGTCGGCGCAGAAGTTGTAATACGCCAGCTCCGTCTGCTTGGTGAGCCAATTTCGCTCGTCCGTCTCCGGGCTGCGATCCCAACCGTCCGGCAGATCGGCGGGGCGGAACTCATCCGCTTTGAGAGATACCGTGTTCAAAAACTGATAGTTCAGTTCTGTCGTTTTCTCCGGCTTTTCCTTGCTGACATTTGTGATGTACAGTGCGTGGCGGTACTTGCGGAAAACCGCCCAATAGTCCTCCCAGCTCATGCCGCTTCCGTTCAGCCAGCCGCAGCCCTTGAACATACTCTTGGTAAGGATGATATCGACCTTC
>CAVBJJ010000055.1:0-8916 GCA_963595735.1 bacterium
GCTTGGCCAGCGCTGTGCCGTTTTGGATGGTGGCCTGCAGCATGGCCTTGCCCTGCTCCCGGGTGCTGCATTTTTCCGCACCCAGCAGGATGCAGGCTCCCAGCTCCAGGCACAGCTCCAGCAGGTCGCCGGAAAATTCGCCCTTCAGGGTGGCGATGGCCTCCTTGACCTCCAGGGCGTTTCCGATGGCGCTGCCCAGGGGCTGATCCATATCCGTGACCAGCGCCAGGGTTTTCTTTCCGGCGGCTTTGCCAACGGAGACCATCTGCCGTGCCAGATCCAGGGCGTCCTCCTCCGTGTTCATGAAAGCGCCGGAGCCGGTTTTTACATCCAGTGCGATAATATCCGCCCCGGCGGCCAGCTTTTTGGACATGATGCTGCTGACGATGCAGGCCTTGATGGCCACCGTGCCGGTCACATCCCGGAGAGCATAGAGTTTTTTGTCGGCGGGATCCAGATTGGCGGTCTGCCCGGCAATGGCAAAGCCCACCCGGTTGACATTGGCAAAAAACTGCTCCGGATCCAGACTGGTGGAAAAGCCGGGGATACTCTCCAGCTTGTCAATCGTGCCGCCGGTGTGGCCCAGGCCGCGCCCGGACATTTTTGCCATCTTGATCCCCAGCGCCGCGACCATGGGGCAGAGGACAAGGGAGGTCTTGTCTCCCACACCGCCGGTGGAGTGCTTGTCAGCAGTGATGCCGTGGATGCGGGACAGATTCAGCGTCTCCCCGCTGCGCACCATGGCCAGTGTCATGGCAAGGGTTTCCTCGTGGGTCATACCCTGAAAGTATACCGCCATCAGGAAAGCGGAGACCTGATAATCCGGGATCTCGCCCCGGGTGTATCCCTGAATGAAGTATTCGATCTCCTCCCGGCTCAGGGCGTTTCCGTCACGCTTTTTTTCAATCAACTCGATCATATGCATGGTGCTGCACCTCGTTTTCTTTGAGATTAGAAGCTGCTTGTTTATTAAATATAGTATACCATTCCTGCGGAAAGAGAGCAAGCCGGCAGCGGAAAATGGTTTGGTTGACAGGGAAAAACGCCGGCGGTATAATAAAAGCATTTCTTGCGGAAACCGATCGGATGGAGACAGAACATGGCGAACATCATCGAAATTACAGAATTATCCATGCCGGAGCTGGATGCCTATACCCGGCTGACGGAAGCGCAGCTGCGCAATCGGCTGGAGCCAGAAAAGGGGATATTTATCGCGGAAAGCCCCAAGGTGATTGGCACCGCGCTGGATGCCGGCTGCAAGCCGTTATCCCTGATGATGGAGCGGAAGCACCTGACGGGAAAAGGGGCGGCGCTTCTGGAGCGCTGCGGCGAGGTACCGGTCTATACCGGAGAGCCGACACTGCTGGAGACTTTGACCGGATATTCCCTCAGCCGGGGTGTGCTGTGCGCCATGCGTCGGCCGGAACGCGCTACGGCGGAACAAGTCTGTGCCAATGCCCGCCGGGTGGCGGTGCTGGAAAACATTGTGGACAGCACCAACATCGGCGCACTGTTCCGCTCCGCAGCGGCGCTGGGCATGGACGCCGTGCTTTTGTCGCCCTCCTGCTGCGATCCCCTGTGCCGCCGGGCGGTTCGGGTGAGCATGGGCTCCGTTTTGCTGGTGCCCTGGGCGTATCTGGGAGACACGGCGGCGGACTGGCCGGAACAGGGCCTGACCCGGCTGCGGGAGTTGGGCTTCCGCACGGCGGCGATGGCGCTGGGAGAAAATACCGTCAGCATCACAGACCCGGCGCTGGAAGCGGAGGAAAAGCTGGCGATCCTGTTGGGGACGGAGGGGACTGGCCTGCAGCCGGATACCGTTGCCGGGTGTGACTACAAGGTGATGATCCCCATGGCGCATCAGGTGGATTCCCTGAATGTGGCGGCGGCCGGCGCGGTGGCGTTCTGGCAGCTTCGGGCAAGATAAAAGGAGGAAAAGCAGATGGATAGCTTAGTCCCGACAAAGCAATATGGCTTGGTGTTTTCCGGCGGCGGCTCCAAGGGCGCTTATGAGATCGGCGCCTGGCGAGCGCTGCGGGAGCTGGGCATCGATCGTTACATAAACGGCGTTTCCGGGTCCTCAATCGGCGCGTTCAACACGGCGCTATTCATGCAGGGGGATTTGGAGCGGGCGGAAAACCTCTGGCGGGAGCTGACAAAGGGCGATTTTATCAACCTGAACTTTGAAAAAATCATCGGAAAAATCGCCGATTCCCGCAACAGCGGCGGATATAAAGAAACCTTTTTGCAAAATGTGGATCTAATCGGCACCGGGGAAAAGGCCAAGCAGCTGGCCGCGCGCAAGCTGGATTCCCTCTTAAGCGGCCGATGGGAAAGCGACAGCGCCCGGAACTATGCCGTCTGGTTTGCCCAGAACCTGTTTGGGGACGGCTTTGCCACCCCGGAAAAGCTGATCAGCATTCTGCGCGCCAATGTAGACTTTTCCAGCAGCAATCTGGACAAGATGGATCTGTTTTCCACCGTTTGCAGTTGGGATCCCAATACCCAGGTCAGCGGCGTGGCCCGCTATTGCAGCTGGCGGGGATTGGACACGGCGGGCATTCTTGGCACGATCGCGTGCAGCATGGCGCTGCCGGTGCTGTACCCTCATGGGGAGCGGGAGTCCGAGTATTTTGTCGATGGCGGCTATGCGGATAATATCCCCATTCGCCCCCTGTATGAGATCGGGTATCGGGATATTATCGTGATCTATTTGGACAAGGTCGCCGGGAGAAACCGAAAAAAGCGGATTTTGCAGGAGGAAGCGGAGTTCCCCGGCGCGCGCTTTTATCGGCTGTTTCCCAACAAAAAATTTGACTATTCTTTCTCCAAATCCTGCACCATCTCGGCCAAAAAGACGGAAGAGCGCCTGCAAATGGGCTATACCGACGGCAAGGCTTGCTTTGGAGAGCTTTTCGCCTGATCACCTGACGGGCGATTATTTATTCACCTCGTCCAGAAATTCCCATTCGATAAAGCGATCCCGCATCCAGTCGTCCGGCGCATAGCGATCCAGACAAGTGTGTAGCGGCGTGCGGGATTGGGTGCTGTAATGCCGTTCGCTCCAGCGGATCAGGGAGAGGACGGTCAGCGTCATGTTCACCGCCATAAAAATTCCCAAAATCACGCAGACATAATGCACCCACTTGCCCTTAAAGGCTTTCAGCTTACTGCTGATCAAGGGCTGGAACAGGCAAAAGCCAAAGGCGACAATGCCCCAGGCAAAGGAGAAGCTAAAGCAGATCAGGCCCTGATAATTCAAAAAGCTATGTTCATAGTTCCAGGCGCGCATTCCCACGCAGTCGCGCATCAGCAGACCGCACAACAGCTCCAGAACCGTTGCAAAGGCGGTCATCAGGAGCACGCGCACCAGGATCGGCCGCTTTCGCATGGTCGTGGCGCCGACATAAAACAGCACAACGCCGGTGCCATACAGAATATTAAACGGGCCGATGAGCGAGACAACATGGCTTTCCCAATGCCCCTTTGCGAAAAGGCAGAAAAGCCCCTCGATCAGAACGCCGCCAAGGCAGCCGATGATAAACAGCAAAATAAGCTGGTCGTATGTGATTTTGATTTCTTCCGGGGGCTGTTTCTTTTTTCTATATAAAAACATAGTAGGTTCCTTTGCAATACAAAATAGGCTATATTCCCGCTTGTTGCTGCGCACCATGCGCCAAGCAGCAAGCTTTTTTTGCGGCTTCGGTCAGGGCTGTTTCGTCAACGCGGCATCGGAAAGCATACGCTGTTCCTCGTTTCTCAGGTCTTCAATGTGGCGCTGAAACAGGGAAAGATACTGCTTTCGCTCCGCCTCTGTAAATCGGAGAAAGGCATTTTTTTCCGCCTCGTCCATTTTGCTGATGGTGTGCTGCAATAAGGCGGCGCCCTTTGGCGTGAACAGGATTTCCTTACTGTTTTTTGTTTTGGGGATCACCTTTAACTCCACCAAACCCTTGTTCACCAGCTTGCCGACTGCGGAGTTGACCGTTTGTCGAGGCAGAAAAAGCTCGTTGCACAAATCATTTTGCGTGATGGCCTGATCGGTGTGGGAAATGGCGTACAGGATCCAAAGCTCCGTATCCGTCATGCCGAACCGCGTGGCCAGACTGCCGTAAATGTGGTCGGCTTCTTTATACAGGCGGTTCAGGGTTTGCAGCTGTTTTTCTAAACACGCATCCATAACGATCCTCTTTCTTGTTTCTGTTTTCGGAAACATGGACATTGTAATCCGAATTCGGAAACTTGTCAAGAGAAAAATGTTATTTTTGTGACAAAAATTGACAATGGGCGAGACCGCTTTTTGCGGTCTCGCCCGTAGAGCGTATAATTTTTTATTTATTTCCGGATCACCTTTGCCGGCTTTCTGGGTGCGGTGCGTAGATAGGAGACATCCGGCTGTCCGATGACCAGCGCGGCATAGGGCTGCAAACCGGGCTGCAGGCCGATGTATTCCTGCAGCTTGGGAGATTGGTTGATGACCAGCGTGGTAAAGCCGCTGTACAATGCGCCAAGCCCAAGACTGTAGATCATGGTCTCCATGTGGGCGGCGGCGATGAGTGCGGACTGGGGAGAGGCGGCGGAGATGACGATCACCGTTCCGGCGTGGAAAAACAGCTTGTCCTCGCCGGTGGCCTGATAGCGTGCGGCAATCTGCTGTAGCAGGCCGCTGTACCGGGCAAGCTTACCGCCGATGGCAGTTGCCTGCTGCGCCAGCACATGAATTTCTTCCATACAGATATTTTTGAAATTGTCGATATCTGCGTGAGAGACAAAATAGCAGGTGTCCTGCAAATTCACACCGGTGGGGGAATAGCGGCCGGCCTCCAAAATCATGTGCAGCTGTTCCTCCGTGACCGCCTGGGGGGTGAAGCGGCGAATGCTGCGCCGGGACTTCAGGTGGTTGAGGTAGCGCTCCGGGGAGAGGGTGCAGTCCATTCCCTCCAGGGGAAGAACTTCCTCCATGGGATAGCCCGGTAAAGCGATGGCATTGGTGGGACATAGGGCGATGCAGTGGCCGCATTCGATGCAGCGAACGCCACGGGGGCGCGCCTTGCCGTTTTCCACAAGGATATCCTCGCAGAAGCAGTCCTCCGCGCAGCGGCGGCAGCCGATGCATCGTTCTGTTTGAATGGTAATCATGGCAGCTCCTTTCGATCGATCATAAAAATAAAAGATAAGAAAAGTATAGCAGAGATCCAGGCAAAATCCCAGCCCTTTACGGGAATTCCATGCGGCAGTGCATAAAAAATGGCTCTCCGGCGATGGTGCCGGAGAGCCAAAAGAATCTCTTAGAGAACACCCAGTGCCTGCAGCAGCAGAACAAACAGCAGGATGGGCGCGACAAACTTGATCATGACCACATATAGGGTGCGGCGGCCGAACTTGGAGCCGTCCTTTGTGACCTCGTCGATGACGGTCTTGGGCTTTGCCACCCAGCCGATCAGGACACAGGTCAACAGCGCCACCAGCGGCATGAGCACACTGTTGCTGATGTAGTCCATCACATCCAGTATCTGGGCAACGGTGCCGTTGGGCAGCAGCTTTTCAAAGTAGAATAGGTTGTAGCCCAGGCAGACGATCACGCCCACAATCAGGGTGTAGATCAAGACGATGACGGTACTCTTTTTGCGGCTGAACTTCCACTTGTCCATGATACCGGAGACAATCGCCTCCATAACGGAAACGGAGGAAGTGACTGCGGCAAAGGTGACCATCAGGAAGAAGATGATGCCAAACACGGTGCCGAAAGAACCCATGGCGGCGAACACCTTGGGCAGAGAGACGAACATCAGGCCGGGGCCGGCGGACATACCGCTCATGCCCATGAAGGTGAATACGGCGGGAACGATCATCAGACCGGCTAGCAGCGCCACAAAGGTGTCGAAAAATTCAATCTGGTTGATGGACTTCATCAGGTTGGTGTCGTCCTTGGCATAGGAACCATAGGCAACCATGATGCCCATGGAGACGCTGATTGAGAAGAACAGCTGTCCCACCGCATCCAGCAGCAGGGAGATAAAGCCCTTTGGCGTCATGCCGCTGAAGTTCGGGATCAAATACACCTTCAATCCCTGCAGGCCGGTGCGCACCGTGCCCTCGGCGTCGGTGTGCTTCAGCGTCAGGGAGAAGATGGAAATGACAATGACCAGGACGATCAGAATGGGCATGAGGATCTTGCTGTACTTTTCAATGCCCTTGTTCACGCCGTTAAAGACGACAAAAGCGGTCAGTCCCAGATAAATCAGCATCCAGATGATGGGGGACCACTGACTGGTGATATGGCCGGTGAAATATCCGTCCTGGGCGGCAGCGGTGCCGGCGCCGGTGACAAAGGTTGCCAGGTATTTCAAAACCCAGCCGCCAATGGTGCAGTAATACGGCAGAATGATAATGGGAACCAGCCAGGCCAATGCGCCGGTGAAGGCGAACTTTTTGTTGATGCAGCCGTAAGCGGTCAAGGGACCCTGCTTGGTTTTGCGTCCCATGGCGATTTCCGTTGTCAAAAGTGTAAAGCCAAAGGTCAGCGCCAGGATGATATAGACACAGATAAAGGTACCGCCGCCGTTTTTTGCGGCCAGGTATGGAAAGCGCCAAAGGTTTCCCAAACCCACTGCGCTTCCCGCAGCAGCCATGACGAATCCGAACGAGCCGGAAAAGCTGCCGCGCTTGTGGTGATGGTGGTGGTGCATGTTGTTTCTTTCCCCCCAAAAAGTAAGTAAAATATGCACATTATTATAATCAAAAACGCGCCGGGAAACAAGAGGAAAACAGAAAATAATTGTATACATTAAAAAATAAGAAACAAAAAACAGTACATGCAGGGAAGATTTGAAAACTTTTTTGTGAGATTCTTGACGAGGGGGGAGGAGCGTGGTATTGTAACGAGTAACTTGAGGCAAATTGTGTTTTAAGCTACTTGTATACAATGATAAAAATAACCCAGGAGGTGTATGTCATGCAAGCCAAAACAGCGTTCAGTCAATACCAGCCCGGCATGAGCTGGCAGGATGCTTTCCCGCCGGACAGCATCCCGCTGATGAAGATGGAAGATCTGCGCCAGCTGAATTTTCTGATCAGCCGGGGAATTTCCTATGAGCAGACGGTGGACTCCTTTTTGCTTTTGTTTATGGTACATGAGCAATTTCGCCCCCTGCGAAAGCGGGAGCAGATCGTGATCCTGCTCAATGAGGAGGGCGCGCTGGTGCGGGAGAATGGCCGTTGGACCCTATATTTTTCTCCCGGCCGTTCCGAGCGGGATACGCTGCGGGAGGATGCAGATCTATATGCGGTATATGCCAGTGTGCTGGAGCGGGAGAAAAACGGGGAGATCTGTAAGATCCAGGTACCGGAACGGTCGCTGAAAGCTATGGTCTCCGGAAAATTCCCCTTCTGCATTCTGGATGAGTACTGCAAAAAGCGCTCCGGCGGTTATCTCGGTGTGGCGGCCCGCATCGTCACAGAGGGGCCGGAGGAGTTGTTCCGACGCGTGCCCACCTGTCACTATGGCGCGCTGGCAACAGTGGATGTATCTGAAATAGAGAAATACCATGCGATTCGTCGCCTAATGCACGAATATATCCGTCGTTATGACGATTGCAAGCCGGGAGAACGCCCCAAGCCCCTATCCATTGCGGTGTTCGGTGCGCCCGGCTCCGGCAAGTCCTTCGGTGTCCGGCAGATCGCCCAAAGTCTGGGACGCTTTTCCGTGTTTTCCCTGAATCTGAGCCAGTACCACGGCCCGGGAGAGCTGTTCGCTGCGCTGAAAGAGGCGCTGACCGTGCCGGAGGGAGAAATCCCGCTGGTGTTTTTTGACGAGTTCGATGCCGAACTGGACGGCGTGTCCCGGGGCTGGCTGAAATACTTCCTGGCGCCCATGCAGGATGGAGAGTTCTCCATCGGCGGAAAGCTATATGAGATTCCCGGCTCCGTGTTCGTGTTCGCCGGGGCAACGGCCTCCTCTTTCCGGGAATTCTTACCCCACACGCCGGAGGCGGAGCGCAGCTTTGCCCAGGTGAAAGGGCCGGATTTCGTCAGCCGGCTAAAGGGCATTTTGGACATTAAGGGACCAAATCCCTCCTGTCCTACAGATCGGAAATATCTGGTGCGGCGTGCTTTGCTGCTGCGGAATATGCTCCTGCAGCAGGCGCCGGGCATCTACGACCCGGAAACAGGCGTTGTGGAAATCTCCCGCAGCCTGCTGAACACCCTGCTGCGGGTCTCAGAGTATCGGCACGGCTCTCGCTCCATTGAGTTCATTTTAGGCATGAGCCGTCTGGCGGGCATCAAGCGCTTCACGCCAAGCTGCCTGCCGTTGGCGGAGCAGCTGGATATCCATCTGGATGTGCAGGACTTTATGGACAAATTAAACTTTGAGCAGGTTTTGGGGCATCTGGTCAATCGCTATGCCCGTCTGGCGCACGAGCATTACCGAAAAAAGCATATGCTGGAATGCTTTGGCCCCATGCCCACCCGGGAGCAGCAGGAGTTGCTGCATCAGGAAGAAGAAATGGCGGATTGGGATACCCTGGATGAATACTATAAAAAGGGCTATCGGAACCGCCTGCGGTATTTGGGACAAAAGCTGCTGGCCTATGATCAGGTCTTTGGCATTCGCCCGGCGATTCCCCAGGCAACGGACACCATTCAGGAGCTATATGGTCCGGTGCTGGAATACTTGGCGCGGCTGGATCACGAGCGCTGGATGCACGACCGGGCAGAGGAGGGCTGGAGCTACGGCAAGGATGCTCCGGATATGAAGCGCAGCTCGGATATGCTGCCCTACGAGGAACTGCCGGAAGCGACCCGGGACAAGATTCGTCTGGATCTGCGTACTCTGCCGGCGGTTCTGCGGGATATGGGATTTGAGTTGTACAAAAAGAGCGATCTGGAATAAAAAATATAATAATATAATAAGGT
>CAVBJJ010000056.1:0-1525 GCA_963595735.1 bacterium
AAGGGAGTAGTGCGTGTTGAGCGCAGCGGGGGTTCAAATCCCCCCTTCTCCGCCAAGAAAGCGAATCGGCCAAAGCCGATTCGCTTTTCCTATTTTTGTATTATTTTTCAAGGAATACGGTGTGCCGGTGCACGCCGGAACAGGACACACTATGATAGAATCCATCACATCCCGCAAAAATAAAATACTGGGTAACATCCGGCTGCTGGGACGGGAGCGCGCCGCGCGCCGGGAGCAGGGGCTGTTTGTAGGAGATGGAAAGAATTTGCTGCAGGACGCACTGGCGGCTGGCGCCGCGGTGGAAACCGTCCTGTGGTCGGAGCAGGCGCAATTCCCTCTGCCGGAGGGCGTGCGCCAATACCTCCTGCCGGCAGATCTGCTGGCCTGGGTGTCCCCGCTGAAGAACAGCCCGGGGCCGGTGTTTACGATCCAAACCCCAGTCTGGACGGCAAAGCCGGCGCTGCAAACCGTGCTGGCGCTGGAGGGCGTGCAGGATCCCGGCAATGTGGGAACTGTGCTGCGCACGGCAAACGCCCTGGGTATTGACCTGGTAGTGCTGACCGGTACCTGCGCGGATCTGTACCATCCCAAGACCGTCCGCGCCACGATGGGCGCGGTGTTCCGCCAGCCAGTGCTGGAGCTGGAGCGGGAGCAGCTGTGCGCCCTGGCAAAGGCGCAGGACCTGCCGATATACGGCGCGGCGCTGACCGACACGGCCAGAGATGTGCGGGAGGTAAATCTGCGCAAAAGCTGCGTAGTAGTCGGCAGCGAGGGGAAAGGCATTTCCCCGGAAATGCTGGAGCAGTGTACCGGGCAGGTGATCCTGCCGATGGAGCCGGACAGCGAATCGCTGAATGCCGGCGTTGCGGCGGCACTGCTGATGTGGCAGATGAAACGATAAGAGAAACAGACGGGAAAGGGAGTGAGAACGCGGTGTCCGAGGTACAATACTGGGTATGGCTGTCCGGGCTCCACGGTCTCCGCCCCAAGACCCGCAACCGCCTGCTGGAAAATTTCGGCGGGCCGGAGGAAATCTATTTTGCTGCCGACAAGGCCTATGACGAGATCGAGGATCTGCGGGAAAACGAAAAAGCACTTTTGTGCAGCAAGGATCTGACCGGGGCAAACAGCATTTTGGAGGCCTGCCAGCGGCAGGGGATCCAGGTGCTGACCCTGCAGGATGCGGTATATCCCCAACGGCTGACACATATCTATGACCCGCCGGCAGTGCTGTATATCCGTGGGCGTATGCCCTGGGTGGATCAGCAGTGTACCGTGGCCATTGTCGGCACCCGAAAGGCAACGCCGTACGGCATCAAAATGGGGCGGCAATTCGGCTATGGCCTGAGCCGTTCCGGCGTGCTGGTCATCAGCGGTCTGGCAGACGGCGTGGACAGCGCCGGAGCCCAGGGGGCGCTTTTGGCCGGCGGCAGCTGTATCGGTGTTTTGGGTACCGCCATCGACATTGTCTATCCCCGGAGCAATCGGGCGCTGTTTGACGATGTGGCGGCCGTTGGTGTGCTGG
>CAVBJJ010000056.1:1535-4351 GCA_963595735.1 bacterium
GTGCTGGTGAGTGAGTATCCGCCGGGCGCGCCCTATCAGCCGCGGAATTTTCCCATGCGCAACCGCATTATCGCCGGGCTCAGCTGCGGCGTTACGGTGATCGAAGCCCCGGAAAAGAGCGGCGCTTTGATCACGGCGGAGCGCGCCATGGAAAGCGGACGGGATGTGTTTGCCGTTCCCGGAAACGCGGATGCGCCCAACTGCTTTGGTTCCAACGCCCTGATTCGGGACGGCGCAAAGGCCGTTTCCCATGCAGGGGATATTGTCAGTGAATATGCAGCCCGTTTTCCGGCGCTGCGGCTGCTGGAACCGGGCGAGATGAAAATACCTACCGGGCTTCCCAAGCGCCCCGCGCCGGAACAGGAGCCGGAGCAGCAGAAAGTGGAAGAACTGCCCAAGCTGCCGCGGGAGGCGGTGTATGCCAACAGCAGGCGCGAAACGGGGGAGGGCTTTGTGCAGCTGCGCAAGCTCACGGAAACGGGCAAGCTTCGGGAGGCTGCACGGCGCAAAAAGCTGGAGGAACAACTCAGCCAGCTCAGCGAAACACAGCTGAAAATACTCGGCGCCATCCCGGCGCAGGACACCCAGGTGGACGCCATTATCGCGGCCAGCGGGCTGCCGGCCGCCGTTGTGTTGGCGGAGCTGACGATTTTGCAAATCAAGGGATATGTATCCCAAAGTCGGGGGAAGCATTTTAGTTTGAATATCAACATCACGAAATGAGGAAGTTCAAAAATGGCGAAGACGGAAACAGATCTGGTGATCGTGGAGTCTCCCGCGAAAGCCAGAACGATTGAGAAATATCTGGGAAAAGAATACCATGTAGTCGCCTCTATGGGGCATCTGCGGGATCTGCCCAAGAGCAAGCTCGGCGTGGATATCGAACACGGATTCGAGCCGAATTATGTTGCGGTAAAAGAGAAAAAAGCGCTGATCGACGAACTGAAGCAGGAGGCCAAAAAGGCCGATGTCGTCTATCTGGCAACCGACCCGGATCGCGAGGGCGAGGCCATTTCCTGGCACTTGAAGGAGCTGCTGCGCCTGCCGGACGACAAGGCGCGCCGGGTGACCTTTAACGAGATCACGAAAAATGTCGTGCAGGAGAGCATCCAGCAGCCGCGGGATATCGATATGGATCTGGTCAATGCCCAGCAGGCACGCCGGGTGCTGGATCGCATCGTGGGCTATAAGCTCAGTCCGCTGCTGTGGCGGAAGATCAAGCCGAAGCTTTCCGCCGGTCGCGTGCAGTCGGTCGCGACCCGCATGGTCGTAGACCGGGAGGAGGAGATCCGCGCGTTCAAGCCGGAGGAATACTGGCTGCTGGATGTCAAGCTCTCCCGGCAGGAAAAGGTCGGCAGCTATACCGCCCGTTACTATGGAGACGGCGAGAAAAAGCGGGAGCTGCATAACAAAGAGGAAGTGGACCAGATCCTGGACGAGATTCAGAAGGCCCCCTTTGTGATCGGCAAGGTCAAGCAGGGAGAAAAGCAGCGCAGTCCTTCGCCCCCGTTTATCACATCCACTTTGCAGCAGGAGGCATCCCGTCGGCTGGGCATGACGCCCCGGCGCACCATGTCCATTGCCCAGCAGCTATATGAGGGCGTGGATATCGAGGGCGAGGGCACCGTGGGTCTGATCACCTATATGCGAACGGACTCCCTGCGCCTGTCGGAGGACGCCCTGTCCGCCGCGGCGGAGTTTATCCGCAACCGCTATGGCGAGGAGTATTATTACGGCAAGCCCCGGCATTTCCGTACCAAGGCAAATGCCCAGGACGCCCACGAAGCGATTCGTCCCAGTAATGTCAACTTCACGCCGGAAAAGGTGAAAAGCTCCCTGACCGGAGACCAGTACCGGCTGTATCGCCTGATCTGGGGGCGCTTTACCGCCTGCCAGATGGCAAATGCGATCTATGACAGCGTGATGATCGACACGGTCAGCGCAGGGCATGTGTTCCGCGCCAACCACTCCGCGCTGAAATTTGCCGGCTATACCGCCGTGTATGAGGAGAGCGTGGACGAGGTGTCCGATGCGCCCCGCAGTCCGCTGCCGGATCTGACCGTGGGCGAGGAGGTCAAGCTGGACAGCTTCACCCCGGAGCAGCAGTTCACCCAGCCGCCCGCCCGGTATACGGAGGCGACCCTGATCCGCGCCATGGAGGAAAACGGCATCGGCCGTCCCTCTACCTACGCCCCCACGATCAGCACCATCACGGCCAAGGAGTATGTGGTCAAGGAGGGAAAGTACCTCCGCCCCACCGCCCTGGGCGAGGTGGTAAACCGATTGATGGAGGAGCGCTTTGCCGACATCGTGGATTTGAAATTCACTGCCAATATGGAGGCCGAGCTGGACGAGGTAGAAGGCGGCGAAAAGGATTGGCACAAGCTGCTGGAGGACTTTTACGCGGGCTTTGAAAAGAATCTGGAGGATGCGGAAAAGGCGCTGGAGGGCGAGCGCATCAAGGTGCCGGATGAAGTCAGCGACGAGGTCTGCGATGTGTGCGGCAAGCAGATGGTGTATAAGTCCGGGCGCTTTGGGCGTTTTCTGGCCTGCCCCGGCTTCCCGGAGTGTACCTTTACCAAGCCCATCGTCATCGAAATGCCGGGAAAATGTCCCAAGTGCGGCAGCCGGATCCTCAAGCGTACCTCCAAAAAGGGCTATGTGTATTATGCCTGCGAGCGCGGGCAGGAGTGCGGCTTTATGACCTGGGATGTGCCGGTCAAGGATACCTGCCCGGATTGCGGCAAGACCATGTTCAAGCTCTCCGGAAAGGGACAGAGAAAGCCGTTCTGCGTCAACGAGGAATGCGTCAGCTT
>CAVBJJ010000056.1:4361-8190 GCA_963595735.1 bacterium
GCGGAAAACCACCGAGGAAAAAACGGAGGAAAAGGCCGCAGACAGCGCCGCAGAAAAGCCGGAGGCAGAGGCGGAAAAGAAAAAGAAGCCCGCAGCCAAAAAGACGGCGGCCAAGAAAACAACGACCAAAAAGACAAGCAAGACAACGGCAAAGGCCACGGAAAAGAAGCAGACCGAGGCCGAGCCGCAGGAATAAAGCACCGCGCAGGCAGGGAAAACCGCGCGGCGCGGAAATGCAGGGAGGAACAAGATGGAGCAAGTAAGCGTGATCGGCGCAGGCCTGGCAGGAAGCGAGGCCGCGTGGCAGCTGGCGGAGCAGGGGATTCCCGTTCGTCTGATCGAGATGAAGCCGACAAAAAAGACGCCGGCGCATGTATCCCCGTATTTTGCGGAGCTGTGCTGCTCCAACTCCCTGCGCAGTGATGAGCTGTCCAATGCCGTGGGGCTGCTCAAGGAGGAGCTGCGCCGCCTGGGCAGCATCGTGCTGCGCTGTGCGGATGCCCACCGGGTGGCTGCCGGCGGCGCGCTGGCGGTAGATCGGGAGGGCTTTGCCCGGGCGGTCACGGAGGCCGTGCGGGGTCATGCCAACATCACGGTTATCGAAGCGGAAGCCACAGAGATCCCATCGGGACAGGTGATCGTGGCCACCGGCCCCCTGACCAGCGACGCCATGGCGCAGCAGATCCAGCAGCTGACGCAGGGCGCGGATTACCTGCACTTTTTCGATGCCGCCGCGCCCATTGTCACTCTGGATAGCGTGGATATGAACAGCGCCTACTTTGCCTCCCGTTATGACAAGGGCACGCCGGACTATGTCAATTGCCCCATGACGAAAGAGGAGTATCTGGCCTTTTGGCAGGAGCTGACTCAGGCCAGAGAGGCCGCGGTACACGGCTTTGAGGACGCCGGCGTGTTCGAGGGCTGTATGCCGGTGGAGGTCATGGCGCGCCGGGGCGAGGATACCCTTCGCTACGGCCCCCTCAAGCCGGTGGGCTTGCGAGATCCTCGCACCGGGAAAGAGGCCTACGCCGTGGTGCAGCTGCGGCGGGACAATGCCGAGGGCAGTATCTACAATATGGTGGGCTTTCAGACCCATCTGGCATTCCCGGAGCAGAAACGGGTGTTTTCCATGATCCCCGCCCTGCGGGAAGCGGAGTTTGTCCGCTATGGCGTCATGCACCGCAACACCTATCTGGACAGTCCCCGGCTGCTGGATCACCGCTACCGCCTGAAAGCCAGCCCCCGTATCCGTTTCGCCGGGCAGATGACCGGCGTGGAGGGCTATGTGGAGTCTTGTGCTTCCGGGATGCTGGCAGCGCTGGAGCTGGCGGCGGAGCTGCGGGGCGAGCCGGCCTGGAATTTCCCAAGAGAAACGGCGATCGGCGCACTGAGCCACTATATCTCCGACGAGAGCGTGATGGACTTCCAGCCGATGAATGTCAATTTCGGCATCATCGCCCCGCTGGGATACCGGGTCAAGGGCAAGCGGAATAAAAATCTGGAGCTTTCCGCCCGCAGTCTGGCTCTTCTGGAGCAGCTGCAGGCGCAGCGTGGGGAATGAGTTTTGCCAAAGGAGAAGAAGTATGCGTATTATCATTGATGCAATGGGCGGCGATCACGCCCCCAGTGAGATCGTAAAAGGCGCTGTGCAGGCGCAGCAGCAATATGATGTGGATATCATTCTGGTCGGGCAGGAGGACAAGGTCACAGCCTGCCTGCGGGAAAACGGTGTCAGTCTGCCGCATCCCCATATTCAGGTGCGTCATGCCACGGAAGTAATTGATATGTGTGAGGATCCCAGCACTGCCGTCCGCCGGAAAAAGGACAGCTCCATGGCCGTTGCCCTGCGCATGATCCGGGAGGGAGAGGGCGATGCCGTCATCTCCGCCGGCAGCACCGGCGCGCTTTTGACCGGCGCGACCCTGATCGCAAAGCGCATTCGCGGTATCCGCCGGGCCGTGTTGGCGACTGTCATCCCCAATGAGCAGGGCGGCGCCTTGCTGATGGACAGCGGCGCCAATGCGGAGTGCAGCCCGGAATACCTGATGCAGTTTGCCTATATGGGCAGCTTTTATGCCGAGACCCTGCTGGAGCGTCCTCGTCCCCGGGTGGGACTGCTGAACATGGGAACGGAGGACAGCAAGGGCGGCGAGCTGCAAAAGCAGACCCATCAGCTGCTGCGGCAGGCGGCGGAGCATGGTCGGCTGAACTTCATCGGCAATGTAGAGGCCAAGGACGCCTACTCCGGGACTGTGGATGTGATCGTGACCGATGGCTTTACTGGCAACATCATGCTCAAAACCGCGGAGGGTACCGCCGGCTTTATCATGAAAATGCTCAAGCAATCCCTCATGAGCGGCGGCGCCAAAAGCAAGCTTGGCGCGGCGCTGGTGAAGGATTCTCTCCGGGAGCTGAAAACGATGATGGATCCCGATGAGATCGGCGGCACGCCCCTGCTGGGCATTGCCAAGCCAGTGCTGAAAGCGCACGGCGGTTCGGATGCCCACGCGATTTGCAGCGCGGTGCGTCAGGCGATCCGCTGCGTGAAAGCGGATATCTCCGGCCGGATCGAGGAGAGCATCGACGATATGCGCCTGGAGCGCCCGGCGGAGGCCGAAACTCAGGCTTGACAAGGACAGCGCCGCTGTACTATATTTTTTACATAACGATGTAGCCGACAAGGCAAAAACCAAAACGATCAAAAGAGGTGCAATCATGGCATTTGAGAAAATTCAAGCAATCATCAGTGAGCATTTTAATGTAAACCCCGATACCATCAAGCCGGAAACCAGCTTTGAAAAGGATCTGTCCGCGGACTCTCTGGATGTGGTGGAGTTGACCTTCGCCCTGGAGGAGCAGTTCGGCCTGCCGGAGATGCCGGAGGAGGCCATGAAGCAGATCCAGACCGTTGGAGATCTGGTGCATTATGTGGAGGAAAACAGCTAATTCACAGCAGCATGATCGGGAACGCCTGCGCAAGCCAGCTTGTCCGGGCGTCCTCAGTTTTTGGGAAAGAGAGATGAAAAGCCGGTGCAAAATCTGGAAAAACAATTGGGATATCGTTTTACCGATGTGGAGCTGCTGCGCTGTGCGCTGACCCATTCTTCTTATGCAAATGAGCATCATGGCAACCACCTGACCTGCAATGAACGCCTGGAATTTCTGGGAGATTCGATTTTGGGACTGGTCACAGCGGAGCATTTGTATCACCGCTTTCCAACCCTGCCGGAGGGACGCATGACCCGTCTGCGGGCGGAGTTGGTGTGTGAGCAAAGTCTGGTGAGCGTTGCGCAGACCCTGCACCTGGGGGACTATCTCCGCTTGGGCAGGGGGGAGGAGAACACCGGCGGCCGCCGCCGTCCGTCGATCCAGGCGGACTGTGTGGAGGCGATCATCGCGGCGATTTATCTGGACAGCGGCATGGAGCAGGCAAAGGCCTTTATTCAGCGCTATATCCTCTCTCAGCTGGATCGGGGGGTCACCCCGGAACGCAGCACGGACAACAAAACCGGTCTGCAGGAACTGGTGCAGCGCAAAAGCGGTCAGGTACTCAGCTATGAGCTGCGCAAGGAGTCCGGCCCCGACCACTGCAAGGAGTTCACCATGGCGGTTTGCCTGAACGGCAAGGAGATCGGGCAGGGAACCGGCCGCACGAAAAAGGAAGCGGAGCAGGCCGCCGCCGGTGCGGCGCTGGCGTTGCTGCAAAAGTAGCGAAGGATTCGGACACGGTGCAGAGAGAAGCGGTTTTTGCACATAAAAAACTTGACAGGCTGCATATAGCATGGTATAATAAAAAGGTAAACTGTCTGGACGATCACCTGGAGAGATG
>CAVBJJ010000057.1:0-8034 GCA_963595735.1 bacterium
ACAAGTTTCATAATCTTCATCCTCCCATTCTTCTCGCACAGGCGTGTGCAGCTTTTTCTCAATGCTGTTTTCCTCATCCAAAAGCAGGTTATAGCCAAACCGATAATCATAGCGGTACAGTTTTCCCAGCAGGTCATTGATGATGATACGGCAAGCCAAAATGACACGGGTTTTATCCACCTGCATCAGCTGGTAGCGTTGATAATTGCTGTAATATTCTTCATGACGGTGGGTATTGCTGACGGTATCTTCAAACAAAATATCTACTGCATCCTGACAACCATCCTCTTTTTCCCCCTCCATACAGTTCAAAAGTTCCATTACCATAGGGAAGCTCTGTTCATCCATAGGAGCTTCTGCTGCAAGAAAACCGATCAGAGCAGATAAGAGCAGACATGCTGCTGTCTGTTCCTGATCCGTCAAAACAGCCATTGTTTTCTCCACATTTGGCAGGATCTTTTCTTTCACAAAATCTGCCGCGTCACCGGAATAAAGCTGACGGATAGAATCTATGGACAATGAAACGGTCACGGTATCTAAGGAGAAATCAAAGGGGTCATCTTGCTTTGGCGTTCTCCGAAGTTTGTTTAACATAGTAGAAAAAATATCGCCGCCAAAATACACGGCAATCACCAGTAAGTCAAAAACAGAAATCAGTTTAATAAATGTAATCAGAACACTCATTTTTTTCGTTTCCTTTCTTTAAGCCAGCGTTCCATCTCTCGATGGCAGATACCTACGCAGGGTCTTCCATAATTCCCGCAACCATAGCAGGGGTGGCTGTGGGGTAAAGAAGGAGGACGGGAAGTTTCCTTCCCGCCCTCCGGCCTGCGTGTCATCATGCGTTCATAGGGACTGTCTGTGAAACGGGTCATTTCACACTGTCCTCATCATCTTCTTCTGTGCTGCCCCCGTCAGCGTCCGACTCCTCATCCTCGGTTTCCCATTCCTCGGAATCTTCCTCGCCATAATCATAATCGTCCAGACTGTCATTGCCCTTGGTCTTAGGCTTGTTCTTAACGAGCTTCAAGTAGGCAAATACGCCACCGCCTCCCAGCAGAGCCAGCAAAAGGACTATCGCAGCCGGGTTCAATCCGGCAGGCTTCTCTTTTTCCGGTTCCGATGTTTCTGCCGGAGGTTCCGGTGCTTTGCCCGTACATTTACTCTTATCAGTTGCGCAGACCGGGCAGGCCGTATTGACTGCCCCTGCTTCACATTTTGTTGAACAGCTACACACAGCAGCTGGCTCCTCTTTGACATTTTCATCTTCCATCAGTGCCATCAAATCCGCTTCATCCACCTGATTCAGAAAGTGAACAGCAGTCTTTTTATCCTCATTAGCCCTGTCAATCAAAATGTAAAAATAGTTGCCAGCCTTGGTGGTAACGGTAATGAGCTGCTTATTGCCACCAAAATCATCCACCAGAGCGGCATTGCCATCTGGTGTAAGTGCCGGTGCCGGTTCTGTTTCTTCCACAATCACATTGCTGTCATTGGTAGAATCCTCTGCCGGTGCCGCCGGAGCCTGTTCTGACCCCTGTGCGAAAGCAGGGATCGTAAAGCCAAATGCCACAACCATTGTCAGGCAAAGGGCGGAAAGTGTTTTGCAAATTCTTTTATTCTTCATAAGCGGTAGCCTCCTGATTATTTGATTCCGACAGTACCGTATCTCTGCCGTGGTTCATTCCACCGGAAAGCATAGCGTTCAGCTGTGCTGGAGTCATGCGTAACGCACGAACCATCTGAACGATTTCCAGATTCTCTGCCTCCGTTTTCTGTGCTTCCAGGGTCTTGAGCTTTTCCTGATATTCCGCAATCTTCTCACGGGTTTTCTCAATTTCCTGGTCGATACGTTCAATTTTGTTTTTTGCCATAACCGTTCACTCCTTTCCACAAAGTCTGTTACCAGTTCATCAGACCATAGCCTTTGATGCATTCATAATTCAAATCGTAGCTCTTAATTTTGCAGGCATCCCCGGAATTGCCTTCCACCGTATAAACACGGCTGCCATCCGTACCGATCACGATACCCACATGGTCTGCTGTCCCATCCAAATCCCAGTCAAAGAAAATTGCATCTCCGGGAGCCAGATTGTTATAGCCTCTTGCACCCCATTGTCCATGAGACTGGAACCACGGAACCCCTTGCCACTCACAGCCAGCAAAGCGCGGCTCACTTTTTCCAGCCTGGTTATAACACCAGGATACAAAGCAGGCGCACCACTCCACGCGGCTGTCAAAGCCATACCAGCTCCAATAAGGATAGCCGCCCACATTGCCGACCTGACGCTTGGCCAGCTCCACCAACTGCGGATTTCCGGGACGGGTTCCATTTACGAACTGTACACCGGTCAAGTCCTCGGAATTGCTCATGTCAGGGGAACCACCGCCAAACAACAGCGGCTTATTGCCCATGGTCTGCCGGTAAACCGAATTGCTCATGTCAGGGGAACCGCCGCCAAACAACAGCGGCTTATTGCCCATGGTCTGCCGGTAAACCTGATACATTTCCATCTGCTCCGGGGTCAGTAACTCCGACGCCACAGCGGAAATGGGCTTGCTGGTGAGTTTCACATTCAAAATGTAATACTCATAGGGGACTTCTTCTGAGGTGGTCTCGCCGGTCTCCGGGTCGGTGGAGGTCTCCGTGCGGTAGCGAATCTCCACTTCCTCAGTAAGCGTCAGCTGATACTGTGCTGCAAACACACGCGCCAGCTCTGCCTGAGCGCTCTGCCGGGTGTAACCTTGCAAGACAGCAGACAGAAATGCTGCCAGCTCATGAGGGTCATGGCCGATCATACCAAGGTCATAGCGATACTCGTCATACCCTGGGTGGCTGCTTTCAATGTTGTCGATTTCCTCCTGCAACTGGGCTTCTCTGGCTGTATAATCTGCCTCCACCGCCAGCATTTCCGGGTCATCCGACGGATAAGTGGTGCCGGAGAGAACGGAACCGATGCTCTGCGCCATCATGGAGCAGGAGGACATGGTATTCATCAGCATACAGGTAATGAGGAACAAAACCCCTGCAATCAGGAAACCCTTCTTGTGACGCATGACGAACGCCCCTGCCTGCTGTGCCTTTTCTTTTACCGTCCTTGCGGCTTTTCCGGTTTTGGACGCAGCCTGGGCGGTATTTCCGGCAGTCTGACTGGCGTGTTTGGCGGCGGCATACTGCTTTTTAATGGCCTGCTTTTGCTGCCAGCGGGAAAACGGATTGCTGGCAAACTGGGGATTTTCCTGCAAAGATTTCTGGTACAGAACATTTATATTTGCCTTTTCCAGTTGACGCTCTGCCTGAGCTGCTTTGCGGTACGGCTTCAGCTTGTGGCTGCGATAGCCCTCCCGCACCAGATAAGCGCCGGTCTCCACCGCTTTCTCGGACTTGTGGGCGCTTTCCACGCCCACATTGTCCTGCTCTGTTTCCCGGATCTCTTTGTGGAGCTTGCCCGGAACCAGATGGACGGGAGCTTCCCTGACTCCTTGAGAAACTTTGGAAGGTGGCTTTTTCTTGTCCTCAAAGGTCAGCTGCGAGGTCTTTTTTCCGGTATCCGGGTCAATGACCGTCTGCCTGACCTTTTTCTTTGGGATATTGGCCTGCGCCTTATCTGCTCTGGCCGCAGCTTTCTCCGCTTTACGGATCGGCTTTTCCAGTGCAGGGTCAGACCGTTCCTCATCAGTAAAGCGCAGACGCGGTTCCTTATTCAAACCATTCCCCCAGCATGAGGGAGGACATCATGTAGTGCAGCTCTGCATAAATGGCCATTCCCACCGGATCGTTGAACATACAGCCGGACAGGTAGGCATAAAACTGTGCCACCACATCGGACAGGATCTTCGCTTCGGTTCCTTCCAGAATCAGGCCGCCCATACCTTCTTTAGCACGAACGGCACTCCAGACCTCTGCCAGACGGAGAAGCCCCACCTGACCGGTCTCATTCAGTTCGGCTGCCTGATCTGCCGCCGTGCGGCACTCACTTACCGCATCGGCCATGACCGTAAGCAGCTGGCTGCGCTGGGCATTTACCGCCCTGTCAAAAAACATCAGCGGGTTTTTATTCAAAATGTTGGGGTTCATCATCATTCATCCTCCTTCTTTTTCAGTTCCTGGGGTTTGGTGGTCATAATGCGGTAAAGCTCGGTATTCTTCGGGAAGTGATCCACGAAAGGCAGGATTGTAGAGCCATAGAACAGCAGGCCCTCGCCCTCACCGGAGTGGGTCACATAAGATAACTGGTGTGTGGAAATGCCCAGCTGCTTGGCGAGAATCTGACGGTCTCCGCCTGCCTGGTTGAGCATATACTCGCCCTCACCGGAGTGGGTCACATAGCTAAGCTGGTGCGTGGAAATCCCCAGTTGCTTCGCCAAAATCTGACGGTCTCCGCCTGCCTGGTTAAGCATATACACGAAGTCCGAGTTTTCAAAGATGTTCTCTACTTCGCGGCTGCTCAAAAGGTCTTTGACATTCTGGGTGATACCTGTCGGAATACCGCCCCATTTTCTGAATCGCTTCCAGATTTCCACCGTATAGGCGGCGGTCTGCTCCTCCTTCAAAAGCAGGTGCATCTCGTCGATGTAGTAGCGGGTAGACTTGTGAGCGGCACGGTTGATGGTGACACGGTTCCACACCTGATCCTGAACTACCAGCATTCCGATTTTTTTAAGCTGCTTGCCCAGTTCCTTGATGTCATAGCAGACAATCCGGTTATCAATGTCCACATTGCTCTGATGATTGAACACATTCAACGAACCCGTTACATAGATTTCCAATGCCGTTGCAATGTACTGAGCTTCTTTTTCTTCCTGCTCCCGCAGCAAGTTATAAAGGTCCTCCAAAATCGGCATATTCTCTGGCTTTGGGTCATTGAGATATTCGTTGTAAACCAGCCGTACACAACGGTCAATGATGGTTTTCTGCACCGGCTGCAAGCCCTCCTTACCGCCCACGATCAGCTCACACAAGCTGAGGATAAAGTCAGACTTGAGTGACAGCGGGCTTTCATCATCCGAATAGTCCAGATTCAGATCCATCGGATTGATATAGTTGGTTGAAGTAGGTGAGATCTTGATGACCTGCCCATGCAGACGCTCAACAAGAGGTGCGTACTCCGCTTCCGGGTCACAGATAATGACATCATCACTGGTAAGCAAAAAGCAGTTGGCAATTTCTCGTTTTGCGCTGAAGGACTTACCGGAACCCGGCGTACCCAGAATCAGGCCGTTGGGGTTTTTCAGCAGCTTTCTGTCCACCATGATGAGGTTGTTGGACAGACCATTGATGCCGTAGTACAGAGCTTCTTTCCCGTTCTGGAACAGTTCCTGCGTAGTAAAGGGCACAAAGATAGCTGTGGAACTGGTGGTCAGTCCTCGCTGAATCTCAATCTGATTGAGACCCAGAGGCAGACAGCTCATCAGCCCTTCTTCCTGCTGGAAGTCCAGCCTGGTCAGCTGACAGTTATACTTCTGGGCAATAGAGCCTGCCTGAAAGATGTTGTTGCCAAGCTGACGGGGATTGTCCGCTGTGTTCAGCACCAGAAAGGTCAAAAGGAACATTCTCTCGTTGCGGCTCTGCAAATCCTGCAAGAGTTTTTTCGCTTCACTGCCGTAGGTAGCAAGGTCAGATGGAATGATGTCCATGTCGTATCCGGCACGGACTGCTTTTTTCTGTTCCTCGATCTTGCTGCGGTCCAGGTCGGTAATCTTTCGCTTTACCGTTTTGATGGCTTTCACCTGATCCACCGACTGAATGTGCATACTCACAATGAGCGAGCTTTCCATATCCAG
This sequence comes from bacterium, assembly GCA_963595735.1. Lineage (GTDB taxonomy): Bacteria > Bacillota > Clostridia > Oscillospirales > Oscillospiraceae > CALWOS01. The sequence goes on from CAVBJJ010000057.1 coordinate 5,785, forward strand.
AAAATCAGCCAACAGTCGGTCATTCAGCTCCGGTGCGAGAATCTGCAAAAAAGAAACAGCCCCGTATTTCTTGCCCATACGGAACTGCTTGCCGGTGCGGAACTCAAAGGAGCTTGGTGCAATAAAATCCTTTGTGGACAGACCGGAAGGAGCCAGCCAGTCCCATTCAAACTGAAACGGGAGTTGTTCATCCATGTGGAATACCGCATGAAGCTGAAAAAGCCTTTCTTTACCGTCCAGCGTTCTGGCAGCTACACCAAGACGCTTGAAGTTATTAAGTATATCTGTCTCAATACGCTCCAGACGGGGCTTGGCGGCTTTGATGCTGTCCGCGTCGATACCAAAGGTCAGATATTTGGTCTTGATGAGACCGTTGTTACCTCTGGCCAGCTGATTTTGCAGCATTGTGGTGTATTCCTCGCGGATACTGTCAAAGGCGTCCCTCTGGGGCGGGATGGAAATGGAGTTAGCAAAGGTCTCCTCCGATGCCGCAAGGTTCAAAAAAGACAGCTGGAAATGAATCGAGCTGTCAAAATAATTGAGGAAATCACACCAACCCTCAAAGATTGCCGTCTTATCTTCGTTTTGGGAGAGCTGATAGTTGATGTCCTGAAACTGGATGGTCTTTGTGTAGTGGCTGTCCGATATGCGGCAGATTCCGTCCGGCCACATCCGTTCATAAGGGATACTGTCCTGCGCAGATTTTTCTTTTTTGTCCGTGCGGTTAGCGCGGGCAATGGCCGCTTCGATCTGCTTCTTATCGGCACGGGACAGTTTTTTCTTTGTCTTTACCGGCTGCACAGTTTTTTCCTCGGTTTTTCCGAACATCCGATGCAGCCATTTTTTTATTGCGGTGAACAATGTCATACACCTCCTTATCGAGCATTTCCTGCCGCTTTAATACGGCATAAAAGTTGTTGGTCTGGTAAGGTCGCTGCTTTGGACGGATCACAGCTACTTTGAGAATGTTGCCCACGATCTTTTCCAGGGGCTGTCCATGCTTTTCGTACATAGCCAGCATAAAAAAGGGCAGCATAACCAGCATCATACACATAGCCGCTACACTGTTTCCGGTAGGTTTTCTGAGCAAAAAGAAAAGCGGTACGCCAATAAGCGCTCCGCCCGTGAAGCAGATAAGCTGCCGCTTGGTCAGATTGAACATGACCTTTGTTTTGACTTTTGTTAAGTCCTTGGGTACGGGTACATAAGCCAATGTGGAAACCTCCTTCCGTTTTAGTGCGCCTGAAAGACTGATTTGGCGAGACTGCCGGTTTTGAACAGCGTAAAACATAGCAGTACGGTGTAGCCCACGCAGCTCCAGATTGCCATGATGATGTCATCTTCCAGAGCGATGTTCTGCACCAGCACAGCATAAATTGCTACGCAGACGATAATGAGAAACGCCTGAAAGCCCAGTGCCAGCAGGGATCGGAGGTAATTCTGTCCCATACCGCCCCATTCTTTGCCCATTATGGCAGCCATTGGAACGGGAGCCACCGAAGTCACAAGGTAGATCTCGATCATACGGCCATAAATAACGATAAAGATGCAGATATACAACGCCCACATGGTAATGCCAATAAAGAGGGATTGGAACCACAGTCCGAACAGCGGTCCCAAATCCATTTCCATCAGCCTCGGTTCCAGATCGGTCATAACTGAGGAAATGTCAATGGACGCATCCGAATTGATAATCCCTGCCGCCTGCGCCACCACGCTCTGCGCCATATCAAAGACGCCCATCACGATATTCCATGTGTTTGTGACAATGAGGATGGCGGCAGCTGATTTGAACACCCACTTGAAAATCATCCAGGTATCCACATCATGCAGGTTGTTCTTGTCTGCAATCATCTGGATCAGGTCTACGGTCATAACGATAGCCAGGATCACACCTGCAATCGGCACCATGATGGAGTTTGACAGATTCTCAATCATATTAAAAATACTGCCATTCCATCCCTGTGGGGTCTGTCCTACCTGTACGGATATATCCGCGACCTGTTGGTTTACACTGTCAAACATCCCCGAAAGGTTGCTCATAATACCGCCCACCAGCATTTCTTTCAGCCAATTCGTCAGGGCTTCAAGTAAGAAATCCATACGGTGTCAACCTCCTTTCCGCCGCCCCCGCCAAGCTGCGGGAGCGGCAAGGATTTCATGCAGAAACGCTTAAACAGAGAACAGCCCGGAGAGCAGAGGTACAAGAACCATGCCAACAACGGCTACACCAGCACCGGCCATGAGCTG
>CAVBJJ010000058.1:0-7796 GCA_963595735.1 bacterium
GCGGAGGACGGGCGCAGCGTGGGGCGTTCGGCCTGTGGTTCCGGAGGCAGATGCAAAACCAAGGAACAAGTTCCGCAGCAGTCCGCGTCAGATTTCCCGGACGCGAAACTGCATCACAGGGAAAATTCAAAACAGAAGGAGAAAACAGCATGAAGAAAACTTCACGCAAGCTGCTGTCTATGCTGCTGGCGCTGGTCATGGTCGTTTCCGTGATGAGCGTGAGCGCAATGGCGGCAGAAGACAGTTATGAACTGACGACATACGGCGAAGATGTGGCTGGACTTTCGATTACAGGTGCATCCGTCCTCAGCAGTTCTGTGGAGGTCACTTCCGTGACCTTGAACAACGGGAAAATCAACTATATCTACACCTATAACATCGTTCTCTCCGGCACTACCGCAGCGGACGCAACGGTAACAGCCAATTTTGTGAAGGCTGATACCGCAGCTGCCCGTTGTGTTATTTCCAATGTCCCCTCCATTCAGCAGCCCGGGTTTGTTGCATCTGCTGCAAGCCTGACTTATCCCATTACGCTGGCGGATGGCGTTGGAACCAGAAGAGCCTATGTACACCACGATGTGGTCAATGCGTGGGGCAATCTGGATTCCTATGTGTTTAACTACACGGTAAGCACCTACAAGAACCCCATTGAGACCAATGGCATGACCCTGCGGTTCGGTGATCCCGCGTATCCCAACACGGAGCCGGAGTGCTACATGAGCTTTGAGGGCAGTGGGGACACCTACACGGCCACCTACATGGGTTCCAAGGAGAATTATTATCCCGATGTCCTGACCATGCAGGCCAACGGTGCTACCAAACTGACCGCCAGCGGCGATGTCTCTTTTGCCACCTACAATGCTGACGGCGATAAAACTTCTTATACCACCATCACCCCGGCGATCAACGGTTCTGCCACCTACACGGTGGAGCTGGGTACCAACGGTGGTAATGTGACCCTCACCGGTCCTTCCGGTACCACCACTGTGCGCTTCCTGGCTCCCAAGCAGGCTGTGGCAGCTGGCGGCACTGCGCCCACCTATGTCAACGGCTACCTGCCCATCGGCCAGTATGCCAGCGGTCAGGCCTGGGGCAGCATTTATTCTGACGGTGCCCAGTACAGCAGTTCTACTGTGACCAAGGGTTCCACCACCAAGATCACCAGCGGCATGGCCTCCACGGGCATTTCTCTGGGTGCTCCCGGCGGCTATGTCCAGTTTGAGTTCGAGGACGCCGTTCAGAACGATCCCAACAACAAGTACGGCATCGACTTTGTGATCTACGGCAACCCCTTCGTGGGCAACCCCGAAGCCGCTTCCGTGCAGGTCTCCAGCAACGGCGAAGACTGGTACGAGTTGGCCGGTTCCCGTTATTACAATGACGAGACCATTCACAATGCTACGCTGACCTACACCAAGAAGAGCGACGGCATTTACTACTCCATCAATGGCGGAGCCGAGACGCTGTTCAAAGCCGCAACGGCCTGGTGGCCCGAGGCTGAGGGTGAGGGCTACGCGGATGTAGCCGGTGTGGGCACGCCCTTCCAGGGCAGCCTTGCGGCTTCCAATGTGACCCGCGGCACCGATGCTTCCGGTAATCCCACCATCACCTACTCCGGTCTGAACCTGGTAAAGGACAGCGACACCACCGATGATTACCTGTTCGGCTATGCGGATGTCCGCATTATCGGCAGCACCACCGATGGCACGGCCTGCAACCCCTACGCCAGCGTTCCCTCCACCGGCACCCGCAGCGATGTGGGCGGCGACGGCTTCGATATCTCCTGGGCGGTCAACGAGGACGGCGAGCCGGTGAAGCTGGACAGCATCAAGTATGTCCGGGTCTACACCTCTGCGGCACTGGATCCCAACAACCTGACCGCACTGCCCACTCCCAGCATCTTTGGCGAGACTTCTGCTGAGGTCTGCGGTGTGTTCGTGGCAAAGGAGAACAACGGCAGCGGTGAGGCTACAGCTGCTCCGACTGTCAAGGTTGGGAGCAGCACAGTGACAACATCTAATATGGGAACTGCCACTAAAAAAGTATACTCTTCTACGGCTAAGATTTCTGTGACATCTGATGCTCAGTATATCTATGTTAACGGAACGCAGGTTTCCTCTGGAGATGAGGTGTCTATTAGCACTCCCTCTGGAAGTACGAACTATGTGCAGATCATTACACAAAATGGGACGGAATCTCCGTATGTAACCGTCTTGAAAGTTACGAGGTAAGTGAATGAGCCGCAGATGCGATCCTATTGCATCTGCGGCTCAAACCAAAATGATTTATGAAACATTTAAGTAGACACCTTTCCTCTATTCTATTATGTGCTGCTATAGTGATAGGAATATTCCCGACTACCACTCTGGCGGTTAATGACAGTAGTGCTATATCCGTTACCGCGCAAGGGCAGCAGGTGGAAGTAAATGTAATAGGAACAGCAAATTTTGTGGAAGCGGATGATCCATTTACTCTCTACCTTGCGACTGTCCCATACGGAACTTCAAAAATCGATGTAACATATGACGGATTCTTTATCTCCGAAACTTGTTTTGGTGGTGAAGTAAATGGGGCTACTGTTTCGCTTACCAACGCAGTTGATGACGAAGAACTAACTGAAACAATTGAAGGGATGAGCGGGGACGGGCTTATTACCGTTACAGAAAGCTCCAAGATTGCTCACTCTGATGTCGTATCCGATTTCGTTTATTTTTCAAACGAAGACTATGATGGGGCTCCGTTGGATATCCTGCTTGTTCAAGTTAAAACTGTCTCAGACGGTTCCTCCTCTCTAACGGACGGGCAAAAAGCACCTCTTTCCTCCTTGCTGGCAACAGTTACTGGTGAACATGAATCAGACTGGTATCAGGAAAATGATCGTTTCAATGGCAACTCGTCTGATACCATCACAGACCACAACAGTGGCTTCTGGAAGAAGTTCACAGCAACAAACGGCCCGCGTGAGCAAGCTCAAAAAATTCTCGACTCTGCAACCACTGTAGACGCGATTAACACGGCTTCTACAGACCTGGCTACAGAAATTGCACATCTGATCCCCACCACCCAGGTCAACGCCACGGAACTGTACGAGCGTTTGTCCAAGCTCCAAAAGACGGACAAGGGCTATAATATGGTTCCCACCGGCGCGAACAGCACCACAAACCTGGAGCAGGCCAATTATCCGGAAGCAGACTGGACACGCATGGAGGCCGCGCTGACCCATGCCCAGGAGCTGCTGGAGGCACTGTACACCGAGGATGGAACGCCCACCGATCGGAACTGGGGTCCCGCCCACGAGGGCGACAAGCCCGAGGACGCCATCACCAATGAAGATCTGGCGGACGCGCTGACTGGCATCTACGATGCCTACGCATCCATGCGTACCAACAGTGAGCTGGACACCGTCCAGACCGCCCGGCAGCTGGCCGCCAAGGTGGATCAGGCGTTCCCGGCAGAAGCCCAGGGGAACTACACCGACGCCAGCTGGAACGCCTTTACGGCAGCACGGGAGGAAGCCCACCAGCTGATGGCGCAGTATCCCGACGGCGACAGCATCCCCGGCAGCAGTGCGGCAAGTGCCTTCACCAAGGCCATGCGCAGCTATTATGCTGCGGCCTACGGTCTGACGGAAAGCGGTGAGATCACCGTCCATGTCACAGTGACCGATAACTTCGGCGCACTGTATCCCAAGTACGCCCTGACCGACAGCGCTACCGCCCTCTTTGACGGGGATGTAACGCTGACGGACGGTGCCCACAGCTTTCACGATCTGAACAGCGCTGACCGGTTCGACTGGTCCGCGGAGCGCAGCGGCAACGAGAGCATCGCCCCGCTGGAAATGGTCTATGTGAACGGCCAGCTGGTTGCCGACACGGAAAACAAGGTCGTTTATGGCACTGCTTCCCTGGGTAGCGCGGTGATGCAGCTCCGCGACGGCGACGAGGTCACCATCGTGCGCTGCCTGGCGCCGGAGGATTCCTACTATGTCTGGGGCACCTACGCAACCCTGGACACCTTCCGGGACTATGTCCAGCTGCTCCGCTTTACCACGGACGGCGCACAGCTGAACGCCCAGGAGGGCAAGTCCTTTACCGTCCATGTGGAGCGCGCTCTGGCCACCTTCGAGGATTACAGCAACACCTGGAGTGCCACCAAGGGCAAGCAGATCGTGGCTTACGGTCCGCAGAACGAAGATGGCAGTTACCCCGCAACGCCTGTTCTCACCGGCTTCTATACGGATGAGAACGGCAATGCCGATGTGACCTTGTACGCCGCCGGTAAGTATGTACTGACGGCGGTGGACACCACTGCGGCGGTGCGGGGCGAGACCTTCCCCAACCTGCCCGGCGGCGCGCGCATGGAAGTGACCGTTGGCACACTGAGCAGCGGCGAGATGGAACAGCAGCGGCAGAGTATGCTCCGCACGCTGGATGCCCTCCTTGCCCGCTGCAGCAAGGATGCCATGGACTTCCAGGCAAGCTACTACGATTACGACGAGAGCGGCAATTGGGTTAAGATCACTATCAACCCCTGGACGGTTTCCCAGGAAGCCCACGCCACCGCAAAGACGGCCATCACCGAAGCGGACACGCTGCAGGTCATGAACGACGCCCTGCTGCAGGCGCAGAAAGTGATTGAAAACGCCATCCAGCGGGCGGACACCGCAAACCAGAGCGCCGTTTCTGGGTATCGCAGCAAGGCACGGGTCTGCCCGACGCTGGAGGAAGTGCAGGCAGGCAAGGTCATTACCGGCGATTTGGAAAACATTCAGAATCTGATCAACGCCTATTACGACCTGACCGCCTACCAGAAGGAAAACCTCCTGACCGCCAATGAACAGGCCCAGTATAACGCGCTGGTGGATGTCTACGGAAAGTACACCGCGGGCGAGTTGGAACTGGAAGATCGCACCACTTATTCCATCAAACTGGAGTATGTGGGTCTGCAGCCGGAGGACATGGAAAACCCCGTGCTTCTCGGCAACGAGCAGGACGGCTATGGCAGATGGCCCATCTATTTCCAGAATGACACCCGCACGGAAGAGGTAGCGCCCGGCAAGTATTTCAATATGCTCTCTCTTACCAAAGACGGGACCTCGCTGAACGACCAGGCCTATGAGCTCTACGACATCCAAATCGTAGGCGCGGACGGCGAATCCGGCATCAGCAACGGCTATCCCACCGCCTGGCGGAAGCCAGATGGATCTTATGTCTGGTTTGAGAAGCGGATCGAGATCAACCGGATGCCCCACAACGATGTGACCATCAAACTGTTTGTCCGTTCCAAGACGGCGGATCTGGAGGGTGTGCGCAGCGCTGCGGTAAGCGATCTGGCCAAGGCCTATCAGGGGTATGTGAAGTCGCAGTATTCCTCCACGAATTGGCAGGAACTGAGCAGCGCATACCAGACCGGCGTGGACGCCATTCAGGCGGCGGAAACCAGCGAGGCGATCCAGCAGGCCAAGGAGACGGCAATTGCCGCCATGGCCGCGGTGAAAACGCTGAAGCAGGATAGCTCCGGCTCCACCACCGTTGGCGACTACGGCACCGTCCATGTGATCATGGAGAACACCACCTGCCCCGACCAGCCGTTCTACGGCGAGGCAGGGATCCTGAGCACGGATGTGGCGCTGAATGAAAGCGACACGATGATGACGGTGATCCTTGACGCCCTGAAAAAAGAGGGCTACGACTGGACCGGCACCGGCGGCAGCAAGGGCAACAAAAACGACCTGACCATTACCTATCTGGCCTCCATCAGCAAGGGTGGCGAAACGCTGGGTGAATTCACCGGCAGCGCCAAGTCCGGCTGGATGGGCACCCTGAACGACTGGTTTACCAACGAGGGCTTCCAGTCCTTCTCGGTAAAGGCCAAGAACCGCAACTACCGTCTGGCGGACGGCGATCAGATTCACATCATGTACACGGATGATCTGGGCGCAGACCTGGGCGGCAGCTGGGGCAACAGTGATACCAGCCTGAAGTCTCTGACAGTCAGCGGCGGTACGCTGTCTCCCAACTTTGCCTCCGGCACCCTCAGCTATGTGCTGACGCCCGGTTCCGGCAGCATCAGCATGGTTCCCGTGGCGGCCAACAAAAACTACCAGATGCGGATCTATCTCAACGAGAAATCCGGCGAGAACTGGTACCGTCAGGACGAGACGATCCCAGCCAAGGTAGGCGATACCATTTACATCGGCGTTGGTGAGCGCTCCTGGCCCAGCATGAATAATCAGGGCACGGAAGCCATCGAATACACCGGTACCTGGTACACCATCAAGGTGACGGACAGCTCCAGTGCGGACAGTGTGATCCAGATGATCAAGAACATCCCCACGGTTACCTATTCCAATTACAAGGATCTGGCGGATCAGATTGCACTAGCCCGTACAGCCTATGACGGACTATCCGCTGACGCCAAGGTGAAAGTCACCAACAGCGATAAGCTGACGGCGGCGGAAGCGGCTGTCAAGAAGTTCCAGGAGATCGACAAGGTGAAATCCATGCTGGCGGCGCTGCCCAACAGCGACAAGGCAACGGATGCCCAGGTCCGAGCGGCCAAGAACGACATCGAGGCCACGGACAAAGCTTATAAGGCGCTCAGCGATGAGCAAAAGGGTTACATCACCATTGGCGATTACAAGAACTACAACGCTCTAGTGGAACGGCTGTCCAAGCTGACCCACACCTCCGCGGGCACCATCAGCAAGAACCCCAACGAGGAAGCGGCCAGCGAGGTCATCGGCCTCATCTCCGCCATCGGCACCTTCACCAAGGACAGCGGCGATCAAATCAAGGCTGCCCGCAGTGCCTATGACAAGCTGACAGATGCCCAGAAGAAGCTGGTCAGCAACTATAATGTGCTGACCGAAGCGGAAGCGGCATTCGCCAAGCTGAACACCGGCCTTGCCTTTACCGATGTCAAGGAGAGCGACTACTTCTATGACGCGGTGAAGTGGGCGGTGGAAAAAGAGATCACCAAGGGCACCACAGAGACAACCTTTAGTCCCAACGAAGGCTGCACCCGCAGCCAGATGGTGACCTTCCTCTGGCGTGCTGCCGGTTCTCCGGAACCCACCGGCACGACCAATCCGTTCACCGATGTAAAGACCGACGCCTATTACTACAAGGCGCTGCTGTGGGCCATCGAGAACGGCATTACCAAGGGCACCACAGACACCACATTCAGCCCCGAGGAAACCTGCACCCGTGGCCAGATGGCGACCTTCCTGTATCGGAACGCCAAGTCTCCGGCCGTGACGGGCAGCACCTCCTTCACGGATGTGGCGGCCGACGCCTACTACAGCGATGCCGTTGCCTGGGCATTCCAGCAGGGCATCACCAAGGGTTCTACCGACACGACCTTCGAGCCGGAAGCAACCTGCACCCGCGGTCAGATGGTGACCTTCCTGTATCGCTATCTGGCAAAGTGATCCGGCCTGATTTTCAGGCAAATTCCCCGATTCGTGTAACCGTCCGGGAGGCGCCGCGGTGCCTCCCGGACACTCCCGCCGCATAGCATATCCCCACAGACGAGCGCTGCGGGAAAGGAGGCAACTCCTCCTTTCCCGCGGCAGCTTGTCCCGATTCAATCCGACTCCAGCATATATCAAGCACAAAAAACAACATCTCCCCCTATGGGGCTTCCCTTTGAAAATCATGTATCTCTGCCGTAATGGGAGAGATATTTTAGTAAATACCAATCGAAATCCATACTGAGAAATGTACAAGGAGGGCGCAATATGTACCAACTGAAAAAACGAAGTCTGAGTCTCCTGCTGGTTCTGGTGCTGGCAC
>CAVBJJ010000059.1:0-7773 GCA_963595735.1 bacterium
CAAAAGAGGTGTGGGCGGAGGATGCCGCCGAATCGGACGACGCCAAAACCGCCCACGCCAAGTCCATGGTGTTCCCGATCGGCGCACCCAACGATGCCTTTGCGCAGTACTTCATCGGACAGAGCTATCTTGCGCCTCTTTCCACCGCGCAGGTTGGCGTGTTCAATGTCACCTTTGCACCGGCCTGCCGGAACAACTGGCATATCCACCAGGCCGACAAGGGCGGCGGCCAAATTTTGCTTTGTGTTGCGGGACGGGGCTATTATCAGGAAGCCGGCAAAGCCGCCCGGGAGCTGCACCCCGGAGATGTTGTGAATATCCCAACAGGGGTAAAGCATTGGCACGGCGCTGCGCCGGACAGCTGGTTTTCTCATCTGGCGATCGAGGTTCCAGGCGAAAACTGCTCCAACACCTGGCTGGAAGCGGTCACGGACGAAGTATATTCCCAGCTGAAAGGCTCATGTGCAGTAAAGTAGCAAAAAGCAGGCAGACAGCCCCCCTATTTTGCCGTGAGTGAAGATGCCGCGGACTATCTGAATGGATATTTTGCATAGCGGGAAATCTCCGCAGCAGCGGGGGGCGCTTGCGGGGGATAAGACCCGCCTTGAGTCGATAAACCACTGCGGAAATCCCCCCAGACCTTTTTGACAAGACAAATTGTATCCTTACCGGCTTTTTCCCGGTAAGGATTTACTTTTTCTGCCGTTGCCTGTACAATAGCCGGTAGTTGGAGGTGACGGCATGGCAGATCTGCAAACCGATGTGCGGTATATCAAGGGCGTGGGAGAGCAGCGCCAGAAAGTATTGGCCAAGCTGGGGATTTTTACTTTGGAGGATCTGGTATCCTATTTCCCCAGGGATCACGAGGATCGCAGCCGCATCCGCCCGATCATGGAGGTGCCGCTGGAGGAAACGGCCTGCATCCGCGCGATGGTGACCGACACGCCGCAGCTGCATCGCATCAGGCGGGGAACGGAGCTGGTACGACTGATGGCGGTGGATGATTCCGGCGCGATTACGATCACATATTTTAACCAGAAATATATCAAGAACCAGCTCAAGCGGGGCGAAACCTATTGCTTTTACGGAAAAATCAGCGGCACGCCCCTGCAGCGTATCATGACAAATCCCATCTTTGAACCGGCGGAGCGGGACGGCGTTTCCACCGGGCGCATTGTGCCGGTTTATCGACTCACCGCCGGCATTCGGCAAAAGCAGCTCATGAACGCCATCGAGCAGGGCTTAGCCGCCTGTGGGGACAAGCTGCCGAATCTCCTGCCGCCGGAAATACAGCGGAAGTATGACCTGGCGGACGCGGGCTTTGCCTATCGGAACATCCATTTTCCCGCAGATCTGCCCAGCCTGGAAAAAGCCCGGCGGCGGCTGATTTTTGAGGAATTATATACCCTGTTCTGCGCCATTTCCCTGCTGCGCACCCGGCGGGAGGTGCGCAGCGCCGCGCCCATGCAAAAAGCGGATCCCACGGAATTTTACGCAGCGCTTCCCTTTTCCCCCACCGGCGCCCAGCAGCGGGCGGTAGAGACCGCCATAGCGGATATGTGCAGTGGCGCGCAGATGAACCGTCTGCTCCAGGGCGATGTGGGCAGCGGCAAAACGCTGGTTGCCGCCGCGTGCATCTGGTTTGCCTGGAAAAATGGGATGCAAAGCGCATTCATGGCGCCAACGGAGCTGCTGGCCGAGCAGCATTTTCACACCCTGTCCCAGTTTCTCTCCCCCTTTGGCATCCGTCTGGTGCGTCTGGTGGGCGGAATGCCCGCAAAGGAAAAGCGGGAGGCTCTTGCCGCTTTGGTTTTGGGGCAGGCAGATGTGGCAGTAGGTACCCACGCCCTGATTTCCGAAACCGTGCAGTTTTCCCGTCTTGGGCTGGTGATCGCCGACGAGCAGCACCGCTTTGGCGTTGCGCAGCGTGCGGCGCTTTCCGCCAAGGGCTACAGTCCCCATGTGCTGGTCATGTCCGCCACCCCGATCCCCCGCACGCTGGCGCTGATCCTCTACGGCGATCTGGATGTCTCGATTCTGGACGAGCTGCCGCCGGGGCGGGAACCGGTAGATACCTTTGCCGTGGGCAATGCCCTGCGCCCTAGATTATATAATTTCATCCGCCGTCTGGTCGGCGAGGGGCGGCAGGTCTATGTGGTCTGTCCCAAGGTCGAGGAGGACGAGGAGGAAACGGCAACGCCGACTTCTCTGCGCTCTGCGGAGGCTCACGCCCGGGAGCTGCGGGAGGAATTTCCCGATCTGCGAGTAGCACTGGTACACGGAAAAATGAAGCCCCGGGAAAAGGACGCGGTCATGGCGGAGTTCGCGGCCGGAAAGGCCGATATTCTGGTTGCGACAACGGTGATCGAGGTCGGCGTGGATGTGCCGAACGCAGCGCTTATGATTGTGGAAAACGCCGAGCGCTTTGGACTCAGCCAGCTGCACCAGCTGCGGGGACGGGTCGGACGCGGCAGGCACAAAAGCTATTGCGTTCTGGTTTCCGATCACAAGGGAACGGAATCCCGGGCGCGGCTGCGCATCCTCTGTCAGACCAACGACGGCTTTCGCATCAGCGAGGAGGATCTGCGTCTGCGGGGACCCGGCGACTTTTTCGGCGCCCGGCAGCACGGCCTGCCCGCGCTGCACATTGCATCTTCCTGCAATGATATGCAGCTGGTGATGCAGGCGCAGCAGGCCGCCCAGGAGACGATAGCCCGGGATCCCCAGCTTGCGGACCCGGAGCTGCAGCCGCTGCGGGCGCAGATCCAGACCATGCTGGAGCAGGACGGACCGCGCAATTGAACTCGCCGCCACCCGAACGCCAAAACTGTCGAAAAGCCCCTGATTTTTTTGTCAACCGAAAAGCCACTCCTGCATATATTCAAACGAGTATATTGCGGGAGGGCTTTTGACTTTGAGAAAACGGACGCTATTACAAAACACCCTGCTGCTGACCTCAACGGCCTTGCTGATGCGCTGTATCGGCATGGCGTTCCAGGCTTGGCTGGCACAGCGTATCGGCGCGGCGGGAATCGGGCTGTATCAGCTGATCATGAGCGTGGGAATGCTGGCCGCGACCTTTGCCATCAGCGGCATTCGCTTTGCCTCCACCCGTCTAGTCGCGGAGGAACTGGGCGCGGGGCAGGAAGACCATGTGCGGGCAGCCATGGCGCGCTGTGCGCTGTATGCCCTGTGCTTTGGCGCGGCGGCGTTGGCACTGCTGTTTTGGCTGGCAGAGCCGGTCGGTTTTCTCTGGATCGGAGACGCCCGAACTGTTCCCAGTTTGCGCCTGTTTGCGTTTTCGCTGCCGTTCCTGGCGCTGAACTCCATGTTTGGCGGCTATTTTACCGCAGTGGGGCGCGTTTGGAAATCCTCTGTGGTCGCTGTGGTAACGGAGCTGGTGCGCATTGCCCTGATCGTGTTTTTGCTCCGCGCCGCCCCGGCGGGCAATATCACCGCCGCCTGCTCCGCCGTTACGATGGGTGTGACCATGGGAGAGATGATCTCCTGCGCGCTTTTGAGCCTGCTGTTCTGGCAGGACTGCTTTGTCCGACATTCTCGGCGCCGGGCAACCCACCCCATGACGCGGCGGATGCTGCGCATTGCCCTGCCTCTGGCGTTCTCCGCTTATGCCCGGACTTCCCTTTCCACCGCACAGCACTTGCTGGTGCCAAGACAGCTGCGGCGTTCCGGCCTGAGCGCCGACGCCGCCCTGGCCAATTACGGCATCATCCATGGTATGCTGTTTCCGCTGCTTACGGTTCCCAGCTGTCTGCTCTCCGCGCTGGCGGAAATGCTGGTTCCGACGCTGACCGCCGCGCAGGTCTGCGGAAAAACGGGGCAAATCTGCCGTCTGGTGCGGCGGATGGTTTTGTACACCAGTCTGTTTGCCGGCGCGGTATTTGCCTTTGTTTTTTTCCGTGCAGACTGGCTTTGTCAGGTGATCTATAAGGATGCGAGCATGGGCGGATATCTGCGCATCCTTGCTTTTCTGATCCCGCTTTTGTATCTGGATATTATCATTGACGGCTGCCTGAAAGGGCTGGGGCAAATGCTGTATCACATGGGGTATTGCATTCTGGACGCCATGCTCTCCATCGTGCTGGTGATTTTTCTGCTGCCGCGCTGGGCGATCCTGGGCTATATTTTCATGGTGTTTGCAACAGAGGGCTTTGACCTGCTGCTCAGTGCTCTGCGCCTGCGAAAGGTACTGTCCATGGGAAAAAGCTCCTAACGCATTGCCGGAACACATTTTCCGGATTTATGAAAAAGTTTGCATTTTTTACTTGACAAATCAAAGAAAAAGTGAATATAATGAGTACCAAGATTATATCTGTAAACCTGTGAGGAAGATAAGTAACCAGAGCAGAGAACGCAAAGAGAGTCCCGGATGGTGTGATCGGGATCGGGATCGTCTGGCGAATGGACTTCTGAGGGCGGCTTGAACCGGTGGAGTTTTTCTCCATCCCAGTAGAGACCGACGGGTTCCCACCCGTTATCCATCGGGACGCGTATAGGATGGTACGCGTAAGCGAGTGAGCGCATTTGCGCTAATTTGGGTGGTATCGCAGAAGCAAGGCTTTTGTCCCATATGTGGGACAAAAGCTTTTTTGTTTTTTGCCGTCTCGCCAATGGCAAGGAAAGCCGGCAGCATCCGCCACTACAAAATACAACATTTTGGAGGAAAAACATCATGAAGCACTTTGGTAAAAAAATCGCGGCGCTGTTTGCCGCGTCCGCAATGATGCTGTCTCTGGCAGCCTGCGGCGGAAACACCACAACAACGGCAAATCCCGCCCCCGCCACCAAAACGCCCACCGGCGCAGAAAACGGCGAGTACTCCGTTGCCGTCGTCAAGCAGATGGATCACGCATCTCTGGATGAGATCGCCGATGCGATCACCTCTCGTCTGGACGAGATTGCCGCAGAGAACAGCGTTTCCATCAAATACACGGTCTACTCCGGCCAGGGCGACCAGTCCACGCTGAAGCAGATCGGCGATCAGGCCGTTGCCGATGGCGTAGATGCGATCATCCCCATTGCCACGCTGGCTGCCCAGGTCATGACGGTCTGCGCCGAGGACAGCCAGACGCCCGTGATCTACTCCGCGATCTCCGATCCGGAAGCTGCGGAGCTGACCGGCATTGACTATGTTTCCGGCGTCAGCGATGCGCTGAACACCACCTTCATCATGGATATGATGCTCAAGCAGAACCCCGACATCAAGACCGTCGGCCTGCTGTACTCCCTGTCCGAGGCCAACTCCACCAAGCCCATTGCCGACGCCAAGGCATACCTGGATGACAAGGGCATTTCCTATGTCGAGCAGACCGGCAACACCAATGACGAAGTGATTGCCGCGGCCAGCGTTCTGGTTTCTGAGGGCGTGGACGCCGTCTTCACCCCGACGGATAACATCGTCATGGCAGCGGAGCTGTCCATTGCCGACACCTTTGCCGAGGCCGGCATTCCCCACTACACCGGCGCGGATTCCTTTGTCCGCAACGGTGCATTTACCACCTGCGGCGTCAACTACACGGAGCTGGGCATTCGCACCGCAGACCTGGCCTATCAGGCCATCACCCAGGGCATGGATTCCATGGAGGACTACTATCTGATGGACGGCGGCATTATCACGGTCAACACAGAGACCGCCGCAACGCTGGGCATTGACTACAGCGTCTTTGCGGATATGGGCGAGCTGGTGGAGGTCACGACCACCAAGGACTAAGCCCCCTATCCCCCCCACCCAAACAGCAATCTGGAAAGCCCCCCGGTTCTTCCTGGGGGGCTTTTATGTAGGAGAGGAAGCAACATGATCTTTATTACCCAAACCGCCTTGGAGCTGGGCTTTGTTTACGCTCTGGTTCCCCTGGCTCTGTTCCTGAGCTATCGCATCCTTGATATCGCCGACCTGACCACAGACGGCGCATTTATCCTTGGCTCCGCTGTCTCGGTTTCGCTGGCTGTTGCCGGACATCCCATTTTGGCCATTCCCGCGGCGATCTTGTCCGGTGCCTGCGCCGGTTTTGTCACGGCGTTTTTGCAAACCCGTCTGGGCGTTCCCTCTATCCTTGCAGGTATCGTTACCAACACCGGCCTTTACACCATCAACCTGATGGCAATGGGCTGGTCCTCCAACATCAGCCTGCTGCGCCAGAGCACGATCTTCACCCTGTTCCGCAGCACCGGCATCGGCGGCAGTTGGTATGAAACCGTCTTGGCGGCCATCATCTCGATTGCGGCAGCGGTGCTTTTGGTTTTGTTTTTGGGCACCAGACTGGGACTTTCCATTCGTGCGACCGGGGATAACCGGGACATGGTCCGCGCTTCCTCCATTAACCCCACATTTACGATCTCCGTTGGTCTGTGCATCGCCAACGCCATCACCGCCCTGTCCGGCGCGGTGGCAGGACAAATGCAGAAATCGGCGGATATCAACGGCGGCACGGGCATTGTCGTCATCGGTCTGGCCTGCCTGATCATCGGCGAGAGTATCGTGGGAAAACAGTCCATGCGGCGGGAAGCCATCGCCGTGATCGTGGGCAGCGTTGTGTATCGCTTTATCTATGCGATCGTTTTGAAAACCAGCGTAGTTCCCATCGAGTGCCTGAAGCTCGTGACCGCGATCATTGTGGGTCTGGCCATCGCCATGCCGGCGCTGAAGCAGTTCTTTGCTTTCCAAAAGCGCAAATGGGCGGCCACCCACGGAAAGGAGTGCGAGTGATATGTTAAAGATCCGCAATATTTCCAAGACTTTTAACATCGGCACCGTCAACCAGAAGGTCGCGCTGGATGGGCTTTCCCTGCATCTAGAGCCGGGAGATTTTGTCACGATCATCGGCTCCAACGGCGCCGGAAAATCCACGCTGTTTAACGCCGTGGCGGGCAGCTTTTATGTGGACAAGGGTTCCATCGTGCTGGGCGGCAAGAACATCACCTACATGGCAGAGCACTGCCGCAGCCGCATGATCGGCCGCCTGTTCCAGGATCCCCTACGCGGCACCGCGCCCCATATGACGATCGAGGAAAATCTTGCCCTC
Source organism: bacterium (assembly GCA_963595735.1). Taxonomy (GTDB): domain Bacteria; phylum Bacillota; class Clostridia; order Oscillospirales; family Oscillospiraceae; genus CALWOS01. The sequence continues at coordinate 7,044 of CAVBJJ010000059.1, forward strand.
GCCTATCTGCGCAGCGCAAAGGGCAAAGCGCCCTTCAGCCGAATTTCCAAAGAGGACAAACGCGTTTTCCGCGACAAGCTCTGTCTGCTGGACATGGGTCTGGAAAACCGGATGCGCCAGCCAGTGGGACTGCTCTCCGGCGGGCAGCGCCAGGCGCTCACGCTTCTGATGGCCACGATCGAGCCGCCAAAGCTGCTGCTGCTGGACGAACACACCGCGGCGCTGGATCCCGGCACAGCGGAAAAGGTGCTGGCTTTGACCCGCAGCATTGTAGCAGAACACAAAATCACCTGTATGATGGTCACACATAATATGCACCAGGCGCTGGATCTGGGAAACCGCACCTTGATGATGGCAAACGGCAACATCGTCTTGGATGTCTCCGGCGCGGAGCGCGCCAGCATGACGGTGGACGACCTGCTGCTGCGCTTCAAGGCGGGAACCGGCCAGGAGCTGGACAACGACCGCATCCTCCTTTCCAATTGAATTCACACACAAACGGGCTTGCCTCTGCACCACACAGAAGCAAGCCCGTTTTATTGCTATATTATCTGTTTCTCTATCTATTTTACACTTATTACCGGATGGCCTTTCCGGCGCTTTTCCGCAAGCGGCAATGTAAGCTCGCAGCGAAAGCGGTCGCCGGTAAAAAAACGCACCGTTCCGCCATGGGCCGCTGTGATCTGCTCCACCAGCTGCAAGCCCGTGCCATGGGCTGCCCCTCCATCTG
>CAVBJJ010000060.1:0-3786 GCA_963595735.1 bacterium
CCGGCCGGCCTTGTAGCCCCGGAGCTTGGCGTCCTCGGTTTGGGCGAACAGCTCGCGGATGTCGTTGAACACACCGGTATAGGTGGCCGGGTTGGAGCGCGGGGTGCGCCCGATGGGGCTTTGGTCAATGGCAATGACCTTATCCACATACTCCAGACCCTCTATGCCAGCACACTTGCCCGGCCGTACCTTTGCCCGATTGCAGTGTGCCGCCAGCGTTTTATATAAAATCTCGTTGATCAGGCTGGATTTTCCGGAGCCGGAAACCCCGGTCACACAACAAAACAGTCCCAGCGGGATCTCCACATCAATCTGCTTCAGGTTATTTTCCGCCGCACCGCGGATTTCCAGGCTTTTCCCATTGCCTGCCCGGCGCTGCGCCGGCACGGGAATTTTCTTTTTGCCGCTGAGATACTGCCCGGTCACGGATCGCTCGCAGGCTATGATATCCTCCAGGCTGCCGCAGGCCACCAACTCGCCACCGTGTACGCCCGCGCCAGGGCCGATATCTACGATATAGTCCGCTGCGCGCATGGTATCCTCGTCATGTTCCACCACGATCAGGGTGTTTCCCAGATCCCGCAGATGCTGAAGCGTGGCGATCAGCTTTTCATTGTCCCGCTGGTGCAGACCAATAGACGGCTCGTCGAGAATATACAGCACCCCCATCAGGGATGAACCGATCTGGGTCGCCAACCGGATCCGCTGGGCTTCGCCGCCGGAAAGGGTGCCTGCGGCGCGGGACAGGGTCAGATATTGCAGGCCAACGCTTTGCAAAAAGCCCAAGCGCTCCCGAATTTCCTTGAGAATGCGGTTTGCAATGCGCTGCTGCATTTCCGTCAGCTCCAGATGCGCCAGAAACTCCAGCGCCTCCGTGACGGAATATGCGGTAAAATCCGCAATGCTCTTTCCGCCCACGGTAACGGCCAGCGCTTCCTTTTTCAGGCGCTTGCCGTGACATTCCGGACAGGGAGAATCGGCCATGCATTGCTCCAGCTCCGCCCGCATCGCCGCGCTTTGGGTTTCCTTATATCGGCGGCTGATGTTGTTGGCGATGCCCTCAAAGGGCTGGCTGAGCGTGGCTTTTCCTCTGGCCTGCTCATAGTGCAGCTCCAGCTTTTCGCCTTTTGTGCCGTACAGGAGGATATCTATGACCTCCGGCGGCAGCTTCCCAATGGGCGTGGAGAGCTTGAAGTGGTATTTCTTCGCCAGAGCATCGTAATACATTCTGGCAATGCTGTCGCCCTTGGCGTTGCTCCAACCGGAGGCGGTGATCCCGCCCTCCAGAATGGAAAGGCTGGGGTCTGGCATGATCAGCGCCGGATCTACCACCAGCTGCACTCCCAGACCGGAGCAGCTGGGACAGGCGCCATAGGGATTGTTAAAGGAAAACATACGCGGCGTTAATTCCTCGATAGAGATGCCGCAGTCTGCGCAGGCGTAGTTCTGGGAAAACAAAATCTCCTTTTCCTCCGCCGGCAGATGGATCAGCACCAGCCCGCCGGTCAGCGCCGCCGCCGTTTCCACGGAGTCCGTCAGCCGCCTGGTCACATCCGGTCGGATCACCAGCCGGTCTACTACGATTTCGATATTGTGCTTTTTGTTCTTCTCCGGCTTGATCTCCTCGGAGAGGTCGTACATACTGCCGTCCACCCGCACGCGAACATAACCGCCCCGCCGGGCATCCTCAAAAATCTTTTGGTACTCCCCTTTTTTGCCGCGAATCACCGGCGCAAGGATCTGCAGCCGGGTTCCCTCCGGCAGTGTCATGACCTGGTCGATGATCTGGTCGATGGTCTGCTGCTGGATCTCCTTGCCGCATTTGGGGCAATGGGGCGTGCCCACTCTTGCCCAGAGCAGACGGAGGTAGTCGTAAATTTCCGTTACCGTGCCCACCGTGGAACGCGGATTGCGAGAGGTGGTTTTCTGGTCGATGGAAATGGCCGGAGAAAGCCCGTCGATATAGTCCACATCCGGCTTTTCCATCTGCCCCAGAAACATCCGGGCATAGGAGGAAAGGCTTTCCACATAGCGGCGCTGCCCCTCCGCGTAAATCGTTTCAAACGCAAGACTGGACTTGCCGGAACCAGACAGGCCGGTAAAGACCACCAGCTTGTCTCTGGGGATCTCCACATCAATGTTTTTCAGATTGTTTTCTCTTGCACCCTTGATAAAAATATTTTCTCGCATGGCTCCGCTCCTTGCTTGCGGTAAAAATTCTCATATACTTCGATATTATACCCATTTTCCATCTTTTTTGCAAGCAAAACGGAGAGAAAAGCACGGGGATACAAGCGCTACGGGAAAATTCAGCAAAACAGCCCCGCCTGGCTTTACTTTTCTCCCGCCTGTCGGAGGAGGCGCGGGCCTCCGGCATCCATGCCCAGTGCGCCCAGCGGCGCGGTGATCAGAATGCCCAGCACCGCAACGGACAGGACAATTTTGCCGCAGGGCAAGCCCATCGCCAGCGGCACGGAGCCGATCGCCGCCTGTACCGTTGCCTTGGGCAGATAGGCGATCACGCAAAACAGCCGTTCTTTTCTCGTAAGCGGCGTTTTCACCAAACAGAGCAGCACGCCGACCGCCCGGAACAGCAGTGCCAGCAAAATCATGCTCACTGCGAGAATGCCGGCGTCCATGGTGTAGCGAATATCCACGGAAGCGCCCACCAGCACGAACAAAAGCACCTCCGCCACCAACCACAGCTTTCCAAACTTTTCCGACAGCGCCCGGGTGACCCATTCCGGGCTTTTGATTTTCAGCACACAGGCCATGCTGACAACGGCAAGCAGTCCCGAAACAGCCACATAAGGCTTTGCCCAGGTCTCCACCGCCAGCAGAAGAAAAGCCAGACTAAGCAGAAGTATTGCCTTGATGCTGCTGCGAATGCGGTGCTGTCCGGCATCTGCCATGGCAAAAAAATGCGCCAGCGCAAGCCCGGCAATCGCCCCCACTGCCACGCCAAGCAAAATGGAAATCGGAATGTTGGCAAAGGCGCGCAGTTGCACCTGTCCCCCCTGCGCCATGTTGACAAAGGTCGTGAACAAAACGATCACGAAAATATCATCGCAGGAGGCGCCCGCCAGAATCATCTGGGGAATGCTTTTTTCCGTGCCGCGCTTTTCCTCCATGAGCTTGACCATCCGCGGCACTACCACCGCAGGCGAGACCGCCCCCAGCACAGCGCCCATCACCGCGGCCTCTACATGATCCACGCCCAGCAGAAGCGGCGCAAACAGGGTGTATCCCAAAATTTCAAAGCTCGCCGGCACGCAGGACAGCATAATAGCCGGCCACCCCACTTTTTTCAGGTCGGCCAGATTCAGGGACAGTCCCGCCTTGATCAGAATAATCAGCAGCGCCATTTGCCGCAGCTCCACCGAAATTCCCAAAATGGTGGGGTCCAGCAGATCCAGAACATAGGGTCCCAGCAAAATTCCGCCCAGCAGCATCCCGATGATCCGGGGCAGGTGCAATTTTGCAAAAATTGCCGCCAGCGAAAAGCCCACAAGAAAGAGGAACGCCAGAGATGTCAACATAAAAATACCTCCCATAAGCGCAGAAAAGCTGATGCCTCTGCACAAAAATATGCAGAAGTCATCAGCTTACATAAGCGGTTTTAGCCAGCGGCTACGGGAGAACTTCATTCCCTTTTTCCGCATTGTAGCACGCTTTGGCGGAAAAGGCAAGCGTTATTGTACATTTATCAATTTGAGCAATTTTTCCCTTTGTTTATAAAACTCTTCTGTGAATTTCACTTCGGTTTCTCCGTCCTCCATGATCCTT
>CAVBJJ010000060.1:3796-6961 GCA_963595735.1 bacterium
AATCGACCCGAATATCCTCAATTACTCTTCCCGGATGTTTGCTGAGTACGATTATCCTGGAGGCAAGCAGCAGCGCTTCTTCCACATCGTGCGTGATAAAGAAAATCGTTTTACCAGTATCCCACCAGATTTTTCTTGTAAGATTTTGTACATTTTCCCTTGTAAGTGCGTCAAGTGCTCCGAAAGGTTCATCCATAAGCAGTATTTCAGGGTCATTGATCAATGCTCTTGCAATGGAAACACGCTGTTTCATTCCCCCGGAAAGCTCATATATTTTTTTGTCGGCAAATTCAGAGAGTCCTACTTTCTCCAGATATTCCTCTGTCAGCCTGCGGTATTCCGCTTTGGGAACCCCTCTCATCTTTGGGCCAAACGCCACATTGTCACGAACAGAAAACCACTCATACAGCGGTGGATTCTGAAAGACCACGCCTCGGTGCCAATCTGTCCCTTTTATTTCGTTGCCATCCAGCTTCACCGCACCGGCGGTGGGCTGGATAAATCCTGCAAGAATTTTAAGCAAGGTACTTTTACCGCAGCCGGACGGCCCAAGCACGCAAATAAACTCGCCCGGAAAGATATTGAAGCTTATGTTTTCCAATGCCTTTATACTGCCGCTTTTCGCAGAATAATCCAGGTCAACTCCCTCTATGGAAATCAGTTCATCTTCACGGAAATCCGGTTCTTTGCCTTGATAATCCACATTTTGCACCGCTATTAACTCATCCGACGGCTCATAAAGCTTTTCTTTCCATGTATCAGACATATCCATCCCCGCTTCACTTTACGGCTTCTTCTATAAACCTTGTAGTTACCTTGCCACGGAACACATCAAGGTCAGGAGCGGTTTTTATACTGCCCTGTTCCACAAGAAAATCCGCAGCGTTTTTCAGGGTAGCCGGAATCTTTTCCTGCAAATATTCCATTTGCTCATCGGCAGTAAGATAGTTAAACTGTGTTATCTGGTCTGCCGCATCTTCCTTACTAATTTCAAGTTCTTTGGAAATTTCTTCCGCTGCTTTATCCGCCTCATTTTTCAGAATATCATTCGCCTTGATCTGCACTTTCACATAATTTGTGACAATGTCAGGATTTTTTTCGGCAAATTCTGTTCTTACCACATTAAAATCTGCTGTGACCACGCCCTGATCAGCCAGTTCCCCAGAATGCGTGATCACCTTACCATCTTTCAATAAATTTCCAAGAACCGGGTACCATACATATGCGGCATCAATATCTCCCCGCTTCCATGCGGCGTATATATCATCCGGCTGAAGATCCAGCAGGGTAACATCACTTTCCGATATTCCCTCCAGCTGCAATGCATTTATCAGACTGTAATGTGCCGTGGAAGCAAAGGGTGCGGCTATCTTTTTTCCCTTGAGGTCTGCAACGCTTTCTACGCCGGAATCATTTTTTACGACCAGGGATTCTGCAGAACCAATAATATCTCCTATCCAGAATACTTCATAATCCACATCACTGGATATTCCCAAAGCAGCCGGGGAAGAACCAAGTTCCGAAATATCAATGCTTCCGGAGGCAAGGGCGGTATTTACATCCTTGCCGGAATCAAAGCTGACAATGTTGACCTGTACGCCCAATTCTTCCTCATATAATTTTTCATACTGGGCAATTAAATCGCCGTTTACCAGATTCATCGTGCCAATATTTACGATGTCCGCTTTTGTGTTCTCTTCGGCTTTTCCGCAGCCCGCAAATGCCAGTGTGGAAAGGATCAGTCCTGCTAAAATCGCCGGAGCTAAAATTTTATTTCGTTTCATTTTATTTTCCTCCATGTTCTAGAAGTAGTTTAATTTCTGCCTTTCCAGTGAATAACCTCTCTCTCAACAAGGCGTATGATCCGGTCCAGCAAAACACCGGTAATCCCCATGATAATGACGCCCATAAACACAGTATCACTTCGCAGATAGTTGCTTGCATCAAGCACAAGCCATCCCATTCCGGCAGTTGCGGCAACCATCTCCGCAGCCACAAGTGTCGTATATTCTACGCCAAGCGCTGTACGCAGTCCTGTGAAGATATCAGGCAATGCAGCCGGAAAAATAACATAAAAAAATATCTGTCTTTTGTTCGCACCTAAAGTTTTCGCTCCGTTTATGTAATCCTCTCGGATTCGTATCACTCCGGAAACACACGCAATATACACCGGTGCAAACCCTGCTAAATACAGCAGTGCCAGCTTTGATCTTTCATCAATTCCCATCCACAACACCAGAATGGTATAATATGCCAGCGGCGGCAGAGGACGATAGAATTCAACGATCGGTTCCAGAACAGCTCTTACTTTTGAATGATAGCCACTCAACAGTCCAAGCGGAACGGCTGTCACAACGACAAGCAAATACGCTATGACAAGTCTTTTCATGCTCGTTCCCAAGTGTTCCCATAAGCTGTGCCCTTTATATCCATTCTGTATGACATCAACAAAGCTTTCCCACACGCTTTTGGGGGAAGGGATTATGGTTTCTGAAAACATTCCTGTTGCCGTAATGATATACCAGATCATAAAAATCGCAATCACGGTAACCACTGTCAGAATTCTTTCCGTTTGTATTTTTTTCATCGCATTCCATCCTTTTCGTATAAAATCGCGCCGCTTTTTCAACATTGCTTTCTCTTTATCATTATGCTTCTCCCCCTTTGGTGATATAATATAGAGGATAATGCCTAATATATCAATAGGAGAAGTAGGGAATATTTTTTATATTTTTTCATATGTCGGATATAAAAAACACTGCCACATATTTTGCAACATGGCAGTGTTTGCGCGTGTGATAAAATGATATGATTTAGATATACTTCTCGTCCACAATCGTAAGGACCGCATCGAGTATCTGAAAGGCTTCTCTCAGTTCTTCTTCGGTGATAATGAGCGGCGGCGTTACATTGATATTATTTTCACGACCAAATGCCGAAAATCCGCGTTCCTTCAGCAAACCGTGAATTTGTGCCATGATCTTGTTTTCATCATAACCATAAGGTACAAGGGGCGTCTTTTTTTCTTTATCTTTCACCAGCTCCAGCGCGCCGAAAAGACCGATATAACGCACATCACCGACGCATTTGTGCTTCGCTTTCATATCTTCAAGCAGTTCTCCAAACACCTTTCCCACCTCGTTCACATGGTCAAGGATCTTATGC
>CAVBJJ010000061.1:0-6795 GCA_963595735.1 bacterium
ATGCCGACAATACTTGTCTGGAGACGGACTGGAAAGATAGGTCAATGCCAACACAGAAAAGGAATCACAATTTTGTGGTTCCTTTTTTCTTTTGCAGAACATAGTCCCCTTTGGCGCGGATCCCGGTCTCTAGACGGGGGTTGTACTGGAGGGGACATAAAGTTAGACAAATTCGGTAATTATTCAAGCAACCGAAAGGATTTGTTGTCTGTGAATTACAGGCGGCAGGCCCTTTAGCTTTGATCCTGCTGAGCGATTGAGAGGAGCATGAGGAGCATATTGAGAGAATATTTTTGCCTTAGCTTCTGAATTACCAACCCATGCGGCAACGCAGCGGTACTCCCTTTGGCATAGAAAAAACACCCCATTTCTTAGTACTTAGTATTTTACCATACTTGTTCAACAAATGGGGTGTTGTTCACTGCCGCTTAGGAGTTATTGCTTTTTTATTCGATTTCTTCCGCTACTTCCGCACCGCGCCGGCAAGGCAGCACAGGCCAAAGGCAAGCAGGTCGATGGCCACGATCGTGGGGCCGACGGGGGTATCCGCCAGAATGGCCACGAGGATGCCCAGAAAGGCGCAGCACACCGATAGGATCCCGGCGCAGACCGTTACGCCCCGGAAGCTTTTTTGCAGGCGCATGGCCGACAGGGCGGGGAAAATGATCAGCGCGGAGATGAGCAGCGAGCCGACCAGATTCATGGCCAGCACGATGATGACCGCCGTGATGATCGCCAGAAGCAGCATATAGGCATCGGCGCGAATTCCCGCCGCGCGGGCAAAGCTTTCGTCAAAGGTGACGGCGAAAATGCGGTTATAGCACAGCACGAACAGCAGCACCACCGCCGCCGAGAGCACCAAGCACAGGCGCAGCTCCGCGCCGGTCAGAGTGAGGATGGAGGTGGAGCCGAACAGCGTGCTGCACACATCTCCGGCCAGGTTGGCGGAGGTGGAAAACAGGTTCATGAGCAGATAGCCAAAGGCCAGCGCGCCAACGGAGATCATCGCAATGGCGGCGTCGCCCTTGATCTTGCTATTCTCCCCGGTGCGGAGCAGCAGTACGGCGGAGACCGTTGTGACGGGCAGGATAAGCGTCATACGATTTGTCAGCCCCACGACCGCGGCCACCGCCATGGCGCCAAAGGCCACATGGGACAGGCCGTCGCCGATAAAGGAAAAGCGCCGCAGCACCAGCGGTACGCCCAGGAGCGCCGCGCACAGCGCCACCAGCACGCCAACGATCAGGGCATAGCGGACAAAGGGATATTGCAGGTACACAGCCAGCGCATTCAGCACGGGGCGTCACCACCCCTCGCGGCGCAAAAGCTGCGCCCGATCCGGCTTTCCCGCCACTGGGATTTTGTGCCGAAAAACAGCGGCGTTCCGATGTGCAGGACATGGCTGGCGTATTCCACCGCGGCCAGGTCGTGGGTGATCATCAGGATGGCGACCCCCTGGGCATTCAGCCGGGCAATCAGGCGATACATCTCCGCCGTGACGCCGGGGTCCAGTCCGGAGACCGGCTCGTCCAGCAGCAGGAGCTTTTCCGTGGCGCACAGCGCCCGCGCCAGCAGTACCCGCTGCTGTTGGCCGCCGGACAGCTCCCGATAGCAGCGGCGGGCCAGATGGGTGATGCCCATGCGATCCATGTTCTCCGCCGCCCGGCGCTTTTCCGCCCGGCTGAAGAAGCTGCGGCAGCGCCCGATGCAGCCGGAGAGGACGATCTCCTCCACCGTGGCAGGAAAGTCCCGCTGCACGGCGGTTTGCTGGGGCAGGTAGCCGATCTCGCCGGGGCGGAGTCCGTCGCCGGTGCGAATTTGCCCGGCGCGCAGGGGATGCAGCCCCAGCAGTGCCCGCATTAGGGTGCTTTTGCCGGAGCCGTTTTCCCCAAGAATGCAGAGGTAGTCCCCCGGCTGCACGGAGAAACTCAGATGCTCCAGCAGGGGATGCCCCTCGTAGGCCAATGTGATGTTGTCGCAGTCCAGCAAAGACATGGCGGACTCCTTTCTCAAATGCAAATGCAGCGGTAGTGGAAGCAGGCGCGGGAACCGGTTTTACAGTCCCAGCGCCTGCCGGAGTACAAGCAGATTTTCCTGCATGATGGACAAATAGCTGGCGCCGTTTTGGATGTCCTGCGCAGAAACGGTCTGCATGGAGTTCAGACTTAGAATTTTGGGTTGTGGTTTTCCGGCATTTTCCACGATGGTTTCCGCAATGCGGGGGTCGCCCTGGTCAAGGATCAAAACCGCCGGCAGGGACAGCCGCGCCACCTGCCGCGCCAGATAGGCGATGGTGGAAAAGCTGGCGTCCGTTTCCGACGAGCAGCCGGGAAAGGCGGCGTAGACCTCCAGATCGTAATCCTCTGTCAGATAGCGAAACGGGAAGCGGTCGCCGAACAGCAGGGTATGGCAGGGCGCCTGGGCCACGGCGGTCTGGTAGTCCTGATCCAGCGCGGTCAGGCTGGCGCAGTAGCTTTTTTGGTTTTGCCGGTACAGGGCGGCGTGTTCCGGATCCAGTTGCGTCAGCGCCTGGGTGATGGCCTGGCAGCAGCGTTCCGCATTCCGCAGGGACAGCCAGATGTGCTCGTCCAGCTCGTCCGGCTCCGCTTCGCCCTCCATGCCGGGGATGGCAGTCTCCTGCAGGGCGGACTGACCGATCACATCCAGCAGGCGGATCACGATCATATCCGGATTGACCGCCTCCCGGAGGGCGTCCTCCACCCAGGCGTCCGATTCTCCGCCCACATAGATGAACAGGTCGCAGCCGGCCACCGTGACCAGATCCCGGGCGGAGGGCTGGAAGCTGTGGGGATCCACGCCCTTGTCCATCAGCAGGTGCAGGCGGGTGGCGTCGGAACCGGCGGTCAGCGCCGTAGCCCAGTCATATTCCGGAAAGATCGTTGTCACAACGGAAAGGCGGCCATCCTCCACCGGCGGGGCGGTGCAGCCGGAAAGCAGGCCGATACCCAGCGCCGCCGCCAGCAGGAGGCAGAGAAGTTTTTTCATAAGACTTATTCCACCGGCTCCCGGTGCTTCCACCAGGGGGCCTTGACATTAAACAGAACGGAGATGATCATGCCCACTGTCCAGCCGATGGGCCAGGACAGCCAGATACCCAGGGAGTCGTGCATGGCTTTGGACAGGAGGAATGCCAGCAGGACGCGGAGAAACAGGTCGCTGAAGGTGCAGATCATGAAGCTGCGCATTTTGCCCGCGCCCCGGAGAATGCCGTCTGCCACCAGCTTGGCGGCGATGACGAAGTAAAAGGGCGAGAGGATTCGCAGAAATTGTACGCCGGAGGTGATGGCTCCAGCGGTGGGCTGGTCGATAAAGGCGTTTACCAGCACCCGGCTGCCGAAGAAGTACAGCAGGATAATGGGAACACAGATGATCCAGACCATTTTCAGCCCAGCGAAGAAGCCCGCACGTACCCGTTCCGGCTTTTTCGCGCCCAGATTCTGGCCGGTGTAGTTGGAGATGCCGTTGCCGACAGTGGTCAGGGAGGTGATGACCAGGTTGTTGAGCTTGACAGAGGCGGAGTAACCGGCAATGACGCTGGAGCCAAAGCTGTTGATCACGCCCTGAATGACGATGTTGCCCACGGAGATAAAGCTCTGCTGGAGGGTGCTGGGGATGGCGATGGCCGAGATCCGACGAAACAGCGGCCAGGAGAACTTTTGCACCGGCTCCGTGGTGTGGAAAGCCTGCAGCCGCCGCAGCACCACGATCAGCGCCAGCACGCAGCTGACGCCCTGGCACAGGAAGGTCGCCCAGGCCACGCCGGCCACGCCCATGTTGCAGACCTTGACGAACACCACATCCACGATGATGTTGGCAACGGAGGAGCAGGCCAGGAAGAGGAACGGTGTGCGGGAATCGCCCAGGGCGGAGAACACGCCGGTGGAGATGTTATAGTAAAACAGGAAGGGCAGACCGTAGATGTAAATGTTCAGGTAGATTTTGGAGTCATTCATCAGTGCTGCGGGGGTCTGGATGGCCTGGAGCAGCAGGTTGCAGCCCAGTCCGCTGGCGATCATCAGCACTGCGCACAGAATACCACTGGAAATAAAGGTGGTGTAAACGGCGGTTTTCATCTGGGGGAAGTCCTTTGCGCCGAACAGGTGGGACACAACGACCGAGCAGCCGATGTTGCAGCCAAAGGCAAAGGCCAAAAGCAGCAGCGTGATCGTGTAGCTGTTGCCGACGGCGGCAAAGGCGGTCTCGCCCACAAATTTGCCGACAACCAGGCTGTCGGCGATGGTGTACAACTGCTGGAAAATGATACTGGCGAACAATGGCAGGCAAAAACGCCACAACAGGGAGGACGGTTTGCCAACGGTAAAGTCCTTGTTCATAAAAACACCACCCTTGTTAAATTTTTTTCTAATCTTATAATATACGCTGTTTTTCCTGCCTTGTAAAGAAAAAATTTCAATAAAAGCAAAGAAAAAATTCCGGCTGGAACGGGAAGGGTTCCAGCCGGAGAAGCTGTGTCAAATACGCAATCGAAATGGTACGCAGCGGGAGGTTAAGAAATCAGACTCTGCACCTCGGCTTGCAGTTGGGCGGAGCCGGTAAGGCTGTAGCTGAAGCCGCCGGTCTCCCATAGGGCATAGGAAACCGTTTCGCCGCTGTCGTTCTGGTATTGATAATAGTGGATGGTAACGCCGTGGTAGTCCTCCTGGGAGATCTCCTCACCGCCGTAAATGCCGCTGACATCGCCGCTGCCGTATTCCATGTTGAAGATACTGCCGTCGGCGTACATGATCCGGCCGAGCGTGGGGTAGCTGTCATCGTCCACGATCACGATATAGGCCTCGACCTCTTTTTCCAGTTGCGGCACCTGGAACTGCAGCAGCTGCTGCATCTCCTCCAGAGAGTTGACCTCCACCAGCGGATTGGCTACCTGCACCTGCTCGGGATGGGGCGGGGCGATGGTGCTGTTGCCGGGGGTCTGGAGGTGCTGATAGGTCAGCGTGCCGGCCAGCACCACGCAGAAGCAGGCGGCCACCGCGCCGAAAATTTTCAGGGGAGAAGCTTTTTTGGGTTTTCTGATTTGGTTTGTCATAGTCTGTCGTGCCTCCATAATATAGGATTCCGGGATATTGCCGAACACTTCAAACAGCTCTTCTTTCTTCATAGCACAAAGCCCCTTTCTTGCAGTTCTTGCCCCAGCTTGCCGCGCATCCGGTGCAGCTGGACGGAAACGGCGTTTTCCCGCATCCCGCAGCGGGCGGCGATTTCGGAAACGGGATCGGCATACCAGTAGCGGGATACGAAAATTTTGCGCTTTTCCTGCGGCAGTCCGGCAAGGAAATCGCAGATGGCGCGGGTCAGCTCCCGGCGGTCGATCTCCTGCTCCACGGTGTCCTGTCCCGGCAGCAGCTCGGCCAGCTCATCCAGCACCAGGGGCAGCTCGCCGCCGCCCCGCTTTTCCGCCCGCTGGGATCGGTAGCGGTTCAGCGCCAGATTGCGGGTGATCTTTCCCAAAAACGCCCCGAGGAAGCGGGGGCGCTGGGGCGGAATGCTGTTCCAGCTGCGCAGGTAAGTATCGGAAACGCACTCCTCCGCGTCCTCTCGGCTGGCCAGAATGTTTTTGGCGATGGACTGGCAGTAGCTGCCGTATTTCTCCGCCGTTGCGGTGATGGCGCCCTCGTCGCGCTGCCAGTACAGCCGGATGATCTCTGTGTCCTCCATCGGTTTCGCCTCGCTTTCTGTTTTTCGTGTTCACTTATCCAGACAGAAAAATTTCCCCCATCTTACAGCCCAGGAAAAAATTTTTTTGTTTTTTGCAAAAGTTGCTGGCTTTACCTTATAATAAGCGCGCCTATTTGGCAAGAGGGCGGCGCGGGAAAGGAGAAAAAAGGGAGAAAACGGTTTTTCTTGAATCTGCCGGGAAAAGCTGATACAATACACACGGATATTCTGTGAAAAAAATGTCGGATCGCCGGGGCTGCCTCCGGGATTGGCAGACTCCAAAAAAGAGGATGGTGTTATCATGAAAGGACAACTCACTTGCTGGCACGATGTGGTCTCCACGGAGGCGGACTGCTTTCAGAGAATGCGTGCTTCCACGGTGTTCCGCTGCTTTCAGGAGCTTGCCATGGAGCAGGGGGAGCGGGACGGCTACGGCCGGGAGATGAACGAGCGCACCGGGCTGTACTGGGTGGTCAGCCGGCTGTATGCGGAGTACTACCAGGTGCCGGTGTATGGCCAGCGGGTGCAGATCCGTACCTGGCCGGGAAAAAAGACCCGCGCCATGTTCCCCCGGTACTGCGACATTCTGGACGAGAGCGGCAATGTCATGATCCGCTCCTGCGGCGCGTGGATGCTGCTGGATGGCGTCAAGCGCACCATGGTGCTGCCGGGCAAGGCCGACCTGCAAATGGACGGCATCGAGACCGGGCAGGAGTGCCCCAGTCCCGGCCCCCTGCGGGAGCGGGAGTATGACAGCAGCGTTCTGCGCCGGGTGGGCTACAGCGAGCTGGACACCAACCGCCACATGAACAACACCCGGTACTTTGACTGGATCGATGATATTCTGCCCCTGGAGTTCCACCGGGACTACCGCCTGCAGCGCCTGCAGCTGAACTATCTCCACGAGCTGTGCTATGGCCAGGAGGCGCAGCTGCAATGGAAGCTGGACGGCACCCATTTGGCCGTCAAGGCCTCGGCGGAGGGGCAGGACAAGTTCCGCTTCGAGGCGGACTATGTAAAATTATAATCGGTATATAGAGAAAAAAAAAACCGCAAAAAAGCGTCGTTTAGGGGCGCTTTTTTGCGGTTTTGGTGCTT
>CAVBJJ010000062.1:0-6732 GCA_963595735.1 bacterium
TACTCGGCGGATAAGCGAAGTCAAAAAAGTCTCAGACTTTTTTGACAAGCTGAGGCCGATGTCGGAAAGCCCGACATCGGCCTGGATGGTATTGCATTATTCCTCCGTCTCCACGAACTCGATCACATCGCTGACGGAGCAGTGCAGTAGAGTGCAAAGCTGGTTGATCGTGTTGGTGGAAACGCTGTTGCCCCGGCGGATGGAGTAATAGGTCGCGCGGGAGAAGCCCATTTTCTCCAGACGATAGGAGGTCACGCCTTTCTTTTTCATTGTCCTGAACAGCGGATCGTAACGAATCATTTTGGGTCTGCACACCCCTTTCCTGCTTTACCACCCAGTATAGTGACAGATTTTTCTGTTGAATATGTGCGAATATCCGAGTATAATATTGGGAAGATAAGCAGGAAAAGAAACACCGCCGAACAAGGTGCATGACGGCAGGAGATTCCCACAAAAAACGCCCGCATCGAGCGACCCGGTTCGGGCGGGGGCGATGACTTGCAATTTACCTGTAGTTGTGGTAATATACATTGTCAGATATCGAGTAAGATGTGGCCTGGATTCCGGCCATTGCAAGGAAAAATTCGGAGACGGGGCAAGGCCGCCCCGGAGGTTTTTGTATATGGCACAACGAAAAAAAACACCGGCCAACGGCCGGAAAACAACGGGTGGCAGCACCGCCAATAAAAAGCGGCCTGCCGCCAGTAATGCCCGGCGGAAAAGCGCCAGTTCCCGCCCCAAGCCCTTTCGCCGGGAGCTGGGCGGCGCGCTGTGTCTGGTGATCGGTCTGCTGTCCTGCATTGGATATTTCGATGTGGACGCGCTGTTCATCCGCTATTTCTGCGGTTTTATCAAGGGCATCGTGGGCTGGGGCTATGCCATCTTTCCGCCGGCGGTGATCCTGGCGGGCGTCATCCTGCTGACCCACCGGGGCAGACCCGTGCGCCTGCGGGTGTTTTTTGCCCTGATGCTGCCTTTGCTGCTGGGCGCGTTCCTGCACCTGATCGTGTGCGACGATTTCCAGCATTTCAGCCGGGGTCTGCTCAGCGGCCTGTTCCGCACCGGTACCCACATGAAAAGCGGCGGCTTCCTGGCTGGTCTGCTGGCGGTCATGCTGCGCTCCGCTGTGAGCATTTACGGCGCGATCCCGCTGCTGCTGGCCTGCTTGATCCTGTTTGTGATCTATGCGCTGAATCTGCGCGTGACCCAAATCATTCGCTACTTCCGTTCCTCCTCCCGTCTGGAGTATGACCCGGAGGACTATGTGGACGAGGATGAGGACGAAATCTTCCCGCCCATGCCCCGGCGTGTGCGCCATCGGGAGCCGGAAAAGGAAAAGAACCGGAATGCCCCGGCATCCCGAAAGCGGACGGCAAACGCCGTAGAGCCGGAGGTGGAGGCCTACGAAGCACCCCGCCCCCGCCGCCGGAGTGCCATTGATATCCCCCTGGATGAGGAGGACGAAATCGCGCCCCAAAACAGCAAGTCCAGCCTGCTGGATAAGCTGCCCAAGGTGAAAACGCCGGATATTCTCCGCCGCAGGGACGGGGAGGAAGCCGGCGATGTCGAAGCGGCGCAGGAAAAAAGCGAAAAGGTCAGCTATGACCCGCTGCGCAGTATGCCCCGGAACAAAACGCCGAAGCCCGCTGCCCGCAGCACGGCAATTCCCCCCTCCGGCACCGGGCTGGAGGATGTAAAGCCCCTGAGCCTGGAGGAAGCGGCGGACATTGCCGGGGTTCCCGTGCAGCAGCCGGCAGCCACTCCGGCCGCGTCCGGTGTTGGCGCAGTCGGTGCGGTTGGCACCGCCGCCGCTGCCGTTGGAGCCGCAGCAGCCGGAAAGGCAGCGGTCTCCGCCGCCCAGGTGGCCAAGGAAACGGCGGATATCACCCGCCAGATCGAAGCGGAAGCGGACAGCGGGGAGCAATACCGCTATCCTCCGATCGAGTTGCTTCAGGCCGGCAGCAACGAGACCGTTGACGCTAGAGGAGAGATCGCCCAGAATCGGGAGCGGCTGGATACCACCCTGCGCAGCTTTGGCGTTCACGCGGCGATCAGCAATGTGACCCGGGGACCCACCGTGACCCGGTATGATCTGGAACTGGAGGCCGGCGTAAAGCTGTCCAAGCTGACCGGACTGGCCGGGGATCTGGCGCTGAGCCTGGGTGTTTCCGGCGTGCGCATTGCGCCCATTCCCAACAAGATCTCCACTGTGGGCATCGAGGTGCCCAACCGACAGGTGAGTATGGTACACCTGCGGGATATCATCGACTCGGAAAAATTCCGCAGCGCCAAAAGCAAAATCAGCTTTGCCGTGGGTAAAAACATCGGCGGCGAGGCCGTTGTGGGCAACATTGCCAAGCTGCCCCATATGCTCATTGCCGGTACCACCGGCTCCGGTAAGTCCGTGTGCATGAACAGCCTGATTCTCAGCCTGCTGTACAAGGCCACGCCGGAAGAGGTGCGGCTGATCATGATCGACCCCAAAATGGTGGAGCTGGGCGCTTACAACGGCATTCCCCACTTGTATATCCCCGTGGTCACCGACCCGAAAAAGGCCGCCGGCGCCCTCCAGTGGGCGGTGGTGGAAATGCTCAAGCGCTACCGCCTGTTTTCCGAGGTGGGCGTGCGCAATCTGGCCGGATATAATCAACACCAGCGCAGCGTGGAAAACGGACAAACGCTGCCCCAGGTAGTCATTGTGATCGACGAGCTGGCCGACCTGATGCTGGTGGCCTCCAAGGAAGTGGAGGAAAGCATCTGCCGCGTGGCGCAGATGGGGCGTGCCTCCGGTATGCACCTGGTCATCGCCACCCAGCGTCCCTCTGCGGATGTGATCACCGGTCTGATGAAGGCCAATATTCCCAGCCGCATTGCCTTTGCGGTGTCTTCCTCTCTGGAAAGCCGCATTATTCTCGACAGCGTGGGCGCGGAAAACCTGATCGGCAATGGCGATATGCTCTATGCCCCTCTGGGCTGTGGCAAGCCGATGCGTGTCCAGGGCGCCTTTGTCTCGGATGAGGAGCGGGAGAAGATCATCGACTTCATCAAGCAGGACAGCCAGGCGCAGTACAGCGACGAGATCATGGCCGAGATCGAAAAGGCCACGGCCGACAAGGGCGGCAAGGGCAGCGCTGCGGCGGAGGACAGCGACGAGGACGAAAGCCTTTCCCAATACGACGCCATGCTGCCCCAGGCTGCGGATGTGATTTTTGAAAGCAAGCAGGCCAGCGTTTCCATGCTCCAGCGGCGGCTGAAGCTGGGCTACAGCCGTGCCGCGCGCCTGATCGACCAGCTGGAGGATCTGGGTGTGGTCGGTCCCTTTGAGGGCAGCAAGCCCCGCCGCATCCTGATCACCCGAGAGCAGTGGCAGGAGATGCAGCTGCTTAACGGTACCGCCCCCACGGAGCAGCTTCCCCCCATGGAGGAATTGCCGGAGGCGGATATGGAAGTGCAGGATATCGAGCAGTAATTCTTTCGATATATCTAAAAACCACCGCCATCGGCGGTGGTTTTTATGAATCAACGGAAAACAGAATGTAATGTATGTAATACTATGATATAAAATTTGGCGCAGCAAAGGAGAAGCTATGGAAGATTATTTTTCCCCGGAACTCACGCCGGACGAAGTCCGGGACATTTCCAATCTGGGTCTGGCACATATCGGAGATGCGGTGTATGAGCTGCTGGTGCGCACCTGGCTGTGTACCGTGGGACGGCGCACCAGCCGTCAGCTGCACCGGGAGACCGTGGCGCTGGTGCGTGCGCCGGCGCAGGCGGCGGCCATGCAGCGGCTGCTTCCCGTGCTGACGGAGGAGGAGAACGCCGTGTACAAGCGCGCCAGAAACAGCCGGGTCAACAGCGTGCCCAAGGGCGCGGATGTGGGACAGTACCACGCCGCCACCGGGCTGGAGGCACTGTTCGGCTGGCTGTACCTGACCGGCCGGCGGGAGCGGGTAAACCAGCTGTTTGCCCTTGCCATGGAGAAGGGAGAAGCCGATGCCACTTGATGCCGTGACCCTTTCTGCCCTGACGGCGGAGCTGCGCCCCCAGCTGGTGGGCGCGAAAATCGAAAAAGTGCAGCAGCCCCAGCGGGATATGATTTTGTTAACGGTGCGCAGCCGGGACAGCGGTTCCCGCCGGCTGGTGCTTTCCGGCGGGCCGGGCAGCGCCCGTATCCATTTCACAGAGGCCAGCTTTGAAAACCCCGCCAGCCCGCCCATGTTCTGTATGCTTCTGCGCAAGCATCTGGTGGGTTCCCGCATCCGGGCGGTGGTGCAGCCGGGGCGGGAGCGCCTGCTGATTTTGGAGCTGGACGGCTATAACGAGTTGGGCGACCCGGTGGAAAAGCGTCTGGTGCTGGAGCTGATCGGCCGCAATACCAACCTGATTTTGGTAGGGTCGGAGGGCCATGTGATCGACTGCCTGCGCCGAGTGGACGAGGCCATGAGCGCCCAGCGGCAGATTTTGCCGGGGCTGCTGTATCGCCAGCCGCCGGCCTTGACCGCGCCGGATTTCTTCTCCTGCGGGGAGGAAACGCGCCGGGAAGTGCTGCAAACGGCGGCGCGGGACGGCCAGCCGGCGGACAAATGGCTGCTGCGGCAGTTTTCCGGTCTGTCCCCGCTGCTGTGCCGGGAATTGTGGTACCGCGCCGGGGAGGACTGGGCGCGGCTGCCCGCTGCCATGGACGCCATGGCGGCAACGGTGCTGGCGGGGGAATTTACCCCCTGTATGCTCAGCCAGGACAAGCGGCCAAAGGACTTCAGCTGCCTGGTCATCCAGCAGTATGGCGAGAGTATGCAGCTTGACACCGCGCCGGATTTTTCCACCCTGCTGGATCAGTTTTACACCGGCCGGGACAAGGCGGAGAATATGCGCCGCCGGGCTTCCGACCTGTCCCGCACGGTCAAAACGGCGCGGGAGCGGCAGGCCAGAAAGCTGCAAAACCAGATGCAGGAGCTGGAGCGCACCCGGGATCGGGAGACCTGGAAAAAATACGGCGAGCTGCTCACGGCGAACCTGTACCACATCCCCCGGGGCGGGGAGAGCGTTACCGTGCAGGACTACTACCTGCCAGACTGCCCGGATGTGACCATCCCCCTGAATCCCCGAAAAAGCCCCCAGCAGAACGCGGCGGCGTACTTTAAGGAGTATACCAAGGCGAAGACTGCGGAGCATTATCTCACGGAGCTGATCGAAAAGGGAAAGCGGGATCTGGAATATCTGGAGCGCGTGGGCGATCTGCTCACCCGGGTGCAGGGCGAGGCGGACATTGCCGAGCTGCGCCGGGAGCTGGTGGACACCGGCTTTGTGAAAAAGCCCAGGCAGAGCGGGAAAAAGCAGCGGGAGCCGGAGGCGAAGCCCCTGCGCTTTGTTTCCGACAGCGGCTTTGAGATCCTGGTGGGGCGCAGCAACGCCATGAATGACCGCCTGACCGGACAGATAGCGCGGCGCAATGACCTGTGGCTGCACACCCAGAAAATCCACGGCAGCCATGTAATCGTACGCACGGAGGACAGGGAAGTGGATGCCAAAACGCTGGAGCAGGCGGCCTCTCTCGCGGCATGGTTTTCCCAGGGGCGGGACGCCGGAAAGGTACCGGTGGATTATACCCCCGTGCGCAATGTAAAAAAGCCCCGGGGCGCGCTGCCCGGCGGCGTGATCTATACGGAGTTCAAAACCATTCTCGCCCAGCCGGAGGAAGCCCTGGCAAAGCGCCTTGCCAAATAAAAAAGCAATAGAAATACATGACTCCCTCGGAAAGCTCCGGGGGAGTCTGTTTTTATATTACAGCGCCATGGCCGCAAGGAACATTTTGGCGCAGTCCGCGCGGGTCAGGTTTTCGCACATGGGCGCGGTGGGGCGGGCGATCACATCCAGTGTTTCCAGATCGCCGGTGGCCTGTGCCGCCCAGGTGGGAACAATGTCCGTATCAAAGCGATAGTCGGCGGCGCAGTCCAGCGCCAGCGCCCGGTGGAGCATCACCACCGCCTCGGCCTCCGTGATGGGGTCGGCGGCGGAAAAGGCCGCGCCCTCGTCCTGGGTGTAGCCGGTCACAACATCATACAGCAGGGCGGTGGACACATAGGGCTTTTCCCAGTCGGGGATGTCCGCATCATCGCAAAAACCGGTGCGGCTGACGCCGGAGAGGATCTCGTGGGGGGAAAGCTCCATGCACATGGCAAGGAACTCGCCCCGGCTGACGGTGCTTTCCGGCGCAAAGACATACTGTCCGCCGGCGCTGCAGCCGGTGAACAGCCCGGCCTCGGCCAGACGCACAGCGGCGTAGGCCGCGCCGTTGCCGTCCATGTCCGCATAATGGATGGCGGACTTCTGTTTTTCAATGCGGATGATGACCGTGGCCTCCTCGGACTGGTTCCCCTGGCTGTCGGTCACCCGGTAGCCGAAGTAGTCCTTGCCCCGCTTGTTTTTGCCGGGGGTGTAGACAAAGCTGCCGTCCTCCTCCACGGCGACCTTGCCCTTGATGGGTGGGGTGGTCAGGGAAAATTGCAGGGTCTCGTCCTGGGGCTGGGCGGTGAGCTGGCCGCTGACGGCGGTGTTGCGATAGGTGCGGATCTCCAGATTGTCTCCCACTGGGGCGGCGGCCTGCACCCCCACCAGCAGCAGCGCCAGGCACAGCAGCGCCGCTGCCGCCCCGGCCGAGAGCTTGCGTGATAGTTTCATGATCTTCTCCTCCGTACAGACTTGAGATACTCTTATTGTTCCGGCCGGGGG
>CAVBJJ010000063.1:0-6579 GCA_963595735.1 bacterium
ACGCTTATGTGAACGAAAAGGCTGTTGGCCGCGCCATGAAGAAATCTGGCTTGCAGCGTGAGGAAATTTTTCTGGAGACCAAGCTGTGGCCCAGCTTCTATGAGCAGCCGGACGCGGTAGACAAGACCCTTGCCCGTCTCGATACCGATTATATTGATCTTCTGCTCATCCACCAGCCTGCGGGCAACTATGTGGCGGGCTACCGTCAGATGGAAAAGGCATACAAAGAGGGCAAGGTGCGCGCCATCGGTCTGTCCAACTTCAAAAAGGAGCAAATTGAGGAAATTCTCTCCCTCTGCGAAGTAAAGCCCACGGTCTTGCAGACCGAGCTGCACCCCTACCATCAGGAGCCGGAGCTGAAAGCGTTTCTGAAAGAAAACGGCATCGTGCCGCAGGCGTGGTATCCGCTGGGCCACGGCGATAAGACGCTGCTTCAGGAGCCGCTGTTTGCCCAGCTTGGCGCGAAGTACGGCAAGTCTGCACCCCAGATCATCCTCCGCTGGCACATCCAGAACAGCAACATTGTCATCCCCGGCTCCAAGAATCCCGACCATATCAAGTCCAACTTTGACCTGTTCGATTTCGCCCTGACGGATGACGAAATGGCGCAGGTCGCTGCCCTCAATAAGAATGTGCGCTACTACACCAGCACCCCGGAGATGCTGAAAAAGTACGCGGAAATGGTTCCGCCTGTAGACGAACAGAAGTAAAGGAGGCATTTTCTATGAAAAAGTTTCAGAAATTCGGCAGCCTGCTGCTGGCTGCGCTGATGATCCTGTCTTTGGCTGCCTGCGGCAGCGAGGCGAGCAACGACACCCCAACACAAACGCCGTCGAATGATGCGGGTACACCTGCGCAAACGCCGGATGATGCCGCGGCAGGCGATTCGGACAGCACCGCCTCTGGCGGCAAGGTGCTGGTGGTCTATTACTCCACCAGCGGCAACACCAAGCGAGTGGCCGAGGATATTGCCGAAGCCGCAGGCGGCGACCTGTTTGAAATTACGCCTACCGAACCCTATACCTCCGATGACCTAAACTGGACGAACAGCGACAGCCGGGTCAGCCGGGAGCATGATAATGAAGCGTTGCGGGATATCGCCCTGACACAGACTACCCCCGCAAATTGGGACGAGTATGACACCGTGTTTATCGGCTATCCCATCTGGTGGGGCATTGCGGCGTGGCCGGTCAACAACTTCGTAAAGGGTAACGATTTCTCCGGAAAGACCGTCATTCCGTTTGCCACCTCCGCCTCCTCCGGCATGGGCCAGAGCGGTACGCTGCTGGAAGAAATGGCGGGCGGCGGCGACTGGCAGGACGGTCAGCGTTTCCGCAGCAGCGCCAGCCAGAGCGATGTGGCCGATTGGGTCAGCGGCCTTGGCCTGAACGGCTGACGAACAGAAAATTTTCCCGAAAGGAGGGCCAAACATGAGAAAAAAGTTGGCAGGCTTGCTGGCGGCAATTTTTATGCTCTCCGGCTGTACGGCGCAGGCGGCGAAAAGTGATGATACTGCTGCCGTCACGCAGCAGCCTGCGGAGAACACCGCTGTGCAAGGCGGCTTCATGGAAAATCAGACGCTGGACGGTGCGGATGGCGTCATCCATTTCAGCTACTATCTGCCGGACGGCTATGACAACACGAAAACATACCCTCTCATCGTGACCATGCCGGGGTATGACCGGATGTGGTTCGGTGAGAACTCTGCCGGGACCAATCTGGAGTGGAACGGCGTACAGGCGTGGACGAAGCTGTCGGAGCCTGTGATTCTCGTTTCCGGTCAGCTCACCGACTGGGGCGCAAAGTCCGCACGGCAGGCCAACGAACTGGCGGAATACATGATCGCCCACTTCTCCGTAGACGCCAGCCGTGTCTATGCCGCCGGGTACTCAGCGGGCGGCGAGACCATGTCCCAGGCGGTAGCCCTGCGCTCTGACCTCTACGCCGCCTATATCCACGGCGGCTCCCAGTGGGACGGCACCTATGACCCCGTGGCGGAAAACCATGTAGCAGTCTACATCTTCATGGCGGAAAACGACGAGTATTACGGATCTCAAAAGGCGCGGGATGCCTACCGGAATCTCCATGCCGCCTATGAAAAGGCAGGGCTGACCGACAGTGAGATCGACCAGCTTTTGCAGCTCAATATCCCGGATAACGCCTATTTCAACGCCAAGGGCATCTACAATTACCACGGCGGCGGCAGCGTGGTGTTCGACGATGAAAATGTACTGAACTGGGTGCTTGCCCAGAGAAAATCAACAGGAAAGGATGACAGCGATGAAAAAGATGAAACGACTTCTAACGGCGGTCATGGCGGCAGCGCTGGTGATCGCAACAATTCCGACGGCTCTGGCGGCAGGGGGTATCTTTAGCGACATTCCGAATGGCGCGTGGTACGCGGATGCCGTGGATTATGTCTATGAGCACGGCATTATGAACGGCACCTCCAGCACTACTTTTAGCCCTAACAGTCCTATGACCCGCGCTATGCTGGTGACGGTTCTACACCGTGCTGCGGGCAGCCCGTCCGCTGCCGCTGGAACGGCCTTCTCTGATGTTCCTTCGGGCGCCTACTACACGGATGCGGTGGCGTGGGCGAGCGCTAATGGCATCGTGACCGGATATGGCAATGGACGCTTCGGCTCCGATGATCCCGTCAGCCGCGCCCAGATCGCCACGATCCTCTGGCGCTACGCCGGTTCTCCCAGCGCAGAAGCCGGACAGAATTTTGCTGATGAAAGCAGCATCCCCGCTTATGCCTCCGCTGCCGTGGATTGGGCGCGAGCAAACGGCGTGGTAAATGGTACCACCGGCAACCGCTTTGACCCGAACGGCAATGCGACCCGCGCACAGGTGGCGACGATCCTGCGTAACTACCTGACAATGACGCCTGTTACCCCGCAGCCCGATCCCAGCACCGGCAGCAAAATTTTGGTGGCTTATTTCTCCGGCTCCGGAAACACGGAGCGCGTGGCACAGGACATTGCGGGCGAGCTGGGCGCGGATATTTTCGAGATCACGCCCGTCACCCCCTATACCTCCGCTGATCTGGACTGGACGACCAGCGGCAGCCGTGTCAACCGCGAGCACGACAATGAAGCGTTGCGGGATATCGCCCTGACACAGACTACCCCCGCAAATTGGGACGAGTATGACACCGTGTTTATCGGCTATCCCATCTGGTGGGGCATTGCGGCGTGGCCGGTCAACAACTTCGTAAAGGGTAACGATTTCTCCGGAAAGACCGTCATTCCGTTTGCCACCTCCGCCTCCTCCGGCATGGGCCAGAGCGGTACGCTGCTGGAAGAAATGGCGGGCGGCGGCACATGGCAGAGCGGCCAGCGCTTTTCTTCCGGTGCGTCCAGCAGCACCGTCCGCGATTGGATCACAGGGCTGGGACTGTAACGGATAAAGAGTCGGTCGCAGCAATTCTAATTGCCATGATAACAGGCACAGTATACAACGATGATGACCTCAGACCCCGAAGTCCTTCATGAAATGCGGGGGAAAAATATTCGTCGGCTTTGCAGGAGGAAAGGTATGACGCAGGAGCAGCTTGCGAAAAAAGCAGATGTGAGCCAAAGGAAAATATCAAAAATGGAATCAGGCCAGGTATACGCAAAATTGTCCACCTATCTGCGCATCGCAAATGCTTTTGGCGTGTCGATCGATCATTTCCTCGCTGACGCACTGCTTGTTGATCCGCAACAACAAATATGTGATTCGGGTCATGGTTCAGTACTTGGAAGAAAATATAGAAAGTATCCTGCTGTGCTATAATAAGAAAATCTCTCTGAAATCGTTGATTTCAGAGAGATTTTGGTCTGAGTAGTGCGGATCGAACGCACGGTCTCCTGCTCCCAAACCTATGTCTGAACCTTCAGCAAGACCTATTGTGCCCTCTTTAGTGCTTTCCGTCGCTCCAGCAGTTCCTCTTTGGAACTCTGTTGCCCTGTTTGCTTCAGGCACCGCTTTCGTCTTTTGGGATTTGTGTGGGATGGAATTCTGTATATTAAAAGTGCTTCCGACCAGATTTGCCCCTGCATCAGACGGTTCTATCGCAGAGAATGGCTCAGAAATTGCGCCGCATAAACAAGGAAATAAGCCCCGGCAATAAACATATCAGCAGACCGTCTCTGGAGTGAGGCAGTCTGCTGAATAAAAAGGTTTATTCAATGGTTTGTTTTTCGGCGGCGATTCGAGCGCTCTTGCCGGAGAATGCAAGCCCATATTTAATAATTGACTTGATTCCCAATGCCTGCATTTCGGTGCTGTAGGAACGGTCATTGATTTGCTGAAGTGCGGTTTGGGCAAGCGCTTCGAGCTGTTCTTCAGAGCAGTCCTTCTCTGCTTTTATCTCAATTAAGAAGCCGGGAAAATGCTTTGTTAATGGGAGCATCTGAACGTCATATCGCCCGTTTCCAGATTCACGATTGGATGTGATGCGGAAACTGTTGATCATCATAGCGCACAGACCTACGATCATACCATGATAGTACGACTCATTTGCGGCATCGTAGAAGCTGATCGTCTGCATCAGATATTTTTCTAAACCTCTTTGCAAGGCATCAACATCCATTTTATAAAGAGCCTCTTGGATTTCAACTGCAAGACTGCGCGGAATAATATGCTCAAGCTGAGAGAGGATCTCCTTGCTGTAGACGAAAGAAATCTCTTTGTTGGGCAGAGCCACTTCGCACATATAATCCTCGCCGTAAGACTGGTCGCAGCTCACAGCCTTCAAATAACCTGCCACCAGCAGGAAGCTGTAAACAGAGGACGGATCATTCTGAATCTGCGGATAAATGACGCCGGTATCGATGTGCGTAACGAAGGATTCGCCCTTCATTAACAGCTCCAGACGCTCCATAATATCCGGCGTTGCAGAAGCCAGCACCTCGCGGATGATGTCATTGCTTCCGGTAGACTGCCAAAACGCTTTGGGACGGCAGTTATTATTGAAGTATCCAATGACAGACCAGGGATTAAAAATCTCGGTATTGCCGAAAAGGTAACCATCATACCAATCGCAAAGCTCCTGATATTTATCAGAAGCATGATAGTAGTCCGCCATCTCGTGTACTTCACTTGAAGTGAAGCCAAAATATTCACTGTAGCGCTCGTCTAAAATCGAGTTGATTTTCAGGTTGTTCAGACCGCTGAAGATACTTTCCTTGGCAACACGCAGGATGCCGGTCAGGAAACCATAACTCAGATGCGGATTGTCTTTCAGGCCACCGGAGAACAGATTTCGCATGAATCCGATGATCGTGTCGTAGAAGCCGCTCACATGGCCCTGCTGAATGGGAGTATCATATTCGTCAATGATGACGATAGGTGCGACATCGTGGTGCTTATGGAGAAGCAGCGTCAATGTCCGCAGGGACATTTGATATTCCACTTCGTCAGCAGCTTCCGTTGCAAGAAGGGAATATTCCTCTTTTTCGTAATCACTAAGCGCAGAGCTGGATGCCAACTCGTCGTGGCGGCGGAATTCCTGCGCGATCAGCTTTTGGAGCGTCTGATAGGTTTCTTCCCAAGAGGTGTATTTGACATCCTTAAAGGACAGAAAAATCACAGGATACTTTCTATGGTGGGCAAGATAGGATTCTCCGCAGGACCAAATTTTCTTATCTCTGAAGTAAACGGAAGTATCCTCGGTCGTCTTTTCGAAGAAAGTGCGGAGCATATCCATGTTCAATGTTTTGCCAAAGCGTCTGGGGCGGGTAAACAGGGATACTTTGGGGCGCTCGTCCAGAAACTCTTTGATCATTAAAGTCTTGTCTACATAGTAGTAGTTTTTGCAGGCGTCCCGGTAATCAGACACGCCAATGGGCAAAGGCTTGCGCACAGATGATACTGCGGGCGTCACCACACTCCGGTGACCACGCTTATCCATCGGCTTTTGCGTGCTGTCCGGGATGAACCACTGCCTGCCCTCCTTATATGCGCCGGAAATGCGTCCGGCTTTACAAAGCGCATTGACCCGTCGTTCGGTAATCCCCCAAGCGGCAGCCGCTTCTTTGATCGTCATATTGGAACACCTCCATTGCAGTTCGTCAAGAGTATTATAACCACTATTCCGAATAAAATCAACTATATTATTCCGAACAATACTGGCGCTATTCGGAATAGCTATTTTCCTGCAAATATTCCGTTCTTTCCGGTAGCTAATTCCTACTTTCTGTGATATTGTTCGTTTGCCAAAAGGAGGCGATGATATGCAGAAAGAAAACGACCTGACGGTCGGGCAATGGTGTGGCCAGTGGTTCACAGCCAACCAACACAAGTGGAACGAAAACACAGAGTGCGGGTACTACAATCTGATTTACAGCCACATCCTTCCCAACATCGGAAGCGTAGCGCTCTCTGGCCTGACGGAGCAGACGGTCACGGATTTCTACGACGCCCTGCGAAGCCAGGGACTCGGAGGTTCGAGAAAGTGGGGTAAGCACAAAACAGCAAGGGAGACGCAAATATGTTCTCCCTTGCTGTTTTGACATAAAGATGCGAATTTTTATCCTAATACCTTTCCTTGTAGCAGACAATTCATGCCTTCCTTGATACGGATAGCAT
>CAVBJJ010000064.1:0-6531 GCA_963595735.1 bacterium
TTGAATTTCCTCATAATTTCTTCCCAAACGGTCAATACTGAGAACATACAGCAAATCCCCCGCCCTCAGCCGCCGCACCAGCTTTTTGTACTGCGGGCGGTTGAAATTTTTTCCGGACTGCTTGTCCACATAAAGCCGGTTTCGCTCGACCCCCGCTGCCAGCAAGGCGGCCAGCTGCCGGTCTTCATTCTGATCTGTGCTGGAAACCCGAATGTATCCGTAAACCACAAAAATCCCTCCTTATATGGTTCCCGCGTGAAATAATTTCGTATTTGCGGCGCTTCTCTCCGCCGCGCCTTGACTTCCCCCCTGACAAATGATATATTGATTGCGATCTAACACCAAAATTTATTTGCGGCGAAAGATGCATCATCCATATCGTGTTTTATGTGTGCCTGCATTCTTTCGGATGCAGCTTTTTTCATGGAAAGGATGGCTTTATTATGGAATCCAGAGTTGCCGTGATCGGGATCATCGTGGAAAATCCCGACTCCGTCGCCCCCCTCAACAATCTCCTGCACGACTACAGCGCCTATATCATCGGCCGTATGGGCATCCCCTACCGGGAAAAGGGGATTAATGTGATCAGCATTGCCATTGACGCGCCCCAGGACACCATCAGCGCCCTGTCCGGCAAAATCGGCAAGCTGCCGGGCATCAGCGCAAAAACCGTGTTCTCCAATGTGGTCACCCCGGCGTGAGACCCATGTACGGCGCACACTTCACAAGCGGAAACGGAGGGCGATCTCATGTCTGAATCCCTTTTGACCGCCGACACCATCGACCAGCTGGCGCGAGAGCGGGATCTGCCGGACGCCGCCCTCTCCGCCTTGCTGGAAACGGACGCCTTTGATCCGCTGCTTTTCACAACAGCGGAAAATATCCGCCGGCAGCGCTATGGCACCGCAGTGTATCTTCGCGGCCTGATCGAATTCACCAACTACTGCAAAAACGACTGCTTTTACTGCGGCATTCGCCGGAGCAACGCCGCGGCCTCCCGCTATCGTCTGGAGCCGGCGGAGATCCTCGCCTGCTGCGATGAAGGCTATTCCCTGGGCTTTCGCACCTTTGTCTTGCAGGGCGGCGAGGACCCCCATTTTACCGACGACCGCCTATGTCAAATCGTGGCGGATATCCACCAAAAGCACCCGGACTGCGCCATCACCCTTTCCATGGGCGAACGCAGCCGGGAATCCTATCAGCGCCTGTTCGACGCCGGTGCAAGGCGCTATCTGCTGCGCCACGAGACCGCGTCCCCGGCGCACTATGCAAGCCTGCACCCGGCGGAAATGTCTTTGGAAAAGCGGATGCAATGTCTGTTTACCCTAAAGGAGATTGGCTATCAGGTCGGCTCCGGCCTGATGGTCGGCTCTCCCGGGCAGACCACGGCAGATCTGATTTCCGACCTGCGCTTTTTGCAAAAGCTCTCTCCGGACATGATCGGCATCGGCCCCTATATCCACCACTGTCAGACTCCCTTTTCCGGGGAGCCGGATGGCTCTTTGGCGCTGACTCTGCGAGTGCTGGCCATTTTGCGGCTGCTGTTCCCCTATGCCCTGCTGCCGGCCACCACCGCACTGGGCACGATCCACCCCAACGGGCGGGAAATGGGCATCCGCGCCGGGGCAAATGTGGTCATGCCCAATCTCTCCCCCGTGCGGGTACGGGAAAAATACGCCCTGTATGAGAACAAGATCTGCACCGGAGACGAGGCCGCCCAGTGCCGCGGCTGTCTGGAAAGGCGGATGGAAAGCATCGGCTATCACACCGTTGTGGACATCGGCGATGTCAAACGCTGAGCCGGGACAGGAGGAATCACCATGAGTTTACAAAACACCCCCTCCGGCGAGCGGACCCATATCGGGTTTTTCGGGCGGCGGAACGCGGGAAAGTCCAGCCTGGTCAACGCCGTTACCGGGCAGGCGCTTTCGGTCGTCTCCGCCACCAAGGGTACCACCACCGACCCGGTGCAGAAAGCGATGGAGCTGCTGCCGCTGGGGCCGGTGTGGATCATCGACACCCCCGGCTTTGATGACGAGGGTGAGCTGGGCGCGCTGCGGGTGCAGAAAGCCCGGCAGATTTTGAATAAAACGGACATTGCCGTTTTGGTGGTGGATGCCGCAGCGGGGCTGCACGATTGGGACAAGCAGCTTTTGTCCCTGTTCCGGGAAAAGGCAATCCCCCATATTCTCGTCTACAACAAGGCGGATCTGCTGCCCGCACTCCCCCCTGCCGGAAAAAACGAAATTTATGTCAGCGCCCAAACCGGGGCGGGCATTCCCGCGCTGAAAGAGCGGCTGGCACATCTGATCCCGGAGGAAAAGCCCCTGCCCCTGGTGGGTGATCTGCTCCGGCCGGATGACCTGGTCATTCTGGTGACCCCTATCGACGACGCCGCCCCCAAGGGGCGCATGATCCTGCCCCAGCAGATGCTGATTCGGGATGTGCTGGACGCCAACGCCTACTCCATCGTCACCAAGGAGACCAATCTCCCCTCCGCGCTGGCCGCCGCAGCGAAAAAGCCCGCCATGGTCATCACGGACTCCCAGGCCTTTGCCGAGGTCGCCCGAGACACGCCGCCGGATATTCCCCTGACCTCCTTTTCCATTCTGATGGCTCGGCACAAGGGATTTTTGGCGGAAGCCGTGCGCGGTGTTGTGGCGATCGATCGCCTGCGGGATGGCGATACGGTTCTCATTTCCGAGGGCTGCACGCACCATCGGCAATGCGGCGACATCGGCAGCGTCAAGCTGCCTGCCTGGCTGGCAAAGCACACGGGCAAACAGCTGCAGATCCAGCTTTCCAGCGGCACGGAGTTCCCAGCCGATCTCTCGCCCTATGCGCTGGTCATCCACTGCGGGGGCTGTATGCTCAACGCCCGGGAGCTGCGTCACCGGATGCAGTGCGCCGTCCGGCAGCAGGTTCCCGTGACCAATTACGGCACCGCGATCGCGTACATGAAGGGAATTTTGGCGCGCAGTCTCTCCCCCATCCCGGATGTGGCGGAGATTTACCGGGCGGAGCGAAAAAAATTGCAAAAAGATTGAAAATTCTTTCAGAAAGCCCTTGTAATTTTTCATGTCTTCGTGTAAAATGGTGAAAGTATTTGTGTAGCATTATTTGAAAGGATTGAGAACAAGAATGCAGTTTGTTTTTACAATCATCCAGGTCATCCTTTGTGTCATCCTGACTGTTGTGGTCATCATGCAGTCCGGTAAAAGCAGCGGTCTGTCCGGTGCCATCGCCGGTGCTGCCGACACCTTCATGACCAAGAACAAGGCAAAAACGCTGGACGGCAAGCTGGCCAAGGCCACGAAGTGGGTCGCCATCATTTTTGTTGTTATTACCTTGATCCTGAACCTGGTGAAATAAAAACTCACAAATCAAAAAGGCGAAACGCGCTTGCGTCTCGCCTTTTTTCTTTCCTGTTCTTTTCTGTTCCATGCAAGGAGGTATTTCTCATGGCTGCTGCCAGACCCTATCCGAAGCTGTGCGTTTCTCCCAAGGCGGAGCGCAGCCTGCGCGCCGGGCACCCCTGGGTGTTTGCGGACGAAATTCGCCAGCTGGAGGGCACGCCCCGATCCGGCGGACTCTGCGATGTCTACTCGGCAAAGAACCGCTATCTGGGCACCGGATTTTATAACGACCATTCCAAAATTCGCGTCCGGATCTTATCCCAAAACGCCAACGACCGCTACGACGCCGCTTTCTGGCAGCGTCGCGTGGGTTATGCGCTGGATTACCGCCGCACGGTGATGGGAGAGGATTTCTCCTGCTGTCGTCTGATTTTCGGAGAAGCCGACGGTTTTCCCGGCCTGACGGTAGACCGCTTTTCCGATGTGCTGGTGGCGCAGATCCTGAGCCTTGGCACAGAGCTGCAGCGGGATATTATTCTCCCGGCGATCGTGGAAAATCTGCGCGCCGCCGGTGAGACCATTACCGCCCTGTGCCTGCGCAACGATGTCGCCATCCGGGAAAAAGAGGGGCTGACGCAGGAGGTTGGATTTTATGCCATGCCGGGACTGACCACGGAGCATGACGGCAAGGTGTGCATCCGGGAAAACGGCGTGGAATACCTGGTGGATGTCATCCACGGCCAGAAAACCGGCTTCTTTCTGGATCAAAAGTACAACCGCCGCGCCGCCGCCCGGCTGGCAAAAGGCCGGCGGGTTCTGGACTGCTTCACCCACATCGGTTCCTTTGCGCTGAATGCCGCCAGTGCCGGCGCCGCCCATGTCACGGCGGTGGATATCTCCAAGGATGCCATTGCCCTGACAGAGGAAAACGCTCGGCGCAATCATTTGGAAAGCAACATGTCCTTTCTCTGCACGGATGTGTTTCAGCTGCTGACCCGGCTTGAGCAGGAAAAGTGCCGGGATTTTGACTATATCATTCTGGATCCGCCGGCGTTCACTAAAAGCAGCGCCACCATCGGCAGCGCTTACCGGGGCTACAAGGCCATCAATGTGAAAGCCATGCAGCTTTTGCCCCGGGGCGGCTATCTGGCCACCTGCAGCTGCTCCCACTTCATGCGGGACGAGCTGTTCCGGCAGATGCTGCGGGAATCCGCAGCCGATGCAAAGGTGCAGCTGCGGCAGGTGGAAGCCCGCCAGCAGGCACCGGATCACCCCATTTTGTGGAATGTTCCGGAAACGGATTACCTGAAATTTTATATTTTCCAAGTGGTGTAAACATAGAAAAAACCGCCCCGGAATGCGCTTTGACAGCGTATTCCGGGGCGGTATCTTTATGCTATATTATGCTGTTTTATGCGTTTTATGCCATCTGCTCGGACAGCTTTTTGCCGCCCAGCACATGAAAATGCAGGTGAAACACCGTCTGTCCCGCATCCGAGCCACAGTTGGAGATCACACGGTAGCTCTCCAGTCCCAGGGACTTTGTCAGCTTCGCGATGACCGCCATGATATGCGCCACCACGCCGGCGTTTTCCGCCGTCACCTCCGCCATGGAGGCCAGGTGCGCTTTCGGGATCACCAGAAAATGCACCGGCGCCTGGGGAGCGATATCATAAAAGGCAAAGCAGGTATCATCCTCATACAGCTTTTTGCTGGGGATTTCTCCCTGCAAAATCTTACAAAACAGGCAATCAGACATAAGGCCGCTTCCTTTCCTTTATTGTTCCGGCACCACGGCGAAAAAACAGAGATCCGTATCGCCATCATTGACCAGATTGTGGCTGTGTCCCTTGGGGCAGTAGTGGCAGTCCCCTGCCGTAAGTCTTTCCCAAACACCATCGTACAGGGATTTTCCCGTGCCGGAGAGGATATAGATCATTTCGCTGCTGGTGGCATGGGTATGCACGCCGATGGACGCGCCGGGAATCAGCTTTCCGCGCAGGATCTTCCCGTTTTCGTCCTGATGTATCCCCGCGCAAAGGGATTTTTCTCCGCCATAAAAGGCATCCAGACGGGTTTCCGGCAGTTGGTCGAACGCAATTTTCATTTGCCTTTTCCTCAGCCCAGCTTTTCCGCGACGAAATCGTCCACGGAGGCCAGCGCGTCGTCCAGCTTCAGCAGATCACTGCCGCCGCCCATGGCGCTGTCGGGCTTACCGCCGCCCTTGCCGCCGCAGATGCCGGAAACCTTTTTGATCAGTTCGCCGGCCTTGATGCCGCTGGCGACCGCCTTTTTGCCGCAGACCGCCAGGAAGGTGATTTTCTCCCCGGAGACCGTGGACAGCACCGCCACAACATTATCCGCCTTATCCCGCAGCGTGTCGCCCATCTGCCGCAGCTGATTGGCGTCCGCATCCGGAACCGTGGCAGTCAGAACCCGTAGATCTCCCACCATCTTGGCGCCGAACAGGAAACGGTCGGCTTCCCCGGCGGATTCCTTGGCTTTCAGCTTATCCAGCTCATGGCGAAGCGTACGCATTTCCTCCAGCGTCTGCTTGACCTTGGCCTGCAGCTCGCCCGGCTTGGCCTTCAGCGCCGCGGCTGCTTTGAAGAATATCTCCTGATTTCGGTTCATGATCTCCAAAGAAACCAGGCCGGTCGTTGCCTCGATCCGGCGCACACCGGAGGCCACGGAAAATTCACTGGCAATCCGGAACACGCCGACTTTTGCGGTGTTATCCAGATGGGTACCGCCGCAGAACTCCACGGAGTATCCATCGCCCATGTCCACCACGCGGACAGTGTCGCCATACTTTTCGCCAAACAGGGCGATCGCGCCGCGCTTTTTGGCCTCCTCAATGGGCAGCACATCCGTCTTGACCGCATAGCCCTCCAGAATGGCGGCGTTTACCGCCGCGCTCACCTTGGCCAGCTCCTCCGCCGTCATGGCAGAGAAATGGGTGAAGTCAAAGCGCAGCCGATCCGGCTCCACCAGAGAACCGGCCTGATGCACATGGTCGCCCAGCACATCCCGCAGCACCTTATCCAACAGATGGGTCGCAGAATGGGCGCGCATCACGGCCTGCCGGCGCGCGGTATCGATCATGGCGCTGACCGTATCGCCCACGCGAACAGTTCCCTGGAGCAGCTTGCCGTAGTGCATATACTTGCCGCCC
>CAVBJJ010000065.1:0-6444 GCA_963595735.1 bacterium
AGCTGACGGAGGCCCAGTTCGAGGGCCAGACCAAGGCCAAGCTGGGCAACAGCGAGATCCGCACCCTGGTCAACAGCATCGTCACCGACAAGCTGGAGCAGTTTTTGGAGGAAAACCCCGCCGTGGGCAAGGCCATTCTGGAAAAGGCGCTGATGGCAAACCGCGCCCGGGAGGCCGCCCGCAAGGCCAGGGAATCCGTCCGCCGCAAGACCGGGCTGGAATCCGGGCAGATGCCCGATAAGCTCCGGGACTGCAACGAGCGGGACCCGGCGCTGACGGAGCTGTACATCGTCGAGGGCGACTCCGCAGGCGGCTCCGCCACCCAGGGACGAGACAGCCGATTCCAGGCCATTCTTCCCCTTTGGGGCAAAATGCTGAATGTGGAAAAGGCCAGAGCCGACAAGGTGTATGGCAACGACAAATTGCAGCCGGTCATTACGGCGCTGGGCGCGGGCATCGGCGAGGAGTTTGATATCTCCCGCCTGCGCTATCATAAAATCGTGATTATGGCGGATGCGGATGTGGACGGCAGCCATATCCGGACGCTGCTGCTGACCTTTTTCTTCCGCTTTATGCGGCCGTTGATCGAGCAGGGCTATGTGTATTCCGCGGTGCCGCCCCTGTATAAGCTGACTCGCGGCAAGACCACCAAGGTGGCCTTTTCCGATGAGGAGCGGGACGCGGTCTCGGCAGAGCTGCGAGGCGACAATGAAAATGTGAAGGTCAAGATCAACCGTTTCAAGGGTCTGGGTGAAATGGATCCCCATGAGCTGTGGGAGACCACGATGAATCCCGAGACCCGCACCCTCCGGCGCATCTGCCTGGAGGACGCGGTGCGAGCAGACGAGATCTTTACCATCCTCATGGGCGAACAGGTGGAGCCGCGTAAGGCTTTCATCGAGGAAAACGCGAAGTACGCGGTCAATCTGGACTTTTAAGGAGGTGACGGAAAATGGCAAAGAAAAATAATGTGGACTACAAGCCAGAGGACATTGCATTTCCCAACCAGAGCATTCAGGAGACGGAACTGGTCGGGGAGATGAAGAAAAGCTATATCGAGTATGCCATGTCCGTCATTGTGGGACGGGCGCTGCCGGATGTGCGCGACGGTCTCAAGCCCGTGCACCGGCGTATTCTTTACGCCATGTACGAGGATCATCTGACCTATGACAAGCCCCACCGCAAGTGTGCCACCGCCGTCGGTGATGTGCTGGGTCGCTATCATCCCCATGGCGACGCCTCGGTCTATGACGCGTTGGTGCGTCTGGCACAGGACTTTTCCATGCGCTATCCCCTGATCGACGGCCACGGCAACTTCGGTTCCGTGGACGGCGATCCCCCGGCGGCCTACCGATACACCGAAGCGCGCATGGCGCGCATGGCGGACGAAATGCTCCGGGACATCGACAAGGAGACCGTGGATTGGGATCGGAACTTTGACGAGACCCTCAACGAGCCGCGGGTGCTGCCCAGCCGCTTTCCCAACCTGCTGGTCAACGGCTCTTCCGGTATCGCGGTGGGTATGGCCACCAATATTCCGCCCCATAACCTGACGGAGGTCATCAACGCCTGCATCTGCGTGCTGGACAATCCGGAGGCCACGGTGTTTGACCTGATGGAGCATATCTCCGGACCGGATTTCCCCACCCGGGGCATTATCATGGGCAGAGCCGGCATCCGCCAGGCCTATGCCACCGGCCGGGGCAAGGTGCGGGTGCGTGCCAGAACGGAGTTTGAGGAGTTCAACAAGGACCGCACCCGGATCATCGTAACGGAGCTGCCATATCAGGTGAACAAGCGGCAGCTGATCGCCAGCATTGCCGAGCAGGTAAAGGACAAGCGTCTGGAGGGCATTTCCGACCTGCGGGATGAATCCGACCGCAACGGTATGCGCATTGTCATTGAGCTCAAGCGGGACGCCAACGCCCAGGTGGTGCTCAACAAGCTGCTGACCCAGACCCAATTGCAGACTACTTTTTCCATCAATATGCTGGCGCTGGTGCAGAACCAGACCCAGCCGAAGATCCTGTCTTTGCGGCATATTCTGGATGAATATTTGCAGTATCAGGAAGAGCTGATCGTCCGGAGAACCCGGTTTGACCTGAAAAAGGCACAGGAGCGCGCCCACCTGCTGGAGGGGCTGCTCATTGCCCAGGACAACATTGACGAAGTGATCCGCATCATCCGCAATTCCTATGACAACGCCCGGGAGAACCTGATGGAGCGCTTTTCCCTTTCTGAGGTGCAGGCGCAGGCTATTTGCGATATGCGCCTGATCGCCCTGCAGGGGCTGAATCGGGAAAAGCTGGAAAGCGAGTATAAAGAGCTGGAAGCGCGCATTGCTTATTATCAGGATCTGCTGGCCGACCCGGCGAAGATCTGCGCCGTGCTGAAGGAGGAGCTGATCGAGATTCGGGACAAGTACGGCGACGAGCGCCGCACGGAGATCCAGGATGTGGCAGACGAGATCGACATTGAAGACCTCATCGAGGAGGAGACCTGCGTCTTTACCCTGACCCGCAACGGCTATATCAAGCGGGTGCCGGCGGATACCTATCGCAGCCAGCGCCGGGGCGGACGGGGCATCAACGCCATGTCCACCCGGGAGGAGGACTATGTGGAAACGGTGTTTACT
This sequence comes from bacterium, assembly GCA_963595735.1. GTDB lineage: Bacteria > Bacillota > Clostridia > Oscillospirales > Oscillospiraceae > CALWOS01. The sequence continues at coordinate 2,636 of CAVBJJ010000065.1, forward strand.
GCATCGACCCACGACTTTATCTTCTTCTTTACCAACACCGGTCGGGTCTATCGGAAAAAGGGCTATCAGATCCCGGAGGCCGGCCGGGCGGCAAGAGGAACCAACATCATCAACATTCTGCCCATCGAGTCCGGGGAAAAGGTCACGGCCATGATCCATACCCGGGAGATGCGCGAGGATGTGTTCCTGTTCATGACCACTAAAAACGGTACGGTCAAGCGTTTGCCGGCAGCGGCGCTGAAGAATATCCGCAATGTGGGCATTCGGGCGCTGAATCTGGACGAGGGCGACGAGCTGATCTCCGTTCGGGCAACGGACGGCGCGCAGAACATTCTGATCGCCACCCGGGACGGTATGGCCATCTGCTTCAGCGAAACCGATGTGCGCCCCATGGGACGGGACGCCATGGGCGTGCGCGGCATTCGCCTCCGGGAAGGGGACGAGTGCGTTGGCGCGGTGGTGACCCAGGCGGGAATGTCCCTGCTGTCCGTGACGGAAAACGGCTATGGCAAGCGCACCCCGGTGGAGGAATATATGCGCGGGGACGACAACCAGCCCCAGCACCGTGGCGGTAAGGGCCTCAAGGGCTATCAGGTCACGGAGAAAACCGGTAAGGTGGCGGCGGCCATGCAGGTTTCCGGCGAGGAGGACCTGCTGCTGATCGCCGACGACGGCACCATGATCCGCACGGCAGTGGACACCGTTTCCACCTATGGCCGCGCCGCCCAGGGCGTGCGCGTAATGCGGCTCAACGAGGGCTGCCGTCTGATCTCCATGGCGCTGACCGAGCGGGAGGAAGCCGAGGAGACCGAAGAAGCCGAGTCTGCCCAGAGCGCCGAGACAAGCCCGGCGCCGGAAGCCGGAGAATAAAAGCTGGGCGCTCCCTGGAGCGCAGAGACTCAGCTTGTCAAAAAACTATATAACGGGGTAACTGCCCTTGGCTCTCCCAGAGGGAGAGCCAAGGATGGCAAAAACAAGCAGGCAGTATCGTTTCCCACAGTATTTTGGCTGTGCCAAAATACTCGGTGGATAAGCGAATTCAAAAAAGTCCCAGACTTTTTTGACAAGCTGGCGGAGGGAGTTTTGGATGAAAACCGTTACCGTGTATACAGACGGCGCATGCAGCGGGAATCCCGGCCCGGGCGGCTGGGGCGCGATCCTGATGTATGGCGAGCATAAAAAAGAGCTTTCCGGGGGCGAGGCCAGAACCACCAACAACCGCATGGAGCTGACGGCGGTCATCGCCGCGCTGGAGGCGCTGCGGGAGCCATGCGTGGTGGAGCTGTATTCCGATTCCAAGTATGTCATCGATGCGCTGCAAAAGGGCTGGGCGGAGAATTGGCAGAAAAAGGGCTGGATCAAATCCGATAAAAAACCGGCTTTGAACCCGGACTTGTGGGAAACTCTGTTGAAACTGTGCAAAAACCACCATATGCAGTATCACTGGGTCAAGGGACACAGCACCAACCCCTATAACAACCGCTGCGACGAGATGGCAGTGGCGGAAAGCCAGAAGTATAAGTAAGAGAAAAGAGGCTGTCAAAAAAACAGACAGCCAGCAGAAGCCTCCGCAGCAGCGGGGGAGTTTGAGGGGGGCAAGACCCGCCTCAATGAGATAAACCGCCGCGGAAAGCCCCCGCACGGGGCTTTCCCACAGTATTTTGGCTCCACCAAAATACTCGGCGGATAAGCGAGGTCAAAAAAGTCTCAGACTTTTTTGATAAGCTAAGAAAAAAGGACTGCTGCAATTTTGCACTTTGCAGCAGTCCTTTGTGCAGAAAATCGGAGAAAACACGCCTTGTTTCGGGAAAAACGGCCGTTTTTCCACGGGAGAAACAGAAATTTGTGCACAAAAAGGAGTTGGAGCCGATGAAAAAAGACTTTTCCGCGCATCCGTTCAAGATCTTCATGTCCTATTATCGTCCCCACTGGAAGATGTTTTTCCTGGATCTGGTCTGCGCCACTTTTGTCAGCGGGGTAGACCTGGTGTTTCCCTTTGTTTCCAAGAAGAGTATGGAAAGCTATTTGCCAAACGGGATGTTCCGCACCTTCTTTACGGTGATGCTGATCATCGTGTTGGCCTATGTGGTGCGGGCGCTGCTGCAATATGTGATCACCTACTGGGGACATATGCTGGGCGTGCAGATCGAGGCGGATATGCGCACGGATCTGTTTGCCCATCTGCAAAAGCAGAGCTTTCGCTTTTTTGACAAGAACCGCACCGGTACGCTGATGAGCCGGCTGACCTCCGACCTGTTTGACATTACGGAGCTGGCGCACCACGGGCCGGAGGATCTGTTCATGTCCTGCATTACGCTGATCGGCTCGTTTATCATCCTGTCCACCATCCGGTGGCAGCTGGCGCTGGTGCTGCTTTTGGCAGTGCCCTGCTTTTTGCTGTTTACCATGTTCCAGCGCAAGCGGATGCGTCAGGCCAGCATCGGAGTCAAAAAACGCATGGCGGATATCAATGTGCAGATCGAAAGCAGCATTTCCGGCGTGCGCACCTCCAAGGCCTTTACCAACGAGCGCAGCGAGCGGGAGAAGTTTGCCCGCAGCAATCAGGACTACCGCAGCGCCAAGGGCGGATATTACCGGGCGATGGGTACCTTTTTCAGCGGCATGGAGTTCACCATGGCGATTTTGCAGGTCATTACCATCACCATCGGCGGCTACTTTATCATGAAAGGGAAAATGACCTATATCGAACTGTTCACCTTTTCCCTGTATGTGGCCACCTTTGTCAATCCCATCCGGAAGCTGAACACCTTTATCGAGCAGTACATGGTAGGCATTGCGGGCTTTACCCGCTTTTTGGAGGTCATGCGCACCCAGCCGGATATGGAGGACGCGCCGGACGCAAAGGAGCTGGGCGAGGTGCGGGGCGATGTTGCCTTTCACGATGTCCACTTCCGCTATGACGCGGACAGCCCGGAGGTGCTGCGGGGCGTGAGTTTGGACATTCCCGCCGGGTCCTGCCTGGCGGTGGTCGGCCCCTCCGGCGGCGGAAAAACCACCCTGTGCCAGCTGCTGCCCCGGTTTTATGATGTCAGCAGCGGAAGCGTCACGGTGGACGGCGTCGATGTGCGGGCGGTGACCCAAGAGAGCCTCCGCCGGCAGATCGGCATTATCCAGCAGGATGTGTTCCTGTTTGCCGACACCATCCGGGAGAACATCCGCTACGGCAGGCCGGACGCCACGGACGAGCAGGTGGAGCAGGCCGCCCGGCAGGCGGAGATCCATGACGAGATCATGGCGCTGCCCAAGGGCTATGATACCTATGTGGGCGAGCGTGGCGTTTTGCTCTCCGGCGGACAGAAGCAGCGAGTGAGCATCGCCCGGGTGTTTTTGAAGGATCCGAAGATCCTGATTCTGGACGAGGCCACCTCCGCGCTGGACAGCGTGACGGAGGCGCGCATCCAGGCGGCGCTGGATAAGCTCAGCCAGGGACGCACCAGCATCATCATTGCCCACCGGCTGAGCACCATCCGCAATGCCGACCATATCGCCGTCATCGAGCACGAGCAGCTGGCGGAATACGGCAGCCACAAGCAGCTGATGGAGAAAAACGGCGTGTACGCCGGTCTGGTTCGGGCGCAGAAAAATCTGGAATAATTTTCGCAAAAAAGGGACGCGGCTGCGTCCCTTTTTTTAATAGTCTCGGCTCTCACTGTGGGAGAGCTGTCGCCGTAGGCGACTGAGAGGGTTTTGCAGATAATCAAGCCCCACGGGGTTCCTATGGTCTGGTCATTGTTTACCCTCTCCGTCTTCGCTGCGCTCAGCCACCTCTCCCAAGGGGAGAGGCAAGG
>CAVBJJ010000066.1:0-6006 GCA_963595735.1 bacterium
CGCCTCTCCCTCTGGGAGAGGTGGCTGAGCGCAGCGAAGACGGAGAGGGCAAACAATAACCATACCATATGAACCCCCGTGGGCTTGATTATCCGCAAGCCCCTCTCAGTCGCTTGCGGCGACAGCTCTCCCAGGGGGAGAGCCAAGGGCAGGTACCCCGTTACATAGTTTTTTTGACAGTCTCGAAAAAGCGGCAGATTTTTTACCTGCCGCTTTTTTCCTAATTTTCTCCAAATTGTCATCTTTTTTTAATCCCTATTTCGGAAAACTGTGCTATACTGAATATGACCAAGGACATTATTTATTTTAGAAAGGGGCGTTTTTCATGTCTGAAGCTTTGGTTCGCGTTAAATCCCTGTATCACAAACACCCCCGCTTTTTCCTGGGCGGCTGCGGCCTGCTGGCCTTGCTGTCTCTGGGGCTGCTGGGCAGCATCGTGCGCGCGTGCCGCTGGCGCTAACAAAACCCTGTTCCCAAATTTTGCATAAATTTTTTGTGAATTTTTAGATTTACACTAGCATTTTTCACAATTCCGTGGTATACTCATTCCAGAAGGAGCCCCAAGGGGCTTCTGTTCACCGGAAGGAGTGACAGTTTTATGAAGTTTACATTCACGGAAAAGAAGATTCAGGTCCCTGCCGAGATCAAAGAATATGCCGAGCGCAAAATCGGTAAGCTGGACAAGTTCTTCCGCAACGACACCGAAGCTACCGTTACCTTCAGCGAGGAGCGCGGCCGCTTCCGCGCCGAAGTCACGCTGCACAACAACGGTATGTTCTATCGTGTCAGCGAATTGACCAGTGATATGCACGCCTCCATCGACTCCGCCTGCGGCGCCATCGAGCGGCAGATCCGCAAGCACAAGACCCGCTTGGAAAAGCGGCTGCGGGAGGGCTCCCTGACCCGCACCGGCATGGAGGATATTTCGATTCCCGACGATACGCCCGAGGAGGCCGAGTTCTCCATCGTCCGCACCAAGCGCTTCTCCCTCAAGCCCATGACGGCGGAGGAGGCCATTCTGCAAATGGAGCTGCTGGAGCACGAGTTCTTCGCGTTCAAGAACCACGACGATGACGATGCCTTTTCCATCGTGTATCGCCGCAAAAACGGCGGCTACGGCCTGATTTCCTCCAGCGACGCATAAAGCCCGGTTTCCCCCCGCCTCCGGTCAAACCGGGGGCGGGTTTTTCTATTTGTTTTCCCTGTATTCCGTCTTGCAAACGAGGAAAATTATTGCTATATTGTTTTTAGAATTCCCTGTTTTGCGCCGGGTTTTGTATGGCCCGCTCAATTCGAAAAAAACCAGGCAGCGCACCGCTGCCAAGGAGGTCTGACAAGATGCTGATTTTGATTCGCGGCGCCGGAGACATCGCCTCCGGCATCGGCCTGCGCCTGCATCGCTGCGGAATGTCCGTGGTGATGACCGATCTGGAGCAGCCCACCACCATCCGCCGCACGGTGGCCTTTTCCGACGCCATCCCCTTTGGCTCCTGCCGGGTGGAGGATGTGACCGCCCGCCGGGCGGAAACCGTCGCCCAGGCCAGGGAAATTCTGGCCGCCGGAGAGATCCCCGTGATGGTGGATCCGGAGTGCAGCTGCCGCGCGGAGCTGCAGCCGGACGCGATGGTGGACGCCATCCTCGCCAAACACAATGTGGGCACCAAAATCACCAATGCCCCCATCGTGGTGGCCGTCGGCCCCGGCTTTTATGCCGGCCGGGACTGCCACGCGGTGGTGGAGACCATGCGCGGCCACCTGCTGGGGCGCGTGATCTATGACGGCGAGCCCCTGCCCAACACCAATATCCCCGGTCTGATCGGCGGCTTCACCGGCGAGCGCATCATGCGCGCCCCGGCGGACGGCATTTTCCGCCAGACGCTGGACATCGGCGCGGTGGTCAAGGCCGGCGATGTCTGCGGCATGGTGGACGGCGAGCCTATGGTCTGCACCATCAGCGGTGTGGTGCGCGGCCTGCTGGCGGACGGCGTGCCGGTGAAAAAGGGCATGAAGTCCGGCGATGTGGACCCCCGTGGCGATGTCAGCTACTGCCAGACGGTTTCCGACAAAGCCAGCGCGGTGGGCGGCGGCGTGCTGGAGGCCATTTTGCACCTGAGCGGTGTGCTGAAAAACATTTGAATTTGATTTTTGGAGGGAAAGATCATGGAAAATGAAGTCAAACTGACAAAACTTGCCAGCTGTGCCGGCTGCGGCGCAAAGGTCGGCGCCGGTGTGCTGGCGCAGCTGCTGGAGGGCATTCGCGTTCACCGGGACCCCAATCTGCTGGTGGGCTTTGACAAAAGCGACGATGCCTCGGTCTATAAGGTCAGTGATGATCTGGCGCTGGTACAGACGGTGGACTTTTTCCCGCCCATCGCCGACGACCCCTATACCTTCGGCGCCATCGCCGCCACCAACTCCCTTTCCGACATCTACGCCATGGGCGGCGAGCCGAAGCTGGCGCTGAATGTGATGGCCATTCCCAAGGATATGCCCCAGGACGCAGTGCATCAGCTGCTGCGTGGCGGCTATGACAAGGTCTACGAGGCCGGGGCGCTGATCACCGGCGGCCACACTATTTTTGACGATGTGCCCAAGTACGGCCTGTGCGTGACCGGCTTTGTCCACCCGGACAAGATCCTCACCAACAGCGGCGCCCAGCCGGGGGATGTGCTGTTTTTGACCAAGCCTATCGGCATCGGCGTGCTGACCACCGGCGCAAAAGCCGAGCTGACCACCGATGCGGATATGGACTTTGCCATTCAGATGATGACCACCCTGAACAAGGCCGCGCGGGATGTGATGGTCAAGTACCGCACCCACACCTGTACGGATGTCACCGGCTTTGCCCTGCTGGGGCACGCCTGCGAGATGGCCCAGGGCAGCAATGTGGAGCTGCATCTGGATGTGGCCAACATCGACCTGATCCCCAAGGCGCTGGAGCTGGCGCGGATGGGCGTGCTGCCGGAGGGAATGTACCGAAACCGGAACTTTGCGGAAAAGCATGTGGACGCAGGAGATGTCGAGCTGGCGGTGCAGGATCTGCTCTATGATCCCCAGACCTCCGGCGGGCTGATGATCGCCGTCCACCCGGACGACGCCGACGCCATGTTCGAGGAGCTGAAGGCCTGCGTTCCCTCTGCCCAGCGCATCGGCGTGGCAAAGGAATACACCGGCGGCAAATATATTTTCCTGAAATAAGCGCTTTCCCCTCTATCTCTTTTCAAAACAAAACACGCAGCATTCCAAACGGTTCGGAATGCTGCGTGTTTTTCTATTTCTGTGTGGAAAATATCGGTTTTTAGTCGAGGATACGGTATTTTGCCGTGATGGGCAGCGCCGCAGCACACTTGTCCAGGGTCTCCCCGTCCATGGCGTCGGTGACAAAGGCATACTCCCCGGCGGGGCTGTCCGGAATGGTGACAAAGTCCACATTGCCAAAGGCCGCGCCCAGCGCCGCCAGATCGGCGGAGGTGCGCACAAACCAGCGGCTTGCCAGCTTGGAGGCCGGCTGCAGCTTTGCCGGGTCGCAGGGCGCCCAGCCCCAGTCCTTCCGGCGATGGCGGTGCTTGAGGGCGTCCAGCACATCGGCCACCACGGCGCTTGCCGTTGCCAGACTGCCGGCGCCGGGACCATAGAACAGGCACTCGCCCACCATATTGCCCCGAACGACAATGCCGTTCATCACGCCGTCCACACCGGCCACCGGGTTGCTCCGGGGCACAAAATGGGGCGCGACATAGGCCGTGACCTTGCCGGACTCATCCACCAGCACATGACCCAGCAGCTTGATCGCGCAGCCCAGCCGGCGGGCATAGGCCACATCCAGACTGGTCACGCCGCTGATGCCCTGGGTCTCCACCAGCTCCGGCGGGGTGTGATGGCCGGAGATCAGATCCGCCAGAATGCAGGTCTTGCGCATGGCGTCGTAGCCCTCCACATCGGCGGTGGGGTCCGCTTCCGCATAGCCCAGCTCCTGGGCCTGCGCCAGCGTCTGGTCAAAGGCCGCGCCGCACTGGATCATCTCCGTCAGGATATAGTTGGTCGTGCCGTTGAGGATGCCGAAGATCTCGTACACCCGGTTGGCGTTCAGGCAATCATGGAGGGGGCGGAGAATGGGGATGCCGCCGCCCACGCTGGCCTCGAAGAAATAGTTGACATCGTTTGCCTTGGCCAGCTCCAACAGCTCCTGACCCCGCTCCGCCACCAGCTGCTTGTTGGCAGTGACGACCTGCTTGCCGGCGCGCAGCGCCCGGCTGGTATAGTCAAAGGCCGGCTCCACGCCGCCCATGACCTCCACCACGGCCTGGATGTCCGGATCGTTCTCGATCTGGGCAAAATCCTTGACAAATTTGGCGGAATTGGGGTCGCCGGGATAGTCCCGGCGGACAAGAATGGACTTGATGCAGGCCTCCTCGCCCAGCTGCGCCCGGAGGACATCTGCGTTTTCTTCAAAAATATGGACGACACCTCTGCCAACGGTGCCGTAGCCCAACAATGCAATTTGAATCATGGTTCTCCCTTTCTTCTCAGCCTGCGAGGACTTCGACCTTGATGATCCCGGCGGCCTGCTTCAAAGAGGCCATCAGTTCCTCGCAGCTCATTGTCATATCCCGGATCTCTGCCGAGATGGTCACCACAGCGGTCCCGTTTGTGGGAATGCTCTGGTTGATGGTCAGAATATTTGCGCCGCTGTTGGCGAAAATAGTAAGGAGCGTGGACAGCACGCCCATTTTATCCCGCAGCAGCACATGGAAGGTGATAATGCGCCCCTGCTTCATATCCCGGAAGGGATGGATCGCGTCCTTGTATTTGTAAAAGGCACTTCGGCTGATCCCCACTAGGGAAACGGCCTCCGCGACGGTGTTGGCCTCCCCGGTCTCCAGCAGCTCCTTTGCTGCCGTGACCTTTAGAAAGATCTCCGGCAGCATGGCACCGTTGACCAGATACAGCTTTGCTTTTTTCTCATTTGCCATGCAGGCTTGTCCACCTCCTGTGGTCATATGTTTCACATGAATGTATCTTACCACGGCGACCCCAAAATAACAATCGGCAGTTTTATAAAAATATAACGGCTCTCTGTCGGGATTTTGCACAAAACGATACAGGCAAAGTGTTCGACAGGGGCGAAAGGATGTGCTTCATGGAAAAACAACTACACCCTCGGCGGGGGCTGGCGGCCGGCGCGGTGGCCGGGCTTTGCTGCGGACTGTTCGGCGGAGGCGGCGGCATGCTGCTGGTGCCGCTGCTGTCCGGCTGGGTCGGACTGTCGGGCAAGCGCGCCTTTGCCAGCTGCCTTGCCATCATCGCCCCCCTGTGTCTGGTCAGCGCCGGGATCTACTGGTTCCGGGGGCGGCTGGAGCCGCTGGCGGCGCTGCCGTATATGCTGGGCGGGGCATTGGGCGGCTTTCTTGCCGGAAAGAGCTTTGATAAAATTCCGGTCTCTCTGCTGCAAAAGGTGCTGATCGGCCTGCTGCTGTATGGCGGCGGCCGGGCGCTGTTCTGCCTATGATCGCCGCCGTATTGGCCGGCGCCGCCGCGGGTCTGCTATCCGGCTGGGGGCTGGGCGGCGGCACGCTGCTGCTGTTGTTCCTGTCCCTTTGGGGCAACCTGGATCAGCTCACCGCCCAGGGCGTGAATCTGCTGTATTTTCTCCCCTGCGCCGCAGTGGCGCTGCGGGCGCATATCCGGCAGCACCTGGTGGAAAAAACCGTTGTCCTGCCCGCCATTCTGACCGGGCTTGCCGGGACGGCGCTGGGCGCTTTTCTGGCAACCTGTCTGGATGTCCGCCTGCTCCGCCGGGGCTTCGGCGCCTTTCTGCTGGGGCTGGGCGTGCTGATGCTGGTGCAGCAGCTGCGCCGGAAAAAGCAGGCGCAGAAGAACCCCGCACCCCCGAAAAAATCCTCCGCTCAAAATGCCGAAAAAAGCACCAAAACCGCAAAAAAGCGCCCCTAAACGACGCTTTTTTGCGGTTTTTTATTTCTCTATATACCGATTATAATTTTACAT
>CAVBJJ010000067.1:0-5804 GCA_963595735.1 bacterium
GTTTGGTGCCGCTTTGACATTGGAAGCCTTGGGACGGCGTTGGGGTTGGGAAAAGACAAAGGTATGGAGATTTTTTCAGAAGCATGGGGATGTCTTCGCTCTGTATCGTCTGCCCGGGGCCTATGGCTGTCTCGTTTTTAATAAACTGTATCCGCTGGATACGGAGGTTTCACTGCCAACCCACACGGAGATTGAACGCATTATTGGGAAAATGCGTATTTGTGCTGATAATACGCATATCGCCGGTTCGGACAACACCCGTCTGAACAAGATGATCCTCTGGTACAGCCGCATAATCATGGCACAGGCAGCATCGGATCATACTGAACAGGCACCGAAAAATCGCATTGCACTTCCAGCCCCTATAATACGCGCGTATTTTTCTCTGTGTTGGAATTGTCAGAACTGTATCTATGACTGCAGAGGCATAAGTATTAGAACCGTGCATTTAGATGCGAATCACATCCGCGGGCCGTGCGTACCTGCGGATTTTTTATGCTCTTACGACAACGAAAAGGAGAATCGACATGATCAAAAATGAAAACAATAGCGGCAAGTCGCTTTATGAACAGCAGGAAAATAAGCCTTCGCAGCAATCTGCCGCATTTATCGAGTTTCTGACCAAACGAGGGATCCTGGGAGACCCGACCATTGATGATGATCGAGTCAGACAGGCAAAAAAAGAGAAAAAGAAAAGTATGTATCACAATACTTTCCTCCTGCTGCAGCATTACCGCACCATTGTTTGGACACTGGAATGCTTCCCGTCCAGCGTAGCGGAGGAGCTGGACCATCCGCTGAAAGATCTGGATACGCTGCTGGATAGGATCGATATGGAGATTGGGATGAACAACCGGAAGTTAGAAAGCCGGATGGAGAGCATCCGCCGATCCCGTCTGTTGGTCGACCGGCTCAACGAAGCAGTCAGTATTCTAAAGTCCAAGCCAGTCAATGGTCAAAAAATGTACGACATCATCTACATGACCTTTTTGGGACCGGACAAACTGACCCACGAGGAGCTCCTGTATCGTTTGGATATTTCTGCTCGCCATTACTACAGGCTTCGCACGCAGGCAATCAATATCATCGCCCTGCGCCTCTGGTCAGCTCCTGCTGGTGAGGTGGACTCCTGGCTGGAGGTACTGACCATCCTTGAAAGCTGGTAAAGAGCATAGCGGATGGCATAGAAAAAGGCAGAAAAAATGGCAAGGTTCGCGCCGATGACATGTAAATGCAAATGTGCTATACTGTTAGCGTCCGATAGTAGGAGCACATCTTCAAGGCACCGTTCCTGTGAGGCAGTTCCGCCTCCAGAACCGGTGCCTTTTTGTGTGCCGAATCAAAAACAGGAGGTAAAAGCATGTCAAAGCAACTTGTATTAGGCAAGCATCGATTCAGGAATGCCTACTGGATGCTGGTGGGAGCAGCCTCAGCAATGATCCTCTCTGTCCAACCGGTAATGGCCGAAACAATCTGGGATCGATTTTCCACGATTATGCGGGATATCTACGGACAGCTGGTCGGAATCAGTACCATTGTCGCTGTGACCGTGGCAGCCATTGCACTGCTGGTGCGGATGATCAGCCGGAACCAGCGTGCGGTGGATGAGGCCACCAGTTGGCTCAAGCGCGTCGTTGTGACCTGGATCATTCTGAACACCCTCGGTTTCATCGTAGCATACCTGCAGCCGCTGATTGCCGGCGGACAGTATACAGGGTGATGAGTGGCAGTCAGTGCCAGACAGGAGGTGAACGACCATCTTAGACTGGATTTTTGAAGGAATCGTAACCTGGATATCCAGTATCGCGTCACAGATCATGGATGCGGTTTCTGGTCTCTTCCTCGACGCGTTGGGGACGGATATGGTGGCAATGGAAGAATACTTCCCCTTCGTCCCCAGAGCGTTTGAAGTGATGCAATATACGGCCTGGGCGATCCTCTTTCTCATTGTGGTCTGGCAGCTGTTCCGTTCTTTTGGAGGCCCGATCTCCGAAGCCGAGGACCCATGGCAGTTGGTGGCGCGTAGTGCACTTTTTGCACTGTTGATCGGATACGCAAAGCCAATTTTTATGCTGTTGCTCGATATTGCCAGAGCACCGTATACGGCGTTGATGGATGTGAGCATGACGGCGGAGGATTTCACCTTTGCCGGTGTGGAGCAGGTTTTGACCAACGGACTGGTTTCGATCGTATCGACCGTGACCATTGTCGGGCCTATATTGATTCTGATCCTTTTGATTGCGCTTGGCTGGAATTATTTCAAGCTGCTTCTGGAAGCGGTCGAACGCTATGTCGTGGTTGGGGTGCTGTGCTATACCTCCCCGCTGGCCTTCTGCATGGGCGGCTCTAAAGCAACCAATCAGGTGTTCAAGAGCTGGTGCCGAATGGTTGGGTCACAGCTTCTGCTGCTGGTCATGAATGTCTGGTTCATTCGGGGCTTCAATTCCTCGGTAGGCCAGTATATCGGAAACGGCGGAGCATTGAGCTCGGGTCGGGGGTCCATTTTTCTGTGGCTGTTCTGTGCACTGGCGTTTCTCAAGACCGCGCAGAAATTCGACAGCTATATGGCTGCCATGGGACTGAATGTGGCGCAGACCGGCTCCAGCATGGGCATGGAGCTGCTGATGGCCGCAAGAGTGATCAGCGGAGTAGGACACAGCGCGAAAAGCGCAGGCAGTGTATTCGGCAAGGGCGGTTCGACGGCCACCGGAACTGGTGCTGCAGCCAGTGGTTTTGCTGCTGGGTTTGCCAGCAAATTCAAGGGAAACAGCTATGTCCGGGATGCCGTCGTGGATGGCGGCACCCGCATGGGCATGGGCGGTAGCGTTGGATTCGTTGGGCGTGTTTTTGGCGGTATGGCCGCCAGAAATGGCGCAACACTTACGGGAGAATCCATCTCGTCCGTCGCGGCGCGTCCTGCGGAAGCAGCCGGAAGCATTGCCGGCGATATCGCCGACCGCAGCCTTGGCAACTATATGCCGCAGTTTGCAGGGCAAACGCTCAAAGGAACCCAAATCAACGGTGGCCACATCAGCACCACGGCAACCGGCACAGACGGCAAAACCAGCAGTGTGGAGATGTTCAGCACGGCACAGTTTGAAAAGCCCGCCGCTCCGCACGCTGTCGTGACCGCCTCCGATGGCAGCACCTGGTACCAAATGGCCAGCGGCGAAGGCCGTAACGCCTTTTATGACGCGCCCGGCTTTACCGGCACGCCTGCAGAGGCCGAACAGGTCGCAGCAGCCTTCCCCGGTGTTGCCGAGGGAACAGTTCTCCGCAATGTTGGCGACGGTGTCATGGAGGCCAGCGGCGAGGACGGCAACAGTCTCTGGTACAACAGCGCATATTACAACGAGCCAGATGCGCCGCACACCGTCATGCAGGCGGCAAACGGCGTGGATTGGTACGCTATGCAGCAGCATGCGGAAGCACCGGCCTTTGAGCAGGGCGAAGCCGCAGAAGCCTATAATCAGGCAGCCTTCCGCGACTTCATGCCCGGCTTTGAGCAGCAGATAGCCCATGTGGACGGCACCCACCGGGAGGACGGCCACTTCGAAGTTCGTCATACCGATGGCTCCGGTACAGCCTTTTACGACACGGCCAGATTCGCCGCACCGCGCGGTGACTATCAGGTATACGAGGATGTCCGAGGGCAGCAGTGGATCGCCATTCACGGAGAAGCCTCTGTGGAGCGCAAGCCGGTGTTTGAGGACGGAAAACCCGTATACGACGGCGAAAATGTCCGCACGGTATCGGTGGAATCGGTTCGGTATAAGAGCACACCCAGTCGCTTCAAAGAACCGGAGAAGCGCCCGGACAATGGCATCAAGGCGCCGAAACGCAAAAAATAAGTGCAGCGGGCAGCAGCCGGAGCGGAAGAGATCTCTCCGGCTGCTGTCTGCGAATGAAGAACCTCGCCGCCTCGCGCGGCTTTGGATACACACCAGGGAGGTGAAAAAATAATGGCTGAGCCAGATAAGCGACAGATAGGCGATGGCAGCGACAATTACGGGGAAGCTGCCAAACAGATGGCCAGAGCCGCAAAGGAACAGGCAGCTATGAAGGGAGCCGAAGCCGGTGCCAATGCCGCAGCCGCAACGGTACAGGCAAGTGTGGAGGGCGGTAAGGCAGTCGCCGAGATAGCCGCCGGCACCGCTGCAGGCGGGCCGTGGGGTGCAATTTTGTCGGCGGCATGGGCGATGCGACATACGCTGTTCAAGATCCTTGTTTGTATCTGTCTGACTTTTCTTGTCATTATCGTCCTGGTCGTTTCGCTGCCCAGCATTGTTACAAACAGTGTATTCGGTCTGGACGGTTCGACAGTGGATGTGGAGAACCCTGCAACGCTATTGGGATCCTACAACGACCTTGCTGCCGATATTTCCGCAGTCGTAGAAGAGGGATACAATGCGGCTCTTGCCAAAGTTGAACGGATCATCCGTGACGGCGAGTACGACTACGATCTGTCCATGGACGCACTGGTCAATTACGCACAGAGCTCCGCCGGGTACGATGTCAGCTATATTCTCGCAGCATATTCGGCATCCTTGCAGCAGCGCGGCACCAGTGAAGCGGATATGCTGGCAAAGCTCCGCAGCGTTGCCGACAGTATGTTCCCGGTATCCTCGATAGAGCGGGAAATAGAGCAGAGAAGCACGGAAACATCCGACTCGGAAACGGAGACCGTAAAGTATGTGGAATGTACCATTCACCCCTTTGATAACAGCGTCATCATTCGGGCCTTTGGAATCAACACTTCCGCAACCTATGATCAGTTCCAAGTAACCTACGGGGAGGCCATTCAGAAGATGGCCAATTCCTTGAAAATGACGCTATATGGGACGCTTGGCAATGGGCAGATGGTTCCCCTGACCGATGCAGAATTGCTTACTTTTGTCAACGCACAGGACTGCAGCTCTATGAGGAAACACATCCTGACCACAGCGTTGTCGCTGGTGGGGAAAGTTCCGTATTTTTGGGGTGGAAAGTCAGCCCCAGGGTGGAACGACGCTTGGAATACGCCAAGGCTTGTGACATCAGCCGGCTCTGCCACGACCGGAACAATCCGACCCTATGGCCTTGATTGCAGTGGATTCACCACATGGGTATTTAATACAGCGGTAGGCGTTGAGATCGGTGCAGGCTGCAATGGTCAGTATCCGAATACTTACCGTATTTCTGCATCGGAACTGCTTCCGGGCGATTTAGGGTTCCTTGCCGATGATGGCGGCTGGGGTCATGTGCTTATTTTTGCCGGCTACAGTTTGGACGGGACCCGCATGTGGGTGCATTCCTCCGGAGGCATTGGTGTCATTCTGAATACGCCCAGCTATGAAGGGAGTCTTTCCTATCGTCGTCTCAGCATTGTGGACTACGATGCGCCGACGGGAAATGCTTCCCTTGAAGAAGCCCTCCATATGTCAGAGGATCCAGGAGCACAATAAAAATCCGTATCGATCATTACAGGTCATCTGATGTCTCACAGTCAAATCCTTATGCAGATCAGGAAGGTGAAAAATTTGGAAGACAAAGAGTACAACAACGTGTATGCCATTCCGGCAAATTATACGGACAGCGGCAAACTGTTTGGCGGGATGATCGAAACCCGAAACGCCATTGAAACAGTGATTCTGGTATTGGCTCTGGGATATCCGGAGCTGATTCTGATCCCCATGCCCAGCACTATACGCATCGTGGTTATGACGGTCACGCTGCTGCCGCTGGCGGTGGTCTCGGCAATGGGCGTGGATGGTGGGTCACTGTTTCAGTACATCGGTCACATCATTCATTTCTGGACGCACCGC
>CAVBJJ010000068.1:0-5318 GCA_963595735.1 bacterium
CAGAACATCTGTTTGGCCGCGTGCTGTTTAACAAAGCCGAAAGCCCGGAGGCACAAAAAACCGCCGCCAAAATCGCGGGGCTGCTGCACTGCCCCGCTGCCGTCTCCGCTTTGGAGGCCGGATGGTGCCGCCCCCTGTCGGATGAGGAAATTGCCGCCGCACAACAATAAAAATCGCAAATACGCACAAAAAAATTCCCAGCCATGAGAAAAATAAACTCCTGGTTGGGAATTTTCATTCTGTTTTGTTACGGCGCGTTGTGCTCTTCTTTTGGCCTGTTATCAGCCGGCCTTACCCACATACTGGCTCTTTCCGAAGCCGAGGATGATGCGGAAGATGCCGGGAAGCAGCACCAGACCCACGGTGAAGCCGCCGCCATGGCCAAAGGCTCTGGCAAGCTTGTAGTTACCCACAACGCCGATGACCCAGCCGACAATGCCAAGGATCATTGCCACGATTGCCAACGGGCTGACAGAACCGGACATCATGCTTACCGTTGCGATACTCGACATCACGCCACTGACAACATACAGCACCCAAGTCAGGATCGCAACAAAGGGGTTCCAGGTGTGCTTATACTCGATCCAACTGTTATACAGCGGGATGATGCTCTTCCAACCGCCCTCGCCAAATTTTCTGTACATCTTCCAGCCGCCGATGATATACAGTACCCAGTACACGATGGAAAGAACCACACTGGCCGCAGAGAAGATGATACTGCTTGTCAGTACAGCGTTGATCACGCCGCCGACAATACCACCGCTCATGGCGGCGCTTACAAATCCACTCATTCTATTATCTCCCTTTTTTGAAAGTTCCGTGCGCAGCTTTCCTTTTCCCGGAAGACCTGCCCACAGATTTTCGGAAACAACTGTCCTCTCCATTTTCCCCGCCAAGTTGTTTCCGACATGACAAACACAGGAAAAACGCAAGCAAGACACGACGAACCAAGCTCCTGACTTACGATTTTGCAACGCACCGTATTACAAAGAATGCCTGAATTTTGCTCTCTCGTCGTTCTTCTTATAATGACTTATTATATATATATTTGTCAATGATTTATCGGGAATTTTCTGAACTAAGTGGCAATTTTTTCTTATTTTCTTCTTTTTTTCTTTACAAGGGCGTTCAAAATTCCGCCGCCGACAATGATGCCTGCGGCAATATAGACCACGCGTTTTGCGGCGATCTGGGGAATCTCGCTTTTGTCACCGATGGAGCTTTTGTAAAAGCACAGGCTGTAGGAGATCTCCACCGGATCGCCCATGGCCGTGGTATCCGCAATGACCGGCACCGCGGTATC
Organism: bacterium; assembly: GCA_963595735.1. Classification (GTDB taxonomy): domain Bacteria; phylum Bacillota; class Clostridia; order Oscillospirales; family Oscillospiraceae; genus CALWOS01. The sequence continues at coordinate 1,304 of CAVBJJ010000068.1, forward strand.
CCAGGCGGTGATGGGCAGCTCAAAAACGGAATTTGCCCCCTCCTCGCTGCTGTTCCAATAGGTCTCCGTGCCCAGCTTCATGTAATCATAGTTGGAGCTGCTCCACTCCAGCCGCACGCTGGCCTTGCCGTCCTTTACGGTCATCAGCGCCGGGCTGCTGACCATGGCTTTGCCGCTGCCGCCGGACAGCTCCACCCCGACGGCATAGCTGCCGTCCGGCAGCTCCACCTGCACCGGCTGCACCGGAGCCGCCGGTTCCGTTGGCTCCGGCTGCGCGGCGGAAGCATCTGTTTCCTCCCCGGCCAGTGCCGCGGCGATGCGATCGTAATCCGGCAAGGAAAACGCCAGCGCTTCCGCCGGCAGACTGTCCGCCCGGAACAAAATGCTGCGGTCATACCACATTCCCTTTGCCTTGCTGAACGCTGCGCAGGGAATGGCATAGTTGAGCCAGGCAACCGGAATTTCGTAAGAATAGCTGCCATCAGCGTTTTTCGTGTAGGGGATATAGGCGCTTTCCTCCGCCTCGGCCGCTTCCGCCGCCGTTCCCAGGTAAAGGTGGGAATAGCCCGTGCCGCCCAGGCGGATAACCGCTGTCATTTCCCCCTGCCGCACGGTCAGCTCCGCCTGCTGTACCTGAAACATGGGCGAGCTGCTTTCCACCGTTGGCGTGTAGCTGCCGTCGGCAACAGCGCTGCCGGAAATCGGCGTCATGCCGTAGACTCCCACTTCCCGCACGGCGCCATAATCGCTTTCCGCAGCCACCTTTTCAAAGCCTTCCGCTGCCAGCGCAGACTGCACCGGCAGCATGAGACATAGTCCCAAAATGCAAAGCAGCAGAGAAAACCGGATCTTTTTCATATCTGTATTTCCTCCACTTCTCACAGGTTTTGTTTCTTGTAAATAAACCAGAATGACACCAGCAGCATTGCCGCCAGATACACCAGCAAAATCAAGATCCCCCGGGGCTGAAATCCCGTTCCGGCGGCAATACCGCGAATCATGCCGCTGGCCTGGGACAGGGGCAAAGCCCCCACCACCTCCCGCAGACCGTGGGGCATACGCTCCGTGGAAAAAAAGGTATTGCACAAATAGGCCATGGGCATGATAAAATAGTTGGAAAACCGGGGTACATCCGCATGGTTTTTCGCCAAAAAGGACACCACAACGCCAATAGCGGAGAACACCGCGCCGTTGAGGAACATCACCAGAAACGAAAAGCCGTTAAAGGTCAGCCCCGTGCCGATGGGCAGCGTCAGCAGCAGGATCACCCCGCCGGCATACAGCCCGCGCAGGCTGCCGCCCAGGATCTGCCCCACAATAAACTGCCACAGGGGCGTTGGGGAGATCATGATCTGGTCAAAGGCCTTTTCATACAAGCGCTGCACATTCAGGTTTTGGGCAATGGCGTTGAAGCTGCCGTTCATTGTGGTCAGCGCCACCACGCCGGGGATCAGGAAGTTCAGATACGGCTCCCCATGGGAGACCGTTTGTATCCCCAGCCCAAAGGCCACCAGATACATCAGCGGCGCCACCATGGCCGCCAGCGTGATTTTATAAAAGTCCCGCCGGAACTCCACCCATTTTTCCCATAAAATCGCCAGAATTCCCATGTCCTTATCCCTCGCTCCCCGCAGTTTCTTTTTTGCCGGAACGGGCGACAAACACATCCTCCAGCGTGGTATCCCGCAGGGCAAACTGGCCATCCAGCCCCGCAAGAAAGCGCCGCGCATCCTCCTGCGCGGCAAAATGATGGCTGTGTATTCCGTCCGGCGTCATTTCATCCACCGTGTAGGCGCCCAGCTGGCGGATAAAGCCGGCCGGGGTGTTCACCTCTTCCAGCCGGCCGTGCTGCAGCATGGCGACCCGTTCGCAAAGGGTCTGCGCCTCCTCGATATAATGGGTCGTCAGCAAAATCGTCAAATCGTTCCGGTTGAGCTTGTGGAGCAGATTCCACATCTGCCGGCGCGCCAGCGCGTCCATGCCGGCGGTCGGCTCGTCCAGAATCAAAATTTCCGGCCGGGTCAGCAGCGCGCGGCAGACCATCAGCTTGCGCTTCATGCCGCCGGAGAGCTTGCGTACCGTCCGCTTCCGGAACGGCAGCAGATCGCAAAAATCCAGCAGTTCCTCTGTCCGCGCGCGGATCTCCTTTCGCGGCATGAAATACAATCGCCCCTGATACTCCATGATCTCGTCCATGGTCATATCCTGACGCATGGAATATTCCTGGGTGATCACGCTGAGTTTGCGCTTGAGGTCCGTCCGGCTGCGAGTCAGCTTTTCCCCGTCGATCCAAATCTCCCCCGCCGTTGGCAGCAGCAGGGTGGAAAGCATCCCGATCGTGGTGGTCTTGCCCGCGCCGTTGGGCCCCAGCAGGCCAAAAAACTCGCCCGTTTGGATCGTCAGACTCAGATCGTCCACCGCTGTGAAATCCTCAAATTTTTTCGTCAGATGTTTAATTTCGATCATGACCTTGTGAAAATCCTGCGGCTCAGTCCTGCTTTTTGGCCACGATCAGGGAATAATACCCGGCATCGTCCGGAATTTCTTCGATCGTGCGGTAGATTTTTTCCCGCTCGGTGCCGCAGTTTTCCACCATCATCGCGGCAAAACCGCCGTTTGCCATCTGTTCCTTGACCTGCTTCATCTTCCGACCGGATTTCATCAGGACGCAGGTGCCGCTTTCCGGCAGAGCGTTTTCCAGATAATGCACCGCCGGCAGGATATGCAGCGGCTCGTTCCAGGCAACCAGATGCCGGTTCATACGCGCCGCCGCCGCGCAGAAGGAGGTAATGCCGCTGACCAGTGCGGTCTGGTAGCCGTGAGCCTCCACCCGCAGCTGCACATAGGTAAAGGTGGAATAGATCGTGGGGTCTCCCAGCGTTAAAAACACCACATTCTCCCCCTGATCCAGATACTTCTCCAGCAGTCTTGCCCCCGCCTCATGGCTGCGCTCCAGCTCCGCAGCGTCGTGGGTCATGGGCATATACACCGGCACCAGAGTCTTGTCCGCCAGCTCCGGCACCGCCTGCACGGCGATTTGATAGGCAAAGGTCTCCTTCGGCTCCGCACCGGGAACGGCAATGATCGTATTCTCCCGAATCAGGCGCACCGCCTTCAGGGTCATCAATTCCGGATCTCCGGGGCCAACACCAACACCATATAAAATTCCTGCCATTTTGCTTCCAACTCCTTTTTATCGTGACAAGTATACAAGTTTTTCTATTATATAATTTCCCCTCTCTCCTGTCAACCAAGAGCAGGGCGCAAAAAAGCGGAGACGCCTCGAAAAGGACGCCTCCGCAGGTTTGTCAAAGCTGTTTATCTGATTGAGACGGGTCTTGCCCCCTCAAGCTCCCCCGCTGCTGCGGAGATTTCTACTACCTTCTGTTTTTGCCATCCTTGCCTCTCCCTGTGGGAGAGGTGGCTGAGCGCAGCGAAAACGGAGAGGGTAAACAATGACCATACCTTAGAACCCCGGAGCTTACTTATCCGCAAAACCCTCTCAGTCGCCTACGGCGACAGCTCTCCCAGAGGGAGAGCCAAGGGCAGACACCTCGTTATATATTTTTTGACAGGCTAACGGAGACGCCCCAAAAAAGGGCTTCTCCGCAGGCTTTTACTATATAATGTTGTATTGCATTCCCACTTAGCAGTAATACTCCATCGGGTAGGCCAGGTACTCGCACGGCTCCAGCTGATCTGCCGTGACATAGCCGGCCGGGGCAAACAGCAGACTGGGAATGCGGTTGACGACCGTGGCGCAGGTGTGCTCCACTGTTGCGGGCTTGACCACATGGAACTCCGTGTTCGGCTCACCGGTGATCTGCCAATCGCACATATCGCCGTCCTCCGGGCCATAGACCTTGCCGATGGTCTCCTCCTCAATGGTAATGCCCTGCATGGTCTCGATCGTCACCACGGCGGACATGCCGATGCAGCGGCCGGCCTGGATGGTCTTGCCCAGGGTTTCGGAGTACATATCGTGGTCGGCGATGCACGGCACATGCCTCTGATC
>CAVBJJ010000069.1:0-5057 GCA_963595735.1 bacterium
AGGGACACCACGGCGATCTCCGTGGTACCGCCGCCGATGTCGATCACCAGGCAGCCGTTTGGCTTTGTCACATCCACGCCAGCGCCCATGGCCGTTGCCACAGCGGACTCCACCAGATAGACCTTTCTTGCGCCGGCCTCGATCATGGCGTCAATGGTGGCGCGCTCCTCCACACCGGTGATGCTGCTGGGAACCGTGACCACCACCCGGGGCTTAAACAGGCTGAAGGAAGTGACCCGGGCGATAAACTCTTTCATCATCCAGCTGGTCATGTCGTAATCCGACACCACGCCGGCCACCACCGGCTGGATCGCCACAATATTGGCAGGGGTGCGCCCCAGCATTTTTTTTGCATCCTCACCCACCTTGAGGGGCTTACCGGTGGTCTTGTCCACCGCAACCAGGCTCTGCTCCCGGAGAGAAATGCCCTTACCGCGCACATAGAACTGGGTGGTTGAGGTACCCATGTCTATGGCAATGTCCTTTTCAAAAAACATCATTGTCTTTCACCTCGTATGAAGGAATCGACCTTGTTGGCCGCTTACATAGTTTTCCGATTCTGCTGTAATATATTCCAAAAGTCTGTGTCTCTGCATCGGGTTTTCGGCTTTTGTTTTCATGCCCGCCGTCTGGCAACGCTGGCGCAGCAAACCGCCTTTGCCCCGGCATAGCGCAGCGTTCTCGCACACTCGGACAGGGTCGCCCCGGTCGTTACAATGTCGTCTAACAACAAAACGGTCTTGCCTGCCACCCGCTCCGGCTGTGGAACAGTGTAGGCTCCGGAAATATTCGCCCGGCGCTCCTCTGCCCCGCCCATGCCGGACTGCGCCCGGGTATGACGGGATTTGTTCAGCAGAGACACCGGCGAGGTGCCCAGCTGCTTTCCCACGGCCTCCGCCAAAAGGAAGCACTGGTCAAAGCCACGCTCCCGGAGACGCTTCCGGCTCAGGGGAACCCAGGAGAGAATATCCCACTCCAGCTCTGCGGCGCGGATGCAGTCCGCCACCAGCGGGGCATACACCTGGGCATAGCCCCGGCAGTCGTGGAACTTGTACCGCAGGAGTGATTCCTTTGCGTGATCCTCATAATACAGTGGAGAAACACAGACCTCGCAAAACTCGATTTTCTGCTTTCCCTGCTCGCTTGTATACGGCAGGGATGTTCGGCACCGAGGACAGATGTACTCGCCGCCCTTATCCAGCAAACGGTGACAAAACGCGCATTTTGGCGGATACAGCAGATCCAGCACACGCTCCAGCAGCTCCACTATCCGCCCTCCGCCAGCCGCCAGCGCAGGCCGCTGTACCTTCCGGCCACCTTGTGGCTGGCGATCATTTGCAGGGCGGTCATCTCGCTGCCCACCAGGATCAGCAGGCTTTTGGCGCGGGTCGCCGCCGTATACAGCAGACTGCGGTTAATCAGGCTTTGGGGCAGCTTCCCCAAAGCCAGAATGACCGCGCGGTACTCGCTGCCCTGGGCTTTATGGACGGTCATGGCAAAGGCATGATCCAGCTCATGGAGCATTTCTGCGCTGTAGCGGGCATAGCGCCCGTCAAAATCAATGGTCACCAGCTCGGTTTTCGGGTCGATCTGCTTGATAACACCCACATCGCCATTGAAAATTCCCGCGCCGCGCACCAGAAGCTGCTTTTCCTCCGGATCGCGGATCTCCGGGGACAGGGGTGCTTTCCAGAGAATGTCATAGTTGTTTTTGATCTGCATGACGCGATCTCCCTCCCGGAAGATCTTGTCGCCATAGGCTTTTTCCCGCTTTCCCTCCGCCGGGGGATTCAGGGCGGCCTGCAGGGTAGCATTCAGGCGGGTAGTCCCGGCCTCGTACAGGCGGGTAGGACTTAACACCTGAATGTCCTCCGGCGGGATGCCCATTTTCCCGGGAAGCCTGTCCCGGCAAAGCTCCACAACTGTTTCGGAAATGTCCTGGGGCTTTCGCCGCAGCAGAAAAAGGTCGCCCTTGTTTTCCCGCAGATTGGGGTGCTCCCCCCGGTTGATCTGGTGAGCGCAGGTGATGATGCGGCTGTTCGCGCTCTGGCGGAACACCTCCGTCAGGCAAATCGTTTCCGCAACACCGCTGCGGATCACCTCCCGCAGGAAACTGCCCGGCCCCACGGAGGGCAGCTGGTCGGCGTCTCCCACCAGCACCAGCTTGGCCGTGGGCGGCAGCGCCCGCAGCAGCGCGGAGATCAGCACGATGTCCACCATGGAGCACTCGTCCAGGATCACAGCGTCGCAGGTCAGCGGGTCTTCTTCATCCTTCCCGAAGCGCACGCCGCCGTTTTCCTCCTGCACGGAGGATTCCAACAGCCGGTGAACGGTGGAGGCCTCCCGACCCGTTAGCTCCGTCATGCGCTTTGCCGCGCGCCCGGTGGGGGCGCAGAGCAGGGTTTTCAGTCCCATACGGTCAAACACCTGCAAAATGCCGCGCAAGGTCGTGGTCTTGCCGGTGCCGGGGCCGCCGGTTAGCACCAGCAGCTGCCGAAGCGCCGCCATTTGCAGCGCTTTTTCCTGCAGGGGGGCGTAGGCAATACCGGTATGCTCGGCGATTTTCCGCGCCGTTGCGGCAGCCTCCGCCGGGTCGCCCTCTCTGCTGGCGGCCATGGCCCGCAGACGCAGCGCCGTGTACTGCTCCATCTCCCAGATCCGGAACAGATAGCAGGCCTCCCGGCCGGCGACCGTCTCCACGACCACCTCGCCGCTTTCCGCCAGCAGCTCCAGACACTCCGCCACCGTCTCCTGCTCCACTGCGATCAGCTGCGCCGTTGCAGCGACCAGCTTTTCCCTGGGGATAAAGCTGTGACCGTTGCTGAGGTTGTGCAGCAATTCGAACTGGATAGCCGCAGCCACCCGCTCCGGCGCATCCGCTTCCACGCCGATGCGAATAGCAAGCTCATCCGCCTCCTCAAAGCTGGCGCCCACCTGATCGGAGGCCAGCAGATAAGGGTTTTCTTGCACCTTTTCCTGAGCCTCGTCCCCATACAACCGGTAAAGATGCATGGCGTGGACCGGCTTGATGCCATAGCGCGCCAGAAACTCCATCAGACGGCGAATGCCCATCTGCCGTTTATAGCTGGCGGAGATGTCCGCCGCCTTGGCGCGGCTGATGCCCCGCAGCTGACTGAGCTGCTCCGGATGGTTCTCGATCACATCCAGCGCCGCGTCGCCAAAGCGCTCCACGATCATGGCCGCAGTGGCCGGCCCCACGCCACGCACCACATGGCTGGCCAGATATTCATAAATCGCCTCCGCCCCCTCCGGCACAGTCCGCACAGCATAATCGGCCTTGAACTGTCTTCCATAGGTGGGGTGCCGGGTCCAGCTGCCCACAGCGGTAATCCGCTCCCCCGGCGAGGCAAAGGGCAGGCACCCGGTCACGGTGTGCTGCTCGCCATCGTCCAATTCCAGCGCCAGAACGGTATAGCCATTCTCCGGGTTGGTGAACATGACCGCGTCCACCGTACCGCGCAGTTCTATTTTGTTTTCCGCTGGCTGTTGTTCCATACCGTCTCCCGCTTGTTTTGATTTTTCTATGTAGTATTGATTCATTCCAGATAAATTTTCCCGTTTTGCGCCAAAACCGCCGCGATCCTCCGGGTCTCCGGATCCATGCCCGCATCGACCACCACGATCCGCATGGGCAGCGTGCCGTTCTGCCGCAGCCAGTGCACACCGTTGACGGTCTGTTCCAGATTTTTGGCGCTGCCGCAAATGCGCAGAACCACGGTGCCCTGTACCGCCGCATCCAGCGGCACCGGCATCAGGAATATGCCCCGCGCATACCAGAAAAGCAGCGCAAGTCCCACGGCGATCCCGCCGGCGACCAGCGTTCTCCAGTCCATGTTTCTTCCCCCTTTCTCTACCACACTATGCGGCGCGGGGGAAAAGCGTCCGTAAAACGCGGCCGTTTATATCACAATAAAGCTCACCACACTGGTGATCAGCAGCATCAGGCCGCCGGCAATGCACACGCCCAGGAAAATGACCGGCAAGCTTTTGGCGATGGACATATTCAAACAGGCCGCCACCAGGCTGCCCGTCCAAGCGCCGGTTCCCGGAATCGGCAGCGCCACAAGAAACAGCAGACCGAAATACCGGTACTTTTCAATGCGGTTCCAGTGGCGATGCGCCTTTGCCTCCAGCCGCAGCCAGAGGCGATCCAGCTTGTGAAAATGCCGTCGCAAAAAGGGAAACACCTTGCGCACCAGCAGGATCACAAAGGGCACCGGGATCACATTGCCCACCACCGCTGCGGCAAGCGCCCAGCCGGGGCTGAGTCCTACCGCCACACCAAAGGGGATCGCCGCGCGCAGCTCCAAAATCGGCAGCATGGCGATCAGCATGGTCATCAAATACGCGTCCGCGCTGGAGGTGGACGCAAAGTCCATAAATCTTGTCAGATCCATTGTCTCTCCTTACGCAGACGGCGCTGCATCGGCGCCGTTTTCCAGCAGGGGCTTCAAAAACGCGCCGGTGGCGCTTTCCGTGCAGGCCGCGCAGCCCTCCGGCGTTCCGGCGAAGACCAGGCTTCCGCCCCCGTCGCCGCCCTCCGGCCCCAGGTCGATGACGTGATCCGCTGTTTTGATCACATCCAGATTATGCTCAATGACGACCACGGTGTTGCCCGCATCCGTCAAGCGTCCCAGCATTTCCAGCAGCTTGTGAACATCGGCCATGTGCAGACCGGTGGTCGGTTCGTCCAGCACATACACCGTTTTTCCGGTGGAGCGCTTGCTCAGCTCCGTTGCCAGCTTGACCCGCTGCGCCTCGCCGCCGGAAAGCGTGGTGCTGGACTGTCCCAGCCGGACATAGCCCAATCCCACATCATACAACGCCTGGATCTTATCCCGAATGCGGGGGCGGTTTTCAAAGAAAGCCAGCGCCTCCTCCACGGTCATGTCCAGCACCTCGGCAATGTTTTTGCCCTTGTAGCGCACCTCCAGCGTTTCCCGGTTATATCGCTTGCCCTTGCAGACATCGCAGGGCACATAGATATCCGGCAGAAAATGCATTTCGATTTTCAGAAGACCATCTCCGGCACAGGC
>CAVBJJ010000070.1:0-4909 GCA_963595735.1 bacterium
GTGGCGGAGTAGCCCTCCAGCACAGCCGCCAGCACCGTGGTGCCGGACCCGGCAAAGGGATCCAGAATATGACCACCCGGCTCCGTGATCTTCACGATGTCCCGCATAAGCTGCAAGGGCTTTTCCGTAAGGTGGATTCGGTTTTGGGGGTTGGCATGTCTAAATACGCCCGGCAGGCAGGGTACCGGACGGCTGATGGGCATATCGCCGTTGGAACCCCAGACGATGTACTCTGCCTGCTGACGGAACCGCCCCTTCTGGGGACGGCTGTTCCCCTTATCCCAAACAGCGGTGCCGCGCCAGATCCAGCCCGCCCACTGGAGGGCGTCGGTTGCTGCGGGAAGCTGCCGCCAGTCGATAAACATACACACCGGCGCACCGGGTTTGCACACCTTTCTGGCATCATACAGCCATTCTGCCGCCCAACGGGTCCAGGAACGCTGATCCTTAGCGTCGCCGTCAAAGGGTGGGGGTGCGTTTTTCCCCATACTGGAATACTTCTTGGCAGTAGATTTATTCTTTTCTGCCTGGGTGCGTCCACCGGAGGCATAGGGGGGATCTGTGATGACGGCATCAAAGGTGTCGGGAGCAAAATCCTCCAACACCTTTAATGCATCGCCCTGGATGATCCTCCAGTTCTGATTATCGTCCATGCGCGTGATTCTCCTTCTTTTTGTTTTTGGTAGGAATACTACCGGTTAACTCCGTTTCCACATATTCGCTGATGATCCCCAGCGCTTCTTCATAGCTGTGACAGCTGCCGCCCATGATGCGTTCCTGCATCTCCTTGGCCTCATTCGCCATGCCGTTCTGCCGCAGTGTTCGGCTGGCAAGAGCTATGAGGTTAAAGATATTGCCATTCTGTCCAATGAGAGGGCAGGACGGCTTTGGGTGTTCCTGTTCCAGCGTTATCGCTCCTTTCTTTTGGAGCGCCGGGACGGCGTTCTGCCAATGGTTTTCTGATCCGTCAGCACGGGAATGCCCAATTTGCTGGCGTGGTGGATCTCATCCCACATTCCCTCCGTCCAGGTGGGGCCGTAGACATGGAGCTGCTGGCAGGACTCCAACAGTTTCAGCGCCATCTCTCGTGCTTTGGCATCCTGCACCGGATGCTTCGGGTCTGCAATGGGCGGAAACAGCAGATGCGGACAGATGGGGATATCCCCGTCCGCAAACACCTCCTGTGCCTTCTGCCGGGCAAACTCAATGTTCTTTTCTACATCATCGCCCCGCAGCGGCGCACAGATGTATACCAGCTTTGAGCCGGTCTGCTCCTGTTCCGGCGTTCGTTCCCGAAACATGGACAGATACTGTCCCATGGCCCGGCGGAGCGTGGCATAGTCTGCGGCGTTGGGATAATAGACATACCAGTCCACATTCCCTCCGTCATCCCATAGGTAAGGCACCATCATGTTCCGGAAGTTTGGGTTGCCGGATGCGTCCTTTTTCCCCCAGACATCTTTGAAGTGCAGCAGCGTCTGATCCACCACGCCCGCCGTACGGTTGAGTACCGTAAGACGGATCGCATCGTAATGGTCGGCAACATGGGCGGAAAGGAACTCTGCCCGCACACGCAAGTCCTTTCCCAGTTCTCCCATGCAAATACGACCGGAGTATTGCGGACGATCCATAAGGTTGGTGTTCTCAAACAGCTTCCTGAGTTCCTGCTCATAACGAGTCATCGTTCCATCCTCCATTTCTTTTGCTTTTTCTCCTGTACGCGCTGCATCCGGCTGGGCTTCAGCATATCTCTGTCTTTGCTTCGAATGATACTGCGCCCCTTTTCTGAAATGACAATGGCATCCTTTGTATCATTCCGAATCTCTTCTCCCGGCAGAATCACTGCAGCGCCGGTGATACGGATATCACCACGCAAGGTCCCATACACCTGACAGCGGTCAGAAAGAAGCGGCGTTCCCAATTGATCTGGTACACGGATAACCTGCGCAAAACCGGACGCTCGTGCGCTGCCGTTCATCGCTGCGCCCCTTAAATAGGCATTGTCCTCCGCACGGGCGCTGCCGGATAGAAGCGAGCCACGGGATACATAGGCGCTGTCACAGGCAATTGCCTTTTCCCGCAGGCAGGAATCTTTGTCTACATAGGCATCTCCTGCGGCAATGGCGTCATCCGCGATCCAGGCGCAATCGGACAGTTCCGCAGACAGGTTGCTTTCACTCTCCACGAACCCGCCGAGGTCTCCGGCCTTCACATATGTACCGATATCCCGAAGCGCCCGGATGCGGTGGAGAAATGGATAACTCTCATGGGAAATATCGGTAATTTCATATTTCTGATTTTTCGTTTTTAACATCTCCTTTTTATGATTTTTTCATTAACAGTGGGTAACTTCCATTTATTACTTTCCGTTGCTTTCTTGATACAAATACGATATACTAAAGCAAACGATGGAAGGAGGTCGGCGTATGACGCAAAGAAGCCAGCAGCAAATCAACTACACACTGGCTACTCATGCCATTGAGAAGCTGACACCCAGTAAAAACGCCCTTCGACTCTGTGAACAGATATCCGATGGAAAGATGAGCGCAGACACTGCAATAACGGAAATTCTGCGGCAATATGGACTCAGGAGCGGCAATGGCCATAAATAATGGTTTTGGGAAATACGATGTCTATTCTGTTTCTGGTTCGACTGGTAAAAGTCTGCCTGACTAAAAATGAAGATTGATAACGACAAACCGCCTGCTGCGTGGCGCCACGCAGCAGGCGGTTTGTCATTGTTATCTGCCACGCTCCCGTGTTTTCTTTTTGGTATGTTCCTTGGGATTTTCAGGCCGCACAGGAACAGAGAACACCATTTCGTTGGCGTATTTTTTCTGATACTTTTCAATCTGCTGGTCTGTCAGGGAGACAAAGTCCTCCCGCCCAACTCCAGCCATGAAAAAAGTACCACAGACAATGTCATACGGTACTCCATGGTCATCGGTCAGGGCACGGTTCAGCGGCAGATTCAGGAACTTGCCTTCATCGTTACATACAATGGCGATGGGATCGTCGAAGGGATAGACAGCCTGAATCGTGCCGCCCACGATCTTCTGCATGGACGCCAAACTGCCGTCGATCTCCTGTACAGTAGGCGGAGTCATCGGCTCCACCACTAAAATCTTGAGTTTTTCTTTTTTCATGGGCACCTCTCCTTCGTGCATATCATAGGTTCCAATGATCTGACTCCAGCTGTTCAAAGTAGGCATAGGTTTGCGGGGCTGTTTGCTTCAGTATAGACATTGCTTTGATGTCATTGCGATAACGAATCCAATAGGCAAAGCAATCCGCAAAGTATTCCGCGGCATTTGTTTTTGCATAATCCCGGAGACAGGCATTCTTTGCCTCCACCTGGTACAATCGCTCATGTTCATTGGGAAAGCCCAATGATCCGTCCAGAAAATGTCCGAACTCATGCAGTGTTGCGCTGGCATCCGAGACATAGATCGTCCGTTTCGCATAAGATGTCAGGCCGATGCAGTTCATGCCGGACTGTTCGCTGAATCGTTCAATATATTTCAAGTCAATGGTATATTTCCATCCACACGCATGAAACGCGTTCAGAATCTGTTCCGGCACACGATGTAATTCCAGCAGGAAATCGTTGCTGTTGACAGATGTACGGTTTTCCACCAGGATTGGTGCGGGTGGTTCCTTCACCTGCAGGTCCTGAGTCAGAAACGCATGAAGAAGCCGTGCCGCCTCGCCCCGGCGAAGGATCTCTGCTGATTTGGCATCCGCACTGCACAATCCAAGCTCTGTACCAACACGGATATCATTTTCATAGGCAGACAGCGGCTTTCTATTCTCATAAAGAACACTGTCATAAACAGGGATATCCGCTGCCGCAAAGGCGCTCTCCAACAGTGCGCCCCGGCACATGGGGGTATCCGGGGCAATGACCGCTGTGGTGTTCAGCCAGCCTCGTTTGCAGGCTTCCTCCACACTGATCCGGCTCATCTCCGGCCAATCCTTCCCGCTGCACTTGATCCCATAGGCCCGGCACAGCATCACAGCCCATTGCCGTACTGTGATGGCCTGCGCCGGTGAAAAGCTGTTTGGGCTTGTTCCGCCTGTGATCCCATGTTCCGCCAGATACATAACGCTCTCGTAGCAGGCGGCGTTTTCCGGCACATCGGCAAAGCCTTTCCACGCGGCAGCTGCGGTATTTGGCAGCAGCAGTATCAAGGCAAAGAACATCCATAGGGCGATCACTTTTTCTGTAATCGGTCTCATGCTTCCTCCGTATTCATAAAAAAGGTCACAGCCGTAAAACAGCTGTGACGCAGATCATATCTGTTCTGTAAAAACAAAACACGGCGGCCGAGATAATCTCTCAGCCGCCGTGTGCAAGCGTTGATCTATTGTTGTTTTTCTGCAAGTAAATGCGTTTTCAGTAAAGCGTTCTCCAGTGCGCGGTGATCCTCATGCGCCTGCCACCAAAATGGCTTTAGAAAGCACAGGGCCATTTCCGCCCATCTGTAATCCTCCCGCTGCAAGGATTTCTGTGCAACGCCGCGCTGGAACTTCCTATGCTTTTCCCGAACAGCCTGGTCCACGCTGCTGCGCTCCAAATAGAGGCTCAGCATACCGCAGATAACCGCTTCTTCCTCAACCGTATATGCCATGCTCGTCCCTCCATCCGCAAACAGGCATCATTGTAGCACGATGGGATGCGTTTGGGAAGCGGCGGTTTCCACAAGATTCCTCTGTGAAATTCGGTGCAAACGCTTATTCGATTTGGGCTGTTGTAGTATCCCGCTGCAACGCCAGCAGGCGCATCAGCGTTCCTGTCCCTTGGGTTTCTGCGTGCGTTTCTTTTGGGGCCTGTCCACCTTCCCAGACCACACTTCATCGATAGTCCGGTTCCATGCTTCCTCCAGCGATTCTACAGGCAGGCCATTGG
>CAVBJJ010000071.1:0-2985 GCA_963595735.1 bacterium
GCCTCGTTAAATGGGGGATAGGCAATGCCGTGCTCGGTGATGATGCCGGTGATCAGGCTGTGGTCGGTGACATCGAAGGCGGGATTGTACACATTCACGCCCTCGGGCGCCATGCGCTCGGCGTACCACATTTCGGTGACCTCCTCGGGCTTGCGCTGTTCGATTTGGATCTCCGCGCCGGTGGCCATGCTCATGTCAATGGTGGAGGACGGTGCGCAGACATAAAAGGGAATGCCATAGTGCTTGGCCAGGATCGCCACGCCGGAGGTGCCGATTTTGTTGGCAGCGTCGCCGTTGGCGGCCACACGGTCGCAGCCCACAAAGACAATGTTAACCCAGCCCTGCTGCATGACGGAGGAAGCCATGTTGTCACAGATCAGCCAGGTGTCCACCCCGGCCTTGTGCAGCTCAAAGCTGGTCAGGCGCGCGCCCTGGAGCAGGGGGCGGGTCTCGTCGCAGAACACCCGCAGGCCGGTAATGCCGTTTTCGTGGGCCTTATAGATCGGCGCGGTGGCGGTGCCGTAACGAACCGTTGCCAGGGTGCCGGCGTTGCAGTGGGTCAGTACGCCCATGTTGTCCTTCAGCAGTCCCACGCCGTTTTCGCCGATGGCGCGGCAGACGGCTTCGTCCTCGTCCCGGATGGTCAGCGCCTCCCGATACAGGGCGGCAACGATTTCCGGCACGGGCTTGTCCTGGTTGGCCTGCACGACCCGATCCATGCGATCCAGCGCCCAGAACAGGTTGACCGCTGTGGGGCGGGCGGAGGCAAGATAGGCCTTTTTCTTCAAAAATTCCGCGTAAAAGGGAGCGAATTCCGTCTCCTTGCTCTCCCGGGCGGCGAGATAAATACCCATGGCGGCGGCAACGCCGATGGCCGGCGCCCCGCGAACACGGAGATGATAAATGGCGTCCCAGATCTCCTCCTGGGTTCGCAGGGTGAGCATTTCGGTTTTGCCGGGCAGCTTGGTCTGATCCACTAGATACAGGGCGTCGCCCTCCGGGGTCAGGTCAATGGTCGTGATAGGGATGATATTCATTTGCTGGTACCTCGTTTCCATGCATCATGCAAAATATCCAGATAGGCAGCGCCGGAGAGCGCCTCCCGGCGCCGGAAAATATAGGCCTTGGCGGCCAGCAGACAGCAGCGCTCCGCCCCGGCGCGGGCTTCGGCATCGGGAATGGTGGTGATGTCCTTTACATTGGCCATGCCGACAGTGCGGCGGATCAGTTCTGTGCCGGTCGCGCCGGCGGTGTCCGCCATCACGCTGGCCAGATACCGCGCCTGAAAGCCGGGGACTCGCGCCATGGGGTCAGTGGCCAGCTTGTCAAAGGCGGTGGCCATTTTGCTGCGGGTCAGGTCAACGACCTGTACGATCGTGGTCTCCAGCCAGTGGAGATAGGCGGCCTTTTCCGCGCCGGCTTCCATGGTGCACTGGCCGTTGCACCAGGCAAAAATCAGGTTGGCGATCACATTGCCGATGTCATAGCCCATGGGGCCGTAAAAGGTGAATTCCGGGTCGATGACCTTCATGCTGTCCTTGCGGATGAAGATGGAGCCGGTGTGCAGATCGCCGTGCAGCAGCGCCTGGCCGTTGTTCATGAAATCAAACTTCAACTGGGCGGCCTCGCAGTGCAACTGGGTGTCGCCATAGATCTCCCGCGCCACAAAGTCTGCGTTGGGCGGGAATACATGGTTCCGCCCCCGGAGATCCCGATACGGCTCGGTATAGACCAGATCCTCGGTGATCTCGCACAGCTCGGGGTTGCTGTAGCGCTTTTGCAGCTCCTTTTTCTCCTTGTGATCCATGACGACATCGGTGGTCGGCAGGAGGGTGTTGACCATGAAATCGGTGATCTGCTCGGCAAAATCCGGAAAAATCTCGTGCTGCAGCAGGGCAGTGCGCATGATCGCGTGGTCGGAGAGGTCTTCCATGCAATAGGCATGCATGATCTCATCATAGTAATAGATCTCCGGTACCAGTCCGGGAGCGTAGCCGCCCTCCAGACGGAGAATATCGCACTCCCGGCGGTTCCGATCCAGGGACAGATGCATCTCATCGGAAATGCGCAGGGTGTGGCTGGCCTGCTTGACGATAACGGATTTGCCGGTTTCCGTATCCCAGACCCGAAAGACATAATTCAAATTGCCGTCGCCGATCTCCTTGGCGCAGAGATGGTCGCAGTCGGCAAACAGCGGAAGCTTTGCCCGGACATAGGCAGGCAGATCGGCCTCCCGCATCAGAAAATAGCTGGCGTATTGTTCCATGTTGTTTGTAACTCCTTTGTGCTGCAAGCAGCAAGAATACACTCACCATGCAGTGTATCACAGCCGGGCGGAAATAGCAAATGTTCCCGTGCAGGAGTGTACTTATTTATTTTCAATTTGGGAATGTCAAATCTATTCTCACAGTATCCTGGGAGGGAGATTGTGATGGAATGTAAGTGATACCGATGCCATCACAGTCATAATCCTTGACCAGATAGCCTGTTTCATGAATTTTATCCCAAGCAGAAAGAATAGTATCATCTGATATATTGGATTTCAATGTTTTGATGGCATCTCTAAAAATAGCATATAATTTAGTGCTTTCGTTCTCAACAGAAGCGCTCATTGAAATCGAAAGGAATTCATTAGCGTGGACAACTTCTAAATTCAAGTCATCAATATAAACCAACGCCTTTGTTTTTATATTGCCTTTTTCGATTTTGTCTGTGGGAATAGAGATTTCTGCAAGTGTGTTATAGTCAGCGAAGAACTTGTCAACGGCTTCATCTGTTTCAAAATACAAAGTATTTGATATTGCCTCTCGTTGGTTATCTGCGACAATAGTGGAGCCTGTTTCGGCTGCATCGGTAGTATGGGGAGCATTTGAATTTTTGCAAGCGGATAAAATGAAGCATAGGCATAGCGGTAAGAGAATTAACGGACCAAACCTTTTCATTATAAAATTCCTCCTTATCTTGTCGAACAATATAACACAACAA
>CAVBJJ010000071.1:2995-4802 GCA_963595735.1 bacterium
AATTTCAGTTCTCTGTAGAAAAGTGTGGCTAATAAAAAAACACTGCCGCGAAAACGGCAGTGTTTTGGCTGTCAAAGAACAAGGACTAAAAGCAAATAGCGGTGGCGTTGTTGCAGAATTGCGCTTTATGAATTTCGCTCCATACTGGCGGTGTGCTCAGCTTCCATCACATCCAGCAGCTTTGCAGCAGGGCCGCTGGGATAGCTTTCTCTGCAAGCTTCCATTGTCTGGGTAAATTCCGTTGATCCACCATGCCAGGCGGCGTCTGCGGAGGCGATCAATTGGCAAATCAGCTCCGCCGCGGGTGTGCTATCCTCCCCATCGACTTTTTGATCCCCCATAAGCACCAGATAGGCCAGCACGGTGTTGGGGGCCTCCAAAAATCGGCTCCGCAATTCTTCGGATGCGCCCTCGCTTGCCGCATCTGCTGCCAGAGTAAATGCAACCAGCTGATCCAAAGGAACCGTATCCGTATGATTGAGGACATACTCAAATTTCGGATTATCCGCATTACCGCTGAGATCGAATGTCTCGGCATCTGCGCTGACTGCCTGCCAATCGGTTTTTTCCAATTCCGGCGTGGTCACTTCCGGAGAAGGCGTCTCGGATTGGGGCGCAGGAGAGTTGTTTACACTGCTGCAGCCGGCAAGGAACAGCGAAAGCGCAAAAACAACAGCAAATAATCGTTTCATACTTACCTCCTAATGTAATACAGTTTGTTTGGACGATAAACGGGTAGTATTTGGGACGAAAGGATTCAGCTTTCCCGGACGGTATCCTCCGGCGCGGGGACATCGTGGTGCAGCAGAGCTGCGATGTGGTAGCGGGGGCGGTGCTTGCTTTCCAGATAGGTCTTGCCCACATACTCGCCCACAACGCCAAGGGCGGAGAGGATCATGCCGGAAAAAAACACCAGCAGGAAGATACAGATGCGGATGCCGGAAAGCAGCTGCCAGTTATCGGCACCCCATGTAGCGATGCCCTGCACCAGAAATACGACCAATAGCACCAGAGAAATTGCCAGCGTGACCAGACCCAGAAGCAGGATCGCCCGCAGCGGCTGTGTAGTCAGGCTGGTGATGCCGTCTCCGGCAAAGTTGCACATTTTTTTCAGCGAATATTTGCTCTCCCCGGCAAAGCGCTTGCCGCGGGCGTACTCCACCGTGGCGGTCTTATAGCCCAGCATGGGTACAATGCCGCGCAGGAACAGGTTGACCTCGCCATATTCTGCCAGGGCGTCCAGCGCCCGGCGGCTCATCAGCCGGTAGTCGGCGTGGTCGTAAACCAGCTCGCCGCCCAGGGCGTTGATGAATTTATAAAAACGCTGCGCCGTGCCGCGTTTGAACGCGGTGTCCGTGTCCCGGGCGGAGCGCACGCCATAGACAATGTCGCAGCCGTCTTCAAAATGGGAGATCATCTCGTCCACGGCGTTGATGTCATCCTGCAAATCGGCGTCCATGGAGATGACCATATCGGCATAGTGCCGGGCGGAGAGCAGTCCGGCCAGCAGGGCGTTTTGGTGACCGCGGTTGCGGCTCAGGCACAGCCCATCAAACAGGGGGTCTGCCCGGTGCAGCGCGGAAATCATTTCCCAGGTGCGATCCTTGGAGCCATCGTTGACCATCATGATCCGGCTGTCCGGAGCGATGGCCTCGGTCTCGATCAGCTGGCGCATCTTATCCCGCAGGCGGCGGGAGGTCTCCGGCAGAACTTCTTCTTCATTATAACAGGGAACTACTATATAAAGTGTATGCATGGCAAAAAGAGCTCCTTTGTTAACGAGGTTCTTTACCCCTCAATATAGCAC
>CAVBJJ010000072.1:0-4219 GCA_963595735.1 bacterium
TACCCTCTCCGTCTTCGCTGCGCTCAGCCACCTCTCCCAAGGGGAGAGGCAAGGCTATCAAAAGCAGACAGTATCGTTTCCCACAGCAGCGGGGGAGTTTGAGGGGGTTAAGACCCGCCTCAATCGGATAAACCGCCGCGGAAAGCCCATTTTGGGCTTTCCCACAGTATTTTGGCTCCACCAAAATACTCGGCGGATAAGCGAAGTCAAAAAAGTCCAAGACTTTTTTGACAAGCTGAGAGGGTCAGATCTTGCGCCGAAGCTTGCCGATGCACAGGGCCGCCGGGAGGAGCAAAAGGTGAATGACAGTTCCCAGAAGGGGGATATACCGATCCGACCAGGGGCGGAAGCTCTGGCTATCCGGCGCGATGCAGACGGCAACGATCGCCACCGCGGCCATGCCCAGACACAGCAGCCATCGCCCCTGCCGCAGGCTGTACACCGGCTTTTTCCGGGGGCCGCAGCGGGGCGGCGCAGGGGGCTTGTTCAGCAGCGCCAGATGCAGGCAGCGATGGGCGGCAAGCTGCAGGGCGGAGAGGATGATGAAATCCGACACCACCCAGAGACCGATCACCAGTACCTCCATGCGCTCGGTGAAGTGAAACAGGGACAGATCCCGGAGCAGGATGAAAAAGGCTGTGCTGATCTCCCGGGTCAGCCCCACCCCAAACACGCCCAGCACCGCCACGCAGAACAAAACGGAAAGCCCCAGCAGCAAAAGCAGCAGCCGGAGATAATGGCGGAAGAAGCCCGGCGCGGGGGAGACATGATTGCCCAGAAAGGCAAAGCAGAGGGTCACGCCCAGCACATTGATCACCGCCGGGATGGCCTGCACCGTGCCGGAAAGGCCGGAGAGATGGGGGCGGAGGGCGTTCCACTGCACATCCGGCAGCAGCAGGCAGAACACCAGAAGCAGCATACCGATCAGGATCGGAGAAAAAATCACCGCGCAGCGCGCCAGCGGCGGCAGACTGCCGAACACCGCCGGCAGACTGATGGCCAGCAGCAAAAGCAGGAAGGGCCAGAGGTGGCTTTCCCGGTAGGCGGTGGAGATATAGCGCTCCGCCGCGGTGCGCAGCAGAAAGCCGGCATAAAACAGAAACCAGCAGGCAATCAGAAACAGAAAGACCCGGCCGGCGGTTTTTCCCAGCGACCGGAGAAGCAGCTCGCAAAGCCCCTCGTTTTCCCGGCGGTTTTTCATGGCAAAGCCCAGCAGCGCCAACAGCGCCACCGCCGGCGCGGCGGCAAGCACCACGCTCAGCCAGCTCATGCCCCCGGCCATATCCACAATGCGCCGGGGCAGAAAGCGGATCAGCGGTCCCAGCAGCGCCAGCAGGACCAGAGAGGACATCTGCATACGATTGATGCGATCTTGTGTCATGATTCGTTTCCTCCATCCGCAGGCACCAGCCCGCCGGGGTCAAAGCGCAGATCCACCTGGGCGGAAAGGGAGAGCCGCAGCGGCAGCTGCTGCAAAAAATCCTCTCCCAGAGCGGCAAAGGCGGCGGGGTCGCTTTCCCGCAGGGCGGTACCGATGCCGAGACAATCGGCGTTTCTTTCCCGGCAGACGGAAAGCGCCCGGGTCAGCCAGTCCTCCGCCTGTTGGCAGAGTTCTGCCCGGAGACTGTTGCCCAGGGCAGGATCGGACAGCTCCAGATCCTTTTGCAGGCTGGTGACCACGGCGTGAAGACTGCCCACGCCACGCAGCTGCACCAGCTTTCCCTGCCGCCACTCCGGTTCCCAGTGGAAATCGCAGCCGTCCAGTTCCAGACTGACACCTTGGGGCAGATCCAGCGTCAGCGCCCGGAGGTATCCGTGGATCAGTCCGGCGCCCAAGGTGGCCTCCTGCTCCAGAAAGCCCACCAAACTGCCGTCTTTTAAGATGCCATAACCGGCCATATTCAGAGTCAGACCGCTGTCCTCGCCGTCGGCATTGTTTTCGGAAAAATCCGCCGGGGTGACCGCCCCGCACAGGGCGGCGCCGTTTTCCGCCAGCTGATGCGCTACATCCCGGCAGGTGAACAGGTGGTTGTCGCCCCGGTGCTCCATCTGCCGTTCCAGAGAATGCAGCACCTGGGTGATGTCGGATCGCTCCCCGCCGGTTTCCAGAACGGCGTCCTTTGCCGCGCCGCCGCGGATCAGGAGCAGGGGCGTGTTCATCCGCATGGCAGGGGAGCGCTCCACATAGTCCAGAAGCGGCCGCAGGCTTTGCTCCGCCAGCGCCTGCCCGGCCAGAATATATTGAGTGTGGGCCAAAAACAGGTCGTCCCGGGGAGCATAGTCCTGCAGCAGCTCCAGCGCGCTGTTGATGCTGCCGCCGTCCGCCCACAGCCGCAGGGTACGCGCCTGCTCATCCATGGCGGAGGCTGAGCAGGAAAGGCGCAGCCGCGCCCCGTCCCGGTCCACGCCCAGCGTTTCGATGGGCAAAAGCGTTTCCAGAGAGCGGTAATTGGCGGCGATGCTGCCCGTGTCGCTGCAGCCGCACAGCAGAAGCAGCGCAAGGCAGAGGGCAAGGGCTTTTTTCATCAGATCCCCCTCCTTGTTGTCATTTTACCCGCCGCCGGTCACTGGGGCGCAGCTCCTCCGGCCGGGTTTTTTCTTTCCAGCTGGGCAGACGGAACAGCTGGCGAAAGGCGGCGAACAGCCGTCCCTCGTCCAGTGGCGACAGATAGCTGTGCCCCAGGCTTTCCAGTCCGGCCAGGTGATAGACCAGCAGCACCACCCCGGCGAACACGCCGACCATGCCCGCCAGGATCGCCCCCAGCACCAGAAGAAAGCGGCACAGCCGCAGGGCGGCGCCCAGATCCTGGCTGGGCTGGGTGTAGCCGCAGATGCCTGCCAGCGCCACCACGATTACCGCAATGGGGCTGATGACGCTGGCCTCCACTGCGGACTGTCCCACGATCAGCGCGCCGATGATGCTTACCGTTTGTCCGATGGGATCCGGCAGGCGCAGTCCCGCCTCCTGCAGCAGCTCAAAGGCCACCAGCATAGCGAGGATCTCCACCGCCGTGGAAAAGGGAACATTCTGCTTGCTGCGGATGACCGATTCCAGCAGATGCAGGGGGATCATCTCCTGATGATACATGGCAATGGAGACATAGACCGCCGGGAGCATCAGGCTGATCACCAGCGCCAGATAGCGCAGGGCGGTAATGCTGGAGGCAACCAGCCAGTGGCTGGCATAATCCTCCGTTACCCGTAAAAAGCTGCCCAGACCTGCCGGAAGGAGAAAGCCAATGGGGATTCCGTCTACCAGCAGACCCACTCGTCCCTGCAGAAGATCCGTTGCGAAGCGATCCGGACGCTCGGTGTGGATCAGCTGGGGAAAGGGGGAGTTGGGGCGGTCGGTGAGAAAATCCTCCAGCGCCCCGGCGGTGACCAGTCCCTCAAAATCGATGTGTTCCAGCCGCCGGCGGACGCGCTCCACCAGAGCGGGGTCGGTCAGCTCTTTCAAATAGAGTACGGCCACGGTGGTCTGGCTTTTTCGGCCGATGGTGTGCTGGGTCACTGCAAGCTCCGGTACCCGCAGCTTCCGCCGGACAAGGGCGGTATTGGTGCGCAGAGTCTCGGAAAAGGCGTCCTTCGCGCCCTTGACGGATTTTTCCAGCCCCGGCTGCTCCACGCCCCGGCGCTGCTCGCCCCGCACCTCAAAGCTCAGGCATTTGCCCAGACTGTCAAAGATCACCAGGCAGCAGCCCTGGAGCAGATCGGTCACGGCGTCGTCGGTGGTATCCCGCTGCATGACTGTTCCGGCGTAGATCCCGCCGGCCAGCGCCAGCCGGAGGCAGTCCTCCGGAGTATTGCACTGAGAAAAGCGGGCGGCGTCCGTAAAGGGGCGGAGGATCGTTTCCGCGACCTCTGAGCCGGATACCATGCCGTCCAGGAACAGAATTTCCGCCTGTACGCTTCCGTTTGTCCCGGCCAGCAGCTGCCTTTGGGTCAGATCCGCGCAGTCCTGAAACAGGCTGAGCAGGGATTTGGAGGACAGGGGAAGGGGATATTTTGGTTTGTGCTCCGGATGAGGCGGGATCTGCTCATCGGGAGGAGAGAAAGTAAAGTGTAACATATTGGGTAGTATATCCACCGGAAAATGCAATATGTAGTAGGGAAAAACTTTTTGCAAAAAGAAAGAAAAAAGGTATTGACAAAAGGGCGCTGGCGTGGTAAAGTAATCAAGCTGTTTCGCACGAGACACGAAACGAGAGAATTACAAAGC
>CAVBJJ010000073.1:0-3741 GCA_963595735.1 bacterium
CACCTTTATCAATTTTCACTGGGCGCTGGAGTTGAACCATCAGAATTTCTTTGCTCCGGGCGCGGCTTACCAATCCGGTCATGTCTGCACGCTGCTGCGCAATCCGCACATTGCCCGGAATGAAGAGATGCAGCTTTATCCGCTTGAAGACAGAAAAAATCTACACGATCAATATTTCGGCCATCTGACGGATGTTGTTATGGTTGGCTACACTTCACTCGCCGCGGAGCGTTTGGGCGGTGCCGACTACGACGGCGACATGATCAAGACGGTCAGCGATCCCATTTTGAACGAATGCGTGGAGCGAAACATCCATCACGATCCTCCGCGGCCGCGGAGCATATTTTCCCGGTCGCACAACCTGCCGCTGCTGATGATCCCCACGGCCCAGCCACAGATCCGCAATGCCGACGACTGGGAGGCCTGCTTTGAAACGGTCCGCAGTACCTTCTCCTCCCGTGTCGGTCAGATCTGTAATGCCGCGCTGGACCGCAGCATCATTGCCTACAACGAAAACTCCGACGCCGAGGAGCGGGAGCGCTGCCGAGAGGAGACGGAGACATTGGCCATCCTCACCGGGCTGGAGATCGACTCCGCCAAGAGCGGCATTCGCCCTGATCTGGATGAGTACCTGACCCATAAGACCGTCAAGCGCAGCGACTTCCTCAAATATAAAACGCTGGTAGAGGAGATGGAGATCCGGCGTGCCTGGTACGAGCCTACCCACGCCGCCAAGGTGAAGGCGTTTTTCAAAAAGGTGGATTGGAGCGAGGTGAACTCCAATGTAGAGCGCCTGCCGTATCTGGCGCAGCAGCTGAAAAAGAACACGCCGCGTATCAAGGCGAGGCCCGCCAAGGACGAGGAACTGTTTTCCTTCGCCCAACAGCCGGACTGGAGGGAGCAGCTGAACTCCGATAAGCTGGCGGCAGTGGATGCGCTGCTGCGGGATTACGATGCCTGCCTCTCCCGCATCCGGGCCTGCCGCATTCCGGTGAAGGAGAAAAAGCGGAAGAGCGATGTGGAGCGCATCCTGTATGCCAGAGGGCAGGAAGATGAATGCGACCCCGACGAGCTGTACGCCCTGTTCGGCAGTCTGACACCAGAAAAGGTGTCCGCCCTGCGGCAGGCCATTCGGGAACAGGTATGGCACTTCATGGACGAGGATGCACGGGAGCGTTTCCTGCGGGAATGGCTGCCGGAGCCGGAGTTTGAGGATATTTACGATCTGCTGACCGATTTCCGCTTCGGCGGCTACCGCATCCTCGGGGACATCGTCTGTGATATGGCGGACGAGAACACCGGCAGGGAGAAAAAGCAGCTGTTCCGCGAAAGCGACTCGAAAGCCTTCACCGCCATGATGAGAGCCTTTGCGGGCAAATCTGCTTCCCAGAGCTACCGTGACGCGGTGACAGCCGAGTGCCGGGAGCTGCTGGCCGCTATTGTAAGACCGACTTTGGCCGTGCGCTATGTGGTGGCCCTCGGCAGGCGTGATCTGCTGTGGGACTTGCTGCCGGAGTACATCGAGAAAAATGTTCTGGAGGTGCGGGATGATTAACGAATGGGAGGAATTCTGCGCGTATACCGGAACGGTTTCCTATACCGCCAGCAAAAAGAGCGACACGACATGGCTGGGCCGGTTCACCTTTGCCACGATCCTGGAGTTTGAGGGGATGGCTCGGATTTTGACCATCCTGGCCCGCGGGTATCTGTTCCACAGCAAGGACGGCACAGCCATTTCGGGGGATCCGCACGGTCAGATCGACTATGCCCGCCGTGCGCTCTGCGCCTGGTGCAGTGTACCGGAGGACGGGAAGCGTGTGCCGGACAAGGAATGGCAGTTCCAGACGGATTTTTCGGAGCTGTATACGGAGTTCCCGGAGCTGGTGGATGCGGACGGGACCGGCTGGTTCCTCCGCCATGTCCTCCGCGTTGCGGATTTCATGCTGACGCACCCGGAAAAGGTGCGCAGCACCTCGCTCAAGTATGCGGAGGTCATTCAGTCCAAGTTTGCCGCCGCATGGCGAAGCAAGGTGCTGCAGTATCAGATCCCACTTTTTGCGCCCCAAACCAAGGGTGCGTGGACGCTGCGCTTTGATGATGTTCTTGCCGATGCGCTGGAGCTTGGCCCGCTGCGCAGAGAGGGGCCGGAGCTGCCGCTCGAGCTGACTGAGAAAGTGAACGCGGCACTTCCGAAGGAAATTCCAGCCGAAGTTGTCTGTACGCTGATCCGCTATTATCTCGCCAACCGGCAGGATGATTGCGAGTGGGTGGTTCTGCCGGTGGCGAACTTTGACGCCTACTTCGGAGACACCAGCTTCAGCAAGAAGTATCTGCCCAAGATCCCAGCGGAGATTGTGGAGCGGAGCAATGCCTTCGGCATCAGCCGGTATCGGATCACGGAAGAATATCTGCCATAAGATACAGACAGCGGGACAAGCCTTTACGGCCTGTCCCGCTGTTTTTTCTGTCTGAATTTTGAAAGTGTTTTCCTTGTCTATGGCGGCTCAGTCTTTGAGCTGCTGCCTATGATTTACTCGTCATCATCGGGCCATGATGAGATCATGTGAATATCGCCGGTACCTATATCCATCGCCATGTGATCGCCCATGCGCATCATGAGATCCCCATCGGAGTCCATCGCCATATTATCCGAGATGCTCATGGCGAAATCGCCGTCATCGTAGTCGAAAAAGTGCTTTGACATACCGTATACCTCCAATTTTTAATCATCGTATTCCGGATAGTCAGGCGCCCACAGGGGCATCCAATGTGCTTTGTTTCTGCGGTTTGCATTGTGAGTTCTCTGGTGCGATCTGTGGTTTGGCTTCATCTGATTGGCACGATTGTCAGCGTCAGCCCGATATGCCTTGTTATTGGGATTATGCAGATTTGCCCAGTGATCCAGCTGTTCTTTGGTATGTGTTTTTCCTGATACCTTTCCCATAATTGGCCTCCTTTCTGAGCCGAAAAAAGTCCACGCACTTTGCTTTGTGCGTGGACTGCGATCATCCGGAAGACCGCTTTGCACGCAACAAAACAAAGCCGACGAAAGAACACTTTCTTCGGTTCGATTTTGTGGTGCAAAGCATCGAAACAACAGGGGGACAACGACAGTCAACCAGCAAACTGCTTTCTCAATTCCATAATGAGAATTTGATTGGAACCGATAGTTTCGAGGATTTACTCATTTGTCCGCTAAATTGTCTATATCACTACATAGGTTCAATATGATTCGTACTCTCATGATACGAATGGTTGAAGCTTAGGACAGTCCAACAATTTAGCGCTATCATGATAACATGAATGGGAAGCGAATGCAATGGGTAACTACACATTTCACCCCATGATCCCAATTTTGTTGCCGTTTTCGTAAATATCCGCGCCGTCTTCACAATGATTGGGCCCCTCGTACTCCACCCAGCCAAAGCCCGACACATAGACTTTATCACCGGGCTGCAGTTCTTTGGGCGCCTGGGGCAGAGTCTGTTCCGGCACTGAATTCTTAGTAGGTGTCTGCCCAGTGGAAGGCTGGAGTTCGGAAGCTACGGGTGTTTCAATAGACCCTATCTCCGGTTCAGGTTGCTCTTCTTGGGGCGCTTCTTGTTGCGGAATCGTTCTTTTTTCCTTCTCTGCCAGTGTTGCCGGTTCCTCAATTTCCGCAACGGTCGCTTCTTTGGCGCTCACAGCGTTTTCTGCAGCTGGGACGGGTGTTTCCTCGACCGCGTTGCCATGTGGCCACAC
>CAVBJJ010000074.1:0-3584 GCA_963595735.1 bacterium
TTTGCCCTCTCCGTCTTCGCTGCGCTCAGCCACCTCTCCCAGAGGGAGAGGCGAGCTAAAACAGCAGGCAGTATCGTTTCCCGCAGCAGCGGGGGAGCTTGAGGGGGGTCAAGACCCGCCTCAAGCAGATAAACCGCTGCGGAAAGCCGCCCTGTGCGCGTTTTTGTTAGATCGCTTAGCCGATGGCCTCGTTGATCAGGCTTTCCAGCTCGCTGGCCTGATCGCAGATCAGCAGCACAACGCAGTCGCCCCGGGTGTACAGCAGGGCGTCCTCTGTCCGTTTGGCCTCCGCCGGGGAGTACTGCTGGAACAGGCGCTGCCGCTGCTGCAAATGCTCCTCCAGACTCTTTTTGGCGGCGTCCAGATCCGCCGAATCCTTTACCTGCACTAGGGCAATCTCGTCTGCGGTGCCGGAGGAGGAATAGCTGAGCAGGTAGCCCGCCACCTTGTCATAGTCCAGCGTGGAGAGGTAGGAGAACAGGGAAGAGGCCTCGGAATCGGCGCTGGAAACGGACTGCATTTCCGGCAGCTGGTCGGCTTTTTCCAGCAGCTGGGTTTGCAGGGCGGTCATGTCGAGGGTCTTACTTTCAGCGGGGGAGCTGCCGCAGGCGCACAGGCACAGAGCCAGCAGCGCGGCGGTCAACAGGCAAAGCCAGCGTTTTTTCATCCGGCTCACCCCACTGCCGGCGCGATGTCGCTGGTGGTGGTCACGACCTCGCCGCCGTTGCCGATGACGGTCTCCGCGGAAGCGCCGTCATATTCGTCATAATTCTCGTCCCCCAGGGTGAAGTCTTCGCCAAAGGCCTCGCTGATGGCGGTTTCGATCTTGGTGCGGGTTTCCTCGTCCAAATTGTTGAGGCTGTCGGAGTCGTCGCTGGTGACCTCGGGATAGATGCACAGGATAAAGCCCTTGTCCATGGGCAGCCAGCTCCAGTACATCCAGCCCAGGTCGTTTTGGGACAGCACTTCCACAATGCCGCTGAGCATGGCCTCCACGACCTGTGCCTGCTCCTCCTCGATCTCCGCAAATTGCAGGTACAGGGGGGTGCCGTCGCCGCTGACGGTATCGCGCACCATGGCGGGGATCTTATAGATATCGTCCAGGGAGAAATCCTGACTGTGGAGGGCGGCGTAGCTGTACTTGGTGCCGGTGGCCGCCGGGAAGAACTCCCGATCCCAGTCGTGATTGAGGGTGGCCTGGTCATCGGTCATGTTGAAGTTGGCGTAATTGGCGCTGTCCTGATCGGAGTAGACATCCACATGGTACCAGTCGCCGTCCAGCTGCACCAGGTTCCAGGAGTGGTATTTTTCCGTGTTATGCACCACCATGCAGTTGATGTCCATCATCTGCATCAGCAGGCGGAAGGTGGTGGCATAGCCCACGCAGACAGCGTTGTGGTATTTCAAAACGCCATAGGGGTTGTCGGCGTCCACCTGGGTGTCGGGAATGACCTGCAGCACGCCGGAATCATAGTTGATATGGGAGGTCATCCAGTCGTACACGGCCAGTTCCTTGTCATAGTCGGTCTTTGTGTCTTTGGTGATGATCTCGTCCAGCACATCGCTTGCCATGTCCAGCACCTGCTTTTCCCGGTCGCTGAGCTTGCTGCTGTCGCCGGACTTGTAGGCGTCGGAGATGGGCAGGGTGGAGACAATGGTGTACTCATCCATGATGGTCACATCGTCCTCCCGGGTCTCGTCGCTGGTCTCCTCCAGCACCTCCGCTCGGAGGGACTGCATGGCGTGGGCGGTGTAGATGCCCGTTCCGGCGCAGAAGACCACCGCTGCCAGCACAATGGCAGTGATCGCATAAAGGGGGCCTTTTTTCATTTCCATAGGAAACTCTCCTTTTCTGGTTTTTGTATGTTCTACTGGGGATCACAGGGAAAATTGTTCCCGCACTGCGGAAAAGGGCAGCGGCTCCGGCATGACCGCCAGGGGTTGGCCGATCCGCTTATCCATGGTCAGCAGAGCGTACCAGCGGCCGAATTTGTAGCCCAGATCGTCCGTGCGGCCGGAGAGGCAATAGCCCATCCGTTGGTGAAAGGGGACACTGCCGAAATCGGAATAGGCGTCCGTCGGGGCGGTAATGCGGGCAAGTGTCTTAACCATGTGCTGTGCCCGGAGGATCTCCTCCAGCAGGGTGTATAGCTGACGGCCAAGACCGGTTCTGCGGCGATCCTGTTTCAGGTATATGCTCAACTCCGCCGTCCATGCATAGGCCGCCCGAGGGTGAAAGCGCCCGGCATAGGCATAGCCGAGAACCTCCCCGCCGCTTTCCGCCACGAGATAGGGGTAAAATTCCAGCGTTTGGGCGATCCGGCTGCGGAACTGCGCCGCGGTGGGGGTTTCGTATTCAAAGGTCAAGGTGGTGTGCTCCACATAAAAACGGTAGATTTCCAGCAGCGCCGGGGCGTCCTCCGGCGTGGCTGCGCGAATGCAAAGGGATTCCGAATGCGCCATCGGCAACACCTCCTGTTGCGTGCAGTATAAAGCACAATTGCATCAAAGTCCACTACAAAAAGCAGAAAAATGGGGAAAAAGGAGAAATTTTTTTGGCAGCTTCCACGCGGCAAGCCCTCTTGCAATCGGGAGAGAACTGTGATAAAATTTTTCTGCAAACTGCATATCAGGGCGATCCTGCCGGCGGGTTTTTCGTGCCGGAGGCGGAACGGGGTGCGATGCCCCACGAGAAGGTCACTGTGATGCTCCTTGGAGATAAGTCAGATACGCCGGGATTTCCCTGCACTTCTGCCCAATCCGGAAGCTGCACAGATGTAAGGAATCGCAAGATACAAGCACATCCGTCACTTTTTTGGAGTGGCCGGTGTGCTTTTTCGTTTTCCGCAAGTGCTGCACAGCTCCCAAGAACAAAAAGGAGAAAAATAGCATGAACGAACTGCAATTCGGCAAATTTGAACAGGGCGACGGCCCGGCGCCCATCCAGTGGCTGGTGCTGGCACAGGAGGGGGATCGCAAGCTGCTGCTGAGCAAGTATGCCCTGTTCCCCGCCGGCATCCACAACACCATGGCAAAGCTCACCTGGGATAACAGCGACCTGCGCAAGTATCTCAACGGGGAGTTTCTCACCCAGGCCTTTTCTGCTCAGGAGCAGGCCAAGATCCAGACCACCCAGGTCAAGGCCGACAAAAACCCCGAGTTCGAGACCGTTCCCGGCGCGGACACGGAGGACAAGGTCTTCCTGCTGAGCATTCCCGAGGTGGAACAGTATCTGCCGGAAACGGAGGATCGAGTCTGCCGTCCCACCCCCTGGGCAGCCCAACAGGGCGTGTACACCAAGGTCGAGGGCGAGGGCTGCTACTGGTGGGTGCGCACCCCCGGCTATGAGACCGACTGCATTGCCCGCGTCCAGCTGGACGGCAGCGTATTTGCCTACGGCACCTATGTGTGCATCAACAACCACGGCGTTCGCCCCGCCATGTGGATCGAAGACTAAGGAAAAATCTCCACAAACCCCACAGAAATAGAAATATTTTTAGGCTGTCAAAAAAGCAGGCAGCCAGTAGAAAGCTCCGCAGCAGCGGGGGAGTTTGAGGGGGTCAAGACCCACCTCAATGAGATAA
>CAVBJJ010000075.1:0-3082 GCA_963595735.1 bacterium
GATCCACACAGCGGCAAATGGTCTCTCCATCCTCGGCCTGCTCCAGCCGGCGGGATATCTGCTCGGTCAGTTCCAGACTTCGGTCGTCGCCAATGGCCTTTTCCGAATCCCGCACCTCCTGCAGCAGGCTTTCATACCAATGGGAAAATTCCGCCGTTTCCGATGCCGTGCTTTTCATGCTCTCTCCCCTTTCTCCGTTTCCGCATCCAGCTGGGCAATGCGGGCATCGCTTTGCTGCATGAGCATTTCCAGCTCCACCTTGCGGATGGTATCCTCACTGTCTTCCTCCCGAAACGGCTGCGGCACGGGAATCTTACTGTTGTCGCCCCAGCCCAGATTGCTGGAAACTCCCTCAGGGATCCCATGGGGGATGGAAGACACCGCCGGGTTATTCTTCTCAATGATCGCAAAGGGCGTTGCCGCCAGCTCCGGCATGAAGCGCTTGCGAATGGATTCCGCCAGCACAAAGTCCACCTTGGGACGCTGCTCCCGGTGATTGGTGGCGAAGGGCAGCTCCGCATACGCCGGGTCGCCAAAGCCGTCAATATCCAGCATATGCACCTTTGCCGGGCGCAGGCGGCCGCAGAGGATCAGCGCCTCTCGCTCGTCCTTGCTGAAATGCTGGAGGTCATACACGGAAATATTGGGTACATTGTTTTCCTGCTTGCCGCACAAATCGGAAAGCTCCTTGAGCAAACTCAGCTCCCGGCTGGTGAAAAAGATCCAGTTGGTGCAGTTGGAGATGATGGTCTCCGCCTCCTCCGCATAGCGTTTTTTCAGGGAGGACTGGCTTTGCACCACCAGCAGGAACTTGATGTCCCGGGAGCGCGCCGCCGAGATCATAGAGGGCATATCCGCAATGGCCGGCAGGCTGCTGAACTCATCAAGGATAAAGTTGATGCGGTTCTCTACCCGGTTTTCCCGGGTCTGGGTCGCCGTGTAGATCAGGTATTCATAGCTCTGCTTGACAAACAACGACACCAGCTTGTGATAGCTGGTTTTTTCGTCCGGGGTGATCAGAAACACCGCCGACTTCTTTTTGCCGATCTCCGCCACATCAAAATCGTTATTCGCCAGCATATCCAGCAGCGTGGGCTGGATGCTGAAGGTGCGCATTTTCTGGTCAAACACGCTCAGGATGGAGTTCATGGTGTCATCCGGGGCGTAGACCGAGCCGCTGAGGCTGGCCGCCACCAGCTCATCCTCCGAGGCGTACTTCCACAAAACGCTGCTTTTGGCATCCGTTTTGCTCACAAACAGCTTGCGGCGCAGGCGCAGCAGATTGGCCATATTCACCGCGCCGGCGGGCAGATCGTGATCCTTGCAATACCGGAACAGCAGCAAGATTAGGCCAAACAGCAGATCCGCCGCAGAGTAATCCCAGAACGGGTCCTCTGCCGAGTGCTCCCCGATGACCAGATTGTTAGCAATGTCGTTTGCAAATTCCGATGCCCGGTCAATATCGCCATGGATATAGAACTGATACGGAATATGCAGCGGGTTCCAGGAATTTCCCACGGCGGGATTCCGGAAATTGACCACCACGATGTCATAGCCCTTTTGCTTTAACTCCGTTGCAAGACGGGCATACAGCTCGCCCTTGGTGTCGTTGATGATCATGGACTCCCCGGCGTGTCCCAGCACCTTGATCGTCGG
This sequence comes from bacterium, assembly GCA_963595735.1. Classification (GTDB taxonomy): domain Bacteria; phylum Bacillota; class Clostridia; order Oscillospirales; family Oscillospiraceae; genus CALWOS01. Next base: position 1,657 of record CAVBJJ010000075.1, read on the forward strand.
CATGACCACGCTGCGGGTCTTCATGGAGCCGGTTGCGCCGTACACCAGCGTGTGGGTATCTCCGGCGTCCACCACCAGCTCCCGGGTCTTTTCGTCAAACAGCAAAGGCACACCGCCTACATACTGCCCCTGCCGCGCGCCGAGGAAGCGGCGCTCGTCCAGCGCAAAGCGCTGATAAGTCTGTTTTATGGTTTCAGGTGATTCAAAATTTTTGATTTCCATGGCGGTCTCCTATCTGTCTGTGTCTGCACAAGGGGGCTGCAAAGGCTCCGTCCCGAACCTGGTGCAGCACCCTTTTGTCTGGCTCAGTATAGCATACTTTCCCCAAAAGGGGAGTGAAATTTTCGTAACAAAGGCCGTTGTCGGCTCAGCTCTGCCGCCCCTCCGCGGCGGCGATCTGCTCGGCCAGGTCGTTGAGGTATACCCAGCGCTCCATTTTTTCCTCCAGCTGCTGCTCGACCTGCTGCTGTTGCTCCATCAGCTGCTGAAGCGCAACATAGTCGCTGGCATTGCGGTTTTGCTCCTCCTGCAGACGCTGGACTTCCGCCTCCAGCGCGGCAATGTCCGCGTCGATCGTGGCAAATTCCCGCTGCTCCTTAAAGGAAAACCTGGGCTTTTGCGGGCGCGGCGCTGCTGGTTCCCGCTCCTTTTTCTCCGGCTTTTCCGGTTTTTTCTCCCGGCTGCGGCGCTGCTGACTCTGCTCCCAGTAATCGGTATATCCACCGGGGCAGCACACGACCGCTCCCCCCGGTTCCACGGCAAACACCCGCCGGCAGAGCCGATCCAGAAAATACCGGTCGTGGGACACGGCAACGACCGCGCCGGGGAAGCTTTCCAGATAGTCCTCCAGTACCGTCAGGGTGGGAATGTCCAGGTCATTGGTCGGTTCGTCCAGCAACAATACATTGGGCGCGGCGGCCAGAATCCCCAGCAGGAACAGTCGGCGCTTTTCTCCGCCGGAAAGCTTGTCGATCGTCCGGTGCTGCAGTTGCCCGGAAAAGAGAAATTTTTCCATCAGCTTGGAAGCGGTCAAAACACCATCCGCTGTGGGGATGGACTCCCCCTGCTCCCGGATATAATCAATGGCTTTCATCCGGCCGTCCAGCTCCACGGCGTGCTGGGAAAAATACCCGATCTTCACGGTCTCGCCCCAGCTGACGGTTCCGGCGTCCGGCGGGATCCGCCCCGCCAGCAGATGCAGCAGCGTGGTCTTTCCGGAGCCGTTTCTGCCTATAATGCCCACCCGGTCATCCCGCTGCAGCAGAAAATCAAAGGGCTGGATCACCTGCCGGCCACCCAGACTTTTGGAAACGCTCCGCAGCTCGATCGTCTTTTTTCCCAGGCGGGAGGATACCGCCCGGATCTCCGTTAGCTGCTGTACCTCCGGGGGCTGCTGGGCTTTGAGGGCTTCATAGCGCGCCAGACG
>CAVBJJ010000076.1:0-3039 GCA_963595735.1 bacterium
TGGTATGGTCATTGTTTGCCCTCTCCGTCTTCGCTGCGCTCAGCCACCTCTCCCATGGGGAGAGGCAAGGCTGAAAAGCAGCGCAGTGGTAAAACGCCCTGGTTTTTCTGTTTTTCCCTGCCGTGTATCAAAATTTTCCCAGACGGCAATACTAGTGTTTGTCCGGAGCCTGCGGGGTTTTGGAAACTTTGACACAAAGGTGGGGATGTCCCTATGGGAGGAAAGGTCGAGATCTGCGGTGTGAACACCGCGCAGCTGCCGGTGCTGCGGCCGGAGGAAATGCAAAAGCTTCTGGCCCGTGTCCGGCAGGGGGACACGGCGGCAAGGGAGGAGATGATCTCCGGGAATCTTCGTCTGGTGCTGTCGGTGATCCAGCGCTTTTCCGGCCGGGGCGAGAATATGGATGACCTGTTCCAGGTGGGCTGCATCGGCCTGATCAAGGCTATTGACAACTTCGACCCGGCGCACGGGGTATATTTCAGCACCTATGGCGTGCCGCTTATCAGCGGAGAGGTGCGGCGCTACCTTCGGGATCGCAGCGCCCTGCGGGTGCCGCGCTCCGTGCGGGACATGGCCTACCGCGCCTTGCAGGCAAGGGAGAAGATCGTGGCGGAAAAGGGCGGGGAGCCAAATGTGGACGAGATCGCCGCCGCCCTGCAGGTGCCGGTGCGGGATGTGGTCTACGCCATGGACGCCATCTGCGACCCGGTGAGCCTGTATGAGCCGGTGTATACCGATGGGGGCGAGAGTCTTTGCGTGATGGATCAGGTCAGCGACACCCGCAATACCGATGACAGCTGGATCGAGCAGCTTGCCCTGTCGGAGGCCATGAACCGGCTGGGGGAGCGGGAAAAGCGCATCCTGGCGCTGCGCTTTTTCCAGGGCAATACGCAGATGGAGGTGGCCGCGCAGATCGGCATCTCCCAGGCACAGGTGAGCCGCCTGGAAAAAAACGCCATCGCCCAGATCAAAAAGGGTATCGCCGCCAGCTGAAAACGAAATTCTGTTCCGAAATGAGAACGGAATTTGAAATTTTGCGCATGGTATTCCAAAATAGGAACGAAACTTGCTTTTTTGCGCATTTTGTTCTATAATCGGAATATACTTTGGCGGAGGTGCGCGCGATGGTAGAGAGAAAAGAATATCTGGAACGGCTGATCCAGTGGAAAGACGAACAGGTCATCAAGGTCGTGACCGGCTTGCGTCGCTGCGGAAAATCCACCCTGCTGCAGCAGTACCAGACATGGCTGCGGGCAAACGGCGTTTCGGAGGAGCAGATCGTCTCCGTCAACTTTGAGGAACTGGAATATGAAGCGCTTTTGGATTACCGGGAGCTGTATGCATATCTCAAAGCCCGGCTGCTGCCCGGGAAAAAGACCTATATTTTTCTGGATGAAATTCAAAAAGTCCCGGCCTTTGAAAAGGCGGTAGACAGCCTGTATGTAAAGCCGGATGTAGATCTTTATATCACCGGCTCCAACGCCTATTTGCTTTCCGGCGATCTGGCCACATTGCTGACCGGGCGATATGTGGAAATTAAAATGCTGCCGCTTTCTTTCCGGGAGTTTCTGGAGCTTACGGGAATGGACACAGCGCGCGGCCTTGCGGCGTATCTGCGGGATGGCGGCTTGCCCTATATCGCGGTCATGGATCGCACGCCGGAAAAGGTGGAGACCTATTTGGAGGGCATTTATAACACGGTGATCGTCAAGGATATTGAGGATCGGCAGGCCAGACGGGAAAGCGACCCCGCCAAAAGAAAAATCACGGATATCACCCTGCTGAAAACCATTGCCAAATATCTTGCCAGCGTGGCGGGCAACCCGGTTTCGGTGCGTAGTATCACGAATTATCTCGCCTCCAATGGCAGAAAAATTTCCCCCAACACTGTGGGGAATTATGTGGAGGCGCTCACGGAGTCCTTTATTTTTTACCCGGCGGAGCGCTTTGATATCGTGGGAAAACAGCTGCTGCAGGCAAGCCGGAAGCTGTACATTGTCGATCTGGGCTTGCGGAATCATATTCTGCCCCGCAGCCGCTATGACCTGGGGTTTTCGCTGGAAAACATTGTCTACTTTGAACTGCTGCGCCGGGGGTACCGGGTGATGATCGGCAAGGTGGGCGATACCGAGGTGGACTTTGTTGCGGAGAAAATGGGTGCGTATACCTATTTTCAGGTCACGGCGGATATGACGGCGGAGGAGACCTTTGCCCGGGAGTTGAAGCCCCTGGCCAATATTCGGGACAACTACGAAAAAATCGTCTTGACGGGAGATGCGCTTACTCTCGGGAACTATGATGGGATCCAGGTCAAGTATTTGCCGGACTGGCTGCTGGGAAAGGAGCAGTAAGTCCACGCTTTGCAGATATGACAGCATAAATAGCGAGCAGACCGCCGAAAAAGGGCAGTCTGCTCGCTTTGTGTTTCTTACTTTTCCTGCTTTAGGAAAAGGGAGTTCTATTGTTGGAAATTATTCTGCGTTATCTGCGCTATCCGTGTTATCCGTATCGGGAGCGGGATCAGATGCGGGCGTATCGGAAGGTGCATCCTTGGAGTAGGTAACGGTCTTGATTATTACCGCTTCTTTTCCGTATGCATTTACAGCGCGGATCTTGAATGTATTCGCGCCTTCCTTCAGACGATAATATGAGGAAAAACCAAAGTAGGAAGACCAGTGTACTTCTTCGTCGTTAATAAACAGCTTTGCATCGGGATTATTTCCCTTGATTTGTCCGGCGATCGTTATTCTGGAATTTGTTGTGGTTTCCGGGCAATTATAAAGCACGATTTCCGGTGGATTGATGGCAAAGTCAAGGTTGACCGTCTCGGTTACAGACCGGCCAAAAATATTGGTTGCAGTTACCGTGATCACATTGCGCCCCTCATCCAGTGTCAGTTTCTTTTTCCAGGTTTTGTCAGAGCGGGAAACGGAACCGTCTACGGGCTTTCCGTTTACCTGAATTTCAATTTCCTGGATAGAGTCATTTGCATCGGATACGGTGCCTGCGATCGTAATATTGTGATCATCCGAACTGGAG
>CAVBJJ010000077.1:0-2218 GCA_963595735.1 bacterium
CAGACTCCGTCAAGATCTATCTGGGTCACACCGCAGCAAACAAAGTCAGCACCACTGGCTATAGCAACCCCATCGCCGGTAACCAGGAGGGCTCCAAGAACACTAGTAACAACTATTCTCTGACTGGTCTGAACGCCACCGGCACCAGTGAGGCAGAGCGCGGCATTGTCAAAACTGCGGACGAAATGAAAGCAGCTGACTTCATCACTGCGCTTTGCGGCGATGGCCGTGCATATGTGGCCGATAGTAAAAATCTGAATGACGGCTATCCTGTTCTGCGTTGGCAGAACGGCGCGGACACCGCAACGGTGACCGGCCTGACCATCGAAAGCGACCCGACCAAGCTCACTTATGTCAAGGGCGAGAGCTTCGACACCACCGGCCTGAAGATCAAGGTTGCCTGGAGCGATGGCACAAGCGAGTACATTCGTGATTACACCGTCAGCAAGACGGATGCCATTACAGAATCCTGCACGATTACGATCTCTGCCTCCTATGGCGGCAAAGAGGTCAGCAAGGATTATCCGGTATCCGTGATCACTGTCACCGGTATTGAGATCACCACGCCCCCCACTACTGTGGAGTATGTGGTAGGACAGCGCTTTAAGACCACTGGCATGGTCGTTACCGTGAAGTACTCCGATAACACAAGCCGTACCCTGAGCGCAGCAGACTTCACCTGCACGCCCAGCACGGCGCTGACCTTGGATGACAAAACGATCACCCTTACCTATACTGCGCCGGACGGTACCCAGTACACTACGCAGCAGGCAATCACTGTCGTTAAGAAAGTCCTGGAGAAAATCGAGATCACAACCAAGCCCACGCTCCTGACTTATGCCGCGGATGAAGCCTTTGATCCCACCGGCATGGTCGTGCGTGCCTACTTCAATGATGGCAATTCCGCAGTCGTCGGTATGCAGCCGACCCAGGCGGATGGCTATACTCTGAGCATGGGCGAGGACAATGTGACCATCACGCTCAGCTATACCTTTGAGGATGTGACCAAGACAGCGCAGCTGCAGATCACCCGCACCGAGAGCAAAATGCCGGCACTGGTCGAGGATACCTACCAGTTGGCAACAGCGGAGGATCTGACCTGGTTTGCCACCCACATCAACAGCAAGCTGACCGGCCTGAACGCCAAGCTGATCGCGGATATCACCGCGCCGGACACCTGGACCGGCATCGGTACCAGCAGCTCTGCAACCTACTTTAATGGCAATTTTGACGGCAACGGCAAGACCGTTACCTTTACCGGTACCCCCGGTCTGTTTGTGGCCGTTGGTACCGGCAAGGTGAGCAATGTGACTACCGCCGGTACCGTGAACGGTAATGGCGGCGTGGTCGCGGTGCTCTACAAGGCCGGACAGATCGAAAACTGCGTCAATCAGGCGGCGGTCTCCGGCGCCGGCGATGTCGGCGGCGTGGTCGGCAAGGTGAGTATGTCGACCGGTGTCGTTACCAATTGCCACAACTCCGGCGCCGTCACCGCGACCGGTGCAAATGCCGGCGGCATCATCGGCCAGAGTAAGGGTAATGTCAGCAATTGCGGCAATACCGGTGATGTTTCCGGTATCAGCTGCGTTGGCGGCGTGGTTGGACTGTTCAGCGCCAACACCAAGGAACTTTCCGGCTGTTATAACAGCGGTGCTATTTCCGGTACGGCCGCAGGCATTGGCGGTGTGGTCGGTTCTTCCAGCGCGAACACACTGAAGAACTGCTACAATACCGGTGTAGTCACCACCAGTGCTACCGCAGACACAAGCCGTCCCGGTATTGGCGGCGTGATCGGTATCGGCACCGGCTCCCTGACCCTGTCCAACAGCTATAACACCGGCGCTATCACTGCTCAGAATGAGGGACTTTCTGGATATATGGGTCAGCTGATCGGCTATGCCAGCACCTCTGGCCAGAGCATTGTCAACAGCTATTATCCCGCCGGCGGCAGCCTGGCGGCGGTCAATCACCCGGACAGCAATACCGTCACCCAGACGGATGTTGCCGAAAAGACCGCGGATGAGATGAAAGCGGCGGACTTTGTGGCGCTGCTCAATGGCGAAAACGGCACGGCTTTCGTGGCGGACATCAAGAAGATCAACAGCGGCTATCCCATCCTGAGCTGGCAGAGCACCGGCGCAGCGGTCGTGGAGCCGGTCATCGGCATCACCACGCCCGAGGGCGGCGACCCCGTTGCCAGCGTGACGGCGCCGGCGGA
>CAVBJJ010000078.1:0-2099 GCA_963595735.1 bacterium
GGGTAAGCTCCCGCAGCGTTTCCGCCAGTGCTGGGGACAGCTGTCCCTGCTGCAAGCGCCATTGCCAGTTTCCGGCAGTTGTTCCCGGGGTGTTGGTGCGAGCCTCGCTGCCAAGCCCCAGCAGATCCTCCGGGCGCAGGATGCAAAGTGCCGCGGCGGAAGCCATCACGCCACGCAAAAGCCCCGAGTTCCAGCCCTCCTGCGCGTTGAGTCCCAGATATCGCTGCGCCCGCGCTTTGGTCTTGGCGGAAGCCGTGTGCAGCCAGCCGGCAGCGGTGTCGTTGTCGTGGGTTCCTACATAGCAAACGCAGTCGGCGGTGTAGTTGTGCGGACGGTGTACATTGTCCTCCGGCGCATCGAAAGCAAATTGCAGCACGCGCATTCCCGGCAGCCCGCAGCGTCTCCGCAGCAGATGGACGCTGGGACGCAAATCGCCCAGATCCTCCGCGATCAGCTGCAAATCGGGAAACCACCCCTGCAGCGCCGTAAGAGGCGCTATGCCGGGACCGTCGACCCACTTGCCGCTTTTCGCCGTCGCGGCGTCGGCGGGAACAGACCAATAGCTGTCAAAGGCGCGAAAATGGTCGATGCGCACCGCGTCATAGCGCTGCGCTGCGCCGCCAAGACGGCGGATCCACCAGCCCCAGCCGTCCCGCGCCATTTCGTCCCAGTCGTACAGCGGATTTCCCCAAAGCTGCCCGTCCGGGCTGAAATAGTCCGGCGGCACCCCGGCGACCGCGCCGGGCTTTCCCTGGTCGTCCAGCTGGAAAAACTGCGGCTCCGCCCAGATGTCCGCACTGTCCATGGCCACATAAAACGGCAAATCGCCCAGTAGGCGAATTCCCTTGCTGTGGGCGTGATCCCGCAGGGCGCGCCACTGCCGGTCAAAGAGAAATTGCCCGTAGATCTGCACCCGTAGCTGCGCATCCAGCGTCTGCCGCGCCTTGTCCAGCGCCTCCGGCCGGTGCCGCCGCAGCCCCTCGTCCGGCCAGTCATACCAGGGACGCATGGCAAACTGTGCTTTGCAGGCCTGATACAGGGCGTAATCCTCCACCCTGGGATTGGCGCGCCGGAAGTCCTGTACCGCCGCCGCGTCCCGCTCCCAGCCACGGGCGCAAATTTGCCGCAGTAGCGGGGGACGGCTGGTATACAGCATACCGTAGTCCACCTTTCCCCAGTGCCCGCCCAGGGCTTGCAGCTCCGCCTTTGTCAGAAGGCCGTCGGCATACAGCAGCGCCGGGTCAAGATAGTAAACGCTGCCCGCAAAGCTGGAAAAGCTCTGATAGGGGCTGTCTCCATACCCGGTGGGGCCAAGGGGCAGCAGCTGCCACCAGCTCTGCCCGGCCGCGGCCAGAAAATCCACAAAATCAAAAGCGGGCTGCCCCAGCGTGCCGATCCCCCAGGGGGAGGCAAGGGAAAACAGGGGCAGCAAAAGACCGCTTTGTCGTTCCATCATTATCACCTCATCCGGAGCAGAAGAAAAGCGCCGCGGGTCGTTTTCCGCGGTGCTTTTTTAGGGTTACATATCCCGGCGTCCCTCCAGCGCGCGCAGTAGCGTTGCATCATCCGTATACTCCAGATTGCTGCCCACCGGGATGCCATAGGCCAGCCGCGTCACGCGCACCCCAAAGGGCTTGAGCAGCCGGGACAGATACATCGCCGTGGTGTCGCCCTCGGTGTCCGGGTTGGTGGCCATGATGACCTCCTGGGGCGTATCCTCCGCGACCCGCTGCACCAGCTCGGCGATTTTCAGGTCATCCGGGCCGATATGCCGCATGGGGGAGAGTACCCCGTGCAGCACATGATACACACCGGAATACTCCCGGCTGCGCTCGATGCTGGCCACATCCCGCGGTTCTGCCACCACACAGATCGTGCTTTTGTCCCGGCGGTCGTTGGCACAGATGGGACACAGCTCCCCATCGGTCAAATTCTGGCATACCGGGCAGGTGTGTACCTGGCTGCGCGCGGCCAGAATGGCATTTGCCAGCTGCTCGGCGTTTTCCTGGGGCATGGACAGCACATGAAAGGCCAGGCGCTGGGCGCTTTTTCTGCCAACGCCCGGCAGCGCGGCAAAGCTGTCGATCAGCGCGTCCAGC
>CAVBJJ010000079.1:0-2071 GCA_963595735.1 bacterium
GGGGTTCTGATGCTATGACTTTTTTATTCGTGTCTACTTTTACTTGACAGATGCAACACGGATTCGTGTTGCCGCCGTTGATTTTTTGTTTTGCAGTCTGCAATAGAAAAAGAGCAAGTGCAAATGCACCTGCTCTTTGGCGGAGAAGGAGGGATTCGAACCCTCGAGACCCTTTTGGGGCCTACACGATTTCCAATCGTGCGCGCTCGACCAAACTACGCGACTTCTCCATAGCGTTGACCGCCTAATTATTATATAAGACATTTCGCAAAAAGTCAAGAAAAACTTGAAGAAAAAATAAAATTAGAATTTGAAAACAACAGGGTCGCCGCAGCGTAATGCGTGACCCTGTTGTTTAGATATAAACGGCGATGTTTTACTGCGCCTGGTCGATCTCCTCGGCATAGCGGACGGTCTCCATGGCGTCGCCGGCGTATTTGTCCGCGCCGATCTGATCGGCGTATTCCTGGTTGAGCACCGCGCCGCCCACAATGACCTTGCACCAGGGTGCGGCCGCCCGCAGCTGCCGTATGGTCTCCTCCATGGCGGGGACGGTGGTGGTCATCAGCGCGCTCAGCCCGGCCAGGGGCGCGTGGGTATCGACCACAGCCTGGACGATGGTTTCCGGCGGCACATCTTTGCCCAAATCGGAGACGGCAAAGCCGTAGTTTTCCAAAAGCAGCTTGACGATATTCTTGCCGATGTCGTGGATATCGCCATGCACCGTGGCCAGAATAAAGGGGCACTTCTGGGGCTGGGCGTCTGTTTCCGATTGATTTTCCATGTGCTGCTTGATTTGACCGAAGGCCTGCTTGGCGGCCTCCGCAGACATGAGCAGCTGGGGCAGATAGACGGTTTTTTCCTCAAAGCCCTTTCCCACAATGTCCAGCGCGGGGATGATCTCGTTTTGCACGATATCCAGCGGCTGCGCCTCCGCCAGCATGGCAAGGGTCAAATCGCCTGCCTGCTCTTTCAGTCCCTTGACAATGGCTCGCTGCAGGGCGGAGTGATAGTGCTCCGTCTTGGCGGTGACCGCCGGCACAGCGCTGGAGGCCGCAGGGGCGGCGGGGGCGTAGCGCTGGGCAAAGTCGATGTATTCCATGCAGTTTGCGTCCAGATTGTGCAGCGCCCGGAACGCGAAATAGGTTTTCATCATGTCCCCGGAATAGGGATTCATGATGGCGGCGGAAAGACCGTTTTCCAGCGCCAGCGCAAAGAATGTTCCATTGATGCCGTCCCGGCTGGGCAGACCAAAGGAGACATTGGAAACGCCCAGCGAGGTATGACAGCCCAGCTGGCGGCGGATCACATGGAGGGAGCGCAGCGTGGTCAGCGCCGCGCCGGTGTCCGCACTGACGGGCATTGCCAGGGTGTCGAAGATCAGGTCATGCTTGTCCAGCCCGTACTGGGCGGCGGTGCGGATAATTTTTTCCGCAATGGCGACCCGCCCCTCCATGGTGGCGGGAATGCCGTTTTCATCCAGCGTCAGCGCAACCAGCAGACCGCCGTATTTTTTCGCCAGCGGGAAGATGGCGTGCATATTCTCCTCCTTGCCGTTGACGGAGTTGATCATTGCCTTGCCGTTGTAGCGGCGCAGCGCGGCCTCCATGGCAACAGGGTCGGAGGTGTCGATCTGCAGGGGAAGATCCAGAATGGCCTGCAGCTCAAAGCAGGCCTCCGTGAGCATTTTCGGCTCGTCAATATCCGGCAGACCCACATTGACATCCAGAATCTGCACGCCGCAGTCCTGCTGGCGCACGCCCTCCTGGAGGATATAGTCGATGTCGCCCTCCTTCAGCGCCTGTTTCAGGCGCTTTTTTCCGGTGGGGTTGATGCGCTCGCCGATGAGAATGGGCGCCTCGCCAAACTCCACTGCGTGGGTATAGGAGGAGACCCAGGTCTTTTTCTTCGGCGTGACCGGGACAGGAGAAATGTCGCGGCTGGTCTCCGTCAGCGCACGGATATAGTCCGGGGTAGTGCCGCAGCAGCCGCCGGCGATCCGCACACCCTCCCGGAGCATTTCCGCCACATCCTGGGCAAACTCCGGGGGCAGTACATCATAAACGGTTTT